>CAVVFL010000001.1:0-30768 GCA_963747375.1 Ilumatobacteraceae bacterium
TGCACGACACCACCGCACCGGTCGTCGTGCTCGATGCGGCCACGTCGCCCGACTCGGTACTGGTGTCCGTGACCGATCCGATCAACGTCCCGAAGGTCGGCAACACGCTGCCGACGACCCACAGCAACATCGTGGCCGTCGAGTGGTTCGTCGCCGGCAACGACCCGGGCGAGGGATTGGCCACACAGTTGGTTCTCCCGACCCCTTGGCCATGTCGTACAGCGGTCTGGTGATCGGCCTGCTCGCACCGGGGACGGACATCCAGGTGCGAGCCCTCGACGCAGCGGGCAACTGGTCGCTGCTCCAGAACGAGGGGCGTAGGCGTGGAGACCGATCAGCGAACGATCGGGCGCCTCGCCGCCGTCGCCGTGGCCATCTGTGTCGTGGGCGCGTCGGTGTTCGGAGTGCGGGTGCTCGCCGGGAACGATGACGCTCCCGGCGACCCCGTGGCCGAGCAATCGGCCACGGTCGACGTCCCCCGCAGCCCGGGCATCGAGGAGACGTACGGCATCGTATTCAGCGGGTGTCGCTGATCGGCTCGGGAGGCATGGTCGAAATCCGGTACCAGCTGCTCGACGCCGACAAGGCTGCCGTCATCCACGACGACGACCAGGACTACAGCGACGACTTCCCCAAGATCGTGGCCGGGACGAAGACGCTGGCCATCCCGACATTTCACCATCACGGCGGTGATCTGGTCACCGGCCGCGAGTTTTCGATCCTCTACGGCAACGCCGGAGGTGCGGTCGAGGTCGGCGACACGGTGAGGATCGAAGTCGGCGACGAGCGGCTCGATGATGTCGTCGTCGATTGAATCGAGGCTCCGACGGCTCGCTGTGGCGGCCGTCGCCCTGGTCGCGCTCGCCATCGTCGCCCCCAGCGGTGTCGCGAGCGCGGACGCCGTCGTCGACGACATCGTTCCCGCTGACGGATCTGCGCTCGCCGACGACCCCGGTCAGGTGGTCGTCCGCTTCAGCGAGCCGATCCTCGCCGACGGCATCACGGTCGAGCTCGTATCGAGCACCGGCGTCGCCGAGCAGCCCACAGCGGCCCTCGACCCAGCCGATCCGGCCATCATCATCGTCGAGCTGCCACCCCTGCCCGACGGCACGCATCAGGTGCGCGTCACCGCCCGCGACCCGCGACGACCTTCACGAGGTGATCGCCCGCACCAGTTTCGGGATCGGAACCGCCCCGCCGCAGGCGAGCGCCCCGGTGATCGCTCCGCCCGAGGCGCCCGCATCGATGGCTCGATGGATCTTCGCCGCCGGTCTTGCTGCAGTCTTCTGTGTGCTCACGGTCCGCTCGGGGTGGCCGGACGTGCCCGTCGATCGCCCACGTCGACTCCGCCGCATCACGATCGGAGCCATGATCGCTGTGGTCGCTGCTCGAATCGGAGTCCTCATCGCCCGGGCCGTGGCGCTCGGCGGAAGCTTTGATTCGGCGATGAGTGCCGTCCTCGCGACTGCCGACGCCGGCCGGATGGTCTTCGTCGTCATCGCCGCCCTCTGCCTGATCCCGCTCGCGTTCCCGCTGCGCGCCGCCTGGCTCGACATGCCGGTGCGCGCTGGGGTCGGCTCAGTGTGCGGCTGTCACTCGGTTGGCTCGGTGTGGTCTGGCTCGCCGTGCTGGCGAGCTGGGGCGACCACAGCGCACTCGAAGGAGCCGTCGAACCACTGATGGTGCTCGCCAAGTCCGCTCACCTCATCGGGCTCGGGCTGTGGATCGGATCGCTCGGCGTCGTCCTTGCCGTGAACTGGGGCCGGTCGACGCGTGCAGCGCTCGTGTCGGTCTCGCGTGTCGCCGTCCTCGGCGCGGTACTCGCCGTCGGGTCGGGTTTCCTGCTCGCCAGCCGGCTCATCGTGTCGATCACTGCGCTGTTCTCGACCACCTACGGCCAGCTGCTCGTCGTCAAGGGACTCCTCGTGATCGCCGTCGCGGTCGTCGGCTTGGGCGTGAGCCGCGGGTGGCGCATTCGCTGGTCGGTGGTCGAACTCGGCGCGCTCGGAATCGTCGTGCTGGCCGGGAGCATCATGGCGACGTCGGGCCCGGGCATCGGGCGCGAATTCCTTCGCGCCGAAGGAACTGCAGCCCCCGACGCTGCCGCGGTGCTCGCCGATGACCTGCTCGTCCAGGTCCGAGCCATTCCCGGTCTCCCCGGGCCGAACACGCTCGAATTCCGCGTGAGCGACACTCGTCGCCCGTCGCCCGGACCGGTCACCGGCATCGATGTGGCCGTCGATGTCGTCGACCAGATTTCCACGACGACGTTGATGCCGAACGCCGAGGGTTTCGCGTTCATGGAGAATGTGGATCTGCCCACCGGAACCACCGCAGTGACCGCCGGTGTGACCCGCGAATCGTGGCCGACTGCACGTGCCGACCTCGAGGTCTCGGCCCAGGTGGTGCCGTACGTGCACGAACCGATCGTGAGCTCCGCACCGATGATGCTGCCGTTCCGCCTCGTCGGTCTCGTGCTCGTGCTGAGCGCCTTCGTGCTCGGATGGCGGCTCTTGGCTCCGCAACGCCGGCCCGACGGATCCCAGGAGGACGAATCGTGCGCCGCGCGATCAATGGCGTCGCCCTAGCGGCTGTCGCCCTCGTCGGATTCGGTGCAGCAGCGATCTCGACGCAGGAGCGAGCAGAGCCCTCGGTCAGCGAGGAGCGACTGACGTCGGAGGTGTTCGGCGACCCCCTCATCAGCCGGTGCGTGGCGGCCGAACTCGAATCGTCGGGGCAATCGTTGGAGCGGCTGGCGGCCCTGCTCGGAGACGAATCGGCCGGCGAACTGTCGGATGCGGAGCAGGAACGGCTCACCGCGATCATCACCAGATGTGTCGTCGATGCGTCGGTGACAGGTGCGGATGGGTCGCCCATGACACTGGATTCGCGCGAGCCGGCCTCGTCGCCCGTATCGGAGCCGGCCTCCGCACGGGCGGTCGCTGAGCCGGGTGGAGCGTTGCCGGAACAGCCGGTCGTCGAAGTGCGAATCGACCCCGAATTGCCACTCGCAGCGAACAATCTTGACTGAACCTCTACGGATTGTCGCAGAATTGTAAAGATTCGGTAAGGGCCCCAACCTCGATGTCACACAGTGTCGTGTTGCCACCATGGAACCGAGCAAAGAGGGAGAGCGGACCCTCGCCGAGAACATCGTTCACTGGAGATCAGTCGGCCTGATCGGCGCATGTGCCGTCGGCGGCCTGACGTTGTCCATGATGGTGATCGGCTCCGCTCCACTGATCTCCGGCCCTGCAGCGCAGGCCACGGAAGCGTTGGCGGAGGTGGTTGCTGTGGAACCGACCTCGGTCCTGGCCGATCCGTCGACGACTGACGTCGTGCCCGAATCGACCGACGTGCTCGCCGACCCGGCCCAGGAGCTCATTGCGGGAGCGGCGGCCGTCGTCGCTCCCGCTGCGCAGCCGGCTCCGACGTACACCCTGCCCGCTGCCCCACAACCGGTCGCAGCGCCCACGACCGCGACGGTCGCGCCGAGCCAGCCCGTCACTGCGACGCCCCAGGCCGCACCAGCGCCCGCCCCGGCTCCCGCGGCTGCTCCGGTGCCGGCTCCGACACCCGCGCCGACCGCGGCACCCACCACGCCGGCGCCGACTGCTGCGCCGACCACGCCGGCGCCGACTGCGGCACCCACGACGCAGGCGCCTGCGACGACGCAGGCCCCGGCGGTCGTCTCGAGCCTCACATATCCCAGCTACACGGTGTCGGGCGTGTCGGGAGTGTCGCTGCAGTTCGACGGATCGTCCATCTACGTGGCGTCGCTCACCCCACAGGCGAACTGGGTGTACGAGATCGCGAGGAACGGTCCACGAACCGTCGAGATCAAGTTTTTCAACGTTGCCACCGGAGCCGATCGCGAGTTTCACGCGACCGTCGAGGGCGGCCGGATCAAGGTCGAGAACTGAGGCTGACATGAGTGAACTCTCCCCCGAAGAACGCATCGCCCGCTTGCGTGCGAGCCGTGGTCAGGCGCCGTCGTCTGCCGCCGCCCCGGTGCCACCTGCGCTACCGCTCCCTTCGTTGGCTCCCCCAGTGCCGGCAGCGCTGCCGCTCGCTGCGCCGGTTGCGTCAGCCACGCTCGCGCCGCCGGTTCCGGTGGCGCCGCCGGTCGGTGCAGCGATGTCGGCACCGCCGCCACCACCGCCACCCCCACAACCGGCTGCGCTCGCAGAGACTGTTGAGGTTGCGACAACCGCTGCTGATGTCGCCGGGGCAACACCGGCAGGTGCGTCGACCGCGAGGAAGGCGGCGGTGGCCGCCGGTGGGCGTTCCCTGCTTCGGCGCAAGCCTCACCCGGCACGCAGGGCCCGGTGGGCGGTCGGTATCGCGGCCACCGCGGGCTTCGCAGCGATGGTGCCCGCCATGGGGCCGCTGAGTGCCACGGCGAACGAATCCAACCCCGATGTCGACGACGTCCCCGACCCGACCACTGTCGATACGGTGCCCCCGAGCACGGTGGATGCAACGATCGAGTTGGCGCCGACGAGCACCGAAGTCGGTGACCCGACCACCAGCGTGGTACCGGTCGACCCCGCTGCCGTACCTGTCGACCCAGCGGCCGCGGCCGCCCCGGCCGGCGCACCAGTGGCCGCGGCTCCCGCCCCTGTTGCGGCCGCACCGAAGGCCGGCGCTGCCGCCCCGGCTCCTGCTGCTGCCCCCGCTCCTGCTGCCGCCCCGGCCCCGGCCCCCGCCCCCGCTGCTGCCGCTCCTGCTCCCGCTGCCGCTCCCGCTCCGGCTCCGGCTCCGGCTCCTGCACCCGCTCCAGCACCGGCTCCTGCTCCGGCCCCCGCACCAGCTCCTGCCCCCGCCCCGGCTCCAGCCCCCGCACCGGCTCCAGCCCCGGCTCCGGCTCCGGCTCCTGCTCCTGCACCTGCACCTGCACCTGCACCTGCTCCCGCCCCGGCACCGCCGCCTCCTACCACATCGGCGTCAGGCTGATGTCGTCGATGTCTCCGTGGTCGATGGTTGCGTTCCGGGCGATGGCCAGCCCGTGTCGCATCGTGGCGCCCACGCATGAACTGGCCGAGTACGGGCGAGAACTCGTCCAACAGCTCGAGCGGACATGGAGCCGCTTTGATCCCCTGAGCGAGGTCAGTGCCGTCAACGAGGCGGCCGGCAAGCTGACGATCGTCTCGGAGGTCACCTACGAGCTCTTTTCTCTCGCCCAGCAGGCGCGCCTCGCCACTCGCGGTGCGTTCAACCCGTTGATGCTCGATCAGCTCGTCGCCCTCGGCTACGACCGCAATTGGGACGCGCTCGGCGACGACGTCCGACCATTCCCCGAGCCGTCATCCGCGGTCCAGACGCGAATCGAACTCTTCCCCGAGATCTCGGCCGTCTGCCTGCCCGCTGGTACCCGATTCGATCCGGGTGGAATCGGCAAGGGTCTGGCCGGCGACATGGTTGCGGCGGCCCTGCTGAAGGCGGGCGCCGAGTCGGTGCAGATCGAGCTCGGCGGCGACGTCCGTGTTGCCGGCCCCGAGTGGGCCGGTGGTCCGTGGCGGGTGGTCATCGACGACACCGACCATGGTGCGGCGAACCCGGCGACGATCACGTTGCCGGAAGGTGGTGTCGCCACGAGCAGCATCGTGCGCCGTCGTTGGCGTCGCGCCGGTGTCGACGTGCACCACCTCATCGATCCGCAGACGGGACTGTCGGCGTCGACCGATCTCGATGCGGTGACCGTGGCGGCCCCCACCCTGTGGTGGGCCGAGGTCATGGCGAAGATCGCACTGATCGGCGGTGCGCAGCACGCACGCGCCGTCTTGGGCGAGTACGACATGACTGCAGTGTTGGTGGGGCGGAATCCGGATCACCGGTACGAACTCATCGCACCGAGTACCCTCGTCGCATGAGCCCACAGGTCTGGTGGTTCGTTTCACGGTCGTCGGGCATGATCGCGTGGGGTCTACTCACGTTGTCGGTCTGTTGGGGGCTGTTCATCTCCACGAAGGCGGTTGCCAAGGCCTCGAGCCCGGCGTGGCTGCTCGATCTGCACCGCTACCTGGGCGGGACCGCAGTGATCTTCACGGCGATCCATCTCATCGGGCTGGGCGCTGACAGCTACGTCTACTTCGGCTGGGCCGAGACGTTCATCCCGATGTCCTCGGAATGGAAGACCGGCCCCGTCGCCTTCGGCATCATCGGGTTCTACCTGCTGCTGGCGATCGAGATCACGTCGCTGGCGATGAAGAAGTTGCCGCGCAAACTCTGGCGATGGGTGCACCATACGAGCCTGCTGTTGTTCTTCATGGCCACCTACCACTCGATCACGGCAGGCACCGACTCGGAGAACCAGTGGTTCAGGGTTGCTGCTCTCGCATCGATCAACATCGTGACCTTCCTGACCATCGTGTTGATCCTTGCGATCCGCAAGGCGAAGCTCAGCCCAGCTCGCTCGGCGCGGGCATTGGTGAACGCCGGCAACGTCGACGTCTGATTCCCACGGCGTTCCCGAGCGGGGCCGGTCGGGCCGGCTGCCCACGTGCCATCGGTGACGCATGACGAGGCGCCACGCTGATTGCAGCGTCGGTTGGTGAGGTTTCGCTCGGCCGGTTCGTCAACAACCTGCTCAACGGCCACACCTCGGTTCACGCAGTTGTTCGCGGTGGTGGCGACGAACGCTGCGATCACTCACCCGTCAGTATCGTGATGCTCCGTGTCGAGATGCTCCGTGTCGTGATCCGCGTGTCGTGATCCCGTGTCGAGATCGTGCACCTCGACGTCGAGCCCGCTCGCCTTCAGCTCAGCGTGGAGTTCGCACGTCCGGTCGCCCTCGCCGTTGAAGGTCATCTCGATCGAAGTCGGACCATCGTCGGCCACCCGCTGCACGAACCCGGGCTGGGCAGTGATGGTCACGATTCGCACCGTGCCGGCGTCGATGGACACAACGATCTCACCGCACGAACTCGTGATCGTCTGGAACGAGGCGGGCGGCGGCGATGCCGGAGCCGGTTCCTCAGGAACGGGTATCGCCGGCACTGCGACGGCGGGCGGCGGCAGTTCGACCCGCTCGGTCGTCGGCTCATCACCGTTGTCGGGAGCAGGCGCGGCGGGCGCCACTGTCGTGGGCTCCTCGGTCACGGCCGGTTCCTCGATCACCTCAGCGGGTTCCTCGATCGGAGCGATCGTCGATGACACCACGACGTCGGTCACGGCCGGCAGGGGCTGACCGCTCTGGTCGTTCGTGACGCTTCGCAACGTGGACTGCTGGCCACTCGCGTTCAGTGCGAACGCGCTTGCGCCACCGATGACGAGCAGCGCCGCAGCTGTGGCGGTCACGGCGACACGGCGGCGCATGCGCGCTTGTTGCATCGAGGGACGCATCTCTTGAAGCGCGGCGTGTGCGGTGAAGGGTGGTCGGTCCGCCGACAGTGCGCGGCGGATCTGGTCGTCGTCGGCACTCATGACTCGACACTGTCCTGGTCGAGCAGCTTGCGGAGGCCTTCTCGCGCGTGTGAGAGGTGGTACTTCACGGTCCCCTCGTTGAGGTGCAGGATCTTTGCGATCTCGGCAACGGATCGGTCGTCGACGTAGAAGAGCGTGGCGACCTCCCGCTGGCGGGTCGGGAGGTCGTGGAGCAGATCGGTGGCCAGGGTGTCCGACGAGTGGCGGTCGGTCACATCGATCTCGACGTCGACCGGCACCGCCTCTTCACGCTTGCGTCGGCGGCGATCTGATCGGAAGCTGTCGTGGCTGGCATTGATGGCAACGCGCCGAACCCAGGCGGCCGGTGATTCGTAGTGCCTGATCTTCGACCATCTGGCATAGGCCTTGATGAACGCTTCCTGCGTGGCGTCGGTGGCCCGCTCCCGATCG
Organism: Ilumatobacteraceae bacterium; assembly: GCA_963747375.1. GTDB lineage: Bacteria > Actinomycetota > Acidimicrobiia > Acidimicrobiales > Ilumatobacteraceae > Sva-07. Next base: position 7,837 of record CAVVFL010000001.1, read on the forward strand.
CCGGTGGTGAGTACGAGCACCTGGAGCACCGCCTCGTATTGGGCGAGGAAGAACTGCTCGAACTCGTCGTCGCTCGACATCAGTGTGGTCTCCCCGAGCCACCGGTACGGCACACCAGACATCGGTGCAAGGAAAAGAGCATCCACCACGTCATGAACACGTTGCCGTGACCGATTCGGGTTGGGTTCTGTGGGTGTTGGTCGATCTGGACCAACTGGCGCGCGTCACGCACTACGCGACCGTAGCGGATGTCAGCGCTTCAGCGCCTACTGCGGAGCGTCATCGAGTGACCACTCGGAGTGGTTCGCGATGTCGGGCCGTCCGAGCGGCCTCAGCCGCCGTGAGCGCGCCGCAGACGAACTCGCGCCTCCGACAACTGCGACTTGACCGTGCCGGGACTCAGCCCGAGCTGCTCGGCAATCTCGTCCACGCTTCGATCCTTCACGTAGAAGAGCTCGGCCACCTCGCGCTCGGCGAGGTGCGAGCCCGTCGAGCAGCTCTTGCACGCCGGCGTCGGCGACGAGCCGATCGGTCGGCGAGGGTTCGGCCGTCGCGTGTGCCGTGACTTCCCGGTCGCGACGGCGGCGTTCCGATCGCATCCGATCGCGACTCGCGTTGATGGCGATCCGACGCACCCAGGCCTGGGGTGCCTCGTAGGTTCGGATCGTCGACCAGCGGGCGTGGGCCCTGATGAATGCGTCCTGTGTCGCGTCGACCGCAGCTTCGTGATCTGCCAGCATCCCGTCGAGGGACCGCAAGACTTCGTCGTGATGGGCCAAGAAGAAGGTCTCGAATTCCGCGTCGAGCGCCCGGTCGTCAGGGGTCGGATCGAGGATGATCACCATCTCTGACAGTAGCGCCGACACCTGCGCCGCAGGGTCGTCCGCGGGCGGAACATCGCGATGTTACCGACGGGTAGACATCCTGATTACCGGTGGGTAACTTATGAGTCATGACCGACTTCTCGCTGAACCTCTCCGAAGATCAGATCCAGATCCAGAAGTGGGTCCACGACTTTGCCGAGGGCGTCATTCGGCCGGTCGCGCATGAGTGGGACGAGCGCGAGGAGTTCCCGTGGCCCGTCGTCGAGGAGGCGGCCCAGATCGGCTTGTACGGCGTCGACTTCCTCATGAACGCGATGGGCGACCCGACCGGGCTGACGCTGCCGGTGGCCATCGAGGAACTCTTCTGGGGTGACGCCGGTATCGGCATGGCGATCATGGGATCGGCGCTGGCGGCGGCCGGCATCGCCGGCAATGGGACGCCCGAGCAGGTGATCGAGTGGGTGCCGCAGTGTTACGGCACCGCCGACGACGTCAAGCTCGGGGCGTTCTGCGTGTCCGAACCCGACGCCGGCTCCGACGTCTCCAGCCTGCGCACTCGCGCGGTCTACGACGAGGCCAAGGACGAATGGACGCTCAACGGCACGAAGGCGTGGATCACCAACGGTGGTATCGCCGACGTCCATGTCGTGGTGGCCAGCGTCGATGCCGAGCTCAAGTCGAAGGGCCAGGCGAGCTTCATCGTGCCGCCGGGCACGAAGGGCCTCTCGCAGGGACAGAAGTACAAGAAGCACGGGATTCGGGCGAGCCACACTGCCGAGGTCGTGCTCGACGACGTGAAGGTGCCGGGCTCGTGCCTGCTCGGAGGCAAGGACAAGCTCGACGCCAAGCTCGGTCGGGCGCGTGACAACGTGTCGACGGGCAAGCAGCCGGCGATGGCGACCTTCGAAGCCACCCGGCCGTCGGTCGGGGCCCAGGCGCTCGGCGTGGCCCGTGCCGCCTACGAGTATGCGCTCGACTATGCGAAGGAGCGCCACGCGTTCGGCAAGCCGATCATCATGAACCAGGCGATTGCCTTCAAGCTCGCCAACATGGCCACCGAGATCGACGCCAGCCGTCTGCTGATCTGGCGCGCCGCCTGGCTCGCCAAGAACGGCACGTTCAAGAACGGTGAGGGCTCGATGTCGAAGTGGAAGGCGTCGGAGACCGCCGTCCGCGTCACCGAGGACGCCATCCAGATCCTCGGTGGCTACGGCTACACCCGCGAGTACCCGGTGGAGCGTTGGCACCGTGACGCCAAGATCCACACGATCTTCGAAGGCACGAGCGAGATCCAGCAGCTGGTCATCTCCCGAGCGATATCGGGCCTGCGTATCGAGTGATTCTGTCGCGTTCTGGAGTTTGTGTGAGCACCCATCGCCAGCGACGACCTGGTCGCTCACACAAACTCGGGACGCGTCACGGAGCCCAGGCCACCGTCATTCGTCCATCGTTCTCGGGTACGGGCAGCGCGGCTGCCTCGGCCTCGATGCGTCCCCGAAGCTCGCGTCCGAGTCGGTTCCACACGTGGAGCGTCACGGTGGTCTTCGCCCGACGCCACGTACCGACGATCTCGCCGTCGGCGAGAATCGCGCCGGGCCAGACCCGTGGGGTCCAGAGCATGTCGCGATGCGCTGCGTCGGGCACGAGGAGTTCGCGGTCGGCATCCCGGAGAAGGAAGTAGGTGTCGCCGCTCGGTAGGAGCCTCACCGCCGCCTCCGGTTCGCCCGTCCGGCGGATGGCGTCCTCGTCGCTGCTGAGCATCCAGGCCGCTCCGATCGGTGTCGTCACTGCGGTCAGGGATCCCCGCAATTCATCGAACGCGGCGACAGCAGATCGCGCCCGAATTCCGGCCCAGCGGCCGAAGGACTCCGCAGTGGACGGACCGAAGACGTGGAGGTAACGACGAACGAGTTCTCGGCGGGCATCGGACGGGTCCACCTCCGGTTGGGGAACCGTCCGAATGGTCGGCTGGCGGGCACCGTCCCATCGCAGGACGACCCTGCCCGTCGTGGTGGCGTATCTGAGCCGGTTGTGCGGTTCACCGAGAGCACGTCCGGCCGCGCCGAACGGCATGGCGCCACCGTCGAGGAGGACGTCGAGGCGAGCCGCAAGATCGGTTGCGACGTGACGTGCCTTCGGGTCGTCAGGTGAACGCCCGACGGTGAACACGGCGAGGTCGTCGGCAGCGACGACGTAGACGCTGTACCGGGGGCCCCAGATCTGGACCAGGGCCGGATCCTCCCAGGACGCCTCGTGGATTCGATCGACTCGAGCGTTCAGCGAGAGCAACGCCGCCCGGGGCATGCTGTCCTGGAGTCCTGCCCATGCCGCCTGACGCGCTGAAGCCTCGCCGGCCGGCAACCTCCTGTCGAGGTCGTTGACGCGCCGCCGGAAGCCGAGAACCTGTGGCCGCGTGATCGCGAGTGTCGACTCTGGCATCGGCGCAAACGTATCGAACGTCACCGGCGGTGGGTGTGGGTCCCGGTCGTTGGCCACCCATCGTGGCAATGCATGCCGACGTTGACGCACTGCGCGCTCGACTCACCGATTCCGACTGCACGTTCGCTGCTGTGCACGGTCAGCGTCTCCGTAAGTTCTCGTCATCGGCAAGGATGCCGATCGCTGAGCCAGTGGGTTCCGTCACATCGCACCCACGCAGCGTGACCGGATCTCCCGCTACGTGTTGACGTCTGCCATTCGTCAAGCTATATTCTGGTTCCTGTCAAGGATCTGAAAGACGCCGGGCGGGCGTTCGATGATCGCCCAACGCTCCTCTGGAGCACCGATGAATGGAGTACAACATGACCAACGCAACGCTTTCCATCCGAGTCCAGCGTTCGTTTCGGCGTTCCTGGGGTTGATGCCTCGCCGCTCGCACCTGATCGTTCAAGGTCAACGTTCCCTGGGTCGATAGATCACGGGGAACGTCGACCGGCGTTCCTGTATTGGGAGCGCCGTGTGACGACCACTCAATCAGAGTCGAGCAATCACGATCAGAATGATCAAGCGGCGAGTATGTTCGACGCGTCTGTCGAGGAGGATTCCAGCCCCGAGCGTCGCGTTGAAGTTGCTCACCGTCCTTCTGACAGTCGTGTCGCGCCGCGCTGTTCCTGACAATTCCGGACGTCACCGAGTCGACGCTCCCCTCGCCGAGCGTTTGTGTTCCTTGGTTCTCGCTTCTCGCCTTCGCGGTGACCGAATTCACCGTCTTCAAGTTCATCTTTCGCCGCGAGTCGATGGGATTCTCTCTGTCGGAGATTCCGCTCGCGTTCAGCCTCGTGTATCTCGCCCCCGGGCCGGCGATTGCCGTGCGTGTACTCGGTGGCATCGTCGTCTTCGTGGTGCTATCTCCGGCTGCCGTTCTACAAGGTGGTGTTGAACGTCGCGGATGTTCGCGTTCGAGGTCGTGCTCGCCTTCGCGTGTTCCGCGGCGTCATCGCGATCTTGGGCACGGGTGACACACAGTTCGTTGTCGCTGCGATCATCGCGACGGCTGTCTGTGGCTTCGTGTCGTCGATCATCGTGTCGCTTGGCGATCTCGCAGTTCGAGGGCGGGTTCTGGAGCCGGGTCGTCAGCGAACTCAGCGTCGCGTGGTGGCTGTTCCTCGTCAACGCCACGCTTGCCGGCATGGTGCTCGGACTCGCGCTGATCTCGCCGTACCTGGTGCTGATCGCGCTCGTTCCGGTTGGCCTTCTCTGGTACATCATCAAGGCGTACGGCGCGCTCGACCAGCGGCTGCGTGACCTCGATGCGGTTCACGGATTCACCGGCCAGGTCGGTCAGTCCCTCGATCCCGAAGAGATCATCCGCGCTGCCGTCGTCCAGACTGCCGAGGTATTGCGCACCGATGCCGCCGCCGTCGTGCTCTTCAACGATGAGCGGTGGCGCGATCGTGAAGATCCACGGCACGGTCGGGCTGCGGCTACCCGCGGATGCACGTGACCCCGACTGGCAATCGCTGATCCATTCGGAACGTACGACGGTGGTGTCAGGAGCCGAACTGCGTCGTCTCGCGACATCCGGGTCCCCAGTCGTCGAGATCATGGTCGCGCCGATCCGCGACGAGTCGGGCGTGATCGGCCTGCTCGTGGTCGCCGGACGGACCGGTGCGGGCAAGCGGTTCGGCAACGATGACGTCGTCCGGCTCCAGAACCTCACTGAACAACTCACGGCGAGTCTTCGTCGAGGCATGCTGCACCAGCGGATCGAGCGCGAGGCGCGCCACGACGGACTGACCGGCCTCCCCAACCGGGTTTCGTTCGAGCGCTCCGTCGTCGACGCGGGCCAGGCGCGGTCGTCGGGCGACCTGTTGTTCGTGATCATGGTCGACCTCGACCGTTTCAAGGAGGTCAACGACACGCTCGGCCACCACGCCGGCGACGAACTGCTCATCGAGGTCGGCAACCGGTTGGCAGCGATGCTCGGCCCCGACGACGTGTTGGCGCGACTGGCCGGTGATGAATTCGCCGTCGTGGGACATCGTCGAACGCACGCCGACATGGTGGCGTTCGCATGGGACTGTGTTCACACCGTCGGTCGACCGGTCACGCTCGATGGGCTCGAGATCGTCGTGACCGCCAGCGCCGGCGTGGCGGTGATCGACGATGGCCACGACGCAGGGACCCCGCTCCGGTACGCCGACATCGCCATGTACAACGCCAAGACGCAGCGACTCGGCGTCGAGGTGTACCGCGACGAGATCGATCGTCGTACACCTGCCCGCCTCTCGATGCTGGGCGACCTCCGTGCCGCAATCGAGGGAGATGGACTGCGCGTCCACCTGCAGCCCAAGCTCGACCTCTCGTCGGGCACGGTCGTCGGCGCCGAGGCACTCGTGCGGTGGACCCATCCCGTCCGAGGCGTGGTGCCCCCGACCCAGTTCGTGAGGGTGGCCGAGGACACCGGGCTGATCAAGCAGCTCACCGATGTCATGCTCCATCGTGGGATCGGCCATCTCCGCGAGATCCACGACCGTGGCTACCACCTCGGGTTGGCCGTGAACCTGTCGACCCACGACCTTCTCGACACGAAACTCGCCGAGCGCGTCCAGCAGCATCTCACCGCGAACGGTGTCGATGCGTCGATGCTCACGCTCGAGATCACGGAGTCGTCACTCCTGATCGACGCGCCGCGCGCACGGTCCACCATCAATGAACTCCACGAGGTCGGTGTCCGCTTGTCGATCGACGACTTCGGGACCGGTTACTCGTCGCTCAGCTACCTGCGGCGCTTGCCGGTGGCCGAACTGAAGATCGACCAGAGCTTCGTCGCGAACCTGCTGCTCGACGAGCAGGACGAGGTGATCGTCCGATCGACGATCGACCTCGGGCACAACCTGGGCTTGGTCGTCGTGGCCGAGGGCGTCGAGAACAATGAGGTGCTCGAACGGCTCCGAGAGTTCGGCTGCGACATCGCCCAGGGCTACTGCATCTCGCGTCCGCTGGCTCCGGGGCAGTTCAACTCGTGGCTGGAGAACACCAACTTGCCGAGCCTGAAGGCCGATCCGCTCGACTTCTCCCGCTGGGTCGACGCAGGCGAACCGGCCCAACCCGCGCCGTCGCTCGACTGACGTCGATTTCCGTCAGGTCGTTCGGCCCGTGTCCCTCGCCGTCGAGGGGGTGATACTGGACTCGTGAGCAAGCGGCTGCCTCTTCAACACGTCACCATCCATGGCCATGATGTCGGGTTCCGGCGCGGTGGCGCGGGCGAGCCGATCCTGTTGATCCACGGACTGGCAGGGAGTTCTCGAACCTGGGACGACGTCATCCCGACGCTGGCCGACCACCACGACGTGATCGCCCCAGATCTGCTCGGCCACGGCGAGTCGGCCAAACCGGTCGGCGACTATTCGCTCGGCGCGTTCGCGAGCGGGCTGCGTGACTTCCTCTCGGTGCTCGACGTGCCGAGCGTGACGATCGTGGGCCACTCATTCGGTGGTGGGGTCGCGATGCAGCTCGCCTACCAACATCCGCATCTCGTCGACCGACTGGTGTTGGTCGGCAGCGGTGGACTCGGCCGTGAGGTCTCGTGGCTGCTGCGGATGCTCACCCTCCCTGGTGCGGAATACCTGATGCCGATCGGATTTCCGAAACCGATCGTCGATCGCGCGACCGACGTCGGGCGTCAGCTCGGCCGGCGCAACATCCGCTCGCCCAAGCTCGCCGAGATGTGGCGTGCGTACTCGTCGCTCGCCGGTGCGCAGAATCGATCAGCGTTCGTGCGAACGATGCGCGGCGTGATCGAACCGACTGGCCAGATGGTGAATGCCACCGACCGGCTCTACCTCGCGGCCCACATCCCGACGCTCATCGTGTGGGGCGACCACGACGGCATCATTCCGGTGTCGCACGCCTACGCCGCCCACGAACTGATCCCGACCAGTCGGCTCGAGATCCTCGAAGGTGTGGGGCACTTCCCGCACGTCGAGGCCGCCGACCGGTTCTGCGAGGTGCTCCTCGACTTCATGGACACGACAACGCCGGCGTCGACCCGCCACGAGGCCCTACGCGACGTGCTCCTCGGGCGAAGCTGAACCGGCGCTCAGCGGCGGGCCACGATGGTCGCCGTACCGGCGCCCTCGTGGGCGTCGAGGATGTCGAGCCCGTGGAATGCCGTGTCGAGTTCGCCCGGCGGCGCATGGAACGGGCCTGGCGAGTCGGCGCCCACCTCTGACAGGACAGTGACGATGGCGATACCACCAACGACGAGCCGTTCGGCGATCTGCGCGTAGATCGCCGGCTGGCGGAATCGTTGGCAGATGATCAGATCTGCGCTCGTCGGTTCGAGCGGAAGGCCGATGTCGAGGTCGGTGACTCGTGCGTCGATCCGGTCGGCGAAGCCGGAGCGTTCTGCGGCGACCCGTAGCGCATCGATCGCGATCGGTGACACGTCCAGTGCAACCACATGCAGACCACGCTGCGCGAGCCACAGCGATTGGCTGCCGAGGCCGCACGCGATGTCGATCGCAACGCCGGTGTCGGGCAGGAGTTCGAGCAGGTCGGCCCGCGTGCCCACAGCGTCGGGGGCGAGCGGGACCGGCGGCTGCCGCCGATCGGTAGCGGTCGTCCCAACGTGTGGCGTCGTCGTCGCATGTCACCATCTTCTCAGTGCGTGTACGTCGGTGTGTGGCCGGCGCCACTGCCAGGGCGGGTCCGGGGAATGTGGTGTCGGCAGTGCGCCGCGTGGGATCATCGATGCTGTGACTGACATCGACGAAGGTTCATCCACCCAGACCTCGACCGGTTGGCTGTCGCCGGAGGACCTCGAGCTGGTGCGGGCCCACGTGCCGATCGTGTACGTCGATGCGGTGCCGGTTCGGGTGGATTCGCTGGGCAACGTGACCAAGGTCGGCCTGCTGTTGCGTGTTGCCTCCGATGGAACGATCAGCCGGATGGTGGTCACAGGTCGCGTGCTGTTCGGCGAGCGAGTCCGCGAGGCGCTGATGCGACACTGTGAGAAGGATCTCGGACCGATGGCGCTGCCGCGTGTACCGGCCAATCCGACGCCGTTCACCGTTGTCGAGTACTTCCCGAATCCCGACCGGTCGGGCTTCTACGACCCGCGCCATCACGCGGTGAGCCTGGCCTATGTGGTGCCGGTCGAGGGCGACTGCGAACCGACGCAGGAGGCCCTCGACCTCTCCTGGTTCACGCCCGAGGAAGCCGTCAGTGACGAGGTCATCGCCCAGATGACCAGCGGACACGACCGCCTGATCCGTCTCGCGCTCGCCCACGTCGGCAAGTTGCCCTGATGCTCAGACGACGTACCCGACCACCCAGAGAGTGAGCATGCCGGCGCCGAGGGCGGCGATCAGGTTGCGGGTCGACCACGCAACGGCGCCTGTGGCGACGATCGCGGCGACTTCGGCTGCTTCGACTCCGCTTGCGCCTTGGCCGCCCGCGATCAGGTTGACCGTGAGGGCGGAGAGCACCGCTGGGCCGACGTAGCGCAACGCCCGAGTGATGTTCGCGGGCAGCGGGCGGTCGGCAAGGAACACGATGAGACCAGCGCGTGAGGTGTACGTGATGAGGCCGACGGCGAGCACGGCGGACAGTGATGCAGCGATGCTCACGTCGGTGTCGCCCGGCTGCTGATTCGGCGGCTCTGAGCGAGATCGGCGACGTACCCGGCGATGACCCCGCTGATCGCCCCGACGAGGATGCCACCGTTGTTGGGGACGTCGAGTGCAAGCAGGCAGACCCCCGCACCGGTGATCGCTGCCACGATGCCGGGTCGGTTCGTCAGGCCGAGGACCACCAGACCGGCGAACATGATCGCCGGTGCAACATCGAGGCGCCACTCCGTCGGAATCGCCGATCCGACGAGCATGCCGAGGGTGACGGTGAGCGTCCACGAGACGAAGTAGAAGATCCCGGCGGTGAGATAGAAGCGTCGCCAGTCCCGCGAAGACAGCTCGACGCGCACGCTGGACAACGCGAACAGTTGGTCGATGAGGAAGAACGGACCGACCCACCGAAACCATTTCGGCTGGTCGCTGAACCGTGGCGACAGCGCCGCGCTGTACATCACGTGGCGCAGGTTGATGACGGCAGCGGTGGCCACGAGCGTGACCCACGTTGCCGTGGCCGCCAGGCTGACGGTTGCGAGTTGCGCTGCACCGGCGAACACGAAGACGTTGGTCGACCAGGCAACCCCGATCGGCATCGCCGACTCGGTGATCGCCACGCCGAGCACCAGGGCGAACGGGATCGCCGGAATGAAGAGGGGAATGGCACGTCGGAGGGCATCACCGATCAGCGGTTCGGTTCGGGAACTCGGACGGGCGGTCGACATCGTCGTGTCAGGCTAAGTGGGTTGGCTCGGGCATCCCTCGATCGACCCTGGTGCGGGGCCTACCATGCAGGTCCGATGCCCGAAGGCGACACGATCCACCGATCGGCCAGCGCCATGCGTACTGCGCTCGCCGGCAAGCCGATGGTGCGATTCGACGCCCCTCGCCTCGTCGGACCGTCGCCGCAGGCAGGTCGGATCATCGAGAACGTCGAGAGTCACGGCAAGCACTTGATGATCGAGTGGGATGACGGGCTCGTGCTCGACACGCACATGCGCATGAGCGGCTCGTGGCATCTCTATCGGGCCGGTGACCGTTGGCGGCGTCCGTACACGCAGATGCGAGCGGCGATCGAGGTCACCGACTGGGTGGCCGTCTGCTTCAGTGCACCGAATGTCGAGACCTACCGCTACATCGACAAGCGACGCCATCCCGGAATGGGCCGGCTCGGACCGGATCTCTGCACGGCCGACACCGATCTCGGTGCCGTGGTGGAACTGCTGCTCACGTACCCCGACCCAGCGGCCCGCATCGGTGAGGTGCTGCTCGACCAGCGGGTCATGTGCGGTGTCGGCAACGTCTATCGCTGTGAGGTGCTCTGGGCGACCGAGCTGAGCCCGTATGCGAAGGTCGGCACGATCAGCGAGCACGACGCGATCCGACTGGTCAACACTGCAGCCACGATGTTGCGCTCGAACCTGCGTCGCGCCAGGCGGGAGACCTCGCCGGGGACGAGGGGCGGTCTTGCGGTGTACGGCCGAAACGGGCAACGTTGTGGTCGCTGTGGTGAAACGGTCGAGTGTCGCCGGATGGGCGAGCACAATCGGGTCCTCTACTGGTGCCCCGGCTGTCAGACACATCTCGATCCGAGGCTCGAACGAGCGAGCGACGACACCCCGATGGATCCGCACCCCGCTGCTCAGCGCTGGCTCGCCGATCTGCCCTGGAACCGCGACGCCAGCTGACCGTTACGCCCGGGGTCAGACCCCAGATGTAACGACGAACCTGGTGGATTCCTAGCCGCGACCGAGGACGCGCTCGACGGAGATCTCGATCACGACGCGATCGTCACGTTCCTTCGGCTCGCGGTACCTGGCGGCGTACCCCTCGACGCCGGCCCGTACGCCGTCGGGTTCGGTGACGAGCCGCACCGGGCCCTCGAGGCTCAGCCAACGTCCACCGTCGATCTGGCACACGGCCGCCCGCTGTCCCGCGGCCTGCATCCGCTCGGCGTTGCGGGCCTTCTGTGAGCCCGCCCAGGTGATCACCCGGGCCACGCGAGCATCGACGTCGTAGCTGAACCCGACCGCGACGACGTGCGGGGAGAGGTCCTCGCGCAGTGTCGTCAGTGTCGCCAGGTGATACTCCCGCAGGAACGTGAGCACCTCGTCGGGCAGGTCGGCCGGGTCGAGCGCCATCGCGCCACGCTACCGACGTGCCACGACGGGGACTGTTACGCCAGGGGTTCTGACCCCGGGCGTACCAGTCATTCGGTGGCGATGGCCTCGAGGACGTTCATGTTCGACGCTTTGTAGGAGGGGTACAACGCGGCGAACAAGCCCGCGATGACGGCGCCGATGAGGATGACGACGATGATCGTCGGGTTGAACGCCAGCTTGCTGATCACGTCCTCGGGGACCGCCAGCGACAGCACCACACCGAGGAAGGTGCCCACGACGATGCCGACGATGGCCCCGAAGATCGACACGATCACGGCCTCCCATCGCACGGACCGGCGGATCTGACGCTTGTTCATGCCGACGGCGCGCAGCAGCCCGATCTCGCGAGTGCGTTCGAACACGCCGAGCGCCAGCGTGATCGAGATGCCGAGGATCGCGATGAGGATCGCGAAGGCCAGCAACATCGTGATGATCAGCAGGAGCTGGTTGATCTGTGCCTCCTGCGAATCGAGGAACTCGGCGTTGGTCTGGACATTCGCCTGCGGGAAATCCGCCATGGCAGCCTCGACGGCCGCGTCACCGGTAGCAGCATCCACGCCGTCGGCCAGCTTGGCGATCACGAAGAAGTCGCGTGCGGGGGCATCGCTCACTTCGGCCAGGGTGTCGAGGCTGATCAACCAGTTGCCGAAGGTGGCGTCGCCGTAGATGCCGGCCACGGTCAGCGTCTGCTGTGCCCCGTTCTGGAACGTGACGTCGACGGTCGAGCCGACGGTGGCGCCCAGGTCGTTCGCGGGGTCCTTCTGGAGGAGCAGTTCGTTCGGTCCGAGATCGGCGATGGTGCCGTCGATCAGGTCCGGGTCCACCAGCTTGTCGAACGCCACCGGGTCGACCGCACCGAAGTTCTTGGTGTTGCCGTCGACCTGGCCGGTGATGCCGCGGATCGGGGTGACCGCATCGAGTTCGGGCACCGCGGCCAGGGTCTCGCTGACCACCGGCGACAGCCCCTGGAAGCTCGCGTCCGTGACGATGTAGTCCGCGGAGATCGCGCTCTCGAGTGTGTTGATGAGACTCGCTCGCAAGGACGACGCGAACACCGCCGTGCTGCTGACGAGTGCCACACCGATCATCAGGGCTGAAGCGCTCGACGAGGTTCGCCGTGGGGCGCGGGCCACGTTCTGGCGGGCAAGTGCACCGGGCACCTTGAAGAGCTTCTCGATCGGCCAGCCGATCACCCGTGTCACCGGGGTCGCGATGGTGGACGACAGGCTGGCGATCCCGAGGAACAGCAGGAGTGCGCCACCGCCGGCGAGAGCGATGAGGCCGGTGGTGCCACCGGGCCGGACGAACAGCCCGATCACGAACAACGTGATCCCGACGACAGTGATGATCACCCCGGCGACGAGGCGGCGCGTGCGCATGGCGGCGAATCCGAGCTCCGGCCGCAGCGCGGCCACCGGCGGTATGCGTGAAGCCCGTCGCGACGGCACGACGACCGACGCCATGGTGATGCCGATACCGACCAACGCGGCCACCACGATCGTGCGCGGTTCCATCACGATCGATGTGTCGGGGAACCCGGCGCCGGCCGCGTCGAAGGCGGCGATGAGGCCGCGGGCGACGAGGAGCCCGCCGAACACGCCGAGCACGGTCGAGACGACGCCGAGGCCGAACGCCTCGAGCGTGATCATGCGCCGAACCTGGCGACCGGATGCTCCGACCGCACGCAGGAGGGCGAGTTCTCGCAGCCGCTGGCCGATGGTGATCTGGAAGACGTTGTTGATGATGAAGGCGCTCACGAAGGCCGTGATGAACGCGAAGATCAGCAGCCCCGTGCCGAACACGTCGACGAACTGGTTGACCTGGTCGGCGGTCTCCTGAGCGACCTCCGCGCCGGTGACGGCTTCGGTGTTCGGCGGCAGGATCTGTTCGATCGCAGTTTGCACCGCAGTGACGTCGGCGCCGTCTGCCACCTGGACGTCGATCGCGTCGACCTTGCCGTCGGCGCCCAGGTTCACCAACGCGGTGTCGAGGTCCATGGCGGTCAGCTGTGCGCCGCCGAAGCTGTCCCCGCTTCCGAGTCCGATCGTGGCGGTGACGGTGCCGCTGAATGTTCCCACGTCGGTGAGGTAGGACACGGTGTCGCCGACGGCGAGCCCCTCCTTGTCGGCGGTGGCCTTGTCGATCGCGACCTCGTCGGGTCCGGTCGGCGGGCGGCCGTCCTTGATCGTCAGCCCGGAGATCCCGTTGTCGCCCTCCCACGACACACCCAATGTGGGCCCGCCGGCCGGGCTGATGGCCTTGCCGTCGGGATCGATGAGCTGGGCGTAACGCTGCAGTGTGGGCTCGACGATTGCGACTCCGTCGACGCCACGGATCGAATCGGCGATCGCCACGTCGATCGGATCACGTGCGTCGTCGGTCTGGAACTCCTGTGTCGCTCGGATCTCGAGATCGACGTTTGCGTTGAGTTCCTGGAACAGGTTGTCGAACGTGGCGCGCAGGCTGTCGGCGAGTACGAACGAACCGACGACGAACGACACGCTCGCCGTGATCGCGAACGCGATCGCGAGGGTGCGGCCCCAACGGGCGCGGATGCTCTTGCGAGCGATCAGGGTGCCAGTGCTCATGTCAGTCCCAATGCCTCAGGTGATCGATGACCTGGTCGGTCGTCGGGTCGACCATCTCGCCCGTGATCCGGCCGTCGCCGACGAACACCACCCGGTCGGCGTACGACGCTGCGAGCGGGTCATGGGTGACCATGACGATGGTCTGGCCGAAGTCACGTACTGCGTTGCGCATGAACGACAGGATCTCGGTGCCGGTCACCGAGTCGAGGTTGCCGGTCGGTTCGTCGGCGAAGATGATCTGAGGTCGTGACGCCAACGCGCGGGCAACTGCGACGCGCTGCTGCTGGCCGCCCGAGAGTTCGCTCGGACGATGCTTCAGACGGTCACCGAGGCCGACCGTTTCGATGACATGGTCGATCCACTCCCGGTCACCCGTTTCACCGCCGAGCATCATCGGCAGTCGGATGTTCTCGTCGGCGGTCAGGGTCGGAATCAGGTTGAAGGCCTGGAAGATGAAGCCCACCCGGGTGCGACGGAGTTCGGTGAGCGCCTTGTCGTCGAGCGACGCCAGGTACGTGTCGCCGATGAACGTCGCGCCTGACGTGAGGGTGTCGAGACCGGCGAGGCAGTGCAGGAGGGTCGACTTGCCGGAGCCCGACGGACCCATGATCGCGGTGAACTTTCCTGTCTCGAACGACACGCTGACGCCGTCGAGCGCATGCACCTGCGCGTCGCCGATGCCGTAGGCCTTGCGGGCGTCGATGGCTCCGGCAGCGGCAGTGCCGCCGGGAGCAGGAGGCGCGGGTGGTGCTGGTGGGACAGACGTCGACATGGAGTCAGGTCTATCGCAATGGCGCCGCGGCCGCATCCACCGTTGGGTGGATGTTCGTCAGCCGATCGGCGGAATCTCAGCTGTCGCCCGGTGTGACCAGCCCCGACTCGTAGGCGATGACGACGGCCTGCACGCGGTCGCGTGCGGCGAGCTTTGCCAGGATCCGCCCGACGTGGGTCTTGATCGTCGCCTCGCCCAGGTAGAGCTCCGTGGCGATCTCGGCGTTCGACCGCCCAGTGGCCATCAAGCGGATCACGTCACGCTCGCGGTCGGTGAGCGTGTCGACGCCCGGATAGGCCGTCGGATCACTGACGGGTTGGCGGGCGATCTCGTCGATCAACGCTTGCGTCACGGACGGGGCGAGGAGTGCGTCACCACCGGCGATGATCCGGATCGCGTCGACGAGCTGTTCGGCGGGCGCGTCCTTGAGCATGAACCCGCTCGCTCCGGCGCGCAGGGCGGCGTGGACGTAGTCGTGGAGGTCGAACGTCGTGAGCATCATCACACGCACGTCCGGGTACCGGTCGCGGAGCAGACGGCATGCCTCGATGCCGTCCATCTTCGGCATGCGCACGTCCATCAGCACCACATCCGGCCGTGCGGCACTCATGAGGGCGACGGCCGTGGCGCCGTCGCCGGCCTCACCGACGATGGTGAGGTCGGCCTCCGCTTGCAGGATCATTCGGAACCCGACCCTGACCATCTCCTGGTCGTCGACCAGCATGATGCGGATCACGGTGCGACAGCGGTCCGCAGCTGGTGCGCCGAACCGGATGCGAGCGGGAGGACCGAGCGAACCCGCCACCCACCGCCCGGTCGCGGTCCGGCGTCGACGGTGCCGCCGAGGGCGGCGACTCGCTCACGCATACCGACGATCCCGAACCCGCCGTTCGAGGGCATTGCCCCCGCACCTCGACCGTTGTCGTTGACCTCGATCAGGAGGCGTTCGGTGTCGACGTGAAGGCGCACGCCGACCTCGTCGACCGGCCCGGCATGCCGCCGCACGTTGGTCAGGGCCTCTTGCACGAGGCGATAGCCGGTCACCGACACGCTGTCGGGCAGGCTGGAGACGTCACCCTCGACCGACACCGCAACCGGGAGGTCGTCGCCGGCCACGAGGGCACCGATCAGGTGCAATGTCGGTTGCGGATCGAGTTCGGCGTCTGCCGTGTCGGTGCGCAGCACGCCGAGGATCACACGGAGTTCGTCCATTGTGCGTCGTCCGGTCGACTCGATCGACGCGAGCGCGTCGGTCGCTGCGTCGAGATCCGTGCCGAGGTTGCGTCGAGCGGCCGCCGCTTGGATCACCATCACGCTGACCGAATGCGCGACCACGTCGTGAAGGTCGCGCGCGATGCGGGTGCGTTCGGCCGTGACGCGCTGCTCGGCGAGCAGGCCCTGCTCGCGCTCGGCGCGTTCGGCTCGTTCCGCCAGGTCGGTGACGTGCTGTCGCCGACGTCGCAGGTTGTCGCCGACCACGAACGCAGTGACGAGGAGCACGCCGGTGGAGACGAACTCGTCGAGCAACTGCAGCCCGTCGATCCAACCGGCGATGAACAACCCGATGACGAGCGCCATGATGGCGGTCATCACGCGTGTCCGCTGCACTCCGACGGTGTAGGCGCCGATGGAGTACACGGCGATGACGGACGCGATGAACGGCATCCCGCTGAGCCCGACGTACAGGCCCGTCACCTCGGCGGTCACCACGGCGAGGCCTGCGACCAGTGGCTGCGTGCGCCGCCAGTAGATCGGCACGGCGCCGGCGAGCGCGATCATGACCGTCCACCACGCGCGGTCGGGCTCGTTCGGATCGTTGACGGACGACGTCCCCCACAGATGCGTCGCCAGCGCGACCACCACGATGAGCGCCGTGAGCAGCGCGTCGGCTCCGCGAGGGTGTGCGCGCAGCCATTGGATCGGGTGCGGGAGATGCATGACGAACGCGACGCTAGCGACTGTCGACGCTGCGGTGGTCCGTCTGGAGGTTGACGTACCGTACGATCACCGGGTGATGGCCTCGTGCGCCTCGTGCCTGCTCCCTCTGCCCGACCAGGCACGATTCTGCCCCTCGTGCGGTCACGAGGTCATGACGGTCGCCCTCGAGGAACGCCGTGTCGTGACGGTGCTGTTCGCCGACCTGGTCGGCTACACCGCGATCTCCGAGCATCTCGACCCCGAACGCGTGAAGCGATTGATCGAGGCGGCGTTCGAGCGGTTGATCAGCGACATCAACTCCTTCGGGGGCCGCGTCGACAAGGTGCTCGGCGATGGCATCGTCGCCCTGTTCGGCGCGCCGGTCGCCCACGAGGACGACGCCGACCGGGCGATTCGTGCGGCGATGCAGATGCACGAGTCACTGAGCCGCTTCGTGCACGACCAGGTCGACCTCGACGGCCCCCTCCAACTGCGCATCGGGATCAACACCGGCGAGGTCGTGGTCGGGTCGGTGTCGGGGACTGCCGATTACACAGCGATGGGCGACGTGGTCAACGTTGCCGCGCGCCTGCAGATGCTGGCCCCGCCGAATGGCACCTTCATCGGCGATTCGACCTCGGCGCTCACCTCGGATGAGATCGTGCGCGAACTGGTCGACGATCTCGATGTGCGGGGCCGGTCGCAGACCGAACGCGTGTGGCGGGTCGTCGGGCGACAACGACGACTCCCCAGCGTCGTCACCAGGCCCGACCGGCTGTTCGTCGGCCGTGCGACCCAACGCGAGCTGCTCGCGTCGGTGATGACGATGGTCGCCGGCGGTCGAAGCGCAGTCGTCTCGGTCAGCGGCGAAGCGGGCTCCGGCAAGACCCGGCTGGTGAGTGAGGCGCTCGCGGACTTCCCGAGTCGCAATGTCACGGTGTTCGCAGGGGTGTGCGCGCCCTACGGCGAGAACAACGTGTGGTCGCCCATCGCAACTGCGTTGTTCAGACGCCTCGATCTGGCGACCACCGTTCCACCCGACCAACTCCGGGAGCTGTTGCGTGGCAAGGCGGTCGACCTGTACGGGTTCGACTCGGCCGATTCGCAGCTCGATCGGTTCGTCGAGGGCACATTGCACCTCATGGGGTACCCCTCCGACCTCGACCGGATTCCTCCGGCCCAGTCGCGCGAGGCGCTGTTCACCTACATCGTCGACGGAATCCGTCGACGCACGGCCAGCGGTCCCGTGGTGTTGTGGATCGACGACCTGCAGTGGGCCGATGTGCTGATCATCGAGCTGTTGCACCGGATCGCGAGGTCGCTCGCCGATCGCCCGCTGCTCATCGTCACCGCACAGCGCGATGATGCCGACCTGGCGTGGCCCCCGTCGGTCGATCATCCGATCACGGTGAGGATGCCGCTCGACCCCCTCGAACGGGACGAGGCCGCAAGATTGGTGACCTCGGTCGTGGGTGAGACGGCAACCGACGCGTTGGTCGACCAGCTGTACGAACGAAGTGGTGGCAATCCGCTGTTTCTCACCGAGCTCGCCGAGCTGTCCAAGGCGAATCCGACGAGCACGGCGTTGCCCGGTTCGTTGCGAGCACTGATCGCCGCTCGTCTCGACCGACTTCCGGCCTCGCAACGGTTGATCCTCGACAACGCCGCCGTGCTCGGCACGAGCGGCCCGATCCAGGCGCTGTCGCAATTCGCCATCGAGATGCAGCAGGAATTCGACGACAACGACCTCGAGGTACTGGCCGACGACGGACTGATCGAGCTCGACGGTTCCACCTGGCGGTTCCGAAGCGATGTCGTTCGTGAAGTGGCGTACCAGACGCTGACCAAACTCGTGCGAGCACAACGTCACGCCGGCACGGCATCGGTGATGGCGCACTCGCCGGTCGTCTCGATGGACCAGGTCGCTCACCACGCCGCGTGCGCAGCTGAGCTGGTGGCGGAGATCGGGCCGGTTCCGGGTGTGGCCGGCAACATCACCGAGCAGGCGATCGCACTGTTGCGTGATGCGGCGCGACGGTCGATCGACGTCGGCGCGTTCAACCAGGCCCGTCGGCACGCGACCCGGGCGCTCGATCTGGGTGTGGAGGACGCCGACCTTGCCCGTGACCTGTTGCTGTTGCGGGCGGCAGCACAGGTCGAACGTCGATCCGTCGAGCTGGCGCGCGCTGATGCGCTGGACGCGCTCGATGCGTCGCTGGCGGCGGGCGATCGCCGCCACGAGGCGACGGCTCGACGTCTGCTCGGCATCCTGCATCAGCGTGACGGCGACCTTCCATCGGCGCGTCGGGAGCTCGGCGCCAGCGTCGACATCTTCCGTGAGCTCGGTGACGACATCGAGCTGGCCGCGTCGTTGCGCGAGCGCGGGCTGGCCGAGGTGTTCGGAGGCTCGCTGAACGATGCCGACTGGCTGCTCGGTGAGGCCGAGGGCCTGTCGGAACGCCTTGGCGATCGTCGTGGGCAGGCCTGGGTTCGCCAGCACCAGGCGTGGGTTGCGTTCCTGTCCGGCGACACCGAACTGGCCGAACGTCGGCTGCTCACCGCTGCGCAGGAGTTCGACCTGTTGGGCGACGGCGCCGGTCGTGGCTGGGCGGCGGGCCTGCTGGCCTACGTCCGCTTCTATCAGGGCCGCTTCGACGAGGCCGAGGCGTTGGCGACGAAGGTGCGCGCCGAGTCGGCTGCGCTCGGCGATCCGTGGGCGCCGGCGATGATGGATTCGCTCGTGGCCTCGATTCGGCTGTGGACGACTCGATTCAGTGAGGCGGAGGAACTGTCGCGCCGGGCGCTGTCTTCATTTCGTGACCTCGGCGATCGGTTCGGCACCGTCCAGGCGATGGGCCCGAGGTTGCGGTCACTCGTCGCCCTCGGCCGGGCGCAGGAAGCCGAGCGGGGCATGGAGGAGGTGTTGGCGATCAGTGAATCGTTCGGCGACCTCTCGTTCCCGGCGATGACCGCCGCCGGCGCTGCCGTGCACATGGGGTTGGGGGAGCGCGCCGTCGTGATCGCCGAGTTGGCGTTGGAGCGTGGCCTGACGATGGGGTCGAATGTGGCCGAGTCGCGGGTCACCCTGGCGCTGGCGCTGTGTCAGGCCGGGTGCCCCGAGGACGCATTGGGACATCTCCACGAGGTCGACCCGACGTCGGCGTACGCAGCTTCGGTGAGGGCGCTGGCGTTGGCGATGGTCGGTGATGCATCGGGTGCGATCGCGAGTGCAGCGCTCGTCGACGAGGCGACGCCGACCTACCTCGACCGTGTGGTGGCCGACGTCGCCGCTGCTGCCGGCGAGGTCATGTCGGATGACCGCGACGCTGCCTGTGAACGCCTCGTACGAGCCGATGTCACCGCCCGTGAAGCCGGCGACGTCGTGGCGCGATCGCTGGTGTTGGCGGCCACGCAGGCGCTGGTCGACCGGACCGAGATCGAGGTCGGTCATCTCGGACCGGGTTGGCGCCGAGCACTGTCCGGGTTGGCGGCCGTCGCGCTCGAGCCACCGGATGACGTCGCCGTCGAACCAGCGTGAGTACGGCCGTCGATCGTCATGCGACCGGGTTGATCGTCGGTCGGTTCGACCCGCCGCATCTGGGTCACTCCTACATGATCGAGTGGGCGGCGGCGCACAGCGACCGGTTGGTGGTGTTCGTGAACAGTTCGTCGGAGCGCGACACGGCGCCGGGCGCACTCCGAGCCGCCTGGTTGGGTGACCTGCATCCAGATGTCACGGTGATCGAGGTTCGTCATCGTCTCGGAACCGACTTCGACGATGAAGCGCTGTGGGTGCAGTGGATGGCGCTGTTCCGCGATCACTGGCCTCATGACGACGGCCCACACGCGGTGTTCTCGTCGGATGCGTACGTGATCGAATTGGCCGCGCGGTTCGAGGCCGTCCATGTCGTCGTCGACGCCGATCGCGTGACCGTTCCGATCTCGGCGACTCAGATCCGTGAACGTCCGGCCGACCACCTCGATCAACTCGCGCCGCCAGTTCGCGCCTGGGTCGAGTCGAACTGGCTCTGATCGATCGGAAATTCGGAGTGAACGTTGCGCAGAGCGCAACGTTCACTCCGAATTTCGGGTTGGGATTGTCCTTCTGGGGGGGGGATCGTGTCAGCGGTTGGGTTGCTTGGTGACGCGGAGGTAGGGCTTGACGGGATTCCAGCCGGCGGGGAAGAGGGCTTTGGCGTCGTCGTCGGAGACGGCCGGCACGATGATGACGTCCTCGCCGTCCTTCCAGTTGGCAGGCGTGGCAACCTTGTAGTCGGCGGTCAACTGGAGGCTGTCGATCACGCGCAGGATCTCGTCGAAGTTGCGGCCGGTCGATGCCGGATAGGTGAGCGTCAACTTGACCTTCTTGTCGGGACCGATCACGAACACCGAACGAACTGTGAGCGTGTCGCTCGCGTTCTCGTGGATCATGTCGTACAGGTCGGCCACCTTGCGGTCGGGATCACCGATCATCGGGAAGTTGACCGCGGTGCCCTGGGTCTCCTCGATGTCGCCCTCCCACGTGACGTGGCTCTCGACCGAGTCGACCGACAGTCCGATCACCTTGACGTTGCGCTTGTCGAACTCGGGCTTGATCTTGGCCACATAGCCGAGCTCGGTCGTGCACACCGGGGTGAAGTCCTTCGGGTGGCTGAACAGCACGCCCCACGAGTCGCCGAGCCACTCGTGGAAGCTGATCTCGCCCTGAGTGGTCTGGGCGGTGAAGTCGGGTGCGATGTCGCCGAGACGAACAGTCATGGTTGATCTCCTGTGGGTGGACGTGGACGACGTCGATCGATGTCGTCAGCGGGCAAGATATCCAAATTCCTGACAAATCAGATCGGGAATTGGGTAATTGTTGGTCAACGTGGTGGCGGTGGGGCCGTTGCGGGTGCGAGCTCGGTCGCGCGGGCAAACCAATCCGGCGACATCGACGTGCCGGCCCATTCGTCGCCCAGTCGCAGGGCCGCCGCCTTCAGGCGACGAGCCGACCCGTCGGGAAAGCCCGCGATCATCGCGGCGAGCTCTTCGGCCCGTCCGCGCACCGTCTCGTCGTCGACCACGTCGTAGGCGATTCCGAGGCGGCGCAGCTCGGGGCCGTGGATCCGCTCGCCGGTGAGGACGATCTGCAGGACGGTCGACATCGGGTAGCGGGCGACCAGCCAGGCGAGGTTCATCGGGGCGTTCATTCCGAGACGCACCTCGGCGACCTGTAGCCACGATGTCTCACCCGTGACGATCAGGTCGCCGGCCAGAGCGAACGCAGCACCGCCGTTGATGGCGTATCGCTCGAGTGCGACGACGACCGGGTGCGGACATGCACCCAGCGCTGCGTGCGCCGCCCGGATCGAATCGCCCGCAGTGGCCAACCATGCAGGGGGCGGATCGGCTGCGTACTCCTTGAGGTCGAGCCCCGAACAGAACGCGCCGCCGGCACCGCACAGCAGGACCGCACGCACCGTCGGGTCCGCGCCGGCCGCATCGACATGATCGGCGAGCTCGTCGAGCATCGGGGGAACGATGGCATTCTTGCGTTCGGGTCGATTGAGTTCGATCACGGCGACGCCGTCACGATCGGATCGACGCACGAGTGGTTCGGTCGTCGGCTCGGCGACGGTCATCAGTTTCTCGGGAGCTCGGAGAACGGGGTGTTGCGG
Source organism: Ilumatobacteraceae bacterium (assembly GCA_963747375.1). Taxonomy (GTDB): domain Bacteria; phylum Actinomycetota; class Acidimicrobiia; order Acidimicrobiales; family Ilumatobacteraceae; genus Sva-07. The sequence continues at coordinate 29,826 of CAVVFL010000001.1, forward strand.
TCGGGCCCAGGTTCGCGGGGCAGGCCGAGGACTCGTTCGCCGAGTGTGTTCTTCTGGATCTCGTCGGTGCCGCCGCCGAGCGACATCCCCCGACAGTTGAGGACGTGGTATGCCCAGTAGTCGGCGTCGGTGTCGTCGGGTTCCCACGCCATTGCATCGGCGCCGCCGATGATGTGAGCGGTCTGTGCGCAGTGCCGGCCCTGAATGGTTCGCCACAGCTTGCCGACCGAGGGATGTAGGTGTCGATTCGTCCCCCACGGAACCAGCCGCTCGCCTGTGTATGCAGCGGCCAGATCGTCACGGACGACTGCATCATCGAGCCGATCATTGGCGATGGCTCGAGCCACCAATCCGCTGAATGGAAGCGGAGAGCGACCTGCCTTCGACTTGTTCTCGTCGTCGGTGAGCTGGCCGCGCCCGAGCGATGTCCGTTCGTGGCCGAGTAACGCAACGGCGAGCCCCCACCCGCCGTTCACGTCGCCCACAACCCAGTCGGCGGGCACGCGGGCCTCGTCGAGGAACACCTCGTTGAACTCGGCTGCACCGGTCATCTGCACGAGTGGCCGAACCGTCACGCCCGGCTGGCGCATCGAGAGCGCGAACATCGTGATCCCGCTGTGCTTGGGGACGTCGAAGTCGGTGCGGGCGATGAGGATGCCGAAGTCTGCGATGTGGGCCTGCGACGTCCACACCTTCTGCCCGGTGATGATCCACTCGTCTCCGTCGCGAACTGCCCGCGTCGTCAGCCCTGCGAGGTCGGACCCCGCCCCCGGTTCGGAATACAGCTGACACCAGATCTCGTCCCCACGCAGTGCCGGCGGGATGAAGCGTTGCTGCAGTTCGCCGGAAGCGTGGTCGCGGAGTGTCGGCACGACCATGCCGAGTCCGAGTCCGAACAGGGCGTCCTCGCCGGGCACGAATTCGAGGCTCTCCTCTCGGAACG
>CAVVFL010000002.1:0-512765 GCA_963747375.1 Ilumatobacteraceae bacterium
GAGCAATGAGGGAACTCACGCTCGAAGACTGCGAGTCGACGTCGTGAACGAGTTCGGTGATTCCCCGCAGACTGGCCGGTTCCCGGTTGTCCACGAAATCATCGCGGTGCGCTTGGCATCGCTGAATTGGAGCCACTCCCGTTCGAGCCGCGTCGACTCTTCTGGATCTATTCCGTGACCGAGGGCGAGACTCGCGCAAATCACGGCCATCGTGTCTGCCAGCAGTTGGTCTTCGTGCAACAGGGAGCGATCCAGGGTTTCACCATCGACTCGGTCGGCGATCGTTTCGACTTCGAACTTGGGGAGGGTGATTCGGTCCACGTGCCCGTCCGCGCCTGGCTCCCATTCAACGACTCGTCGATCGAACCGTGCTCGCGTGATCGCCGCCACCCGTTCGACGACGACGACTACATCGACGAGGTCGACGAGCTCGTTCCTGACCAAGGCCCGCCAGTACGTCCACGACATCGTCGACCTCCGAGTCGGTCATCGACGGAAGGCACGGAAGTGTGACGATTGGTCCTGAAGCCACTCCGTGTTCGGAAGCGAACCGCGGCGAAGAGATCGCTCCATGCCGCCTGACAGTGGTCGGCGATGGGGTGGTGGATCCCAGTCCCGACTCCAACAGCTCCCAGCGACCGATGTCTGCGGTTCGCGGTCGTCGGTGACCATGACCGCCAAGTCCGCAACATAGCGTTCGCTCCGCTCGGATCTCAGAAGCGGCTGCCCGGCAATGCCTCGCTGTACCGAGCGATCTCGACGTCGTCGCTGGTTTGATCGTCGACCAGCTCGAGACCTCTCGAGAGAATCGCCGCTTGGATCTCGTCGATCCACGAGTTCGCCCCACCGGTGGAGTGACCTCGTAGCACGGAACCCCAGCCGTACTGTCCGAGCGACCGCACACGCTGGTCGAGTTCTGCAGGTACGAGACCCTCGCCCACGTCACCGTGGCACCGAGGTTCTTGGTCGGGTCGAGCTGAACGTCGCCGTGCTCAACGTGCCGGCCGCACCGTTTCGACGTGCCCCCGAACGATTGTGCGCGGTCCGCCACAGCCGGACGTCGAACTCGTCGCAGTTCTGACGAATCGTCGGTCTACCCGACCAGGCCGTAGAGGTCCGTGGCGATGACGGCTCGAATGGGCTGTTGTCTCGCAGGGCTCGTCGAGCGGATCGGGGGCCGTCTGAGCGGTTCGAGTGTCGACATCCACGAAGGTTGGGCGGGCACCACAGCGCAGGATCACGTTCGTCGAATCGCGCCCGCATTTCGCCACCGTCGCGACCCGGTCGCCACTTCCCCACTTCGACGCTGCAAGTGCGGATACAGGGCATCGGTCCGTTCGCGACGCATGTCGCCGAGCGTCCGGCGAGCACGACGACAAGGATGACTCGAACAGGTCGTGAAGTGACCCCGAAGAAGGTCCCACCTCCGACGATCGACGCCACGTCGGCGACGACAGCGATTGAACGGATTCGTCGTTCGCGCGAGGTAGTTGAGGCGGACCTGGATCACCCAGCCACGGTCTCGTGCTCCGCAGTGGCTGGTCTCCGTGCGATCCGCCAGGCGAACTCCGCGGGGCGGGCGACTCGATTTGACGACGCGGAGTCGCGACGTAGATAGGTGTGTTCGTCCGACCCTCGGAAGTCTCGCGGAGTACTTGCTCGAGACCTCACCTCGCTTCGCCGCGCCGGTGACCATGGTCGTCCTTGTACGGCCGGCAGCGGACCGCGACATCGACGAGACCGTGCGTGAGTTCGTCGATCTGTCGGTCGATGATCCGGGGACACAGTGTCGCAGCGGCCGTCGACTGTGGGTTGAAGGCGTGCCCACCAGCTTTCGGTACATGACATGGCTCGGCGACGACGATCGCCTGACGACCTCGGCGTTCGACACCGCCCGGTCCGCGCTGGTCGGATCGCTCGGTACTGGCCTTTCGGCAGTCTCGGTACGTCGACGCGGTCGGTGCCCCGCTCTGGCTGAACCGAAGCGGCAGGTCGGCTGTCCCGCTCGTGAGATTCGGCCACGGCTCCGTCCCGCGACCGGTCCCCGTCACCAGGGATACGTTCGAAAGCGTCGGCATGCTCGACGACGGCTTCGCTGGGCGTTCGTCTCGATCTCTTCCTTCGCCTGAGGGCCGCGGGCGGTTCCCCTACATCGATCGGCCACTCGCTGAGTTTCGTTGGCACGAGGGCTCGCTGTCGGTCGGCGGTCGCGACGGCTCGGTGGAGGAGGCCAGCCGCGTCCGACGTCAGGCCCACGGACCCCTCGGGCGAGCCTTCAGCACGCTGTCCGAGCCGTTCGTGAGATGGGCGATCCTGTTTGCCGGCACACGTCCGCGAGTGCAGACCGCGCCGATCGGTCCTGAGGTGGCCGATAGCGTTGCACCAGGAGGTGTGCAATGTCGGCGAAGCAATTGGATCACGATGCGCGGGTGTATGTAGCTGGGCACGGTGGGCTCGTGGGTTCTGCCATTGTGCGGCGGCTGGAAGCCGAGGATCACCAACATCCTCACTGCGGGCCGAGCACAGCTCGACCTGCGCGACCAGGCCGAAGTGTCGCATTGGTTCAAGGCGAACCGTCCTGAGTACGTGTTCCTCGTTGCGGGAACGGTCGGCGGAATCATGGCCAACAGCACCCGACCTGCCGAGTTCATCTACGACAACATGATGATTCACGGCACCGTGGTGAACGCGGCTCACGAGTTCGACACCGGAAGCTGCTGTACCTGGGTTCGTCGTGCATCTACCCTCGCAATGCCACACAGCCGATCACCGAGGACGAGCTGCTGACCGGGCCGCTGGAGCCGACCAACGAGTGGTACACGATCGCGAAGATCGCCGGAATCAAGCTGTGCCAGGCGTATCGGCGACAGTACGGGATCGATTTTATCTCGGCGATGCCGACCAACTTGTACGGTCCGAACGACAATTTCGACCTGACCTCGAGCCATGTTCTGCCGGCGCTCATCCGCAAGTTCCACGATGCCAAGGTCGCCGGAGCCCCGACGGTCGAGGTGTGGGGGAGCGGGTCGCCGATGCGCGAGTTCCTGCATGTCGACGATCTCGCGGATGCCTGTCTTGTTCTTGATCGAGCACTACAGCGACGATTCCCACATCAACGTCGGCACCGGCGTCGATTTGTCGATCCATGACCTTGCCGAGAAGGTGGGTCACGCGGTCTACCCCGACGCTGAGTTGGTCTTCGACACCTCGAAGCCGGACGGCACACCGCGGAAGGTCCTTGACGTCAGTAAGTTGCGCAGTCTCGGCTGGTCGCCCACGGTCGGGCTGGACGACGGTCTTGCGAGTACCTACCGTGGTTCCTTGATCAACAATCCGCTCAGGTCCAGCTTCGCGGGTTCGATGCGATTCCCACGGCTGCAGGCTGAGCTTCCATCTCTTCGTCACCACGACACAAGAATACGGATCGCCCTCCACATCGGGATCGCGATGAACTACCGGGGCTCGCACGATTGCTCTTACGCCCGGGATCTACTTGACCCTCATCGAGTCATCCGGAGAGTCCGACTCCTCGGCGGATCGCCCGCAGTACGTTGCAGGACCACAAGTCGCACCGACAGGTCCCTCTCGTCGCACCAGCCCGTCGGACCGCGTCCGCGTCTGAGCCAACGGCTCGGCGTCGGTGCGGGCGGGGGGTCGGGGCCACCTCGTCGAGGGTGTGGCGGGGGCTCGCGAGGTGTGATCCAGGTGAACTCGATCTGGCAAAACGGTCGAACGGCTCCCACCCGTCCGACTCGTCGCGGTCGTTGTTCCAGGCTCGAAGCAATCGGGTCACGTCATCGAGGCTCGACGCCAGGAATGGACGTCGTCTCAGGTCGGCGCCGACGTCGAACGCAACCGCCACGGTGCCCGAGGCCTGTGCCTCCACGAGTGGAACGATTGATCCTCCCACATGCTCGGCGACACAGGACGTCGAGATCCCGAGAAGGTCGACCACGCCTTTCTTCGTCCGTTGAGTTCAAGTCAACCTCCACGCCAGCGACTCCCACCGATCCCGATCTGCGTCGGTCCCTCGGCCCATGATGGCGAATTCGATGCCGTCGCGTCCACACGACGTTTCGACCAAGTCGGCGAACAAATCAACGCCCTTGTATTTCGATTCGCCCTCACCGAGGCGCATCAGGGTGCCGACTCGGAGCGGATGTGCAAGGCGATGCGCAGTCATTGTCAGATCCTTGGGACCCAGATCGGGGACGTGATCGCACCCCAGCGGCACGACGGCAGCGGCCGGCCATTCGATGTCGTGGCGGAGGAAGTGAGAGCTCGCAAGAACTCTGCTCACATGTGGGTACACGTTCGCAATCTTGTGGAGTCGAATGCGTTGTCGTTCCTCTCCATCTAGATCGAAGAAGTGCGGCGATGGGTCGCCATGCTCGAGGATGATCGTCGGGACCTCCGAAGCGAGAGCTGGGAGGATTTCGAAATACGGCGTCGTCTGCGCCACCACGGCTTCGATTCCATTCGCGCGGCAGAATTTCGCAACAGCGTTGGGATCTGCGGCGAGTTCGATGACGCCTTCACCTCCATATGTGTCGTCCGACGACATGCAGCCGATGACCATGTCCCATCCGTACGGAGCGATTCGAGCCGCGATCTTCATGGGCAACGACTGAGACGCCGTACCCACGGAGCATGACCGAACTGAGAAAGAGCACTCGCCGGTTCGTCATCGAGATTCCACGTAACTGTTCCACCTGCGAATGAAGAGCGATCTGTCCTCCCAGTGTTCCTCGCCGAGCGGCCGTGTTCCGTTCTCCAGGTGGACCACCGGGCCAAGGTGAGCGATTCTGTTCCGCAACCCGATGCGATCGAGACGAAGGCAGAGGTCGACATCTTGGCATTCAGCGGAATAGCGCTCGTCGAATCCGCCGGCGTCAGCGAAGTTTGTCGAACGGGTCATCAAGAAGGCGCCCGTTGCAGCGGGTGCGTCGAAGACCGCCCCGATCGGAAGGTCGATGTCATCGCCGGCCCCCGGGTGGTAGCAGAAGCCGTAGAGTTCCGCTTGGCTGAAGAAATCGATTCCGGCGTGCTGAATGCTGCCGTCAGGAAAGAACAAGACCGCACCCAATACGCCTAACGACGCATCGTTGGCAACGATGTCGTATGCGCGGAGGAGCGCGGCATGCTGCTCGCCGAGCACGACGTCATTGTTCATGAACAGGACGGTGTCGTACTGCGACTCGTCGAACAGGTCGTTGTTGCATCGGGAGAAGTGGTAAGTGAGCTCTCGCCACACCCGAGCGTTGCCCCGGCGGTCGCTCGAGCAGGGTCCAAGCATCTGGATCAGTCGAACCCGTATCGCGAACGAGCAACTCGACGTTCACGTTGCGGCGTTCGAAATCGCTGAGAACCGACTCCCACGTTGTCCAGAGCTGAGCCAACAGATCCGGGCGGTTCTTGTTCAGCACGATCACGGACAAACCAGCCCTCCTGACCCTGTTGGAAACCTCCCGGACCGCCTTTCGGACTTCCGTCACCCGGTCCTGGTTGGATTCGAGACTGTACGGGTCCAGAGCCGCCAGAAGTCCGGTGAATCCGCCATGCCCGAACGTACCCGAGCGTTTCCGACAGGGGACCGTGTGAGCGCGGGCCGATTCGTGCGACCTCCGCACGCATTCACGCACGCGGTTTGGAGCGGATCGCTCGAGGCGAACTCACGACGGGGACTGGGTAGGCTGCCGCACCAATCCATCCTTTTCCGCGGAGGAGGGTTCACCATCGACCGTAGGACCAACAGAGCCGTGTCAGCACAGACCCAAACCGACCCGGTTGCTATTGAAGGGGGTGACCTCGCGCGAAATGTGGGCATGACGAGGCGCCAACGATTCTTTGCTCGGTTCGCTGTCGTGACGATGCTGATCGCGATCGTTCTGTCGATGCTCCGGTTCTCGACTTCCAGCCTCTCGCTTCATGGAGGAACGGGCGAGAAAAATGCGGCGAGAGTCCTCGTCGGCGCTCCCCGTCAAATTCGGGCTGATGAATGGAATCGGTCAACGCCAGATCTCCTTGGCATGCTCAGCCGCGGGCTGGACGACGGATTTCCGCAGTGTTTTCGAGGTTCGGGTCGCCAGAGCCGGAGCGTTCGAGGCTGTTTCGGACTTTCTTCAGTCTCCCGAACGGCAAATCCTGCGGCTGGCATTTTCAACGAATGCTTCTTCCCGCTCTGGTGGTTTCCCATCGCGTTCTGCCTGATTGCGCTCGTCGGGCTCTTCATGATGTGGGGACTGAGCACGACGGCCAGTCTGATAGCGGCTCTGTTCGTCATCGCGATTCCGACTGCCTCATGGTGGAGCTACCACCCGCTTGAGATCATGTGGCCCCTCATAGGAGCCTTCTCGTCGAATGTAGCAGGCGGCTGAGCACTTCTCGTGGCGCAGTCTACGTGCAACTTCGCGATCGCCCGATACGGCTCGATCGGGTCCGGCGGATTGTCGTCATCGCCTTTCCAATTGTCGCCGGGATTCTCGTCAGCCGCATTCCATTTGGCTATTTTCCGTGGGTTCTTCCGTCGGCAATCATCTTTTTTGGCCTCGTTCTCGACTGGATCTGGTCACGTCGGATTCGCCGCTCCGAGCTGTACCCCTATGCGGCAGGTGTCTTGGTACTGATACTGATCGTTTTGTTCAGGTTGGTCGTCTCGCTCAACCGCTATCGGACGCTCGCCGAGACCGTCTATCCGGGCGCTCGCCGGAGTGTCGGTGGCGATCTCAGGCAGCCGTTGTTCACCTCGGCTCGAGCGGGCTTTCTTCAGTTCCATCCCGGCGAGAGTCTCGTCGGCACCAATCAGAGCGAGGCAGCGATCGGTCCACTGATTCTCGTTGTGATCGCGATCGTCCTCACGATCTTCGCTCGTCGCGGCGACTCGGGTTACGGGCGTCGAGCCGACAAGGAGTACCCGTCATCTCGATGGGTGCCGTCACCGTGCTCGCCGGCTGGATGCTGGTGCCGTGGCCATCGGTGCTGCTCGGCCCGAATCCGCTTACCTTCATTCCGTCGTATCGCCTTGGACAGATTCTCGGAGTCGTCGCAATTCCACCGTCCATCTTGGCAATCACAAAGGTTCTCGAACTGGTTTCACCGCGTGAACGCATGGCAACCGCCGTCTCGGCAACTGTGGTCTGCCTGATGGTATCGGTGTCGGGTGGAGTGGCGCTGATGGCGTTCATGCCCGAGTTGTCGATCAACGAGGTCTGGGCAACCTCGATGCTGCTGAGTCTCTGCGTTGGTGTCGCGATCGCCTCGAGCCCTCATCCACTGTCTTTGATGCCACTTCTGGCCTTCATGGTTTGTTCATCATTCCAGATCAATCCACTCGTCCGCGGTCTTGGTGATCTCCGCGAATCTCAGGTTGCAGCATTGCTCCGCGAAACGATACTCCCAGCTGACAGCGGCGCTGGCCGCGTAGCGACCGATGACTACCCGCTCGACTCCTTGGCGACTGCTAATGGACTCCCAATGGCATCTGGGCAGGTCAGCTGGGGGCCACAGCGCGACGTGTGGGAGAAGCTCGATCCCGAGCATCAATACGTTGATGCGTGGAATCGGGGCGCGTCATCGCTTCGGTTCGATTGGCAAGAGGACGCCACGTCACCGGTGATCTGGAGTCCGGCAGATGACGTGATCATCGTCACCATGAATCCGTGCAGTCCACTGCTCGACGATCTTGGCGTGGGATGGATCCTCTCCACACGCCCCTTGGCGTCCCCCTGCGTTCGCGAGGAGGCAGGATTTCGTTGGAATGAGGTCGACCGCTGGATCTATCGGGTCCCGTAGGTCAATCGGTGCACTCGGCGTCAGACGCTGGTCAGGCAAACTGCGTCGCTGAGCACGACGGCCAGGATTCTGAGCTGAAGGAGGCATCTTTCTCAACGACGTAGTTGAGACCGGCGAGTCGAGCATCGAAATGTGGGAGGAAGCAATCGGGAGAATGGATCAGCTCTCCCCAGCGTTCGGACATCCGTTCGACCTCATCAGCAGTCACTGTTGGATCCCGCGAGAGCGACTCGAAATGGTGGAGTTCGACCCACGGTGTCCAAACGGACCGAAGACCTACAAGCTCGAGCTTGTTGCAGAAGTCGACATCGTTGTAGGCGCGGGGGAAGTCGACGCAGAGCCCACCCACGGACCTGAACACATCGCTTCGCACGGCGGCACACGCCATGGTGATGCCTGATCGCTCCGCAGCGACCGCCAACTCATATTCTGGACCGAGTTCCCCACACGAATATCCGGCGGCAACATGCTGTGCCCCATTGGTGAAGAAGTGGCCGGCGGACTGGATCCGTCCGTCGGAAAGCAACAACTTGGGTCCGACGATTCCTACGCCCGGATCTTCGAGCAGGCCCAGCATCACCTCGATCCAATCCGGAGACCGCACCACGGTGTCGTCGTTCAGGAGCAGCAGAACATCTCCGTGTGCCTTGATGGCGCCTCGATTGATCTTCTCGGAGAAGTTGAACTCCCCGCTGAACGGCAGAAACCGCACACCGTCACCTGCGATTGCTCGAAGTTCGGAAGCAGTGGCCGGATCGAGAGGTTGATCATGAACCACGAGGATTTCGATGTTCGTGTACGAGGACCTGTCGACGATGCTTCGCACACAGTTCGTCACCAGGACGACGTCTTGTCCCCAGACCCGTTTGACGGTGCCCGCAGTCGGGATGATGATGCTGACGAGTGGCCGTTCTCGCAGCGTGCGATCGATGCGTGTTTGAAACCCGCTGAGGGTCGTCGCCTGTGCAGCGATCCCGCTTCGATCGAGGTGCTCCTGTACGATCCGCTCGCGAAGTGCCAACGTGGCCACGTCCTCGTCGCAGACCGGCCTTCTCGATCGGCTCGAATGGTGGAGCACGTCAGGGATGTGAACCACTGAATTCGCGTGTTCGGATGCACGGAGCACGAGGTCGAACAGGGCAAGGGATCCCAGTTCGGGGTGGATTCCGCCGACGTCGGCGAGGAGTGGTTTCGACACGATGACCGGGTACCCGACGAAGTCCTGTCCTCGCACCCTCTCAGGCGACCAGAGCGGCTTCCAGCTCCGAAACGGGACACGGCTGCCGTCTTCGTCCCACGACTCGTTGGCATAGGCGAGTACGGGGCCCGACTCGTCTCGAAGCTTCGCGTCGATGATGTCGAAGGCATCGGCCCTGAGCGATGTGCTCCGCTCCACGAAGATGACGTAGTCATCCGATTCCAACGCGATGGGCGCCTGCTCTGGGGGGCCGGCGACCATCGACGTCGATGACGTTTCGCTCACGATTTCGCCGCATGCACCGGGGATCGACGAATGACTGAGAGCGGCCGCACAATCAGTCGGCCGATTCGCCACGTCGTTGAGGTGTGAATCTCGTCGATCTGCATCTGGAGATGGTGATTCACCGTCATCACATGATCGAGATCACTGACCTCTCGAGCCGCTTCCTTCGTACGTTCACGCTCAGATGCGATCCTGAGGCGGGCTCGAAGGTCACCGAGTGTGGCTTCGGCACCGATGAGTTCGTCTCGAAGGCGAAGAACCTCACGCTGGAGCACTTCCACCTCGCTCCACTCTTCGTCTGTCGGCCGCTCGCTCGCATGACTGCTGGGGTCAGGCATTCTTCGATCCTTCTTGCACGCTCCAAGGTTAGCCCTGCGCACGATCGCAGCTATGCCACGCGAAACTCACCTCGAGGACCCGGTCCGAAGCTGCGCGATGGGCAATACTAAGGCGATGTCACCGGAGTCGTCCGACACTTCGTCTGCTCCAACGCACGACTCAGGGCAATTCGCATCGGCGCCGGCCGACCAGACGCACCTGCAACTGGTCGACGAGGATTACACGGTTGTCTCGAATCCACATCGACCTCGCCGCAGCAATGGCACGCCAGACGGCGCTCATCGCGAGGCTCCAGGATCAGCAACAGGCACTGCAACAGGCACTACGGACAGATCTTCGTGCTGTCGCCAGGGATCAGAAGTCCTCTTCAGTCGCGCCATGATGAGAACAGACTCGCTCGAACACGAGTACCGCGGCAGGGGACAGCTCGCGGACCTGACGTGGTACCCGACCTGGAGTGCGGAAGCTCCTGTGTGGGGAGATCCCCTGATCTCCGTCGTCATGCCGACTCGGGACCGACGAGAACTCCTCGAACGTGCGTTGAATTCGCTGCTGCGACAGACCTACGAAAGTGGGAGGCGGTGATCGTCGACGACGCCAGCACCGATGACACAGCCGATTTCGTCCGCTCCTCAGCAGCCAGGGACGCCAGGATCAGACTGATCCAGGCTGATGGCGGCGGATCCGCAGCGGCACGGAGGAACCGAGCGCTCCTCGAAGCGAAGGGGCAGATCTTGACCTATCTCGACGACGACAATCTCATGGGTCATGGGTGGCTCCGCCATCGCGGAGTTGTTCGGGTCGCGACAGCGAGGTCGACGTCGTCTACGGGGCACAACTTCGGCTCGAGGATCGGGCAATTCTTCGGAATCGCCGCCCTATGTCCCTCTTCGAGCCGTATGACGAACTTCGACTCGCGGAGAGCAACTTCATCGACATGGGCGTGATCGCTCATCGAGCCAATCTTCCGGTGCGACATGCGACGGGAGTTCGAGGAGTCGACGATTGGCACTTCCTTCTCGACGTCGCCGAGCACAGGGCGCCGCCACAGCCGCTGCCGATTGTCGCATCCATCTACCTCACGGTGGCACCCAATCGGGAGAGCCGACGATCGGATCACCACATCAGCGAGGGGTGGATCGACGCGATCCCGATCTGCGCATCGACGCCTGCTCGACGATCGGTTCGTTGATGCGGCACTTCGATACCACCCGCGCTGCTACGAGCTACCAAGTCGGCTCGCCGGTGCCGGCGATGACCCGGTTGGACGGCGACGTCCTCCTGTTCGTGCTCGTCGCCCTTGCGCGACAGATCCCCAACCGTTGCGAGTGGTTGACTGGGGCTCCGCACGAACGTGCGACGTCAATCGTGCAGTTCCTCAGCAACGCCGGGCTCGACGAATTGGCTGAACTACTGCTCGAGGCCCGATGAACGCGAACTGTCGCAAGTCGGGACCTTGATGGACAAGGGCGCAGCCTCCGTCGAGGGGGTTCGAGATACGCGGCCTCGTTCCCGCCGAAGCCGCTCACGTCGGTAGCTCCTCCCTGTTGCTGTGCCCCGGAGACCAACGAGTCATCCGAGAGCGAGCGACAGGAATCCATGTGCGTTCAGTCGGTCAGAGATCTCAGGGTCACGTTCGATGCAGTACTGATCGACGCTGACCGTCGCTGTGCCGGTACAGATGTGGCGAGATCCTCGTTGGCCCGGAAGGAGTCGTTCTCGTTCATGCTCCCCACGATGCGGCTGCGCCGAGATTTGAGGGATACGCCTCGTCGGCGCGGATCGGACATCGCCTGTGGATCGCAACGCCTGACGAAACCGACTTCTCGAGGATCGTTCCGATCCGTGGGCTGATCGAAGGACGTGAGCCAGCTCAGACATGAATCGGCTCACGCCGATACGCCGTTGTGGTTCGAGTCATCGACGTGCTGGTATCCGATCCGCGATCGCAGTTGCCAGCATTCGGAGTACTCCTCAGCGACACTGGCGCCCCCGAATTCCGGACGAACTTGGGAGGAGCTGTGGAGAGCCGCCGAGCGAAATCGTGGGAGATCACGACAGAGGTTGAGACTGGACCTACGCTTGGCCTCGATGCTTGCTGATGCGCTCACCACTTCACCCGCGCCGAGACGTTCAAGCACCAAACGAACGTCTCCGACATCGGTGGTGAAGACGGGCACGCCCATCGCAAGGGCTTCGAGCAGGGCAAGAGGGGGCCTGCGTGGAGCTGTAGTCCGGGAGAACATCAGATTGGATCGACGGTTCGCCTGCATCGATCGACGAGGCACGCCGAGTCGCCAATCGATCGGGCGGAGAATGCGACACCACTCGTGCACGGTACGGCAGCCGAGGGCGTCGACCAGAGGAACGGGGTTCGACTCGCACGAGCGGACGTCCAGGCGTTACCGGTTCGACGGCCAACGTAGACTCGCTGCCTTATGTCTACAGCGTTTGTCACCGGTATCACTGGCCAGGATGGTCAGCATTTGGCGGAGTTCCTGCATTCGCAGGGTTATCACGTGTTCGGGATGGTGAAGGGCCAAACAATCCACCGGGTGGAGCGCCTCCAGGCGGAGTTGCCGTTCGTGGAGTTGGTGCCCGGGGGATCTGGCGGATCTGCCGTCGTTGGTCGGTGCGTTGCAGATGGCGCAGCCCGACGAGGTGTACAACCTGGGCGCGATCTCGTTCGTGGCGTTGAGTTTCAGTCAGGCGGAGTTGACGGCGAGCATCACCGGGCTGGGTGTGTTGCGCATGTTGGAAGCGGTCCGGATGGTGGGTGGGCGACGAACAACCCGATCCGCTTCTATCAGGCATCATCCAGTGAGATGTTCGGTGAGGTGCGTGAGACCCCGCAGAGCGAGTTGACGCCGTTCCATCCTCGTAGCCCGTATGGGTGTGCGAAGGTGTTCGGCCATGACATCGTGGTGAACTATCGCGAGTCGTACGGGATGCACACGTCGTCGGGGATCTTGTTCAACCATGAGGGCCCTCGCCGGGGGATCGAGTTCGTGACCCGCAAGGTGACCAACACGGTGGCCCGGATCAAACTCGGGTTGCAGGACGAGGTGGTGTTGGGGAATCTGGACTCGAAGCGCGATGGGGGTACGCCGGTGACTATGTGAAGGGCATGTGGTTGATGCTGCAGCAGGATGAGCCGGATGATTACGTGTTGGCGACCGGGGAGACCCGCCTCGATCGAGGAGATGGTGCAGCGGGCGTTCGCCGAGGTGGGGATCGACAACTGGGCCGACTACGTGCGCCAGGACCCCAAGTTCCTGCGCCCCGCTGAGGTCGACTTGTTGATCGGTGACGCCACCAAAGCCAAGACGAAGCTGGGGTGGGAACCCGAAGTCGACTTCCCGACCCTGGTCAAGATGATGGTCGCCCACGACCTCCAACTCGAAGCCACCAAAGCCGGACTCCCCGTGAACTGAGTTCCAGCGCAGCTTCGATGAGTGTGGTGTACGACGGGACCGCGTCATGCGCACTGGTGGGAGAGCGCTGTCCCCGACCCCAGCGATATTGCCGACGGTATGCGAGGGGGACTCCAGGACCGGACAGGTGGGACTCGAAGGTGCTCAGACCTCTTCGGGCAGCCGACGGCTCATGCGGTGGAAGATCATCCAGCCGATCGCAAGGCTCGCGAACGAGATCGCAGCGAGCCCAGCGATCGTGCGCCAGCCCGGTGCCCCGGCGTCGTAGAGCAGGCGTCGGTAGACCTCGACGAATCCGTTCATCGGGTTGAGCTTGAGGATGTTGTACACCCAGGTCGGTGCCTTTTCCTCGAGCAGCGAAGGTGGATAGACGATTGGGGTCGCCCAGAACCAGATCTGGGATGAGGATCGCCCAGAGGTAGCTCATGTCGCGGAAGTAGACGGCCAGGACGCTCAAGGCCATTGCCAATCCCGGTGGCGAACACCGCCAAGCAGAATGGACGTGAGCACGACGAGCGGGGAGCCATGGGAGGAACGGACTGCCGGCGATCAGGAGCACGATCGAGCAGCAGCGTCATCTCGATCGAGAACTGCACGCATGCGTGCAACACGTTCGAGAACACCAGGACCTCACGTGGGAACGCCACTCGCCGAACGAGCCCGGAGTTCGCCGAGATCGCACCGAGGCCGAGTGAGGTGATCAAGGCGAAGAAGTTCCACGGCAGCAGACCGCACAGCAGGTAAAGTGCGAAGTTGTCCAGGCCGGACGGGAACGCCGACTGGTGCCGTCGCGCCCAACAGGGTGCCGAAGACGAAGCCGTAGATGATGATCTGCGACAGCGGGTTGAGCATCGACCACGCCCAGCCGAGGAACGAGCGGCGGTACTTGGTGCGGAGTTCACGAAGCGTGAGATTCCACAACAGCTCGCGCGAGCGGTAGACGTCGGTGACGGGATGCATGGGCGCAACGACGTTATCGCCGACGCACCGTGGACCATCGGCATGCCACCGGACACACGCCCGGCCATGTCGGGGGTGGTTGGTTCTGTCCGATCGATCGGCAAGACTCGTTGCGCCATGCCCACCGCCCTCGCCGTCAACGATCTCTGGAAGAGCTACCGGCTCTACCACGAGCGCAATCAGTACCTGAAGGCGGCGATCCTCAAGATGCGTCGATCCCGCTACGAGGAGTTCTGGGCGCTCAAGGACATCAACTTCGAGGTGCCGACCGGATCGACGTTCGGCGTCATCGGCTCCAACGGTTCCGGCAAGAGCACACTGCTCAAGACCATGGCCGGCATCCTCGTGCCGGAGAAGGGCGAGGTGCTGATCGACGGTCGTGTGTCGGCGCTGCTCGAACTCGGCGCCGGCTTCCACCCCGAGCTGAGCGGCCGGGAGAACGTCTTCCTCAACGGTGCGATCCTCGGCCTGTCGAAGAAGGAGATCACCGCCCGCTTCGACGACATCGTCGAGTTCGCCGGCCTCGCCGAGTTCATCGACACGCCGGTGAAGAACTACTCGTCGGGCATGTTCGTCCGGCTCGGCTTCGCCGTCGCAGCGCACGTCGAACCCGACGTGCTGCTGATCGATGAGGTGCTGTCGGTCGGCGACGAGAGCTTCCAGCGCAAGTGCGCCGAGAAGATCGACGAGTTCCGTCGCGACGGACGCACGATCGTGTTCGTCAGCCATGGCCTCAGCCAGGTCGAACAACTCTGCCAGGACGTGGCGTGGATCGAGAAGGGCGAACTCAAGATGCTCGGCCCGGCCGCCGAGGTCATCGCCGCCTATCAGGGCGAGAGTCACCAGGCCGAACGGGTCGAGGGCGAGCAGGGATCCCGATGGGGGAGCGGTGAAGCGCAGATCGTCGACGTGAAGCTGCTCGACGTTCGGGCACGCCACAGTCGGTGCTGAACACGCTCGAGGCGGCGAGCATCCACGTCGACATCACCGCCCACACGCCACTGCAGGACACGGTGGTCGTCGTCCGGATCGACAGCCTTGCCGGCAACCCCGTGTGGGGAACCAGCAGCCGTCGCGGCGGGCGCACCATCGGGCTCATCGACGGCCCGGCGTCGGTCGACATCGCCATCCCGAGCCTCCCACTGCTCGAAGGCGTCTACGACCTCACCGTCGCGCTGACCGATCACACGGAGGTCCACCCCTACGACCACTGGGATCGGCGCATTCGTTTCGAGGTTCGCCAGTACAAGTCGTACGACACCGGCGTGGTGAGCATCCCCGTCGGCTGGACGATCACCGGCGCGAGGGGCGTTGTCCAGAGCGGATCGTGAGCGGCGAGTGCTCGCCGACGACGTGTCACCTCTGACCTCGGCTGAGCCGCTCGTCTCGATCATTCGTCGTCACCTTCGGCACCGGACCGATCGTCGTCGACGCGCTGGACGCGGTTCACCGATATACGGCGATCGATCACGAGGCCATCGTCGTGGACTGCCTCCCGCTCCGATCCCTGCGACCAGAACGTCCAGACTCCTCGTCGATCGAACCGACATCCGCCTCATCGAAGCGACCGACAATCTCGGCTTCGCCGGCGGGAACGAACTCGGCGTCGAGCACGCGCGTGGCGAGTTCCTCTGCTTCCTGAATCCGGATGTGATCGTCGGACCCGGATGGCTCGAACCACTGGTTGCCGCGCTCGACGATCCGGTCGTCGGGATCGCTGCACCCGTCTTCGTGAACGACGACGGCACGCTTCAGGAGGCCGGGCAGCTCCTCTTCAGCGACACGTTCACGGCACCTGTAGGCGGGCCCGACGTGATGCCGGGCGACGAGACGAACGTCTTCAGTCGCGATGTCGACTACGCGTCGGCCGCCTGCTGGCTCGTCCGGAGGGCCGAACACGTCGCGCTCGGCGGCTTCGACCGGCGCTACCACCCGGCCTACTTCGAAGATGCCGACTACGCACTGCGAGTCGAGGCCGCCGGGCGGCGGACGCGACTCGTCGCGGATGTCCCGCTCGTGCATCATCGTGGCAGGGGCACGGGCACATCGAGATGTCACACTCGGGCAGGTCACGCACGCCCGCTTCAAGGCGACGTGGCAGGAACGACTCGCCGATCGTCCGAACCGACCCGGCTCGGATCGGGAGGCGATCGACAGCCGCGATCGGCTCGCCGGCACACGCACCTTGTTCATCGGCTGGTCGGATACAGCGAGCTCTGCTGAGCTGTCAGCGGGAATCGATCGAGCGATCGACGTTGCCGCGACGCACCCACGCGACCGTGTCACACTGCTCACGGACCGACCCATCCCCGACGCAGCTCGGGCGCGAGCAGCTGGCCTGGAGGTGCTGGTGACCGATTCGTCGGATGATCAGGCGACGGAGATGCGCACGTCGATGGCCGACGATGTGATCACGATCGGCACGCAGCCGTCGCCCGCACCGTCCACGCGTCGCACCGGCGTGGCGATCGGCATCGTTGCGATCGCGGCGATTGCCGGGGTCGTCATCCGCTGGCTCCTGTTCGACTCCCCGGCGGCGATCATCAACGCCGACGAGGCCTACACGCGCATCGACGCCTACGAGATCCTGCAGGGGCAGTTCCCCATGGTGCTCGGCGGCACCGTCTACACGCTCCCGCTCGAGTCGTACCTCTACACACCGTTCACCTACGTGTTCGGCGCCAGCGTCGTCCCGCTGAAGGTGCTCAGCACGCTGTCGTGGGTCGGCGCCTCGGTGGTGCTGTTCTTCATCGGTCGACGCCTCGTCAGCACCCGAGCCGGAGTGATCGCGGCGATCATGTGCTGGATCACGCCGGGAGCACTGCTCATCCTGTCGATCACCGCCTATCCGGCCTACGCGTCGGGGATGCTCGTCGCCACGCTCGCGTTCCTCACGGCATCCGTCGTCGTCGACGCCAGCGAGCCGAGCCGCCGCACGATGGTGCTGTTCGGCGTGTTCGCCGGGTTCGGGTTCTGGCTCCACCCCATGTTCCTCACGGTGATGATTCCGATGGTCGCGTTCGTGCTCTGGACCGTCCGACGTCGCCTCGACGGATGGCTCAGCGTCATCGCCGGCGGGATCCTCGGGTGCTTACCGCTGCTCGCCTGGAACGCTGTCAACGGGTGGCCGTCGCTCGAAACGCCGGTGAAGGTCCCAGGCACCTACACCGAACGGCTGCGCACCTTTGCCGTCGACCTCCTCCCACGAGCCTTCGGCCTACGCGACTCGGGACTGAACTGGCACTACGACGTGCTCGGCCCGATCGTGTACGTCGCCCTGATCGCCACCGCGATCTTCGGGCTCGTGACGATCGTTCGGCGACCGATGCCGCGCAGTCGGCTGCTCCTGCTCGTCGTGCTGCTCGCGGTGTATCCGATGATGGCGCTGCTGCGCAACCTCATCTACGCGAACGACGGTCGCTACGCCATGATCTCGTTCCCGTTCCTGCTCGTCGCACTGGCCGGCGGCGTCGACGCCATCGCCGGTCGGCGACCGAAGGTGCGCACGGTCGGTGTGTTCGCACTCGTCGCCGTGATCTGGGTGTTCAGCTTCATCCGTCCGACGACCACGCCGTATCTCGACGCGCTCGGCACCGACCCCAACGCTCAGCTGGGACAGATCGTCGATGTCCTCGACGAGGCCGGGATCACCCGCGTCTACGGCAGCTACTGGGCGGTGCTCCCCGTCGACTTCGCCGGCGACAACCGCATCGTCAGCGGCGTGTTCCCGTTCTGGCCGATCCGGTTCCCCGACCGCCAGCGGATCGTCGGCGCCACGCCGCCCGAGGATGTCGCGGTCATCTTCATGGCGTACGACGAGGACACTGCCTACCTGCTGATGCCCGTCGATCGGTACGAACGCATCCCGATCGGCGACCGCATCGTGTACCTGCCGCTGTCGCACACGAACTGAACTGGCAGACTGACCGGCGATGTGGAACGGACGCACCCTCGCCGTCGTACTGCCGACGTACAACGAAGCCGAGAGCATCGCCGCGTGCATCAAGGGCTTCGAAGCGCTGGGCATCGTCGACGACATCGTCGTGATCGACAACAACGCGCATCCCGACACGCAAGGCGAGGTCGAGGAGACCAGCGCACGAGTCGTCGTCGAGACGATCCAGGGCTACGGCGCGGCGATCCAACGCGGCGTGGCCGAGACCGTCGACGCCGACCTCGTGTGCATCTGCGAACCCGACGGCACCTTCGACCCCGACGACATCTTGAAGCTGCTGCCGTTCACCGCCGACGTCGACGTGGTCTTCGGGTCACGAACCGTGCGGATCTTCATCCTCAGCGGGGCCAACATGGGCCTGTTCCTCAAGTGGGGCAACTGGGCGGTCGCGAAACTGACCGAACTCCTCTTCAACACGGTGTATCTCTCCGACGTCGGCTGCACCTATCGGGTGCTCACCCGTGACGCCGTCGATCGGCTCCGTCCCGGCTTCCGCGAGACGGGGTCGGCGTTCGGCTACGAGATGATGCTGCTCACCGTCGAGCAGCGCCTCCCGATGGTGCAGGTACCCGTGAAGTATCAGCCGCGGGTGGGCGAGAGCTCGGTCACCGGCGACAGGATCCAGGCCTTCTGGCTGGGGCTCGAGATGATCCGCATGTGCGTCCGTCGCCGCATTCTGGGCCGGTAGCGGCTATCGGATCAGGGTCGCAGACACTCCCACGTGGCGAACTGGTAGCACGGCTCGAATCCCATCCGCCGTGCCTCGGTGGTGTCCGCGACGGGAGTCAGGTCGGCGATCCGTACGTGCTCCAACAGCGTGGCAGGGTCGAACCCGCCGCCCTGCGCCGCCTGCGATGACAGCTCGCCGCGCAGCACATCGTCGTACTCGTCGGTGACCAGCACGGTCGTGGTGAACCCTGCCGCTCGCAACCGGTCCGTGAGATCCCACCCGAAGTTCCAGAACACCGGCGTGTTGTCGTCGTGGAACTCGGGAGTTGTCGGCGCCGCGGTCTGCCCGCGGGTCAGGGGAACCTGCAGGTACATCCGGCCTCCGGGTGCGATCACACGGAAGAGCTCCGACAGTGCCCGATCCGTGTCCGGCACGTGCTCGAGTACATGCGGCGTCAGGATGACGTCGACTGATGCATCCGGGAGCGCGATCTGCTGCAGGTCGAGCTGGATGTCACCACTGTGGGCGCTGAGGTCGAAATCGCTCGTGCGGTACGAGAACCATCGTCGCATGTAGGCGCGGTACTCAACGCCGAGACGCGGGCTCGTTTCGATCACCCGGGTGCCACGCATCTTCCCCGACCGGCTCGTGAAACACCACAGCAGGAACCGGTCGCGGGCGATCGAATCGCACTGCGGGCACTCGGCGGATTCGGTGTGGGCAGTGCCGAGGAATGCAGAGCCGGTCCACCGGCAGATGTTGCACCAACGATCGCGCTGCTCCGACCGGGACGGTCGCTTCCAGATGGGAGCGGTGGCATCCCACCACCCTGCTGGCGGCGCTGCCAGACCAACGCGCCGGGCCACGGGCCGCAGCGTCTCCATGACCGCCGAGGGAATCGCTGCGGCGACGCGATGGTGCAACTGCACGGGCTCGGCGGACGACTCATCGGCGGCGGGGGACATGGCCGGGAGGCTAGTCACGTCGTCGCTAGCCTGACGCGGTGGCATCGTTCAAAGGTCTCGTCGGGCGCCTTCGAGGCGACCAGGTCAGCGCACTCACCGCCGAGGTCGCGGCGCTGCGTGAGGTCGTGCTCAACATCAACCATGTGGTCACACAGTTGCAGGACACCGTCAACGAGCTGAACCACGACGTTCGCTCGGGTGCAGAACGCTCGCTTCCGCTGTTCCTCGGCTACTCCGAGCGGCTTCGTCTCGACGCCGACACGGCGATCGGCGCCACCCAGGTGATCGAACGTCAGCTCGCGCTCATGGAGGAGCGCCTGGCAGCGGCCTCCGGAACCGCCGCGTCTTGAGCGCACCGGGGTCGAACACCGACAACGCCGTGCGGACGCTCCTCGTGGATGCGCGGCCCGTCGATCACCCCACGGCCCGTCAACGCGGCATCGGTCGATGGGTGACCGGCCTGCTGCACGGACTGGTTGCCGTCGACGCTCCCGTGATCGCCCTCGCCGGGTCGGACGTCGAGGTCGAGGTGCTCGCCGATGCAGTTCCCGGCCTCATGATCCAACGCTGGAGTCCGCAGGTGATCAGGCAGCACGCCGAACCCGGCACCTGGTTCGTCGCCACACAGTTGATGCTGCACCCGATCGCGCTCGACCCGATTCCGCGGGTCGTCACCGAGGCGAGGCTTCCCGTGGCAGCGGTCATGTACGACGTGATCCCGTACCGTTTCCCCGAGAAGTACCTGGTGGACGCCAACGCACTGCGACAGTCGCAGCTGCGAGCGCCACTCGCTCGCACGGTCGACACGCTGCTCGCCATCTCGGAGTTCGCCGCCACGACCGCATCGATCGAACTGGACTACCCGTCAGAGCGGATTGCCACCATCGGGTCCGGCGTCGAGCCGAGGTTCGCGCCGCCGGTCGACGACCCCCGACCGCGATGCGCCCGAGTGCTCCCCGCCGACATCGGTGCGTACGTGGTGGCGGTGACCGGCGGCGACGAACGCAAGAACACCGAGGGCTTGATCCGCGCGTGGGCACTCGTGGAGCAGGCCCTTCCCAACCGCCACCACCTCGTGATCGCGACGGCCCACACCTCCGACGTCCTGCGCCGTTGGGAGGCGTGCGCTCTCGATGCCGGTGTCGGCGATCGTGTGGTCTTCACCGGTGCGCTCGACGACGACGAACTGGTCGCCGTGCTCCAGGGAGCGTCGCTGTCGGTGATGCCGTCGTTCGAGGAAGGCTTCGGTCTGCCCGTCCTCGAGGCAGCGGCCTGCGGCGTGCCCACGATCTCATCCAATCTGACGTCGCTGCCCGAGGTGCTCGACGAACCCTCGTCGTGCTTCGACCCGCACGACGACCACTCGATCGCCGACGCCATCGTCAAGGCACTCACCGACGATGACCCATCGAGCGACATTGCTGGCCGCCGGCGCGCGAGCGGTGGAACGTTGGACGTGGCCGAACGTCGCCGCGTGCAACCCTCACGTCGCTGGAACAGTCGGGCCCGCGCTGGCCGCAGCGGATCGTCGAGCCCCGACGACGCGCGGCATTCGCCGGAGCGTTCACCGGGTCGGCATCGGCCCTCGGTGAGTACAACGAGTCGGTCGTGGCCGCGATCGGCGACCGCGTACGAGCACCTCGTGTTCGTCGATGGTTCCGACACCCCCGAGCCCACCCAGGCCGGCCCCGACCGCTGGCCGATCCGGGCCCTCGGGCGCTACGTCAAGCCGTGGGACGTCGACCACATCGTGGCGATCCTCGGCTACTCCGTGCAGCACGTCGCCACGGCGGAGATGGCCAGAACCGTGCCGTGCCACCTGTGGATCCACGACGATGCGCTCCAAGGGGCCGTGTTCGGCGCCAACCTCCAGGCGCTCGACATCGCCCGATCCGTCATCGTTGCCTCCAAGGAGGCAGCCGAACGGTTGAGGCGGGCGACCGATCACGCCTTCCCCGTGCTGGTGCTGTCGGCCGAGACGTCGATCGACGACGTGGCGACCGCACTCGTCGAATGGCTCGCCGACGTCGACGACCTCGAACTCACGACGATCCGGTACCGCTAGCCTCGCCCCGAATCATGGCTGAGCCCGACACCCTTCCTCTCGTTCGAGTCGTCGTGCTCAACTTCGACGGCGGCGACATGACGTTCGCGTGCCTCGACTCGCTGCTCGCCTCCGACTGGCCGAGCGACCGGCTCGACATCGTGCTCGTCGACAACGGGTCACTCGACGACGTCGTCGAACGCATCGCCGCCGACGACCGGTACCGGTCGATCCACGTGCTCGAACCGCTCGCGAATCTCGGCTTCGCCGCCGGCTGCAACCTCGGCATCGGTGTCGCCGGCGACCACGACTACGTCGCTCTCCTGAACAACGACGCCACCGTCGACCCGGGATGGCTGCGCGCCATGGTCCCCGTCGCCGAGAGCGACGAGGGCATCGGTGCGGTTGCCGCCAAGATGCTGTTCGCGGACCGCTATCACGGCATCGAGTTCGACGTCCCCGACGCCTCGCACCTCGTGAAGGGCGAACATCGGATGCTCGGCGTTCGGGTGTCGGGCGTGCGACTCGACGGCGAACGCGTCGACGACCGGCTCGCCTTCGACGAGGGGTTCCACGGCGCCGAACCACCACTGCTCCGCGAGGGTGAGGAACTGGCCCGCTGGTCGAGCGCAACGGCGGCGCTCCGCATCGCCTCGGACGGCACCCGCCCGTCGACGATCTCCGTGCGCCTGTCGTGTCTCGAACCCCGCACCGTCACACTCCGCTCCGGCGTCGACGAGGTCACCGTGACGGTCGGACGCGAACACGAATGGGTCGACGTCGCCATCGATCCGGAGCCGTTCGACGTGATCAACAACGTCGGCTCGAACCTGTTCGCCGGCGGGTTCGGCGGCGACCGCGGATTCCTCGAAGTCGACCACGGCCAGTACGACGAACCCGCCGATGTCTTCGCCTGGTGCGGGGGAGCGGTGCTGCTGCGGCGCGCCTACCTCGACCAGGTCGGCACGTTCGACGAGCGGTTCTTCCTCTACTACGAGGACACCGACCTCTCGTGGCGCGGCCGGCTGCGGGGCTGGCGCTACGTCTACGAGCCGACCGCACTCGTGCGGCACCACCACGCCCAGTCGTCCGGAGTCGGTTCGCCGCTGTTCCGGTACTCCACCGAACGCAACCGGCTCCTGATGCTCGCCAAGAACGCGCCGGCGAAACTGGCCTGGCGGTCGGGGCTCGGGGAGGTCCGCCGGGCCGTCGACCACCACGATCCGTCACTACGTGCTGCGCCCGCTCACCCTGCGGCTGCCGGCCCGGCCCGAGGTCGCCCATCGCTGGAACGTGTGCGCCGGCTACCTGCGCCTCCTGCCGGCGATGCTGCGCGACCGATGGGCGCCCGGGCGCACCGTGGCGCGCAACGAGATCATGTCGTGGGAGGTCGTCAAGTGGCCGCAGGCGTGAGCGCCCCGCGTCTCCGGGTCGGCGTCTACGACCTGTACTGGTCGACGCTCGGTGGCGGCGAGCAGGTCGACGGCAGCATCGCCCAGGTGCTCGCCGGCGATCACGACGTGACACTGCTCGGCCCCCACGAGCCCGACGTCGACGCGACCCTGAACCGACTCGGCGTCGACCTGTCGGCGTGCGGTCATCGGCGCGTCGTCGACGACACCGAGGCCGGCGAGGCCAGCGCCGACTTCGACGTCTTCGTCAACGGCACCTACCTGAGCAAGGCGATCAACCGCGCACCCATCGGCTACTACTACGTGCACTTCCCCGGTGAGGTTCCGACCCGCGCCGACCATCTCCGCAGCCGACTCGGCGTCGCCGGCGTGAAGGCGCTGTCGCTCGCCCCGCGCCTGCCACAACGCCTCACCGAAGTGCAGGCCGCCTTCGATCGCAGGGTCACCCGCGTCGAGTTCGTGCCCACGTACACCCGCTATCTCGCCAACTCGCAGTTCACCGCCGGCTGGGTCGAGCAGCTGTGGGGTCGGCCGACCGACGTGCTGTACCCGCCCGTGCGCCCCTCCGTACGGCCGGCCGAGAAGGCACCGCTGATCCTCGTGCTCGGCCGCTTCTTCGACCCCTCGTTCGGGCACAGCAAGAAGCAGCACGAACTCCTGGCCACCTTCCGTTCCCTCCACAAGGCCGGCCGGATCCCGGGCTGGCGCATGGCGATCGTCGGCGGATGCGACGCGAAGAACCGCGAGTACGCGCTCGCCGTCAAGCGTGACGCCCGGGGCCTGCCCGTCGAGGTGCACGTCAACGCGCCCGGTGCGCTCGTCGAACGCCTCCTCGGCGAGGCCTCGCTCTACTGGCACGGCGCCGGCCTGGGCGAGGACCCCCAGCGCCATCCGGAGCGGTTCGAGCACTTCGGCATCTCCGTCGTCGAAGCCATGGCAGCGGGCGCGGTGCCGCTCGTCTTCGGAGCGGCCGGCCCGGCCGAGATCGTGCACGACGACGTCGACGGCCGGCAGTGGACGACACTCGATGAACTCGCCGAACAGACGGTGGCGCTGACCGTCGACGACGATCGTCGCCGCAGCTTGGCGGAGGGAGCCGTGCGCCGGGCCGCCGACTTCTCGGCCGCCGCGTTCGCCGACCGGCTCGGTCAGTTCGTGCGCAACGACACCACTCCCACGTGACCAAATGCGACGCGGGGTCTGACCCCACGTCTCATTTCAGTTGACGTAGCCCATCACGTCGACGATCACGTTGGCCGAACCACGGCCGTTGAAGACCGACAGCTGACCACCGGTGCCGAGCTTGAGCATCACGAGGTTCGGGACGTTCTGGCCCGGGAGGAAGTTCAGGTTCGACGACGTCGGTTGCGGCGATCCGGCCGGCCACGCCGACAGGAAGCCCCACGCCGTGGTGTTGGTGGCCGTCACGTTGGCGATGACCGCGGTTGCCGTTGCCGGAACACTTCCACGGCCTGCGACGGCAATGTTGCGAACCTCTGCCTCGCCCCACGGCTGGCCGGCGTGCCGACGCCGGTGCGCGAGTCGACGATGCGTTCCGGCGTGATCGTCGTGATGGTCCCGCCGTACGGGCCGAAGCTTCCGAGGACGTCGACGATCACGTCGGCGTTGGTCTCGGACATCAGCAGATTGATCCGGCCGTCAGGCCCGACCTTCACCACCGCCGTGTTCGCTCGGACGCCACCGGGGGCGATGTTGACATTGGATGCATCCGGAGCGGGTTGTCCCGTCGGGAACGCAGTGACGAATCCGTAGGCGGGTGCTCCCGTCAGGGTGATGTTGACCACGACGCTCTGCGCGTTGCGTGGGATACCGGCAGCACCGGCAACCTGCACCGAGCGGATCTCACCGGGCGCGAACTGTCCCGTCGGACCGCCGATCCCGAGCCGGCTGTCCATCACCCGTGCGGGCACCACGCCGGCGAAACCCGCACCGTCGGTGTAGGCGCCACCGGTGCCGAACCAGCCCGCGATGTCGGCGATCACGTCGGTCGGGCCGAGGTAGTTGGAGATGCGGATCTTGCCGCCGGCGCCGACGCGGGCGAGCACCAGGTTGGGCACGGGATCGGCGTTGTCGATGTTCAGGTTCGAAGTGGCCGGGAACGCCCCGTAACTGGCCTGATCGTTGAAGACGTCGCCGACCCGGGGCGGCTTGGGCACGACCGACATGAAGCCGGGCCCGGGAGCGCCAGCGCTCACGGCGGTGACGTTCAGGAGCACCGCCGACACGCCGCTCGATGGGCACGCCGTAGCGGCCGGTCACCTGGAGCTCGTGGTTGGCGGTCTCGTCACGACGGGTGATCGGGTCGAGTGACGGGTGTCGTCCGTCGCCCGAACGAACCGGCCCCCAGATGCCGAGCCCACGCCGCGTGTCCAAGATGCGAGTCGGTGCGGTGGGATGGAACGACCCGGCCGTCACGCCCGGCCCGCCGGCGTCGTAGACGCACGTGTCGAACCCGAAGCAGATCGCGTCGAGGTCGATCGTCGGAATGGTGTCGGGCCCGATGTCGACGTTGGCGGTGATCTTGCGTCCGGTGGCGGTGTCGGTGACGAAGAGCAGGTACCGGCCCGCCCAGCCGACGCCGCCGCTCCAGGCCGCCCCACGACTCGCCGTGGACGCAAACGTTCCGTACTGCACCCGTCCGTTCTGCTGGAGCGGTGCCGGCGGATCGGGATAGCCGGTCGGGATCTGGAAAGTGTCCACGATCACCCGGCCGGTGCCGATGGGTGCGGACGACAAGATGGCACCGCGAAGGGCGAAGACACCGGGATCGGCCGTCGACTGGCATCGTGATCGTCCCGTAGGTTTCGCCGCCGGCACTCGCGTCGAAGTGCACGCCGCCGACGTTGCCCCATCCGTCATACGTTGCCGCACGGCCCGGGATACATCTCGACGCGGACCGACGAAGGCGAACCGGGCAGCGACGCGGTGCCGACGAGTTGTCCCGCCGAGTTCCAGCCCAACGTCGGTACGCCCGGCGTGTTCGAACACGTCTTGATGCTGTATTCGGGACCACCTCCAACGTCGACACCGATGTCGGCCTTCAACCGGTGACATTCACCGTCATCGAGAGTGTCAGGGCCTGCGCCGGTGAACCGGGCCCGGCAACCAGGGTCGATGCGCCGATGAGCGCACCGGCGAGCAATGCAATCGAGTGTCGCGTACGCACGATGGGGAATCTCCGAACTGAGGATGGACGCCAACCGGTCATCGGTCGCCGCCGCCCGCAGCTTGAGAAATCCGCCTCCGATTCGACACCGTATCCCCGATCAGCAGTGCAATGGTCGCGGCAATCGCCAGAAGTGAGATCGCCAGTGTCACGGAGAGCCACGGTGACGAGTAGGTGAACCTGATCTCGTGCTGACCGGCGGGGACCTGGACGCCGAGGAACAATCCGTCGACCACCGACGACCTCCGCGCTGGCGCCGTCGACCTCGACGGACCAGCCGGGAAGCGCCTGCTGCGCCACGCTCACGAGCGTCGCGCTGGTCCGCGTCGACGGCGAGATCGATCTGTTCCGGGCTCGGGCGATCCGTGCTGATGCCAACCGGTTCGCACTCGGTCGGTCCACCGCTGCACTCGAAGGCGTCGTCGGGATTGTCCACGATCGCTGCCAGCGCAGCGACCCGTGGCGTCTCGCGGAGGAGTTCGGCGGGATCGTCCGGACGCGATCGCCGCCGGCCAGGCAACCGCGTCACCCAGCCACGCTGGGTTCTCCCACACCTCGAAGTTGTCGTCACTCGGCGAGCGGCCCGTCCCAGCCTGGGATGAAGACGTCCGGCGGGCGCTTGTTGTCCAACAGGATGTAGCGAACGCCGAGTCGGGCGAGCGGCTCGGGTTCGATGGGCAGCGTCAGGCTGTTGCGGAGCGGCAGCTCGATCGGAGGATCCGGTTGGAACCGTCGGAGTGCGTCGGCCCACCGCTCGGTGATCTGGACGCCACCGTCGTAGCCGTCGATCGATGCGAACTCCGGCGAGCACATTGGCATTGGGGCGCATGCCGGGAACCTCGTACTCGACGGTGCGCGCCGTCGTCGGTCAGTGCGAGAACGAGCCCTGCGCCCTGCTCGCGCGAGGAACTCGGTGGTGGCGGTGCGGTGACTGGTGAAGGTCGCGTCGGTGCGCGATCGCTGAGGAATGGAGTGGACCGACATCGCTGCCAGTTCCAGCGCCGGCGAGCACGAGGATCGCGACGGCGGCTCCACGGGCCACCGGACTCGACCGGACCGCGGCGTTGGCGATCAGGAGCGCCATGGCCACGGCGGCGGTGACCGCCCAGATCACTGGCCGACCGCCGATCGACGGTGTCGACCACATCGAGCGCCGACGAGGCCGATCACTGCGGTGATGGCGACGACTGCCGCAGCGAGGTGACGTCGCTGCGCTCCTCGCCAGATCACGTCGACGCCGACGCCGGCGAACAGGGCGGCGACGAGGACCACGATCACCACCCAGCGCGCCGACGCTCGGGCGAGGTCGAATCCGGGAACGATCTCGTACGCGAGTCGATAGATGGCCGTACGGGGGCCGATCGCCCACGTGAGCGCCAAGAGGGCCGCCGTCGCCAGCGCGATCGCCCAGGGTCGCGACCGTCGGGAGAGCACCGACCTGGACGACACCGACTGCGACCAGAAGAGCAACGACGACGCCGATGAAGGCGATGCTCTCGAACCCGCCAGCGAAGATCGCCGGATCCCGGTCCTGCACCGTGCCGAGAAGCGCTCGGACCGAGGCGCTCGGCGTGAGCGACAGTGCCGGCGACAGCAGCGTCGTCGAGGTCGCGGCCACCCTTGATCGCGCTGTCCGCCGTGGCGAACAGCACCGCGACGAGCTGCGGCAGCGCGATGCAGGCACCGAGCGCAGCACCGGCGGCGACGTGGCCGAGTCGTCGCCAGCGCTGGTCGTCGATAGGCGAATCCGATGGTCGCCGCAATCGCGAGCACGACCGTCTGGTAGACGAGCTGCGGATGACCGGCGAGCAGGATCGCCGCAGTCGTCGCCGAGAGCGCCGCGACCGCCCGCCACGGCCGCGAGGAGTTCAGGACAGCGTGAAGTCGCCACGAGCAGCATCGGGATCCAGGCGATCACCAGGATCTGTTCGAACTGGACCGACTTGGAGAGCGTCGAGCCAGCCGCCATCGCGATCAGGGCGGCGGCCGTTGCGCCGATCCTGGCTCAGGCGAGCCGACGAGCGAGCAGCACCATGCCGACACCGAGCAGGACGACGTGGCCGGCGACGAGGACGCCCATCGCCCGGTTCGTGCCGAAGGCGAGTGTGAGGAGCTGCGGGGGGTACAGGGCCAACGCCGACGGGTTGCCGAGATGGGGCACGCCGCCGAAGATCAGATCGTTGAGGATTGGCAGCCGCCAGTTGCGCAGCGCCCGTTCGGTGACCTCCAGGTTGGGGCCGGAGTAGGCGTAGGTGTCGAACCCGACGACGTAGCGGCCGGGAAACCAGAACGATCTCGTCAGCCACAGGCCGACAGCGGCGACGAGGATGAACGGTGCGGCCC
Source organism: Ilumatobacteraceae bacterium (assembly GCA_963747375.1). Classification (GTDB taxonomy): domain Bacteria; phylum Actinomycetota; class Acidimicrobiia; order Acidimicrobiales; family Ilumatobacteraceae; genus Sva-07. Next base: position 28,584 of record CAVVFL010000002.1, read on the forward strand.
CGTTGAGACGGTCGCGGCTCAGGCGGACGCTGCTCGGCCCTGCTTGTCCTTCTTCGCCGCCTTCTGCGCCTTCTTCCACTCTCGCACCTTCCCGAGCGATTCTGGACCGTCGACTGTCCGCGACGGATCGGGGTACATCGTCGCCGAAGACGCCCGCAGCAGTCTGCCAGTCGGCGGGCTCGACACTCATGCGTTTGCCGAGCAGGGCGATGAAGATCTTCGACTTCTCGTCGCCGTAGCCGGGGAGCGCGCGGAGGCGGCGGTAGACCTCGTCGGCGTCATCGACGCCCTTCCAGATGTTGATCGCATTGCCCCGATAGTCGGCGACCAGCGCCTCGCACACCGCATGGATGCGTTTGCCCATCGAACCAGGGAAGCGGTGGATCGCCGGCTTCTCGCAGCAGATCGCCACGAACTCGTCGACGTCCATCGCGGCGATCTTCTTCGGGTCGAGGTGCCCGAGCCGCTGCTTCAGCGTCGCCGGCCCGGCGAATGCCCATTCCATCGGAACCTGCTGGTCGAGCAGCATCCCGATCAACAGTGCGTTGCCGTTCGAGTTCAGTAACGAGTCAGCCGTCTTGTCGCCGGTGATGTAGAGCGTCCCTACAGCCATCTCTCCAACGCTACCCACTGTTACGTCCGGGGTCTGACCCCAGATGTAACACTCAGGCCAGATACGGGTCGATGGCCTCGGGGTCGATGTCGTAGCGGGCGATGGCGTCCTCCACGACGTCTTCGCTCACCATGCCGTCGGCGAGGAGCCCGTCGAGTACCGCCAGCACGACGTGTCCGGTGTCGACCTCGAAGTGGCGGCGCAGGGCTTCGCGCGTGTCGGAACGGCCCATGCCGTCGGTGCCGAGCGGCACGAACGTGCGGTCGTGGATGAACCGCTGCACCTGCTCGGGCACGATCTTCATGAAGTCGGACACGGCGATGATCGGACCCTGCGAGTCGCCGAGGATCTGGGCCACGCGAGGTTCACGCGGCTCCTGCGACGGATGCAGCCGATTCCAACGCTCCGCCGAAAGGGCCTCCTCACGCAGCGCCTTGTACGACGTCGCCGACCACAGTTCGGCGCCGACGCCGTAGTGCTCGGCGAGCTCAGCGGCCGCTTCACGCGCCGCCGTGTGTGCGGTGCCGGAGAACAGGATCGTGGCCGGGATCGCCGCACCGTCGGGTGCGTCGGCGAACTTGTACAGCCCTTCGACGATCGCCTCGGCGAGACCCGGTGTGTCCGGCATCGGTGGCATCTCGTAGTTCTCGTTGTAGAGCGTGATGTAGTAGAAGACGTCGGTCTCCTCGGGTGGGCCGCCGCCGAACATCCGGACCATGCCGGCCTGGATGATCGCACCCATCTCGTAGGCGAATGCGGGGTCGTACGCCTGCACGGCCGGGACGGTCGACGCCAACACGAGGCTGTGGCCGTCCTGATGCTGGAGGCCCTCGCCGAGCAGCGTCGTGCGCCCGGCCGTGGCGGCCATCAGGAATCCACGCGTGCGCATGTCGGCGGCCTGCCAGATGAGGTCGCCGACGCGCTGGAATCCGAACATCGAATAGAAGGTGTAGAACGGCACCATCGGCACGCCGCGGGTTGCGTATGCCGTGCCGGCAGCGATGAAGCTCGACATCGATCCGGCTTCGGTGATGCCCTCCTCGAGGATCTGGCCCTTCGTCGACTCGGAGTACGACAGCAGCAGGTCGTGGTCGACCGGCTCGTACTTCTGGCCCTGCGAGGCGTAGATGTTGAGTTCACGGAACAGGGCGTCCATGCCGAAGGTGCGCGCCTCGTCGGGGATGATCGGCACGACCCGTGGCCCGATGTGCTCGTCACGGGCGAGTCCGCGAAGCGAGCCGGGTGAACGCCATCGTCGTCGACACCTCCTGGCCGTTCGAGCCGGCTCGGACCTCGGCGAACGGCGCCGTCACCGGGGAGGTCGAGCGGTCGGCGGGCGACGGTGGTGCGCTTGGGGATCGAACCGTCGAGCGCCTTGCGGCGCTCCATCATGTACTGGTACTCGATCGAGTCCTTCGCCAGGGTGATGTAGGGCGGGTGTTCGGCGTCGAGGCCCTCGTCGGGAATGACGTCCTCGAGATGCAGACGATCGCGCATCGCGATGATCTGATCCTTGGTCATCTTCTTGATCTGGTGGGTCGAGTTGCGGCCCTCGAAGCCCGGCCCGAGCGTCCAGCCCTTGATCGTCTTGCACAGGATGACGGTCGGGCGCCCCGAGCCGAGGTTCTCGGTCGCCGCCTTGTAGGCCGCGTAGAGCTTGCGGTAGTCGTGGCCGCCGCGGGGGAGTGACAGCAACTCGTCGTCGCTGAGGTGGGCGACCATCTTGCGCAGGCGCTCGTCGGGGCCGAAGAAGTTGTCGCGGATGTAGGCGCCGTCCTCGATGGCGTACCGCTGGAACTCACCGTCGACGGTGGTGTTCATCTGGTTGAGCAGGACGCCGTCCTTGTCCTGGGCGAGCAGGTCGTCCCACTTCGAGCCCCAGATGACCTTGATCACGTTCCAGCCGGCACCGCGGAAGGTGGCCTCGAGCTCCTGGATGACCTTGCCGTTGCCGCGCACCGGCCCGTCGAGGCGCTGGAGGTTGCAGTTGACCACGAACACCAGGTTGTCGAGCTGCTCGCGTGAGGCCAGCGAGATGGCGCCGAGCGTCTCGGGCTCGTCGCACTCGCCGTCGCCGAGGAACGCCCACACCCGGCTGCCGCTGGTGTCGTCGATGTGACGGTTCTGGAGGTAGCGGTTGAACCGGGCGTGGTAGAGCGCCGTGATCGGCCCGAGACCCATCGACACGGTGGGGAACTCCCAGAAGTCGGGCATCAGACGCGGGTGCGGGTACGACGACAGGCCGCGGCCGCCTCGGCCGATCTCACGGCGGAAGTGGTCGAGGTCGTCCTCGGTCAGGCGACCCTCGAGGAACGCACGGGCGTAGACGCCCGGTGCCGCGTGGCCCTGGAAGTAGACGTGGTCGCCGGGCGTGCCGTCGTCCTTGCCGCGGAAGAAGTGGTTGAAGCCGATCTCGTACAGCGACGCCGAGCTGGCGAACGTGGACAGGTGGCCACCGATGCCGTCGGCGATCTTGTTCGCCCGCACGACCATCATCGCGGCGTTCCAGCGGATGAATGCTCGGATGCGGCGTTCGATGTGTTCGTCGCCGGGGAACCACGGTTCCTGCTCGCGGGGGATCGTGTTGACGTACGGGCGTCGACACCGTGGCGGGGAACGACACCTGGCTCTCGGTGGCGCGCTCCATCAGGCGGCTGAGCAGATATCGCGCCCGGGTCTTGCCGTGCGTGTCGACGACGGCGTCGAGGCTGTCCAACCATTCCCGGGTCTCGGTCGGGTCGATGTCGGGCAGCTGGTGGACATGGCCGTCGAAAATCATGAGGCGCAGTCTCGCAGTGTTACCGACCGGTACGCACCGCCTTCCTTCATCCCCCTCCTTCGCCACCCCGAAATTCGGAGCGGTTGTTGCGCTGAGCGCGATGTTGGCTCCGAATTTCGGGGTGGTTTGGGTGGGGTGGGGCAATTCGGGGGTGGTGGGTAGGGTCTCGGCGGATGGAGACGCTCGTGATCTACACCGATGGGGCCTGCAGTGGAAACCCGGGCCCCGGTGGATGGGCGTGGGCGGTGGCGCCGAGTGGTGAGCCGCACGGCGCGGGCGGCGAGACGCAGACCACCAACCAACGCATGGAGATCCATGCCGTGCTCGATGCGCTGCAGACCTACGCATCGGTGGCCAACGACCATGGCGGCCCGCTGCCGATCGAGATCGTGTCCGATTCGACCTACGTCGTGAAGTGCTTCAACGACCGGTGGTGGGTGAAGTGGGAACGCAACGGGTGGAGGAACGCCAAGAAGGAGCCGGTCGCCAACACCGACCTGTGGAAGCCGCTCATCGAGTTGGTGCAGGCCGGCGACGTGTCGTTCCGTTGGGTCAAGGGCCACAGCGGTGACCCGATGAACGATCTCGTCGACCGTCTCGCCGTCGCCGCGGTCCCCGCGCGCACCTGACGTCGGCAAGAATTCGTCAAGGTCGGCGTCACGGGTGACGAAGAACCCCTCGTGGTGACCGCCTCACGAACGCGCCGAACGTTACATTTGCGTTACATGCGTCGCGCTGCTCTCGCCCTCACCGCCGTTCTCGGCGCCGCTGCTGCCGTCGTCGCTCCCGTCACGGCGCCGATCGCATCGGCCCAGGCGCCGATCGTGTCGGTGATCATCGACGGCACGGGCAACGGTCACGGCCGCGGATTGAGCCAGTACGGCGCATACGGCCGGGCCCTTTCCGGCCAGACGTACGCCAACATCCTCGACGCGTACTACGGCGGCACGATCCCGGGTGATCCCACACCACCCGCGCAACGCATCGACGTCCGCCTCCTCGCACTCGACAACGTCGCGGGCCTCAAGGTGAACTCGCCGAACGTCGCCGTGAGCATCACCGGCGTCGCCCGGCGGCCCTGGCGCTCGGTGTACGCCGAGAAGGTCGGAGCGAACACGTTCCGACTCCTCGGATCTGCCGCGGTGACGGACTGCAACACCGACACGACCGGATTCGACCGACGCTCGGTCACGTACCCGACCTCCGTGGTCGAATTCACGACCGTGGGCGGCGACGACGTCAGCACTCCGGCCGCGAACGTCCTGGGTGTCTGTCGTCCTGACGGTTCGATGGTCCACTACCGCGGCGCCGTCGAACTCTGGGACACCTACGCCGGCAACCGGGTGGTCAACAGCGTGCTCGTCGAGCAGTACGTACGCGGGGTCGTGCCACGCGAAGTGCCCGCCAGTTGGGGCGCCGCCCCGAACGGGATGGAAGCACTGAAGGCCCAAGCCGTCGCCGCTCGCTCCTACGGTCTGTCGCAGAACCGGAGCTACTTCGTCGAGGGTTCGGGCGGATCGACGCGCTTCGCGACCACATGCGATTCGACTGCCTGCCAGGTCTACGGCGGAGCGGCCCTCCGCACGAGCGGCACGTCGCTCGGTGTGAACGTGTTGGAGAACGTGTTCACGAACGACGCCGTCACCGCGACGCCCGGCGAGGTGCGACGGACCTCACAGAGCGGGCCGTTCGTCTCCACTGAGTTCTCCTCGTCGAACGGCCCGCGCACCGCAGGCGGAGCCTTCCCGGTCGTCGACGATCCGGCCGACGCCACGCCGACCAACAAACTCCATCGCTGGACACGCATCCTCGACGCCGGCGCGATCGCAGCGAAATACGGCCTCGGCACGCTGACGTCCGTGACGATGGCCGAGGCCGCCGACCCTCAGAATCTGATCTACGACGGCATCTGGTACAACGACGTCGTCCTCACCGGCACCGGGGGAACCACGCGGATCCCCGCCTGGACGTTCCGAGGCGAATGGGGTCTGCCATCGCCTGGTTTCACGCTGAGCAGCGAATCGAGCGCCGGGCGCCCCATGGGGGCCAATCAGCGCATCGAACTGCAGGTCGCCGGCGCATCGGTGACGGCCCCCGACGGGACCACCGATGTCGTGCCGTCCGGGGTGTCCGCCGTTGCGCTCAACATCACCGCAGTCCTGCCGAGCGCCGCAGGATTCATGACGGTGTGGCCGTGCGATGTCGGCCGCCCCGACGCGTCGAACCTCAACTTCGTCGCCAACGGCGTTGTCGCGAACAGCGTCATCGCGCCGGTCGGCGCCAACGGCAAGGTGTGCTTCTACACCAATCAATCGAGCCACCTCCTCGTCGACATCGCGGGATGGTTCTCGGATTCGTCGTTCGTCGGTGCGACGCCGAAGCGCGTGCTCGACACACGAAACGCAATCGGCGGTCCGAAGGTGAGGATTCCGGCCGGTGGAACGATCACGGTACCGCTCGCCGGTGCGGCCATGCAGCGCACGAACGGCGCTCCCGACGTGATCCCCACGGACGCGACCGCGGTCGCGATGAATGTGACCGCCGTGCTGCCCTCCCAGGCCGGATTCTTCACGGTGTGGCCCTGCGGCACTGCGATGCCGACGACGTCGAACCTCAACTTCCGGACCGGTTCGGTCGTCGCCAACGGCGTCGTGGCGTCGCTCGGTGCCGGCGGAGCCGTGTGCATCTACTCCGACCAGCAGTCAGACGTCCTCGTCGACGTGCTCGGATGGTTCAGCGGCGGGGCCGGCCAGCCTCCCTACACCGGTGCCATCCCATCTCGTCTGGTCGACACACGCAACGCCATCGGCGGCCCGAGCGGTGTCATCACGCCCGGCGCACCGAAGGCGGTGCCGGTGCGCGGTGTGACCGTCGACGTCAACGGCTCACTGCAGCAGGTACCGGCCGACGCGTCAGCGGTGGCCCTGAACATCACGATGGTCGAGGCGCAGGCCGCCGGGTATGCGACGGTCTGGCCGTGCGGCACACCGATGCCCGATGCGTCGAACGTCAACTTCGCGCAAGGTGGCACGGCGGCCAACGGTGTGATCGCCCCGATCGGCGCCGACGGCTCGGTCTGCGTGTTCACCAGCGCCAATGCCCACCTGATCGTCGACATCGCCGGATGGTTCACCGGAGGCGCAACCCCGGCGTTCGAGGGCAACATCCCCAAGCGGCTCGTCGACACGCGCAACAACATCGGCCCCGCTCCCATCGGGTGAATCGGCGAATTCGACGACCGGATTCCTCGTTGCGACCATCGGGCGAATAGGTTTCCGCGCCATGGACATTTCTGGTGCAAGTGCAATCGTCACAGGTGGAGCCTCGGGAATCGGAGCGGCGTCGGCACGCATGCTCGCCGCTCTCGGGGCCAAGGTCGTCATCGCCGACCTGCAGGAGGACAAGGGCAACGAACTCGCCGACGAGATCGGTGGGGCGTTCTGCAAGGTCGACGTCACCAACACCGACGACATCGTGAACGCCGTCGAGATGGCGAAGTCGATGGGCCCGGTTCGCGTGCTCGTCAACTCTGCCGGCATCGGCTGGGCGCAGCGCACCATCGGCAAGGACGGCACCGTCGAATCGGCCGCGAACCTCGACGCCTTCAAGAAGGTCATCGCCATCAACCTGATCGGCACGTTCGACTGCATCCGCATCGCCGCCACGGCGATGAGCACGACCGAGCCGCTCGAGTACGGCGAGCGTGGCGCCATCGTCAACATCGCCTCCGTCGCAGCGTTCGACGGCCAGATCGGCCAGGCCAGCTACTCCGCATCGAAGGGCGGCGTCGTCGGCATGACCCTCCCGATTGCCCGCGACCTGTCGGCTGTCGGCGTCCGCGTCAACACCGTGGCCCCCGGTCTGATCGACACCCCGATCTACGGCGAGGGTGAAGGCAGCGAGGCGTTCAAGGAGAACCTGCAGAAGGGCGTGCTCTTCCCGAAGCGCCTCGGCGATCCGGAGCAGCTCGCCTCGATGGTGATCGAGTGTGTCACCAACAGCTACATGAACGCCGAGACGATTCGGGTCGACGGCGGCATCCGCATGCCCCCGAAGTGACCCTCTCAGAGGTTTGAGTTGCAGTTCTGTTGGGATGGGCCAACAGAACTGTCACGCAAACACCCTGGGGTGGGGCGGCAGCGTTCAGGTGGTGTAGTCGGCGTTGAATCTGACGTAGTCGTCGCTGAGGTCGCAGCCCCACACGGTGGCTGACGCGTCGCCGGTGTGGAGCGATACGTGGATCCGCACGTCCGGGCTGCGCATGTAACTCGACAGGCCGGCCAGGGCCTCGTCGTCGAGCAGACGCGGGTACACCTCGGTGTCACCGAAACGGATCACGACGACGTCCTGGTCGATGTCGGTGTCGTCACTGCACTTGCCGATCGCCATCGCCACCCGGCCCCAGTTCGGATCGCCACCGTGCACCGCGGTCTTCACCAGCGGTGAATTGACGATCGCCTTGGCCACCCGCTTGGCCTGCGCGGCATCGTGGGCTGCGTCGACGCACACCTCGATCAGCGAATGGGCGCCCTCGCCGTCGCGGGCGATCTGCTTGGTCAGATCGAGCGCCACCTCGTACAGGGCCGCCTCGAACGCGTCGAGCGCCACGGGTCCGGCAGCGCCCGACGCCATGATCACCGACGAGTCGCTCGTCGAGGTGTCGGTGTCGACGCTCACGCAGTTGAAGGTCCGATCGACCACACGCCGGAAGGCAGCGTCGAGGTCGGCCGTCGAGAGTTCGGCATCGGTGAACAGCAACGAGATGTGCGTTGCCATGTCGGGTTCGATCATCCCGACGCCCTTCGCCATGCCGACGACACGAGCAGTGCTTCCGGCGACGGTGGCCTCGGCGAGCTTTGCCACCGTGTCGGTGGTCATCATCCCGCGGGCGGGGCGACCGGCGTCGTCCGACACGAGTGACGTCGGCAGCGCGGCGATCCCGGTGCGGATCCGATCGATCGGGTAGCGACGCCCGATGACACCCGTCGAGGTGACGACCACGTCCGTCGGTTCGCACCCGAGGCGGGCCGCGACCGAACGGGCGACCTCGAGCGCGTCGTCGTGGCCCTGCCGGCCCGTGGCCACGTTCGCGTTCTTGGAGATCACGACCACCGCCTGCGCCGTTCCGTCGGCCACGTTGGCCCGGCTCAGCGTGACGCTCGGACCGGCGAACCGACTCTTCGTGAAGACCGCCGCGGTAGGGACGGGCGCCTCGGCGGCGATCACCACGAAGTCGTCGGTGTCGTCCTTGACGCCGACGTTGGCGACATGGCTGTGGAACCCCCGAGGGAGCGTGGTCACTCGGACAACCCGGCGCTGATGGCAGCGAAGATCGATGCCATCGCCTCGACCTGGCTGTCGTCGAGGTGGTCGAAGATGTGGCGACGCACGCTGTCGACGTGATGGGGCGCTGCCTGGCGGAGCGCATCGAAGCCGGCTTCGGTGAGCTGCGCCATCATCACCCGGCGGTCGAGGGCCGACGATTCGCGTGTCACCAGACCCGCCGACACGAGACCGTCGAGGCGCCGGGTCAGTCCGCTCGGCGACAACTGCAGTCGATCGGCGAGGTCGCACATGCGCAACGACCGCTCGTCGGCCTCGGACAGGTACACGAGGACCTGGTAGTCGCCCAACGTCAGCCCGTGCTCGACGAGGTCACGTTCGATCGCGGTGACGAGGTCGCCGTAGGTCTCCACGAAGGTACGCCAGGCCTGCATCTCAGCGGGAGTCAGCCATGCCGTTGCCATGTCTTCAGGCTACCCCGACCCCGCAATTGTTGTGAGGGACAAAGGTCCCGTCGGCGCGGGGATCAGTCGGCAGCGAAGTGAGCGGCCAGCCGGTCGAGGGTGGCAGCGATGGACTTCGCATTCTTCTTCGTCGAACCCGTGAGCTTGAGCGCCGCCGGGAACGCGCGCCGCGCCCCAATCGAACTCCTCGGTCACCTCGGTCCCGCCGTCGACGGGACGCAGCCGGTAGCGCCACACATGGCGTCCGATGTGTCGCCATGCGATCACGGTGGGTTCCTCGAACTCGATGACCTCGTTGGTGATCTTGTACGGCACGCCCATCTTCATCGACATGGAGAACTTCGCCCCGAGCGACAGTCGCTCGGGGTTGTCGCCCGTGGCTGCCTTGACGGAGCCCGAGCCGTCGATCAACGCGTGCTTCGTCGGGTCGGCGAGCAGGTCGAAGATCGCCTGCGGCTCCGCCGCGACGAACCGGATGCCGCGCTCGACTCGCTCGTCGCTCGAAACCGTCGTGCCTTCGTCGTTGCCGTCAGCCATGCTCATCAGTGTGACCGATCGCGGCGGCCACTGCCAGACCGCAGCGACGACCCGAGAACATTGCACCCTGGATCGAGGCCGTGTCGCGGTGGTCGCCGCACACGAATCGGCCGTCGTCGAGACGCACGGATCGCTTGGGATCGAACGGCGGACGCTGGCCCGGCTGGCCATGGGCGATCCGATAGGTGCGCACGTGTTCCCAGCCGTCGACGATTGGCCCCCACCAGCCCCGGAGTTGCGTTCGGGCGTCGCGCTCGATGTCGTCGCCGATGCGGCCGGGCAGTGCCGCTACGACGAGATGGCGGCCGTCCGGTGCGTACGCCGGTGCCACGTTGCTCATCACGGCAACGTTCAACACGGGGCCGCGTCCGGTGCCGTCGAGCACCACGAGCTTCGAGCTGATCGGCGCGTCGCGAGCGGCGAAGTACACCGCCCCGACGGACTTGGATTCGACGTCCGGCAGGTCGAGCAGGCGGGCAGCGGTCGGGCCCTCGGTGGCGACGACCACAGCCGCGGCCCGGATCTCGTCGCCGTCGTCGAGCGCGACCGATGTCGCAGAGGTCGCCGTGACTCGTGCGCCGAGGTGGATGCTGCCGGCCGGCAGTTTCGCGGCGAGCTGGTCGGGGATCGCCTGCATGCCGGCGGCCGGCACCGCGGAGTCGCCGTCGGCGAGCATGCGGAAGATGACGTCGAACATGCGCCGACTGTCGCCCAGTTCGGGGTCGAGCTGGATGCCGCCGATCAGCGGACGGAAGAAGCGCTCGATGATGGTGTCGGAGAATCCCGCGTCGACGAGGGCGTCGCGGGTGGACTCGTCGGGACCCTGGAGCAGGCGGACCGGATGAACGCTGCGAAGCCGATGTCGCAGGAGTCCGAGTCTGGCCTTGTCGAACAACGAGCCGATCGGCGCCGTGACGGTCGACAGCGCGGTCGACGGTCGCCGGAACGGATCGCCGACGACGACGCCACGACCGTTGCGCCAGACCAGTGCGCCCGGATCGAAGGCCTGCAGGTCGAGGGCGGCCATGTCGAGCTGGCGGTGCATCTCGGGATATGCCGTGAGCGCGACCTGGAAGCCGCGGTCGAGCGTGAACCCGTCGACGTGATCGCTGCGCACCCGGCCACCGACACCGTCACTCGCCTCGAAGACCTGTACGGGCACGCCTGCCGCGTGCAGGGCGACGGCACACGACAGCCCGGCCAGGCCGGCACCGACGATGGCGACCGGTTCGTCGGGACGCGTCACGTGCCGAGCAGCGCTCGCAGCGCCGTGGCGAGATCGGGGTGCTGGAACGTGAAGCCGTCGTCGGCGTCGAGGACACCGGGGAGGACCTTCTGGCCGGAGAACAGCAGGTTGTCGGCCAGTTCGCCGCCGAGCAGCAACTTCGGGCCGAACTTCGGGATCGGGGCGAACGTCGGGCGGTGCAGCACCTCGCCGAGCGTCTTCGTGAACTCGAGGTTGGTGACCGGATTCGGCGCCGTCAGGTTGACGGGTCCCGACGTGTCAGCCGTGAGCAGGTGGGCGATGGCGGCGACCTCGTCGTCGATCGAGATCCAACTCTGCCACTGGTCGCCACTGCCCATCTTGCCGCCGAGACCGAACTTGAAGAGCGGGAGCTGCTTCTTGAGTGCACCGCCCCTCGCGGACAGCACGATGCCCGTGCGCAGGTGGACCACTCGTGCTCCGGCCGTCGCAGCGAGTGACGTGGCCTGCTCCCATTGCACACAGACATCGGCGAGGAAGCCGTCGCCGACGGTCGATGTCTCGTCGAGTTCCTCGTCGCCGCGTGCCCCGTAGATGCCGATCGCCGACCCGGACAGAAACACCGTCGGGCCGTTGTCGGCTGCGGCGATCGCCTCGGAGATGAGGGTGGTCCCCTTCGTGCGGCTCTCCAGCAGTTCACGCTTGTACGCGTCGGTCCAGCGCTTGTCGCCGATGCCGGCACCCGCGAGATGCACGACGGCATCGACGCCGTCGAGTGCGTGGGTGTCGATCCGGCACTCGGCGGGCGACCAGACGATGTCGGTGCCCGCCGGGTTGCCGCGAACGATCCGGATGACCTCGTGGCCGAGCGATTCGAGGTGCGGCTTCAGGGCCGAGCCGATCAGGCCCGTGGATCCGGTGATGGCGATGCGCATGTCATCGAGCGTAGGACCCATCCGGGGGATCGGCTCGACCGGGCGCGTGTGTGCCGTGCGTTATCGTTCGCCATGGACAATGGTGTGCGTGCAGCCGTACCTGAGGACCGTGACCGGCTGACTGCCGCGCTCGCGGACGCGTTCTCGACCGATCCGATCCTGTCATGGATGTTCGGGGCCGACCCGGTGGCGCCTGCTCGGATCACACGCCTGTTCGACATCGTGTTGGCCGAGGAATTCCGCAAGCCGGCCCGCCTCGTCGAGACGACCGGCGATGCCAGCGGAGCGGCGATCTGGCTCGACGTCGGCGATTCGGGCATGTCGAACGCCGACATCGCGCGCAACGCACCGAGGATGCTGTCGCTGTTCCGAACCAAGATGCCTCGGGTGTTGCGTCTGATGACCGCGATGGACTCGGCGCACCCGAAGGAACCCCACCGCTATCTCTACTTCGTGGGTGTTCGCAAGGCGGCGCAGGGCACGGGAGTGGGAGCGTCGCTGCTCGCCTCGGTCCTCGATCGCTGCGACGCCGAGGGCCTCCCGGCCTATCTGGAGAACTCGAATCCGGCCAACACGGCGTTCTACGCCCGCCTCGGCTTCGTCGAGCGGGGCCAGGTGAAACTCCCCGACGGCGCCCCACCGATGGTGCCGATGTGGCGCAAGCCGCGCTCGGCCTGATCAGCCGGCTTCGCTGATGATCTGGGCGAGCAGTTCGGGCTCGACCGCGCCGGCGACCAGTTCGGCCGAGCCGTCGGTGTTCACGACGACGAGTGCGGGCTGATACGCCACGCCGAACCGGTCGAACACGTTGCCGGGGTCGTCGCTGATCTGCGGGAACGTCAAGCCGTGCTTGTCGATGAATCCCTGGAACGAGTCGTCGTTGCCGGTCCACGCGACGCCGATGAAGTTGGCGGAATCAGCGAACTGCTGGGATGCCTCCTCGACCGAGGGGGCTTCACGATTGCAGATGCTTCAAGTGGGGGCCCAGAACCAGAACACCGTCGGCTTGTCGGCGTAGTCGGCGCCGGTGAACTCGCCGCCGCCGACCAGCGGGGCGGTGAACTGCAGCGCCTCGGGGACCGCCTCCGGTGCGGCCGTGGCATCGTCGGCCGTCGGCTCGGTCGTCGCGCCATCGGTCGAGACGGGCTCGTCGGGGAGCGACGCTGACGTCACCGGAGACGACTCGGTGTCGGCAGTGCCGCCGTCGGATGCGCACGCTGTGGCCAGCAGTCCCACCGCGAGGACCGCGGCGGCGAACGGTGTGCGATGGCGGAGGGGAGACATCACCTTCGTCAAGGTAGCGAGCCCGCCGGCCGAATGCAGTGGCGTGCCCCCGACGTTTCGGAAACGTTCTCGTAGGCTCCATCGCCGATGAAGACGCGCACCCTGCTGCTGCTCTCGGTCGGCGTCGGCCTGGCGATCCTGCTCGCCGGTGGCGTCTTCCTGTTCCAGCTCTCGACCGAGAGCGCGGCAGTGGAGCCGGCCACGATCGGCGAATCGGTCAGCGTCGGCGACGTCGATCTCACCGTGCTCGGCACGACCGAGAGCGAGGCGCTGCTGGCGATCGACGTGGAGATCGGTGGGGTCGACGACGTCGACGGCATCGACAGCTTCCGCCTGATCACGGGCGACCGTCGCCTCGATCCGGTCACGGCACCGGCCGACGGTCGATGCGTCGAGATCACCGTCGAGGTCCAGCGCTGTCACATCGAGTTCGACGTGAGCGGTGCCGACGGATCGAGTCGTGTCCTCGTGTTGCGGCGCGGCGACGAACAGCGCAACTGGCTCCTCGCGACGTCGTGAACCGGGGGCCGATCGCACAACATCCCGATGACGACCCGGCAATCCGGCGCTACGGTGAGCACGGTGAGTGACCATTTTGACCTGGTGGTGATCGGTGGCGGCCCCGGCGGCTACTCAGCGGCGCTGTACGGCGCATCGGCGGGTTTGAACGTCGCCCTCGTGGAGATGGACGCACTCGGCGGAACCTGCCTCAACCGTGGCTGCATCCCCGCGAAGGCGTTCCTCGAGACCGCGGCGGTGAAGCGCCACGTCGACCATGCCGCCGACTTCGGCATCGAGGGTGGAGGTGCGCCGAGCGTGAACTTCGCCCGCACCCAACAACGCAAGCAGGGCATCGTCGACGGCCTCGTCAAGGGCATCGCCGCGATGTGCAAGGGCCGCAAGGTCGAGGTGTTCAACGGCGTCGGATCGCTCGGGGCCGGTCGCACCGTGAGTGTCTCGATGGCCGACGGATCGTCGGCGACGATCACCGGCGATGCCGTGATGCTCGCATCGGGATCCGTTCCCCGGTTGATTCCGGGATTCGAGCGTGGTGGACCGATCATGACCAGCGACGAGGTGCTCGATCTCGACGTGCTCCCCGCTCGGGTCGTGGTGATCGGCGGCGGTGCCATCGGCTGCGAGTTCGCATCGACGTTCGCCGACCTCGGCAGCGAGGTCACGATCCTCGAGGGGCTCCCGAAGATCCTTCCGGGTCTCGACGCCGACCTCGCCAAAGTCGTCGAGAAGTCGTTCAAGAAGAAGAAGATCACGATCCGCACCGGGGTGATGGTCAAGGGCCACACACCGAATGGCACGGGCGGCACCACGGTGGCGTTCGGCGACGACGAGTCCGTCGAGGTCGATGCCGTCATCGTGTCGGTCGGCCGCCGTCCGTTCGCCGATCACTTGGGCCTCGAGGGAACCGGCGTGGTCGTCGACGAACGAGGCTTCGTCGTGGTCGACGAGTACTGCCAGACCGCTGAGCCGGGCGTGTACGCCGTCGGTGACCTGATCGCGACCCCGCAGCTCGCCCACGTGGCCTATGCCGAAGCGATCCTGGTGATCAAGCACATGCTCGGCGAGTCTCCGATGCCGGTGATGTACGACCGGGTGCCGTGGGCGATCTACTGCCATCCGGAAGTGGCCTGGGCCGGTCCCGACGAAGAACAGGCGAAGGCAGCGGGCCACGACGTCGTGGTCGCCAAGCATCCGTTCAAGTTCAACAGCCGTGCCCAGATCGTGGGCGAGACCGAGGGCCTCGTGAAGGTCATCGCCAAGCGCAACGCCGACGGCTCGGCCGGCCAGGTGCTCGGGGTCCACATGGTGGGTCCGTGGGTCACCGAACAGCTCAGCGGCGGGTATCTCGCCGTCAACTGGGAGGCCACCGTCGACGAGATCGCCGAGTTCCTCCAACCGCACCCGAGTCTCTCCGAGCTCTTCGGCGAGACCGTCATGTCGCTCACCGGCCGCAACTTCAACGGCTGACGCTCCGAGACCGAACCCCGACCCATCGAAGGATCACACCCCATGGCAGACGTCACGCTCCCACAGCTCGGTGAAACCGTCACCGAGGGCACCATCACGCAGTGGTTCAAGAACGTCGGTGACACCGTCGCCGCCGACGAGCCGTTGTTCGAGGTGTCGACCGACAAGGTCGACACCGAGGTCCCGTCACCCGTGTCCGGCGTGCTCACCGAGATCCGCGTGCAGGAAGGCGACACCGTCGACGTCGGCACCGTGATCGCCGTCGTCGGAGATGCCGACGGCGCCGCCCCCGCTGCCCCGGCGCCGGAAGCGGCACCAGCGCCCGAGCCCGAGCCCGAACCCGAGCCCGAACCCGAACCGGTCGCTGCGCCCGCGCCGGTCGAGCAGACGCCGCCCCCGCCGCCTGCGCCGCCAACACCACCTCCCGCTCCGGTCGCACCGGCGGCCCCCGTGGCGCCGTCGCCGGCGACGGCTGCGGCCGGTGACAACCGACTCCTGTCACCGGTGGTTCGTCGCCTGGTCAACGACAACGGCCTCGACCCTGACGCGATCGTCGGCACCGGCCCCGGCGGCCGGATCACCCGCGACGACGTGCTCGATCACCTCGACGCCGCCGGAGGCCAACCGGCCGCCGCGCCCGCGCCGGCGCCGGCCGCTGCTGCCCCGGCCGCTCCGGCTCAGCCGACTGCTGCTCCGGCTCAGCCGGCTGCTGCTCCGGCCCCCGCTGCTGCTCCGCCTGCTCCGGCTCCTGCGGTCAGCGCAGGTGGACGTGACACGCCGCTGAAATTGTCGAAGATCCGCCGCTTGACCGGCGATCACATGGTGATGAGCAAGGCGACGAGCCCGCACGCGTTCAGCGTGGTCGAAGTCGACTTCGCCAACGTCGACGTCGTGCGCAACAAGGTCAAGAACGAGTGGAAGTCCACGCACGGCTTCGGACTCACCTACCTGCCGTTCATCGCCCGCGCCGTCATCGACGGTCTGCGCGAGTTCCCGCACCTCAACGCGAGCGTGGGAGCAACCGACCTCGTCGTGCACAACTACATCGATCTCGGCATCGCCGTCGATCTCGAGTACGAGGGGCTGCTCGCCCCTGTCATCCGTGACGCCGAGACGAAGCGACTCGCGGCGATCGCCGGCGAGATCTCCGACCTCGCCGATCGGGCCCGCACCCGCAAGCTCAGCCCCGACGAGATCTCGGGTGGCACGTTCACGCTGACCAACAACGGCTCCGCCGGCTCGGTGCTCACCATGCCGATCATCAACCAGCCGCAGGTGGCGATCATCTCGACCGATGCGATCGTGCGCAAGCCCGTCGTCGCCATCGGACCCGACGGCGGCGAGGCGATCGCCATCCATCCGGTCGGCAACCTGGCGATGAGCTGGGACCATCGGGCGTTCGACGGCGCCTACGCCGCCGGATTCCTGAAGCGGGTCAAGGAGATCCTCGAGACCAAGGACTGGTCGACCGAACTCTGACGAGTTCGCCCGGAACCGTGTCCGATCCGCGCGTGTCCGACCCGCTCCGGGTCCGTTGGTTGGGCAGGGTGCCCTATCGCGAGGCCCTCGCGGTCCAGACCTCGTTGTTCGAGCACGGCACAGGTCAGCACCTGTTGCTGCTCGAACATCCCCACGTGTTCACGCACGGTGCCCGGTCCGACCTGTCGGTCAATCTTCGCTGCGAGCCTGCGGCCGTCGGGGCCGAACTCGTCGCCGTGAAGCGCGGTGGCGACATCACCTACCACGGCCCCGGCCAGCTGGTCGGGTACCCGATCGTCGACGTCGACAACCGTCTCGGCGCGTCGTCTCACGTCTGCAACGTCGAAGGCCTGATCATCGATGCGCTCGCCGAGCTGGGCCTGCCGAACGCCGGACGGCTCGACGGCTTCGCGGGGGTCTGGCTCGACGTCGACGGTCCGGCGCCCCGCAAGATCTGTGCGATCGGGGTGCGCCTGTCGCGGGGGCGGACGATGCACGGGTTCGCCCTCAACGTCACCACCGACATGGCGTACCTGCGCGAGCACATCGTGCCCTGTGGGATCGCGGACAAGCCGGTCACGTCGCTCGCCGAAGAGGGCATCCACGCGACGATGCGCGACGTGGTCGACGTCGTCGCCCGGCTTGCGGGGGAGCGCTGGGCCGACGGTGTGATCGAACGGCAGGACGTGGCCTGGAAGCACGCCGCCGACGGTCGCGATCTGTCGGCGTTCTCGCGAGGCGAGGGTCCGGGCGAGCAGGTGAAGCTGGTGTCCGACCGGGCAGCGGCGCGGCTCGAAGCAGCCGGGGTGACATCGGGGTTGTCGATCGAGACCCGCAAGCCCGAGTGGCTGCGCCCGAAGGTCGAACTCGGCGAGGGTGTCACGACCTTGCGCAAGACGATCCGTGAACTCGGCTTGGTGACGGTCTGCGAGGATGCCGGCTGCCCGAACCTGTCCGACTGCTGGGCCGACGGTACGGCGACGTTCATGGTGCTCGGCGAACGGTGCACGCGGGCGTGCGGGTTCTGCCTCGTCGACACCAGCAGGCCGCTGGCACCGGCAGCAGACGAACCTGCACGCGTCGCCGAGGCGATCGATCGGATGGCGCTCGACCATGCGGTGCTGACGATGGTGGCGCGCGACGATCTCGCCGATGGCGGCATGGCCCACGTCGCTGCCTGTGTCGAAGCGATCCGAGCGCGGCGCCCGGGAACTCGTGTCGAGACGCTGATCTCCGACGCCAAGGGCGACGACGCCGCGCTCGACGTCCTGTTCCGAGTGCGGCCCGATGTGCTGAACCACAACGTCGAGACGGTCGCCCGACTGCAACGCGCCGTCCGGCCCTCGGCCGGCTACGCACGGTCGTTGTCGGTCCTCGCCAGAGCGAAGGCCGCGGGGCTCACCACGAAGACCGGGTTCATGGTCGGTCTCGGCGAGACCGACGACGAGATCGTCGGGTGTCTGGCCGATCTCGCCGATCTCGGTGTCGACATCGTCACCATCGGCCAGTACCTCCGCCCGACTTCGCATCACCTGCCGATCGTCCGCTACGCCGAGCCGGCCGAGTTCGCACGGTGGAAGACGATCGGTGAGGCGCTGGGCATCGGTCACGTCGAAGCCAGTCCGCTGACCCGGTCGAGCTACCACGCCAAGTCGGCGGCCGACGCCGTCGACGCACCGGTTGCCGTTCCGGTTGCGGTGCCGATCGGGTCCGTCTCCTTCACGTGACCCGCTGGGCACCCGAGCAGGTCGAGGCGATCGCGCCGACACCGGCTGCGATGACGGCCGCCCGACCACTCGTCTCGCTCAGCCGATGGGGCTCGACCGGCGCCGACGAACGGGCCGTGTGGGGCGTGTGCCGGGGGAGTGGCGCCGAGCCCTACGACACGATGGTCGACCATGTCGGCGTCGGGTTCTCGTGCACGTGTCCGAGCCGTCGACGACCGTGCAAGCACTCGCTGGCACTGCTGATGCTGTGGGCGCAGGGCCAGATCATCGACACCGTCGCGCCGGCCTCCGTCGAGGCGTGGATCAGTCGACGGATTCGCACTCAGGACGTCGTGCGCGGAGAGCCGGCCGACACCGTCGCGCCGTCCGCCGATCCGTCACCCGGCGTCGATTCGTCCCCCGATGCCGAGCCGGCCGCGGCAGCATCCGACGAGGTGCCCGAGTCACCTGATGAGCCGGACCGCGATCGAGGACGCGACGAACGGGTCGAGCGGATGTACGCCGGGCTCGCCGAACTCGATCGATGGCTCGACGACCGCATGCGCACCGGGCTCGCCGATCCGGCGCTCGCCCGCTACGGAACCTGGGACGAGCTCGCGGCCCGACTCGTCGATGCGCGGGCGGGCAGCCTCGCCAACCGGATCCGGCGGCTCGCCGGGCTCGTCGGTGCGTCGCCGGATTGGCATGGCGAGGTGCTCGCCGAACTCGGATTGCTGCACCTGCTCTCGCAGGCGGCGCGGCGGATCGGCGAACTGCCGGATCCGCTCGCCGATGCCGTTGCGACGACCGTCGGCTGGCAGGTGCGTCACGCCGACGTGCTCGGTGGCGTTCCCGACACCGACGAGTGGATCGTCGCCGGCCGCAGCGACACCCGCGAGGATCGCATCGAGGTGCGACGCCACTGGTTGCGTGGCGCGAACTCGGGTCGCTGGGCGCTGGTGCTCTCGTTCGCTGCGTACCGCCAGAGCCTCGACACGTCGCTGGAGGTGGGGACGTCGGTGCACGCCGACCTGCACCGCTACCCCGGTCCGGCACTGCGGGCGCTGGTCGGCATCCGTCACGCCGAACCAGTCGATCGCGCCATCGCGCCTTCGGTCGACGTGGCCGGCGCCTGTGACGAGATCGGCTCGATCCTCGTCGGCGAACCGTGGCTCGACCGTGTGCCCGTCACCGTGCGCGCCGCGGTCTCGCACGCGGGCTCCGGCTGGGTCCTGACCGACGACACCGGCAGCCTCCCGCTGCTGCCCGGTCGCTCGATGGACACGCTCCTCGCCGTCTCGGCGGGAGAACCGGTCGACGTGACCGCCGAATGGACACCGCACGGGCTCGTGCCGCTGACGATCCACCTCCCCGACCGCTCCATCGACATCGGCCCCCGTGCCGACGACTCCTTCGTGAGCGCCGCATGACCACCCCCACCCAAACCCCCACCCCAAGAGCGGTTTGCGTTGCAGTTCCGTTGGGCCGTCCCAACCAAACCGTCACGCAAACCATCTGGGACGGTGGGTGAGATGACGATGGCCGATCACTGGCGCGAGCTGGTGACCACCTCGATGCTGGGCACCGATCGGCGTGATCCGCCTGTGCCGGTCGGCCCACTCGCCGATGTGGTGGCCGACGCATTGCGCCCTGCTCCGTCGGAGCGGATGCTGGCCCAGGTGGCTGCGTGCACTGCGATCCGGCGCGCCGGCGTGCTCCCAGGCCCACCAGTCGCCCGGCTCCAGGGGCCCGACGTCGACGAACGCCCGGTGTGCATCCCGGCGGCCATCGAACGCTGGCACCACATCACGGTCTCGTGGCCCGTCCTCGAGGACGAGTGGATGCTCACCCTGATCGTCAACGGCTGGCGGGTCGCACCAGAGCTCGTACCGGCAATCCTGCAGCGCCACCGGAGCGATCCGCTGCGGCGAGCGCGCGCCGAGGTGGCGTGTGGACCACTCGCCTCGTGGCTGGTCGGCCATGTTCCGGAACTCGCCGCACGGTCGACCCATCACGCCGTCGATCCGGAGTCGCTCGGCGAACTCCCCGAGCTCCCGATCGCGCCTGGTCTGGTTCCGTTGCTCACCTTGCCCGGGTCCGAATCGGCCGCCGCACTCGCCGGACCTGATCGGCACCGCCGAACTCGGTGCCGCCCATCGCGCCGTGGTGGTGAACCTCCTCGCCCGGGTCCGACCGGATGCGCTGGCGTCGATCGCCTCGGCGCTCGGATCGATCGGTCAGGCTGCGCCGGGGTACGGCCTCGCCTCGGTGCTCGCCGACCTCGCCATCACCCGCCATCGCATGCTCGACGAACTCTCCCGGTGACGGGTTTCCCCACCTGGCGATGAGCGAACGAACCACATGTTGGCCGTTGGCTCATCGCTGGTCGTCTCGATGGTGTGTCAGATGAAGTGCACCGACGCGATCGGGGGGAGGTTGGCGGAGATCTGTTGCCACGAGTCGCCGCCGTCGCCGGTCGACCAGAGCGATCCGGTCGTCGAACCCATCAGCAGGTGTTCGCCGGTGGCGTCGATGTCGAGGGCGTGGCGATAGACGAGGTCGTAGGCGTCGCGTTGCGGAAGGCCGTCGGTCAGCACGTCGAACGTGGCACCGCCGTCGCGGGTGCGGGTCACGACGAGCCGTCCGTCGACCGGCACTCGGACCTCGTCGCTGATCGCCGGGACGAACCACGCAGTCTCGGGATCGTCGGGATGCACCGCGACAGCGAACCCGAACGTCGACGGTCCGGCCTCGAGGATCTCGGTCCACGAGTCGCCGTTGTCGACCGATCGGAAGATGCCGCAGTGATGCTGTGTCCACAGCGAGTCCGCAGCGGCCGGACAGCGGACGATTCGATGCGGGTCCTGAGTGTCGGGATCGTCGGCGAGATCCGGTGGCACGAAGTCGGATCGCATGCCGTGAGCAGCGACGACCCAGGTCTCGCCGCCGTCGTCGGTGCGCCACGCCCCGCCACACGACACGCCGACCACCAATCGACCCGGTCCGCGTGGATCGACGCAGATCGAATGCACGCCGGCCTCGTCGTAGCCACCACCGAACCACTTCTGGCGTGCCGGCAGGTTCCAGAGCGACTCGACCAGCCGCCATGACCCGCCGCGATCGTCCGACCGGAACAGACCTCCCGGGATCGTGCCGCACCAGAGCACACCTGGCTCGTCGGCATGCCCCGGCTCGATGATCCAGCCGAGCTGCGTGGTCCACGATCGTTCCTGCTGCGACATCGGATTGATCTCGGACAGCCCGGGCGGTTTGGACGGGTACTCGGGCGCGGCGATCTCGACCCACGTGACGCCGTCGTCGTCGCTGCGGTGGAGGTGGACGCCGAAGTGGCCGTGATCGAGCGATGCGTAGAGCGCGCCGTCACGTGGATCTCGGATCGCATTCGTGACCGGTGAACCGACGAAGGCCGGCGCCGACAGGGCCACGACCTCGTTGTCGATGGTGACGGTGAACAGCCCCTTGCGGGTGCCCACGAGTGCGGTGATGGTCATGGTTCAGCCTCCCGAGAGTGCCTGGAACACGTGGATCCGGTCGCCGGCGACGACCGGGTCGCCGAGGGTGACACGATCGCTGATCGCGTCGTCGTTGTGGAACACGGCGACATGCTTGCGGACGCGCCGGCATCGTCGAGCACGTACCCACGCACCGGCGGGTGATCGCCGAAATAGGCATCGAGGACCTCACGTACCGACGAACCGGGGACGACCGCGTCCGGACATTCGACGTGCCGGCGGAATGCCTTCGCGAACACGACCTCGACCACGCTGCGATGGTAGTGACAATCGTCGACCTGCTCTGGCGGGTCCTGCCAACTCGGCCCTTTGTGTCCATGATCGGTGAGACAACTTTGGTGTCTGATTGATCGGAGTGTGTGATGGGGTCGAAGGCGGCGAGGCAGAGCCCGGTGCGGGTCGGCAAGACTGAGCCAGATGTGGTTCCACGCAAGTCGTTGCGGTCCCCGAAATCGCCACGCGGTGAGCGTCCGATACGACGGATCTTTCCCGCCGACTACAAGCTGTCGATCCTGGCCGAGTACGACTCGTATTCCGAGCCCGGCGAACGCGGTGGGCTGCTGCGACGCGAAGGGCTGTATTCGTCGCTCATCTCAGACTGGCGGCGTCAGCACCGCGAAGGCACCCTCGTGGTGACCGAAGGACGCGCCTCCGAAGGCGGCCGCGGGATCCCGTCACGGTCCGAAGTTCAACGGCTCCGCGCTGAGAACGAACGATTGAAACTGAAGTTGGCGAAGGCCGAAACGATCATCGAGGTCCAGGGAAAAGTGCAAGCGCTCTTGGAAGAGCTCTCCAAGAGCGCGGACACCGACGAGACGTAGACAACATCATCGACACCGCCGTCGAGACCCTCGTGGCAGCATCGATCTCGCGGGCCAAAGCCTGCAAGGCACTGGGCCGATCCCGTGCCAGCCACTACCGACATCACCGCACCCCACCGCTGCACGGGCCACCAACCCCACGACCCCGATCGCACCGGGCGTTCACCGACGCCCAAGTCGACGAGATCGTCGACGTGTTGAACACCGAACGGTTCTGCGACCAAGCCCCCGCCCAGATCTGGGCGACCCTGCTCGACGAAGGCCGCTACCTGGCATCGGTGTCGACGATGTATCGGATCCTGCGGTCACGACACCAGATCCGCGAACGCCGAAGCCAAGCCCGCCACCCCGCCCACGTCAAACCCGAGCTGATGGCCGACGGACCGAACCAGGTGTGGTCCTGGGACATCACCAAACTCGCCGGCCCCCACAAATGGACCTGGTTCCACCTCTACGTCATCTTGGACGTCTACTCCCGCTACGCCGTGGGCTGGCTCGTCGCCCCACGCGAATCCGACCGGCTCGCCGACGAACTCATCGCCGCCTGCGCCGACCGCCGAACACATCGCCAACGGCCAACTCACCCTGCACGCCGACCGAGGCAGCTCGATGACCTCCAAGACCGTCGCCCAGCTCCTCGCCGACCTCGGCGTCACCCGATCCCACTCGAGACCACATGTCTCCAACGACAACCCCTACTCCGAAGCCCAGTTCAAGACCCTCAAGCACTCACCACGATTCCCGACCCACTTCGCCAGCCTCGCCCACGCCCGCACCTTCACCGACCAGTTCTTCAACGACTACAACCACCACCACCGCCACTCCGGCATCGGCTACCACACCCCAGCCAGCGTCCACCACGGCCACCACCACGCCATCCGAGCCCACCGCCAAGCCGTCCTCGACCACGCCTACACCCTCGAACCCCACCGCTTCCACCGACCACCCACCGCACCCCAAGTCCCCAACATCACCTGGATCAACCCACCCAACCAAAACCTGTCTCAAACCCATTGACACGTTCCGCGGCCCCCAACCCTGTGACACCCCCTCTCTACTGTTGGACGTATGGATCGAACGGCGATCGCAGAGCGGGCCGAACGCATCGATGCGGCGTGTTGCGACCCGGACGCGGAGCTTGCGGCGGTCGAGGCGGCGTTGGTGGCGGCCCGCGAGTTGACCGGCTGGGTGGAGGCTCGGCGGGGCGTGTTGGTCGGCAAGTTGGCGGCGCGGTCGTCGTTCCCCGAAGCGACGATTGCCGAGGTCGATCGCACCTCGATCGCAGCGGCGCACAGGGCTCGCGAGCGCGCAGCAGACGCTCGAAGCAACACCGCGCCTGGCCGAGGTGTTGGGTGAGGGAGCGACGACGGCCGGACACATCGATGCAGTCACCCGCGCCGCGCGCAAGCTGCCAGAGGCGCGGCGGCGCGAGTTGTTGGACCGCGCCGATGCGCTGGCGGATGTAGCGGGTGCGTCGACGGTGGAGCAGTTCGCGAAGCGGGTTGCGCTGGAGGTCACGCGGATCGAGTCCGGCGACGGCATGGATCGTCTCGAGCGTCAGCGGCGGGCGACCCGGTTGCGGTCGTGGGTCGACGATGACGGGATGTGGAACCTTCGGGGCCGGTTCGATCCGGTGACCGGTGTTCGTCTCGACGCGAAGCTGCACTCGGCGGTGGAGGCACTGTTCGCGGAGGCGACCCCGCCGGGGTGTCCGGACGATGCGATCGAGAAGCAGCAGTTCCTCGCCGCGCACGCCCTGACCCGGTTGCTCGACGGTGCCGGAGGTTCGACGCCGGGGCGGGCGGAGTATCTGGTCGTGGTCGATGCTGACGCAACTGACCGGGTCGGGCCAGTCGCGCAGTGGTCGATCCCGGTCGAGATTCCGGCGCGCGTGCTGGCCGAACTCGCCGGCGATGCCGATGTGCACGCCGTGGTGGTTCGCAACGGTGTCGTGCTGCACGCACCGGGCGAGTTGAACCTCGGCCGGGCGACCCGCCTCGCCAACCGGGCGCAGCGCCGTGCACTTCGCGGCCTCTACCGCTGTTGTGCGATTCCGGGCTGCAACGTCGGATACGACCGCTGCGAGCTTCATCACGTGGTCTGGTGGCGCAACGGGGGCCGCACCGACCTCGACAATCTGATCCCGACTTGCACCCGACACCACGGCAGGATCCACCACGACGGCTGGATCGTCGAACTCGGCCCTGATCGACGACTCACCCTTCGCCTCCCGGACGGCACCATCCGATCCACCGGACCACCGACGATCAGGGCCGCCTGAGGTGGGAGGGCAGCAAGACCACGACAGCTCGCGATCGGTAGCGTCGGCACCGATGAGCCCCACATCGACCGCGTCGAACGCCGGACCCGACCCGGTGGGCGAGGTGCTGCGCCCGCACGCCGAGGATCAGTACGCGCACGAACTCGCCGCGCTCGCCGCGCTCGACGACCGGGAACGGCCGCCGGGCTGGAAGCTGTCGCCGTGGGCCGTGGTGCGCTACCTGCTGGGCGGTGAGCTGAGCGACGGCACGACGATCGTGCCGAAGTACGTCGGCCAGCAGCGCCTGGTCGAGATCGCCGTCGCCACGCTCGCCACCGACCGAGCCCTCCTGCTGCTCGGCGTGCCTGGCACCGCGAAGACCTGGGTGAGCGAGCATCTCGCGGCAGCGATCAGCGGCGACTCGACGCTGCTCGTGCAGGGAACAGCCGGCACCACCGAGGAGACCCTGCGCTACGGATGGAACTATGCGCGCCTGCTCGCCGAGGGCCCGAGCACGGCGGCTCTGGTGCCGGGTCCGGTGTACCGCGGCATGGAGCGCGGAGCGATCGTGCGCGTCGAGGAACTCACCCGCATGCCGGCCGAGGTCCAGGACGCACTGGTGACGGTGCTGTCGGAGAAGGTGCTCCCCGTGCCCGAACTCGATACGGAGATCGCGGCGATTCGCGGGTTCAACGTCATCGCCACCGCCAACGACCGTGATCGCGGTGTCAACGATCTCTCGAGTGCGCTGCGGCGGCGGTTCAACACGGTGGTCCTCCCGCTCCCCGCCACCGCCGACGAGGAGATCGACATCGTGCGTCGTCGAGTCGACGAACTCGGCGTGGCGCTCGCGCTCCCGGAGGTACCGGCGGCGGCCGACGAGATCCGCCGCGTCGTGACGGTGTTCCGCGAGCTGCGTTCGGGCCTGACGGAGGACGAGCGGACGAGTCTCAAGGTGCCGACCGGCACGCTGTCGACGGCCGAGGCGATCTCGGTCGTCACCAACGGGATCGCGCTCGCCGCCCACTTCGGCGACGGGCAGCTCCGACCCTCCGACGTCGCCGCCGGCATCGTGGGCGCGGTGGTGAGCGATCCGGTCCACGACGGTGTCGCCTGGCGGGAGTATCTCGAGGCCGTCGTCCGCGACCGCGCCGGATGGGACGACTTCTACGAAGCGTGCCGCGCGCTCGATTCGTGAGCCGATGACCTTGCACCTGCTCGGGATCCGTCATCACGGCCCGGGCTCGGCGCGTTCGGTGCTCACCGTGCTCGACGACGTGCGACCCGACGTGGTGCTCGTCGAGCTCCCTGCCGACGTCGAGCCGGTGGTGCGATGGATCGGCGACACCGGTCTCGTTCCACCGGTGGCTCTCCTCGGTTACGTCGTCGCCGAACCCGCCCGCGCGGCCTTCGCTCCGCTGGCGTCGTTCAGCCCCGAATGGCAGGCGATCGCCTGGGCGAACGCGAACGAGGTCCCGGTTCATGCCATCGACCTCCCGCTCGCGGTGACGCTCGCCCGGCCCGCCGATGCGCCGCCGGACCTGGTGAGTGAGCCGCCGCCACCCGATCCGATCCGCGACCTCGCCGCGGCCGCCGGTGACCCCGACCCTGAACGCTGGTGGGAGGACGTCATCGAGCATCGCGGCGACGCAGCACCGGCGTTCGATGCTGTTGCCGAAGCGATGGCCGTTGCCCGCCGAGGCTTCGTTCCGGCGCCGGCGGAGATCCAACGCGAAGCCCACATGCGGCGAGCGATCCGTGCCGCACGGCGGGCAGGTCACGAGCACATCGTCGTGATCTGCGGCGCATGGCACGTGCCGGCGCTCGACCTCGACGCGACGGTGCCCGGTTCGGACGCGGTCCCGAACGCGTCGGTCGACGCCGCCACGTTGCGTGGAATGCCGAAGGTCAAGGTGGCGGTCGCCTGGGTGCCGTGGACCCATGAGCGACTCACGGCCCGCTCGGGCTACGGCGCGGGGGTCGACAGCCCGGGTTGGTATCACCACGTGTTCGATCACCCGGGCGAGCAGGGGGTGGTCCGCTTCTTCGTCGACGCTGCCCGTCTCGTGCGCGACCGCGGTGGCGCAGCGTCGCCGGACGAGCTGATCGCCGGCACGCGCCTGGCCACCACGTTGGCGGCGATGCGTGGTCGCCCACGGGCGGGCCTCGCCGAGGTCCTCGATGCCGCCGATGCGGTGACCGGCGCGCTCGACGTCGTCCGGCGCGATCTCGTGATCGGCCATGCCATCGGTGAGGTCCCCGACGCGGCACCGCAGGTTCCGCTCGCCCGCGACGTCGCCAAGCTCCAGAAGTCGGCCCGGATCCCGATGAGCGCCGAGGTGCGCACGGTCGAGGTCGATCTGCGCACACCGATCGGTCGCCGCAAGTCGCATCTGCTCCACCGGCTCGTGGCCCTCGGGATCGGATGGGGCGTCGCGGTCGAAGGCCGAGGTTCCTCCGGCACGTTCCGCGAGACGTGGGAGGTCCGCTGGGATCCCGACCTGTCGGTGCGGTTGATCGAGCGTGCGGGGTACGGCACCACCCTCGAATCGGCCGCCACGGCTCGCCTCGTCGAACGAGCGACGGTCGCAACGGGGATCGCCGAGCTCGTCGGCGTGGTCGAGCAGGCCTTGTTCTCCGAACTTCCCGATGCCGTCGAGCCGAGCGTGGATCGACTGGCCCGGGTGGCGGCGACCGACCCCGATGTCGGCCAGCTGCTCGACGCCATGCCGGCCCTGGCCTCGGCGCTCCGCTACGGCGATGTCCGCGGGACCGACGCCGAGTCGCTTCGTCGGGTCGTCGACGGCATCGTCGTGCGGATCCTCGCCGGCGTGCGTGCCGCCACCCGGTCGCTCGACGACGACGCGGCCGCCGTGATGACCGAACGTCTGAGCGCCTTCCAGGGGGCGCTCGCCGTTCTCGATCATCCGGCTCGCCGCTCGGCGTTGCCCGCCGTGCTCGTCGAGCTCACCACGGGCGCCGGCCACGGGCTCGTGCAGGGACGAGCGACCCGGTTGCTGCACGACTCGGGGAGTTGGACGGCCGTCTCGGTGCAGCGCCGGTTGTCGCAGGCATTGTCCGGCGGAACGCCACCCGCTCGCGGCGCGGCGTTCGTCGAGGGATTCCTCGCCGGCTCGGGCTCGGTTCTCGTGCACGACGCGGAACTCCTCGGCGTGCTCGACGGGTGGGTGTCGTCGCTCCCGATCGACGCGTTCGATGCCGTCATCGCCCTGCTGCGCCGGACATTCGGCGCGTTCGAGGCCGCC
This sequence comes from Ilumatobacteraceae bacterium, assembly GCA_963747375.1. Classification (GTDB taxonomy): domain Bacteria; phylum Actinomycetota; class Acidimicrobiia; order Acidimicrobiales; family Ilumatobacteraceae; genus Sva-07. Next base: position 56,734 of record CAVVFL010000002.1, read on the forward strand.
GAGCGACGCCAGTTGATGATGGTGCTGATGGGTCTCGGCGTCGAGCGGACGACCGGGTTCGGTGTCGACGTCGACGCGACCCGTTCGGCGAGTGCGCTGGTGACGGTTCGTCACATGCTTGGTCTGCCGGACGCAGCGGTGGAGCTGGTGCCGTGAGTGCTTCGTTCCGCGTCTCGGAGGCCGAGCGCCGCCGTCGCTGGCGGCTCCTCCTCGGTCCTGCCGGCGATGACGCTCTTGCACAGGCCGAGGCGGCGGGGGGCAAGGAGGGCGATCACGGATCGGTTGGTGGCCTCCACGGCGACGACGTCCGAATCGATGCAGCGCTCGGCGCGCTCTACGACCGCGACGATCGTGAGGGCGGCCCGGACGGATCGCGACGGAGCGCCGGGCGGTCGGGCGGGCTCGGTCGCTCGAAGCCCGGTGTCGTGCGGTGGCTCGGCGACATCCGCCGCTACTTCCCGACACCGGTGGTCCAGATCCTCCAGCGCGACGCCGTCGAGCGCCTCGATCTCCGCCAACTGCTCCTCGAACCCGAATTGCTCCAGGGCCTCGAACCCGACATCCACCTCGTCACCCTCCTCGTCGAACTCAATCGGCACCTGCCCGACGAGACCAGGGCGACCGCCCGCCAGGTGATCGCCAAGGTGCTCGACGACCTCGAGCGACGTCTCACCGACCAGACCCGCCAGGCGGTACGTGGCGCGCTCGCCCGTTCGGCGCGGACGCGTCGACCGCGCCCCGGCGACATCGACTGGCCGATGACGATCTCGGCCAACCTGCGTCACTGGATTCCCGAGCACCGCACACTCGTGCCCGAACGCCTCGTCGGCCACGGGCGCCGCCAGCGCAGCCTGGCCCGCGACGTGGTGATCGCGGTCGACCAGTCGGGTTCGATGGCCGACAGCGTCGTCTACGCATCCCTCTTCGGCGGGGTCCTCGCGCAGATCCCTGCGCTGCGCACCTCGTTCATCGCGTTCGACACGTCGGTCACCGACCTCACCGCATTCCTGCACGATCCGGTCGAGGTGCTGTTCGGTGTGCAGCTCGGGGGTGGCACCGACATCGCGAATGCGTTGGGCTACTGCCGACAACTCGTCGGTCGGCCCCGCGACAGCGTCGTGTTCCTCGTGAGCGACCTGTTCGAGGGCGGCAATGCCGAACTCATGCATCGTCGGGTCGGTGACCTGATCGGCGCCGGCGCCCAGGTGGTCGTGCTGCTTGCGCTCAGCGACGAAGGAACACCGGCTCACGATCACGCCCACGCCGCCGCGCTGGCCGCACTGGGGGCGACCGTGATGTCGGCCACGCCCGACGAGTTCCCCGCGGTGCTCGCCGCTGCCTTGACGAAATCTTGAAACACCAACCCGGTCCGTCGGCGACCCGACGGATGGGGTTGAGTGGCAGGCCGGGGCGCTAGCTTTGGGACTTCATGGGTCAGCTGGTCGCCGTCACCGAGAAGCCGAGTTCGTCACGCGGAGTCGTGCGGTTCGAGATCAATCGCACCCTGTCGGGCATGGGGCACGAGCACTTCGGATCCGTCGACGACGCCTGGGGCAACACCCCGTCCGACGAGCTGGCCCGGCGCATGTTCGCCACCGGCCAGGTCGATGCGGTGCACGTGTACGCCAACATCATCACCGTCGACCTGGCGAAGGGCCACGAGGCCACCGGCCTGTCCGATGTGGTGCGCGACCTGTACCAGTACTGGAAGCCAGGTGTCGTGCCGCCGTCGTTCGAGGACCTGCAGCCCGAGCAGGATGCGCCCGCTGCGCCGAGTGGCAGCAGCGATGGTGCGACCGGCGAGCTGTCGGAGGCCGCAAAACGGGTTCCGGGCCATCTTCTCGATCGCAGCCGTTCGGCGCGCGAGCGCTGGAACGCCAAGAACAGCTGATCGGAACGGCTGACCCGTTTCAGCTGACCGATACGCACACCACGCTTTCGGGAGCAGGATGCGGCGTGGACCAGGGTTGTCCCTCTAGCGTCGGGCGGCCGGCGCAGGCTGGTGCCCAGATGACCGACGCCGTACTCACACTCCAAGAAGCCGCCGATGAGCTCGGCGTTCACTACATGACCGCGTATCGATACGTGCGTCTCGGGGTGATGGAGGCGTCGAAGACGGGCGGGGTGTGGCAGGTGCAGCGTTCGGCAGTCGACCGCTTCCGTGAGAATGCAAGGGTCGCCGCGGCAACCGTCGGACCGTCCGGCAAGGGTGGTCCGCGCAATCGTCGAGCACCGTGGGCGAGTCGGCTCGAATCGCGTCTGGTCGCCGGTGACGCGCCGGGGTCGTGGAGCGTGATCGAGGCGGCGATGGCGTCGGGCGCGGATCTGGACGAGATCTATCTCGACGTGCTGACTCCGGCGATGGTGGCGATCGGCGAGCGATGGGCAGCGGGTGAACTCGACATCTCGATCGAGCATCGTGCGACGGGTATTGCCATGCGCATCATCGGTCGGATCGGCCCACGATTCGGTCGACGTGGCCGATCGCGCGGCGTGGTGGCGCTCGGTGCGCCGGCCGGGGAGTTCCACGCGCTTCCGGTGGCGATGCTCGGCGATCTCCTGCGGTTGCGGGGTTGGGACGTGTCGGACTTCGGCGTCGACGTGCCGACCGAATCGCTCGTTCATGTGATCAGCAAGACGCCGGATCTCCTGGCGGTCGGGTTGTCGGTGATGTCGTCCGACAACCTCGCATCGCTCGCCGACGCGTGCGCGGCCGCTCACGCCGCGGATCCCGCGGTGTTGGTCGTGGTCGGTGGTCGGGCCGTCACCGACCACGACCATGCCCGAACGCTGGGCGCGGACGCCTACGCCGCGTCCGGCCTCGAGATGGACGCGGTACTCACCCGCCATACCTCGTCCGGCTGACGCTGTCGGGGCTGGGCGGGTCGGTCAGGTCGGGTCCGGAGCGACCGGTGGTGGAGCGAACGTGTGTTCGCTAGGGTGGCGGGATGGACCTGGCTGTCGACTTGGCTGCACTGACCGAACGAGTGGCACCCGTGGTGCTGGCCCGCGAACGTACGATGCCGGTGGGCGACGAACTCGCCGGATTGTTCGCCGAGGGAGGGCTCGTGCGGGGCAGGACGGTTGCCTGTCAGGGCCCGGCGGCAACCTCGACGGCGCTTGCGCTGGTTGCAGCCGCCGTCACCGCCGGGGCGTGGATGGCCGTGGTCGACCTGCCGACGATCGGGCTCGACGCCGCCAGCGAACTCGGTGTGCCACTGGAGCGGATCGTGGCCATCGAGACCGGCGGCGACCAGGCCCGCTGGGTCGAGGTGGTGGCCGCTGCCGCCGACGGCTTCGACGTACTGCTCGTGCGAGTGCCGAGCGAGCTGGCTGCAGCCGGCAGCCGCAAACTCGCCGTGCGCCTGCGTCAGCGTGACGTGGTCACGATCGTGTTGGGCGACCCCGGCGCGATGGCGTGCGACGGCGTGCTCCACACCGGCGAGCCGCAGTGGACGGGGCTCGGTGAGGGACATGGGCATCTTCGTGAACGTCGCGTGGTGGTCCAGGCCTCTGGTCGGCGCCTTCCCGGCCGCCGCAGCTGTCAGCTCGCCATCTCGGCCTGACCGAGCACCGACCGAGATCCGATCGAGAACATGGACACTCCTCCACGAATCGTGTCGTTGTGGTTCCCCGACTGGCCGGTGGCCGCGGCGGGGTTCCCTGCCGATGCCCCGGCAGCAGTCATGTTCGCGAACCGGGTCGTGGCGCGTACCGCTGCTGCCGCGAGCGAGGGAGTCGTCGTCGGCCAGCGCCGCCGTCAGGCTCAGCGACGTTGCCCGCACATCACCCTGATCGACCACGATGGCGACCGTGATGCTCGCGAGTTCGAGCCGATGGTCCGTGCCATCGCCGAGATCTCGCCGCGTCTCGACGTCGTCGAACCGGGATGGATCACCCTGCGGGCGCTCGGACCGTCGCGCTACTTCGGTGGTGATGCGATGTTGGCCGACCGTTTGGACGAGGTCGGGAGAGCCGGCACCACATCCGTGGTCCCCGGTGTGGGGATCGCCGACGGACGATTTGCATCGAGCATCGCGGCGCGGCTGGCGGTGCGTCAGGGCCACCCGGTGATCGTCGAGGCGGGGGAGTCGCCGGCGTTCTGTGCCGAACTCCCGATCGGCTGGCTGCAGACACTGGGCGAGTCCGATCCCGAGCTGATCGAACTGTTCGCCCGCCTCGGCCTCCGGCGTCTCGGTGACCTCGCGGCGTTGAGCGCCGTCGACGTGCTCGGGCGGTTCGGTCACGTCGGGGTGCACGCGCACCGGTTGGCGTCGGGTGCCGACACCCGCCCGTCGAGCACCACCGACCCCGCCCCCGAGCGGCGCCTCGATCAGGTGCTCGACGATCCCGCCGCGCAGTCGAGTGCCGTGGTGTTCGTCGCCAAACAGTTGGCCGACGAACTGGCCGGTCAGCTCGGCGCCGATGGTCGGGTCTGCACCCGCCTGGTGGTGCTGTTGGAATCGGAGCACGGCGAACGGTCGGAGCGGTCGTGGTACCGGTCGGCGGGGCTCACGGCGTCGGCGATGGTCGAACGGGTCCGCTGGCAGCTCGATGCCTGGATCGGCCTGCCGCGGGGGAGCGACCAGGAGCTGACCGGTGGCATCGCCCTGGTTCGTCTGACGCCTGACGAGGTGCGTGCCGACGAGGGCAGCCAGCTCGGCCTGTGGGGTGGCCAGACCGAAGCCGATCGGCGAGCGGCGCGGGCGATCGCCCGATTGTCCACCCTGACATCGCAAGATGCGGTGACCGTGCCGGTGTGGCGAGGCGGACGTCTCCCGGCCGACCGTTACGAATGGGTGCCGGCCACGATGGTCGACCTCGATCACCGGGCCGGATCGAAGGCGGGGACGGGGAGCGGGCCGATGGGGCCGTGGCCCGGCGCGCTCCCGTCGCCGTCGCCGGCGACGGTGTTCGCCGATCCTCACCCGGTCGAGGTGCTCGACGAACACGGTGAGGCGCTGCGGGTCAACGGTCGCGGGATGGTGTCGGCGCGCCCGGCGCTGTTGCGACTGTTGACCGGCGACGACGCATCAGGGTGGCGCCGAGGCAGGCCACGACCGATCGTCGCGTGGGCGGGTCCGTGGCCGATCGAGGAGCGTTGGTGGGAGCCCGAACGTCATCGACGCCTGGCTCGGTTCCAGGTGATCACCGACGACCACGACGGCTATCTCGTCGTCGCCGAACACCAACGCTGGTGGATCAGCGCCCGCTACGACTGAACCGTTCCCGTGGTGTCAGACACCGCGGGGAACAGATCAGCCGACTGCGGCGAGGTCGAAGGCGTTGGAGATCTCGAACTGGTCGGTCACGTCGTTCGCCAGCCGGAACCCCACGCCGCGAACGGTGTGGATCACCTTGTAGTCGGGGCCGGCCTTGTCGAGCTTGCGGCGCAGGTTCGACAGATGGACGTCGACGACGTGGTTGTCACCGACCCATGTCGGGCCCCACACGGCATCGAGGAGGTCTTCGCGGGTGCAGACCTCGGCCGGTCGACGGCAGAGCTGTTCGAGCAGCGAGAACTCGATGCGGGTGGTCGCGACTTCCTCGTCGACGATGCGTACTTCTCGCCGACCGAGATCGATGGTCAGCGGGCCGAGGTTCAGTACCGAGGTCGAGGGGCTGTCGACGCGGCTCTGCATCTGACGGGGGCGGCGCAGGAGGGCGTGGCAACGAGCCGAGAGTTCCTCGGGCAGCACCGGCATCGACACGGCGTCGTCGGCGCCCGAGTGGAGCACGGCGGCACGGGCCCGGTGGGCGCCTTCGTCGGTGATGCAGAGCAGGTACTGCTCGCTGGACTCGCGCAGGCGCTCGTAGAGGGGACGGCCATCGGGTGCACGAAGGTGGGAGCAGACGATCAACACGTCGGGGGAGAACGACTCGGCCAACATGATCGCCGCTTCGCCGTCGGTCGGGGCGCTGACGCTGAAGCCGGCCGCCCGTAGGCCAGCCACGCTGGTCCGACGCAGATCGGGGTCGTCGACTGCGATCAGGATGCGAGGTGCGATGTTGGTGTCGTTGTCCATGTTGTTGTCCCGCCGGTTCGGTCGGCCAGGTCAGGCCGATCTTCGTGTCCTGGTGGTGGTATCGGCAGGAAACTGACGAACTCAAGAAGAAATCGAAAGAAATCACACGCGTGTCATTCGTGTGTGCGACTGCTACACCGGAGCGATGCAGCCGCACCAGGACGAACTCCGCCAGCGCATCCGATCAGACGTTGCGGCCAGGGTGCCGGTCGATCAGCGCGAGGCCGACTCGGTCGTGGCGTTCCTGGCCGCATTCGACCAGCTGGCGGCCCCGCTCGATCAGGACGTCGACGTCGTCCATGTGACCGGATCCGGCATCGTGGTCGGCCCACGCGGCGTGGTGCTCCTCGAACACAAGCGGCTCGGCATCTGGCTGCAGCCGGGTGGTCACATCGATCCCGGTGAGACCCCGTGGGACGCGGCGCTGCGCGAGAGTCGTGAGGAGACCGGCCTCGACGTCCACTTCGCCGGGCCCGTCGACGATTTCGGCGTTCCCGAGCTGATCCATGTCGACGTGCACGACGGCGGGCGCGGCCACACGCATCTCGACCTGCGCTATCTCATCGACGGCGGAAGACGCCGACCCGGCCCCACCGGAGGGCGAGAGCCAGCAGATCGGCTGGTTCAGCTGGGATGCGGCGATCGAGCGCGCCGACCCCGGCCTGCGCGGCATCCTGCTCGCGCTGCGCTGACGCCCGTGCAGCACCCGCAACCCCCGCAGCCCCCGCAACCCCGAAATTCTCCTGGCAGTGCGCGCTGGGCGCGCACCTACGGGAGAATTTCAGCAGTGGGAGTAGGTGTGCCAGGTGCCGGTGTCGAAGTCGTGGAGCTTGCACGCCTTCGTCGAGCGGAGGTAGTCGCGGATCCTGATCGGCTGTTCGACGACCTCGTCGGGGAACGCATCGGCGATGGCCCGCGCCGCTTCGGTGAGCCGGTAGCACGGGATCTGCATGTCGACGTGGTGGGGGATGTGGACCATGATCCAGTGGAAGAAGAGCTCCCAACCCGGTGGCCCCCACAGGATCGTGGTGCCCTCGACCTGGCCGCGGAACCGGTTCCATTCCCGACGGGGCCACCACCGGATGTCCGGTGCGATGTGGTGCACGTGGACCACCCAGCCGATCGCCTGGCAGAAGAGCAGGAACGGAATCACGACGACCTTGACCCACTGCCAGACCCCGCCGACTCCGTCGACGGCGACGAGTGCGACCAACGTGCCGATGGCGTAGAACGCGACGAGGGCCTGGTCGCGACGCATCTGGCGTGCCCATCGGGGTGGTGGCGTGAAGCGCACCATCTTGTTCCACCACACCTCGCGCAGGTAGTAGGCGCCGGCCCCGAACGGTCCCCATTCGACCTTGTGGCGGAGCTTGGCGAACCGTCCGAGTTGCTCGTACTGCTCGACGGTGAGCGGGTGCCAGACGAAGTCCATTCCCTGGCGCAGGGTGTGGCCGTGATGGACGCGGTTGTGGCCGAACACCCACACCTCGACGGCGTGCAGCGACGGCAGCATGCTCAGCCGAGCGACGACGGCATTGAGACCGTTGGGAGTCGAACAGCGCGTTGTGGGCGGCGTCGTGGCCGATCACGAACAGGCCGGCGACCATGACCCCGCTGAGCAGCCAGAGTGGAACGAGCAGCAGCGGGTTGTCGGTCGACAGCAGTCCCCACGTCGCCAGGGCGAAGATGACGACGTCGCGCAGCGAACAGTCCGAGCCCACGAATCGTCGATCGCTCGTAGCAGTGCTCGGGGATGACGGCCAGCACGGGTTGGAGTCCGGTGGGAGTCGTGGCTGTCTCGGTGCCGTGGGGGTGGACGGTGGCGGCTGCTGGCATGTGGTCCTCAGTCGGTGGAGAGGCGGGGTGGGTCGTCTACCGACCAGTAGGTAGGTCTTGTGATGAGCGTGCTGTCCGCGCTGCTCCCCAACCAGGGACCTTGGTCCCAAACCCCCGAAATTCTCCTGGCAGTGCGCGCTGAGCGCGCACCTGCAGGAGAATTTCGGGGGTTTGGGCGGGTTCGGGTTGCGGGGGTGGGAACGTGTGTTCGATACTGGGTGGGTGGGGTTCAACAACCCGTCCTGGTCATGGAGCGAACTGGAAGCAACCCTCTCAGGGCGATCGACGGGACGAGACGGACGCGCCCCGGGGAGCCCGTCGTGGAACTCGGGTGGTGACGGCCCGGCGTGGAGTCGCAAGCGCCAACCGTTCGAAGCCCCCACCGATCTGGGCTCGCGACCGGAGCACCGCCCGCCGACGATTCCGTACGCCGAGCTGCACTGCCACTCGAACTTCTCGTTCCTCGACGGGGCATCGCACCCCGAGGAACTGGCGACCGAGGCCGCCAGGCTCGGACTGGAGGCGCTGGCGATCACCGATCACGACGGGTTCTACGGCGTGGTCCGCTTCGCCGAGGCCGCCAAAGCGGTCGGCCTGCCGACGGTGTTCGGCACCGAGATCGGTCTGTCGCCACTCGACCGGTCGGTTGCCCGATCCGAACGCGACACCGACCGTCAGATCGACACCGGGATGGTCCCCGACTCTCACGCCCCCGATCCATCCGGCACGCACCTGCTCGTGCTCGCCGACGGTCCCACCGGGTACGCCCGGCTGTCACGGGTACTCAGCAATGGGCATCTCGCCGGGGAGAAGGGTGCCCCGCAGTTCGCATTCGACGACGTCGCCGACACCCTCGCTGGTCACGCCTGGGCGTTGACCGGATGCCGCAAGGGAGCGGTCCCGGCGGCGCTCGTCGCCGATGGTCCGGCGGCGGCTCGCCGCGAACTGCTCCGGCTGGTCGACTCGTTCGGGCGTGACCGCGTACTGGTCGAGCTGTGGGACCACGGCGATCCCCTCGACTCGGCCCGCAACGACGCACTCGTCGAACTCGCCCATCGTGAGCGCGTCGAATGCGTGGCGACCAACAACGTCCACTACGCCACGCCGGCACAACGGCGGTTGGCCACGGCGCTCGCTGCCGTACGGTCGCGTCGAAGCCTCGACCAGATCGACCCATGGCTGCCCGCGGCCGCTGGTGCACATCTCCGTTCGGGTGCCGAGCAGACCCGACGGTTCCGTCGGTATCCCGGTGTCGTCGAGCGGGCCGCCGAGATCGGGCGGGCAGCAGCGTTCGATCTGTCGCTCGTAGCGCCGAAGCTGCCACCGTTCCCGTGTCCGTCCGGACCCGATGGCGAGCCTCTGACCGAGATGCAGTACCTGCGTCGAGTGACCGAGCAAGGTGCCCGACGTCGCTACGGCGAGCGTCCCGTTCACGCCGAGGATCTCTCGTTGCGGGCCAGGGCCTGGAAGACGATCGACCACGAGCTGGCGCTCATCGAGCAGCTCGACTTCGCCGGGTACTTCCTGATCGTGTGGGACATCGTCGAGTTCTGCCGGCGGGCCAACATCTTCTGCCAGGGCCGGGGGAGCGCGGCCAACTCGGCGGTCTGTTACGCCATCGGGGTCACGGCGGCCGATGCGGTGTCGCTCGGGCTGCTGTTCGAGCGGTTCCTGTCGCCCGAACGCGACGGCCCGCCCGACATCGACGTCGACATCGAGAGCGACCGGCGAGAAGAGGTGATCCAGTACGTCTACGAGCGCTACGGCCGCCACCACACCGCCCAGGTCGCCAACGTGATCACCTACCGGGCGCGCTCGGCGGTGCGCGACATGGCCAAGGCGCTCGGGTTCGAGCCCGGCCAGCAGGACGCCTGGTCGAAGCAGGTCGACGGGTGGGGTGGCGTGGCGTCGACCGCTGCGCAGCCCGACTGTTCGATCCCGGCGCCCGTCCTGGAGTTGGCGCTCGAGGTGGAGGACGCGCCGCGCCACCTCGGCATCCACTCCGGTGGCATGGTGATCTGCGACCGGCCGGTGATCGAGGTGTGCCCCGTCGAGTGGGCACGGATGGACAAACGGTCGGTGCTGCAGTGGGACAAGGACGACTGTGCCCGGACCGGCCTCGTGAAGTTCGACCTGCTCGGGCCTCGGGATGCTCTCCGCGCTGCACTATGCCGTCGACCTCGTGCGTGAGCATCGTGGCTACGAGATCGACCTGGCGACGATCCCGCAGGACGACGACGTCTACGGGATGCTGTGCCGGGCCGACACCGTCGGGGTGTTCCAGATCGAGTCACGGGCGCAGATGGCGACACTGCCGCGGCTCAAGCCGCGCCGGTTCTACGACCTCGTGGTCGAGGTGGCGCTGATCCGACCGGGACCGATCCAGGGCGGGTCGGTGCATCCGTACATCCGGCGCCGCAACGGCCTCGAGCCGATCACGTACCTGCATCCATTACTGGAAAATTCACTTGGCAAGACCCTCGGGGTGCCGCTGTTCCAGGAGCAGTTGATGCAGATGGCGATCGACGTCGCCGGGTTCACCCCGGCACAGTCCGACGAGTTGCGCCAGGCGATGGGGTCGAAGCGCTCGGCGGCGCGGATGGAGCGGCTGAAGGAGCGGCTGTTCGCCGGGATGGCCGAGCGGGGGATCACCGGCGACGTCGCCGAGGAGTTGTTCATGAAGATGAAGGCGTTCGCCAACTACGGCTTCCCCGAGTCGCACTCGGTGAGCTTCGCCTACCTCGTGTACGCGTCGTCGTGGATCAAGTACCACGAGCCGGCTGCCTTCTGCGCGGCGCTGCTGAACGCGCAGCCGATGGGGTTCTGGTCGCCGCACACGCTGGTGCGCGATGCCCGCCGACACGGGGTGGTGGTGCACACGCCCGACCTGAACGCGTCGCTGGCGGGGGCGACGTTGGAGCCGTGTGACTCCGTCGGAGAACGGGGTCGCGGTCCGGTTGGGGATCGGATCGGTACGCGGGGTCGGGTCGGAGCTGGCCGAGGAGATCGAGGCGACCCGCAAGGCGGGCGGGCTGTTCACCGACACCGAGGATCTCGTGCGGCGGGTCCCGTCGTTGACGCTCGCCCAGCTGGAGGCGATGGCGACCGGAGGGCTGTTCGGCGAGTGCTTCGGCCTCGACCGGCGCATGGCGCTGTGGACGGTCGGTGCGACGGCGCAGTCACGTCCCGGGCCGGCTGCCGGGCGTGGTCACCGGCGATGCGGCGCCACGACTGCCTGGGATGACACCGGTGGAGGAAGCGGTCGCCGACCTGTGGGCGACCGGCGTGTCGCCCGACGGCCACCCGACGATCTTCATACGGGAGGAACTGACCCGGCTGGGGGTGATCACGTCCTCGCAGCTGTTCGATCCCGAGCCTGGCTCGATCGTGCAGGTCGCCGGTGTCGTCACCCACCGTCAGCGACCGATGACCGCGCAGGGGGTCACGTTCCTCAACCTCGAGGACGAGACCGGCCTGATCAACGTGGTGGTCTCGAAGGGCTGCTGGGCCAGGTTCCGCAAGGTCGCCAGGGAAGCGCCGGCGATGCTCATCCGTGGCCGACTCGAACGCAGCGAAGGTGTCGTCAACATCGTCGCCGACCACCTCGCCCCCCTCCCCATGCCGGCCAGACGACAGTCCCGCGACTTCCGCTGATTGTTACATCCGGGGTCAGACCCCAGATGTAACACCTACCTCACGGGGATGTCGGACATCGACAGGTGGAGGTCGCCCTCGGCGGGGTAGGGGTTCGCGAGGGCGACGGCCTCGTCGAGTTCGACGCCGAGGCCGGGCTCGCGGGAGGGGATCACGTACCCGTCCTCCCACTGGATAGGTGTGGTCAGCAGCTCGGCGTGGAAGCCGGACCAGTCCTGGATGCCCTCTGTGATCAGCAGGTTGGGCAGCGTTGCTGCGAGCTGGATGTTCGCAGCGCCGAGGATCGGGCCCGAATAGAGGTGCGGGGCGATCTGGCAGCCGGAGGCCTCGGCGATGGCCGCGATCTTCTTGCCGGCGAGCAGGCCGCCGCACCTCCCGAGGTTCGGTTGCCAGATCGCCGCTGCCTGATGACGCGCCAACGCGGCGAACTCGGTGATCGTCGTCAATCGCTCCCCGGTTGCGATCGGTATCGTCGTCTGACGCGCCACCCTCGCCATCTCCTCGGGCTGGTCGGGTTGCGTCGGCTCCTCGAACCACAGCGGGTCGAACGGTTCCAACCGTTGCGCCAACCGGATCGCTCCGGCCGCGGTGAACTGGCCGTGGGTGCCGAACAACAGGTCCGCCTTCGACCCGACCGCGTCGCGGACAGCTGCGGCGATCGCCACCGACCGTTCGATGTCGTCGAGGCTCGGCTGGTGCCCGTCGAACGCCGTGTACGGCCCGGCTGGATCGAACTTGATCGCGGTGAATCCGCGCGCCACCTCGAATGCCGCTTGCTCGGCCGCCTGGGCCGGATCGGTGTACACGTCGGGTCGACCCGTCGGCGGGATACAGATACGTGTACGTGCGGATGCGGTCGTGGACCCGCCCGCCGAGCAGGTCGTACACCGGCTTGCCGGCGTCTTTGCCGACGATGTCCCAGCACGCCATCTCGATACCGCTCATGACACCGACGAGCGTCGGATCGGGCCGCAACGAGTAACCCGACGAATACATCCGTCGCCAGAGCAGCTCGATGCGGTTCGGGTCGGCGTCGATCACCAGGCGGTCGGCGATGTCGTCGACCATCGCTGCCACCGTGTGCGGGCCGAACGTGGCGACGTAGATCTCGCCGTAGCCGACGACGCCCGTGTCGGTCGTGAGCTTCACCACGATGAAGTACCGCCCGCCGAAGTGCGGTGGCGGATTGGCGATCACGAACGTGGTGCAGTCGACGATGCGCATCGGAAGGCACGCTAGATGCACGTGGCCCCGGTTTGCCGAGCTGCCACGCACTCTGGGATGGTCTCAGCGTGCTCCCCACGTTCGATCTGCTCGACCTGCAACCGACCGACGATCCCCTGCGGTTCCGGCTCCATGCGGGCAAGCAGCTCTGCACGCCGTTCGGGTTCCTCTACGGAGGCTCGGGCATCGCTGCATCGATCGAGGCGGCCGAGCGAGCGACGCAACGCCCGCTGCAGTGGATCACGACGCAGTTCATCGGCAGCCCGGTGCCCGATGACATCATCGAGCTCGAGGTGAGCCTGCCGGCCCACGGCCGAGCCACGACTCAGGCCCAGGTCGTCGCGAGCGTCGACGGACGGCCGATGTTCACCTCGCTGTGCGCACACACGGAACGTCCGAGCGGCGACGGAGCGCACTTCCTGCGCATGCCCGAAGTTCCGCCGCCGGATGACTGTCCCTCGATGTCCGAGCCGTTCGCCGCCGTCCTCGCCGGGACGTTCTTCGACCACCTCGAACGGCGCCTCGCCCTCGGCAAGATCGCCATCGATGCGATCGACAACCCCCAGACCGGCCCGTTGGCGATGTGGTGTCGGATCCCCGATCATCAGATCGGCAGTGCTGCCACGCAGGCGTTCGTCGCCGACATCATCCCCCTCGCGGTGTGCGCTGCGCTCGGAGTGATGCCCGGCGGCACGAGCCTCGACAACACGGTGCGGGTCATCGACCCCGAACCGTCGGAGTGGGTGCTGCTCGACATCACCGCCGAGGGCTTCCACCGTTCGATCGGCCACGGCTCGCTGCGCATCTGGAGTCAGGATGGTCGCCTCCTCGGCACCGCTCAGCAGACCTGCATCATCCGCACCACCCACCACACCCGCTAACTGGTTACGCCGGTGCCTGGCACCGGCGTAACTTGTGGGCGACATGACCACCGAGAAAAAGCGGCCCGACGAACCGAAACTCCTCGCCGGCGGCAACCCGCAGATCGCCAAGGGCGATGGCGATGGTCCGGTGCAGGCGTACATCGCCGCCATGCCAGGCTGGAAGCACGAGGTCGGACGTCAGCTCGACGAGATCATCGTGACCACGCTGCCCGACGTTCGCAAAGCCGTGCGTTGGAACTCGCCGTTCTACGGCGCCGAGAGCCAGGAGGGCTGGTTCCTCAGCTTTCACTGCCTCACCAAGTACGTCAAGGTGGCGTTCTTCCGCGGGGCGTCGCTCCAGCCACCGCCGCCCGTCGCGTCGAAGAGCGATGACGTGCGGTACCTCCACATCCTCGAGGGTGATCGACTCGATCAGGACGTCATCATGAGTTGGATCGAGCAGGCGTCGGCGTTGCCCGGCTGGGGGCCGTAGCTCACCGACCGTCAGCGCCGTCTGGTCGGCGCGTCGTGGTCGGGCGGGTTACGCCGGTGCCTGGCACCGGCGTAACCGGTTAGATGCCGGTGTCGATCGGGGTGGTCGGCGGGCCGTCGACCACGAGTTGGCGCAGGAGACCGCCGAGTTGCCGCGGTGAGAACCAGGTGCCGTCGATGGTGGCCGACTCGACGTCGTCGAGGTGCCACCACCGCAGTTCGTGGAGGCGCTCGGCGCGCAGCTGTTCCCACGACAGTGCCGGGCGCGGCTCGAACCGCTCGGTCGCTTCGACGACGTAGTACCGGTCCTGCTGGCCGTCCCAGAGCCCGTCCTCGTGCGGGATGATGTGTTCACGGTTCCACACGTGCGCACCGACGACCGGGTCGTGGAGCCCGACCTCCTCGACCAGCTCCCGATGCAGCGCCTCGAGGTGGGTCTCGCCGGGGTCGATGCCGCCCCCGGGCAGCGACCAGACCGTGGCGTCGGGGAACTCGAAGCGCACCAGCAGGATGTGCTGGTCGGGTGTGACGAGCAGCGCCCGAACGGCCTGGCGGATGCGCAACTCGGACATCGTCAGTCGTCCGGGGTGTCGCGCAGGCCGTCGTTGAAGGCCTTGTACATCCCGTAGACGCTCTTGCACTTCTCGCACACCGGCAGCTGCTTCGGATCGCGTGACGGCACCCACACGAATCCGCACAGCGCTTCGATCGGCGTTCCCATCACTCGCGCCTCCAGCACGACCGCAGCAGCGTTCTCGCCGCGCTTGGTCTTGACGATGTGGGCCGAGGTCGGCTCGCCGGTCTCGGTGGTCTCGTCGGTGTCGACATCGACGCGTTTCACGGGCATCGTTTCGAGGTCGGTCATGCGATCAGTGAATCACATGGGGTAGAGTGATCCTCGTGCTCATTGCCATCGCCGCCATCGCTGCTCTCGTCGCAGCGGCAGGTGCAGCGGCGGCAGCACGCGGCCCCGCACCCGTACTCATTCCGGTACGGGTCAGGCGGGGGACACGAGCCCAGCGGCGACGCTGAGCATCGTCGAACTCGCCCGACCAGCCGGAAACCGGCGGCGGGCTCCGCTGTTGGTCTCCGGTGACCCCTGCTCACCACACTCTCAAGGACCGACCATGACCAGCACCTCGCCTTCGACCGACACCGGCATTCCCGACGGCATCGACATCACCGATCCGTATGCGGACGACCCGGCGTTCGAGCTCCACCAGGGAGGCAAGCTGTCCATCGCCTCGCGGGTGCCGATCAACGGCCCGGAGGATCTCTCACTCGCCTACACCCCGGGCGTCGGGCGGGTGTCGCAGGCCATCGCCGACGAGCCGTCACGGGTGTGGTCGCTCACGGGTCGGTCGAACGCCGTCGCCGTGCTCTCGAACGGCACCGCCGTGCTCGGCCTCGGCGACATCGGCCCCGAGGCGGCGATGCCCGTGATGGAGGGCAAAGCGGTGCTGTTCAAGCAGTTCGGCGACGTCGACGCCTACCCGATCTGTGTCAATGCTCGAACCATCGACGAGATGGTGGCGATCGGCAAGGCCATCGCGCCGACCTTCGGTGGCATCAACCTCGAGGACATCAAGGCGCCGGAGTGCTTCGAGATCGAGCGTCGCCTGCAGGCCGAACTGGACATCCCGGTGTTCCACGACGACCAGCACGGCACGGCCATCGTGGCGCTCGCGTCGTTGATCGAATGCCGCGGCGGTCGTCGGCAAGCGGGTCGAGGAACTGCGCGTCGTCATCGTCGGAACCGGAGCGGCAGGCGTGGCCGTTGCCGAGCTGCTTCATGACGCCGGCGTCGGCCAGGCACGGCACCGGCGACATCGTCGGCGTCGACAGCGTGGGAATCCTGCACCGCGAGCGTGAGCATCTGACGCCGACCAAGCAGTGGTTCGTCGACAACGGCAACTGCGACGATCGTCGTGGCGGAGTGCGCGAAGCGTTGCAGGGTGCCGACGTGCTCCTGGGGTTGTCGGGCCCCGGGATCATCCAGCCCGAGTGGCTCGCCGAGATGGCCGACGACGCGATCGTGTTCGCCATGGCCAACCCGACGCCCGAGGTGATGCCCGAGTTGATGCCGTCGAACGTGTCGGTCATCGCCACCGGTCGCAGTGACTATCCGAACCAGATCAACAACGTGCTCGCATTTCCCGGAGTGTTCCGAGGGATGCTCGACGTGCAGGCCACCAAGTGCACGATCGAGATGAAGCGGGCCGCGGCTGCCGCACTCGCCGGGTTGGTGGACGAACCGACCGCCGAGCGCATCATCCCCGGCGCATTCGAGCCGGGCGTCGCCACCGCTGTCGCCGACGCGGTGCGGTGGATGGCCCTCGAGCAGGGACACGTCCGCTCCTGATCGGTCGACGCCGGTGATCGGCAGTCGCGCTCCGAGGACGATGGAGCGACGCGTCTCGGGCAAGGTGGTGCGATGTCGTCTGCTCGCCTGGGGCTCGCAGCATCGTTTTCGTCGATGCGGATTCCGGCGTACAAGCGCCTGTGGTGGGCGGGCACGTGCTCGTTCATGTCCGTCCAGATGCAGTTCCTGCTGCGCGGCGTGCTGGCCTGGGACCTGACCGAACGCGAGAGCGCGCTCGGCCTCGTGTATCTCTGCTTCGGACTCGCGCTGCTCGTGTCGACGCCGCTCGGTGGCGTCGCCGCGGACCGGCTCCCGAAGCGGCGCGTGCTGCTCATCAGCCAGGGCGCGATTCTGGTCGCGGCGACCACCATGGGAATCGTGGTCGTGACCGACGCAGTCCAGTTCTGGATGCTCCTGGTCGCAGCGCTCACCCAGGGGCTCGCGTTCGGCTTCTACGGACCGACGAGGGTCGCGTTCACCTCTGAAATCGTCGGGCGGGAGCAGCTGGGCAACGCCATCACGTTGTCGATGCTGAGCATGAACGGGACGCGTGTGTTCGCCCCGTCGCTGGCGGGTGTGCTCGCCGGGATCGCTCTCGTGGGCATCGGTGGCGGGTACATCGTGTCGGCACTGTTCTCACTCGGCGCGTTCGTGCTGCTGCTGCGTTGCCCGCCGGGGGCCGAGCCGAGAGCCACGTCGAAAGCGAAGCCGCTCGCGGAGATCATGGATGGCATCCGTTACGTCGGTGCTCGACCACACCTGCGCCGACTCGTACTCAGCTCGTTCGTGATCATCATGTTCGGCTTCAACTACGTCGCCTTCATCCCGGCGCTGATCAAGGGCGACTTCGACCTCAGCGACGGCTGGGTCGGACTGATCATGTCGGCGAGTTCGATCGGCGCAGTGATCGTGGCTGTTCCGCTGGCAAGCCGTGCCGATGGCGCCGGTGTGTGGCGACTGATGGTCGTCTCCGGTGTTGCGTTCGGGCTCGGGGTGATGGCACTCGGGTTGTCGCCGGTGTTCTTGACGGCATTCGTCGTGGTGGCGTTCGTCGGCGCGGGAACCACCGGTTATCAGTCGTTGTCGAACACCATTGCGCTCAACATGACCGAGGACACCCACCAGGGTCGGGTGCAGTCGCTGATGATGCTGAGCTTCGCCGGGTTCGGTATCGCCGCGGCACCGCTCGGCCTCCTTGCCGAGGCGATCGGGCTGCGCCAGGCGATCGCGTGCATGGGTGCGGTCACTCTCGCCACCGTCGTCGGATATGCCCTGCTGGAACGCGATGTGCAAGACGAGATCGAACGCGGGGCGGTTGTCGACGTGCCCGTCGATCTGGGCCGGATCGTCAGCTGAGAGCGGCGAGTTCGGCGGCGATGTTCGCTCGGGCGCGCTGTTCCCATCGCTCACGAGCGGTCGGCGTGCAGAAGATCGGCGGTTCGGGCGGTGAATCCTTCGAGCACCGCTGTGCGTCCGGCTCGCCACTCGTCGTCGTCGACGTGGCGGTACTCGGCGCGAACGCCGCTGACGTAGGCCGAGTACGCCGCCGGGTCGGCGCCGAGGATGGCGAGGTCGGCGTCGAGCAGGATGGCCGCGTCACCGCTCGGCGCGTCGAGGTCTGTCGTGGGCGGTCGCTTCGATCATCGTCCCGACGCGTTCGGTTCGGTCGGCCGACCATCCCGATGTGGTCAGGTCCCGTCGCGCGAGGCGGGCACTGGCTCGCTCGTTGGCCGGATGGGTCGGCTCGTACACGGCGTCGTGGTAGAACGCCGCGGCGACGACCTCGTCGAGATGGTCGACGGGTTCGACCGCCGCCAGTTCCTCGACGTGGCGGATCACCCAGGCCACGTGGGTGGCGGTGTGATACCGCCGCTGCTTCTCGCGGTGGCGGGAGAGCAGCCCGTCGAGCAGGCGCTGGTCGCCGCCGATGTGGCGTTGCCACGCCAGTTCCAGCTCGGGTTCGGGTGCCGTCATCGACGCCAGTGTGGCATCGTCCGGTGGCCGCGTGTGGCAGGGTGACGCGCGTGGCAATCCTGATCGACGACGCACGCTGGTGGTGGCGAGGCAAGAAGTGGTGCCACCTGGTCAGCGACGCCTCGTACGACGAACTCCACGAGTTCGCCGACCGCACCGGCATCCCGCGCCGCGGCTTCCAGGGCGACCACTACGACATCCCCGAGGAGTACCGAACCGACCTGATCGAGGCCGGCGCCCAGTATGTGGAGAGTCGCGAGCTCGTTCGCCGACTCCGGGCTGCCGGCCTGCGTCTGTCGCCCGCCGAGCGCCGGGCGCGCACGACGATCACCGGCTGATCAGGCCCACCGTGGCGGTTTGCACCGGCGCAGGTTCGCGCGTCGGGCAGACGATGTGCCGGCCGATGACGAACCACTCGACCAACTCGACGCCGGCGTCGTCGCACTGCAGGTCGGCTTCGATCCAGCGTTCAGGATCGTCCGGCCGCACGTCGCCGCCCGGCCGGCTCGTGGCGAGGACGAGGCCAGCTGACGTCGGTGTACCGAGCCTGGATGCACACGTCGATGATTCGGAAGATGGCGTCGGGGTCGGTGGTGCCGGTGACCACGAAGATGCCCATGCCGCGACGTTCGGCGTCGAGCAGGATGGCGACGGTGTCGTGGCCGAACGGTGCGGCGAGCGAGAGCACGGCGAGTGCGTCGGCTCTCGATTCGATCGGGTCGATGAACCCGCGTGGAATGCGGTGGGCGGAGCAGGAGCGAGACATGAGGTCCCCTTCGGATGATCGGTGGTGATCGAAGGGGGAGTCGGTGAGACCACCCTAGCGAAGGGGTGTCACAACCGATGAGAGCAGGCCCGACCCGAGGTCGTAGCCTCGGCTCCATGGCCGTGGCGACGATCTACCACAACACCCATTGAAACTCGTCGATCAATGCCGTGCGCATTGCAGAAGAACTCGGAGTCGACGTCGACATCGTGAACTACATCAAGACCCCACCCGACGCCGACACGCTGCGAGCGATCATCGCGAAGTTGGAGGACGAGCCGACCGCGCTCGTGCGCCGCGACAGCATGTGGAAGAAGCTCGGGCTGACCGATGCCGACGCCGAAACGGACGATCAGATCGTGGCGCTGCTCGTGAAGCACAAGCAGTTGCTGCAGCGTCCCGTGGTGGTCACGGCCGACACGGCAATCGTCGGGCGCCCGAAGGAACGCGTGACCGAACTCCTCGCGCCGCTCGCGGGGAAGGCCTCGGCCTGAATCACGCGAAGGTGGTCCCCGATGAGTGAGTTCGCGCCGCCCGCCATCAGCGCGGACGATGCGCCGTCGCGGTGGAAGCTGCTGTCGACGACGCTCAAGGCGCAGCGCAAGAACCTGATCATCGGCAGCGCCATCGGCCTGCTCTGGATGGTCGGCAAGGTGTCCGTGCCCCTGCTGGTGCGCTACAGCATCGACCGCGGGATCGACCAGGGCGACATGTTGTGGCTCTGGGTGATGTTGATCGCGATCGCCGGGGTCTGCGTCGGCACCTTCACTGCGCTGCGCCGGTTCTACGCCTTCCGCGAAGCCCGCTGGACCGAGACCCGACTGCGCGAGCAGCTGTTCAACCACATCCTGTCACTGCACGTCGGCTACCACGATCGTGCGCAGACCGGCCAGCTGATGAGCCGCTCGTCGAGCGACCTCAACCAGATCCAGTCGTTCGTGGTGATGATCCCGATCACGCTGTCGAACTTCTCGATGATCATCGCCGTGTCGGTCATCCTGTTCCTCACCGACTGGAAGCTCGCGCTCATCGCGCTCGCCCCGCTGCCGTTCGTCAACATCGCCGGCCGACGCTTCTCGCACTCGATCCACGGCGCCGTGCTCCAGGTGCAGATGGAGCAAGCGGAGCTCGCCACCGTGGTCGAGGAGACCGTCGGCGGCGTGCGGGTGGTGAAGGGGTTCGGGGCCGAAGAGGTCCAGTCGGCCCGGCTGCGCAAGGAGGCCGACGACATCCAGACGGCATCGATCAGCGCTGCCCAGATCCGTGCCAAGTACCTCCCGGCGATCGAACTGCTGCCACAACTGGGGCTCATCGCCGTGCTCGGTGTCGGCGGCATGCAGGTCATCAACGGCGACCTCACCGTCGGCCAACTCGTCCAGTTCAACTTCTACGTCGCCCTGCTCGTGTCACCGCTGCGCATGCTCGGCATGACGATCGCCTGGGCCCAGCGAGCCGGCGCCGCGCTCGAGCGTGTGAACGAGGTGCTCGACACGGCTCCGATCATCACCGATCCGCCCCGACCACTCGAGCTGCCGCCTGCCGAGCACGCGGGAGCCGTGCAGTTCCGCGGCGTCCGGTTCGGATACGACCCCGCCGCGCCGGTCCTCGACGGATTCGACCTCGATCTCGCCCCCGGTCAGTCGGTCGCACTCGTGGGGTCGACCGGATCGGGCAAGTCGACGGTCGCCAGGCTGCTCGTGCGGTTCTACGACGTCGACGACGGCCGGGTGCGCATCGACGGCGTCAACGTGCGTGACCTGTCGCTGCGCGACGTTCGACGCGCCGGTGGGCATCGTCTTCGAGGACACCCTGCTGTTCCACGACACGGTCGCTGCGAACATCGCCTTCGCCGAGCCCGATGCCGACCGGGAATCGGTCGAGCGCGCCGCGCGACTCGCCGGGGCCCACGATTTCATCATGGGCCTGCCCGAGGCGTACGACACGCTCCTCGGTGAGCGAGGCTTCTCGCTCTCGGGCGGACAACGCCAACGCATCGCCATCGCCCGGGCGATCCTCGCCGACCCACGTGTGCTCATCCTCGACGACGCGACGTCGGCAGTCGACCCGTCGAAGGAGCACGAGATCCGCTCGGCGATGTCGACGGTGATGGACGGACGCACGACGATCGTCATCGCGCACCGGCCGGGCACCATCGCACTCGCCGACACCGTCGTGCTGCTCGACCACGGCCGGGTCGTGGCGTCCGGGCCGCACCAGGAACTGCTCGACCGGGAGCCGCGTTATCGCGACGTGCTGGCTGCCATGTCCGAGGAGGACGACGACGAGCGTGCGGAACTCGCCGCCCGATCCGGGGCTGCCGACGATGTCGACGCCGATCCCCGAACCCCGGTGGGGGGTGACTGATGCACGGTATGGGAGCTGTCTCCGACGAGGACAAGCTCGACGCCGAGGAGGCCAAGAAGGTCCTGCGCCGCACGGCAGTGATGGCACGACCGTTCCGCAAGACGATCTTCGGCGCACTCGCCTTCACGGCGGTGTCGACGCTCGGTGTGGTGCTCGGCCCGGTCATCCTCGGGTGGGGAATCGACAACGGGATCACGCCCGGCGACACCACGGTCCTGCGCAATGCCGTCATCTTCTACATGGGGCTCACGGTGATCGCCTATCTCGCCGCACGTCAGCAGTACATCCTCATCAATCGCGCCGGTGAGGGGTTCCTGCGGTCGCTGCGCATCCGGGTGTTCGACCACATCCAGAAGCAGTCGCTGGCGTTCTTCGACCGCAACAAGTCAGGTGTGCTCGTCGCCCGGATGACGTCCGACGTCGAGTCGATGGGCGAACTCGTGCAGTTCGGTCTGCTCCAGTTCGTCTCGGCGATCCTGCTCGTCGGGTTCGCACTGGTGCTGGCGCTCTTGACGTCGTGGCAGCTGACGCTGGTCGGGATGCTGGTGATGCCCGTCATCATCGTGGCGTCGCGCAAGTTCCAGCGTGATTCGAATGCGGCGTACCTCGACGTGCGCGAGAACATCGGCCAGAACCTGTCGACGCTGCAGGAAGGCATCGCCGGTGTCCGGGTCATCCAGGCCTATGCCCGCGAACCCGAGCAGCAGCGCCGGTTCCAGCAGTCGAACCGCCAGCTGTACGACTCGCACGTCCACAGCGTGCGGGTGTCGACGTGGTACTTCGGGCTCGTCGAGACGGCGGGCGTGTTGGCAACGGCTCTGATCGTCGGTGTCGGCGGCTGGCTGTACACGAACGACGAGGTGCAGATCGGCCAGATCATCACCGTCGTGCTGCTGTTCGCCCAGCTGTTCGAACCGGTGCAGCAGCTCTCTCAGCTGTACAACACCGTGCAGTCGTCGGCGGCCGCGCTCAACAAACTGTTCGGGATTCTCGACACCGAGCCCGACGTGCAGGACGGCCCGACGAGCTGCCCGCCAGCGGCGCGCTCGTCGTCGACGAGGTGGGCTTCCGGTACCCGGCCACGGAGGCGGCGGTGCTGTCGGACGTGTCGATCACCGTCGCCGACGGCGAACGCCTCGCGCTCGTCGGCCCGACCGGTGCCGGCAAGTCGACACTCGCCAAGCTGATGGCTCGCCTGTACGACCCGACCGACGGCACGATCACCTTCGGTGGCGTCGACCTGCGAGACGCCACGCTGGCCTCGCTGCGCCACCGTGTCGTCGTCGTGCCGCAGGAGGGGTTCCTCTTCGGCGGGACGATCGCCGACAACGTCCGCATCGCCCGATTCGACGCCACCGACGACGACGTCCGTGCAGCCTTCGAGGCGATCGGCGCCCTCGAGCGATTCGAGGAGTTCCCCGACGGCATCCACACCGAGGTACGCGAGCGCGGCTCACGCCTGTCGGCCGGTGAACGCCAACTGGTGTCGCTCGCCCGTGCGGCGCTGGTCGACCCGGCGGTCCTGGTGCTCGACGAGGCGACGAGCAACCTCGATCCGGGCACGGAGTTCATCGTCGAGCGGGCGCTCGACTCGTTGATGACGGGACGCACGACGATCGTGGTCGCCCACCGGCTCTCGACGATCCAGCGCGCCGACCGCATCGGTGTGATCGACGGAGGCAGGCTCGTCGAACTCGGAACGCACACCGAGTTGGTCTCGGCCGGCGGGCGCTACTCGGCGCTGGCCGACGCCTGGGCCAAGAGCCAGCCGGTCCCGGGCGCGTAGCGCGCGCCGGGCCGGTCCCGGTTTGTGTGAGCCACGACGTCGTCGATGGCCAATTCAGCTCACACAGATCCTGGTCAGGTCATTTGTGTGAGCGGCGACGCGCCAAACGTTGACATTCGCTCACGAAAAGTCCGAAATCAACAGGCGGAAATCTCACTGGCGCCGGACCGGCGCGAGCTCAGGCGGCGCGCTCGAAGACGAGGACGAACTCGACGAGGCCCTGGTCCTCGGTCTTGACCTGACCGAACGACGGGTTGTCGATGCCGTAGTCGGCGAACACGACCGGAATCGATCCGAGCACGCCGATCCGTCCGTCGGTGGTCTGAGCGGTCACCTCGAACGTCACCGGGTTCGTCACGCCGCGGAGGGTGAGTTCACCGGTGGCTGTTGCGGTGATCTGCTCGTCGCCGATCGGGATCGATCCGAACTCGATCGGTTCGGTGAGGCCGAACGTGGCCGTCGGGAACTCGTCGGAGTTCATGATGTCGCCTGCGAACTTGCCGTCACGAAGGGCACTGTCGCTCTTGATGCTGTCGATCTGGACCTCGACATCGACTTCGGTCGCTGTCGTCCCGGCGATCGTGAGCACTCCGGTGATCTCGTTGCTGCGTCCCACCGCGGTGGTGTTGATCCCGGCGAGCACCTCTTCGACCCGGTAGCCGAACTCCGAGGCGTCGGTCGGTGTCCAGTCGCCGTCGAAGTCGCCGGCCGACGACGTGCCGGCCGGATCGGTCCCGATCGTTGTCGGGGAATCGGCCGGCAACTCCGACACGGAGTCGGCGACCGTGTCCGGCGTCGTCGCAGGCACCGTGACCACGAGGGCATCGTTGAGGTCGCCGGCGTCGAGTTCGTCGGGCGAGTCGTTCAGCACGTAGGCGTAGAGCAGGATGCCGCCGAACACGAGGGCGATCAGTCCGATCGCGCCGATGACGATCCACTTGAGAGAGCGGCGTCGTGGCGCATCGGAGGACGTGATGTCGTCGTCGGTCACGGCCGAGAGTGTGGCAGACGATCGTCGGAAACGGGACGCGCAGCCCGATTTCTCAGAGGATCTGCGACAGGAACAGCTTCGTACGATCCTCGCGTGGGCTCTCGAAGAAGTGCTCCGGCGTCCCGACCTCGACGATCTGACCGTCGGCCATGAAAACCACCCGGTCGGCGACCTCGCGGGCGAAGCCCATCTCGTGCGTCACCACGATCATCGTCATCCCCGAGAGGGCGAGTTCCTTCATCGTGTCGAGCACCTCGCCGATCATCTCGGGGTCGAGCGCCGAGGTCGGTTCGTCGAACAACATCACCTTGGGGTTCATGGCCAGGGCGCGGGCGATCGCCACTCGCTGCTGCTGGCCGCCCGACATCTGGCCCGGGTACTTGCTCGCCTGTTCGGGGATCTTCACCATCTCGAGCAGTTCCATGCCGAGCGCATCTGCCTTGGCCTTCGGCATGCGTCGCACCTTGCGGGGCGCGAGCGTGATGTTGTCGAGCACGCTGAGGTGAGGGAACAGGTTGAACGACTGGAAGACCATGCCCGTCTCGCGGCGGATCTCCTGGATGTTGCGGATGTCGTTGGAGAGTTCGATGCCGCCGACGACGATGCGGCCTGCGTCGTGCTCCTCGAGGCGGTTGATGCAACGGATCAACGTCGACTTGCCCGAGCCCGACGGCCCGATCACCACCACGACCTCCTGGGCGCCGACCTTGAGGTTGATGTCCTTCAGCGCCTGGAAGCTACCGAAGAACTTGTCGACGTGTTCGATCTCGATCACGACGTCACGTGTGCCCGTCATCGCCGTGGCGTCGTGGAACACTGCAGCATTGTCGTGCTGGTCGGTCATCGGATTCCTACTCCCAGTCGTTTCTCGAGGCGTTGGCTCTCTCGGCTCATCGTGTACGACACCACCCAGAACATCAAGGCGGCGAAGGTCAGCGTCTCGGCGATCAGGCCCTGGCCGCGGAACTCCGGCTGCGAGGTGATCGCGCCCGACACCTGCAAGAGCTCGAAGAGGCCCATGGCGATGCCAGCGAGCGTGGTGTCCTTGAACAGACTGATCAGCTGCCCGATTTGGGCAGGGATCACGTTGCGGAGTGCCTGTGGCAGCACGATGTAGCCGGTCTGGCGGATCGGCGACAGGCCCACCGCCTTGGCCGCCTCGATCTGTCCACGCGGCACGGACTGCAGACCACCGCGGATGATCTCGGCCATGTACGCAGCCGTGAAGAACGTGAACACCACGATGGCGCGGGTCGATGTCGCCGGGGCGAGGCTGTCGGGAACGAAGAAGCCCGAGCGCCACGTTCGCGAGCAACAGCAACACGAACAGCGGTGCCCCTCGGATCACCTCGATGTAGGTCGTGCACACGAGCCGGACGAGTGGCAGGCCTGACCGCCTCCCGAGCGCGAGCAGCACGCCGAGCGGGTAGCACAGGATGATCGAGCAGACCGCCAGGAACAGGTTGAGCATGAATCCGCCCCACCCGTCGAAGCCGACAGCGGTCACGACGTAGAAGTACAGCGCGACCGGAATCGCCGCGAACACGACCACGACGAGCAGCGAGCCGATCGGGGCAAGGCGCAGCCGTCCCGGCGAACGGTCCCACGAGCCGGCCGACGAGTGCAGCCACGAGGGCGGTCCCGACCATGATCCACGGGCCCGGCGTCGAGGTGAGCAACAGCAGCAGGACCACGAGCGCGAGCGGGATCCAGAGACGCTCGACGAGATCGGTGACCCGCTCCCGAGTGAGCTTGGAATCGGCCGCCGTCATTCGACCGGAGCGGACCTGCCGCCCACGGATGAATCCGGCGAGCAACCCACCCCACAGGGCCAGGACGACGACGGTCACCGCAAGTCGCAGCACGTGTGCCTCGGGGTAACGACCGATCATCAGCAGTTGGAGGTTGACCTCGATGATCGTCCAGCGGCCCGTGATGAAGATGAAACGGAATGTCTTGTAGAGCAACCAGAGGGAGAAGAGTCCGAAGACGACGGTGAGGACGGTGTCGCGACGGGTGTGGAAGAGGTTGTGACGCAACCACGTGCGGGCCTCACTCATCGTTCGACCAGCGCAAATCGTCGATTGGCCACATTGACCAGCGCCGACACGACGAGAGAGATCGCGATGTACACCACCATCACCAGGAAGAAGACGGGAACGGCGGGCGAGCCGTTGCCGACGGTCGTCTTCGCGACGAGGGTCATGTCGTAGTAGCCGATGGCGGCTCCGAGCGACGAGTTCTTGATCAGGTTGAGGTACTGGTTGCCGATCGGCGGGAGGCCGATGCGGAGCGCCTGGGGGAGGATCACGTACCACATGCGTTGGAAGCCGCTGAGCGCAACGGCGTCGGCCGCCTCGGCCTGCCCGCGAGGCACTGCTTGGATCGATCCCCGGACGATCTCGGCGATGTGACTCGCGGTGTAGATCGTCAGCGCGAAGAACAGGGCGAAGAAGGACGGGTCGATCCGGATTCCACCGACCGTCCCGCGCCCATCGAGCGAGGGAAACGTGGAGGAGTAGCCGAAGATGGCCCAACCGATCCCGACGACGAGGGCGAACGCACCGAGGCCCCACAGGCCGGAACGGGGGAGCGCACCGGTGCGGTCGGCGACTCGGCCGCGCCACTTCGCCACGGCGAACCAGGCGAGCGCACCGAATCCGACGATCAGCAGGAGACCCGCGCCCGAACCCTCGTACCATGGAACGGCGACACCGCGGTTGGACACGATGGCGAGGCCGGCGAGGTCCCACGCATCGGTGATCTGCGGGAACACGCCGAGCACCACGACGAGGAACCCGGCGGTCAGGAACAGGGCGAGTGGGATGTTCCGCACGGTCTCGACGTAGACGGTGGCGAGCTGACGCACGATCCAGTTCGACGAGAGTCGGGCGATGCCGATGATCGTGCCGAGCACGGTTGCCGCCACGATGGCCACGACCGAGACCCGCAGCGTGTTGAGGAAGCCCTGGTACAAGGCGTCACGGACCGGTGCGTTCTGCGACAGTGAGTTTCCCGGTGATCTGGAAGCTGGCAGGTTGGTCGAGGAACCCCATGTCGGTCGGGATGTTCTGGCGTGAGGCATTCTCGACGTAGTTGCCGTACAGCCACACGACGATCGCCACGGCGATCGCGACGACGATGATCTGCGCCACCCACTTCAGGACTCTGACGTCACGCCAGACGGGCACACGTGGTGTGCCAAGAGCAGCGGTCACGGAGCTCCGACGCCGAGGCGCCATCTCCGTGACCGCTGCTGCTCAACGACCATGCTGGTCAGCGGTACGGCGGTGAGTACATGAGGCCACCGTCGGACCAGAGCGCGTTCACGCCGCGTTCGAGGCCGAGTGGCGCCAGGTTCCGATCGAAGATCTCGGCGTAGTTGCCGACCTGCTTGATGACCTGGTAGGCGAAGTCGGTCGGGAGACCGAGGCCCGGGTCGAGCACGGCGTCACCTTCGACGACCTGGCCCAGGAACTTCTGGATGTTCGGGTCTTCCGTCGTGGCGAACGTGTCGATGTTCTCCGACGTGATCCCGTACTCCTCGCCCTGGATGGTCGCGAAGATCGCCCAGTTCACTGCCTGTGCCCACGGGGTGTCACCGTCGGCGACTGCAGGGGCGAGTGGTTCCTTGGAGAACACCTCGGGCAGGATGACGAGCGCGTCGGGCCCGTCGGGATAGACCGAACGCAGGCCGGTGAGCTGGCTCGTGTCGGACGACCAGCCGTCACATTGACCGGCGATGAATGCCTCCTGGATGAGGTCGACGTTCTCGAACGGGCGAATCTCCCATGTCACGCCCAGCTTCGTGGCCTCCGCAGCAGCGTTGCCTTCGGTGGTGGTGCCCTGGGCGACGCAGACCGTCACGTTGTCCATGTCTGCGATCGAGGTGAACCCGCTGTCGCTGGCGACCATCATTCCCTGGCCGTCGTAGAACGTCGGCTGAAGGAAGGTGGCGCCTTCGTTGCCGTCACGGCCCGCCGTCCACGTGGTGTTGCGCACGAGTGCGTCGACCTCTCCGGACTGCAGCGCGGTGAAGCGGGCATCGGTCTCGAGGTCGACCATTTCCACAGCAGTGGCATCACCGAGGACCGCGGCGGCGATCACACGGCAGAAGTCGGAGTCGAACCCGACGTGCTCACCGGCGTCGTCGAGTGTGGCGAAGCCCGGAAGGGCATCGCGCGTGCCGCACTTGAACACGCCGGCAGACTGCACGGCGTCGAGTGTCGACTCAGCGGTCTGGACGACTTCGACGGTGTCGTCAGGTGCGGTGGTGTCCTGCGGGGCGTCGGTGCCGGCCGGAGCGTCGGTTCCCGCAGGCGTCGTGTCACCCCCGGAATCTCCATCGCTGGTGCACGCGGCTCCGATCAGTGCCAGTGCGATGAGCGGTGCGACCGCTCCTCGTGTCATCCGATTCATGCTCTCCCCAATCCGCATCGTCGGTCGCGACGAAGCGTTCGTTTGCCTCGCGGCAATCTCACGGTCGACCAACTGGCCACCTTCGCTCGAAGCTAGACGTGATCGGGCGGTGAGGCAAACGATCGATGCTCTCGTTGTGGTCGGACCGGTCGTCGTCGGCCAGACTGTCCCGATGATCGATGCCAGTGCAGCCGTGTCCGCCGTGTCCGTTTCATCGGCGCGTTCCGCCCCCAAGGCGGCGACCGCGATCGGGCTGGCGGTGGCGACCAAGGGGGCAGTGCCGCGACAGCTCGGCCTGTCGAGATCGGCGCTCGACGCGAACGGATTCGAGGGCAAGGCCGGCCAGGTGCTCGTGATTCCGACCGGTGAGATCACGATGATCGCCATCGGTGTCGGCGACCCGGGCGCGATCGACGCGAACGGACTGCGCTCGGCAGCGGCAGCATTCGCGCGGGCCGCCTCGAAACACGCCGACCTCGCGACGAACCTCGCCGACCTCGACCATGTCGCCGCGAGCGCCGCGGGCCAGGCCGTGGCGGAGGGTGTGCTGCTGGCCTCCTATCGCTACGTCGGGCTGAAGAACGATGCGAAGGACGCCTCTCGGCTCGCGTCGCTCACGCTGGTCGCGGGCGACAAGCGCCGCAAGGCCGTCGACGAGGGAGCAACACGCGGTCAGGTCATCGCCGGTGCGGCGGCGCTCGCACGGGAACTGGCGAACACGCCGCCCACCTACCTGAATGCCAAGGACCTTGCCGTGAAGGCGGTCGACATCGGCTCGGCGGCCGGCCTGCACGTGGAGGTGTTCAACCAGGACCAGCTCGAGCAGATGGGGTGCGGCGGTCTGCTCGGCGTGAATCGCGGCTCGACCGAGCCACCGCGCATGGTCAAGCTGACGTGGTCGCCGAAGAACCCCTCGGGGCACCTCGCGCTCGTCGGCAAGGGCATCATGTACGACTCGGGCGGCATCTCCCTCAAGCCGAGCGATCCGTTCCACCAGGTGATGAAGATGGACATGGCGGGTGCCGCAGCGGTGCTGTCGACCATGTCGGCGCTCAAGGCGCTCAAGTGCCGCGCCAAGGTGACGGCGTGGCTGATGTGCACCGACAACATGCCATCAGGCAGCGCCCTCAAGCTCGGCGACGTCCTCACCATGCGCAACGGCAAGACCGTCGAGATCCACAACACCGACGCCGAGGGACGCCTCGTGCTCGCCGACGGCCTGTCGTTGGCCGTGGAGGAGGAACCCGACGCCATCGTCGACATCGCCACGCTCACCGGCGCCGTGCTCGGTGCGCTGGGCACCGAGATCGCCGGGCTGCTCGGCACCGACCAGACGCTCGTCGATCAGGTCAGAGCGCGCTCGGCCGCCATCGACGAACCGGTGTGGCAACTCCCGTTGGAGAAGAAGCGCTACCGCAAGTTGCTCGACTCGGTCGTTGCCGACATGAAGAACATCGGCGGCCCGTACGGCGGGACGATCATCGCCTCGATCTTCCTGAGTGAATTCACAGGCGACGTGCCCTGGGCGCACCTCGACATCGCCGGGCCCATGAAGGTCGACGGCGACGAGGGGATCCACTCCAAGGGCGCGACGGGCTTCGGCACCCGCCTGTTGATCGACCTCGCCTGCAACTTCACGCCACCCGTGCGATGAGTCGACCGGCAGCGGGTTCGGCGTCACGGCCCAACCTGCTGTTCATCATGAGCGACGACCACGCCGCGCACGCCATCTCCGCGTACAGCGCAGCGTCCGACAGGGTGCCGGTCCGACCCGTCATCAACGACACCCCGAACCTCGATCGCATCGCCGACGAGGGGATGCGGTTCGACTCGTGCTTCTGCACGAACTCGATCTGCACGCCGAGCCGGGCGTCGATCCTGACGGGCACGTACAACCACGTCAACGGTGTCACGACGCTGGTGACGCCGATGGACAACACGCTCGACACGTTCCCGAAGCGGCTGCAGGCCGCCGGGTACCAGACGGCGATGTTCGGCAAGTGGCATCTCGGCCACGGCCCGGAACATGACCCGACGGGCTTCGACCGCTGGCGCGTCCTGCCAGGCCAGGGCCACTATCACAACCCGGTGATGCTGCAACCCCGACCGGACGGTCGCGGCCACACCATCGTCGAACGTGGCGGATACGTCACCGACCTGATCACCGACGACTGCCTGCGCTGGCTCGACCGGCGTGACCCCGATCGGCCGTTCGCCCTGCTCTGCCATCACAAGGCGCCGCACCGCTCGTGGGAGCCGTCACGCAAGCACTTCTCGCTGTACGACGGCATCGACATCCCCGAACCCGACACGCTGTGGGACGACCACGAGGGGCGTGCCGAGGTGGTGCGGGCGATGCGGATGCGAATCATGGACCTCGACCCCGTCATCGACCTGAAGGCGACCGTGCCGCCGGGTCTGAGCGAGGACGAGGAGATCAGCTGGCGTTACCAGCGCTACATCAAGGACTACCTCCGCACGATCGCCTCGATCGACGACAACGTCGGCCGGATGCTCGACTGGCTCGACGCCGAGGGCCTCGCCGAGAACACGATCGTGGTCTACACGTCCGACCAGGGATTCTTCCTCGGCGACCACGGCTGGTTCGACAAGCGGATGATGTACGAGGAGTCGATGGCCATGCCGTTGTTGGTTCGCTATCCGGCGATCGTCGAAGCGGGTTCGGTGTGCGACGACATTGCGCTGAACGTCGACTTCGCTGCCACGTTCCTCGACCTCGCCGGGCTCGATGTGCCGGACGACATGCAGGGTTCGAGCCTGGCACCGCTGCTGGCGGGGGATCGCCCCGACGACTGGCAGCAGTCGATGTACTACCGGTACTGGATGCACGACGACGGGATCCACCGCGTGCCCGCCCACTACGGGGTGCGCACGCGCACCCACAAGCTGATCGGCTACTACAACGACCCGCTCGATCAACTCGGCGCCAGGGGTCCGGCAGCCGAGCCCGAGTGGGAACTGTTCGACCTCGTCGCCGACCCGGCCGAGCTGCGCAACGTCATCGGCGACCCGGCCTACCGTGACGTGGTGATCGAGCTGAGAACGGAACTCGCCCGCCTGCAGGCGGCGGTCGGCGATGAGCCCCACC
The DNA here is from genome assembly GCA_963747375.1 of Ilumatobacteraceae bacterium. GTDB lineage: Bacteria > Actinomycetota > Acidimicrobiia > Acidimicrobiales > Ilumatobacteraceae > Sva-07. The sequence continues at coordinate 88,600 of CAVVFL010000002.1, forward strand.
CGGGCGCCGAGACCGTGTTGACGGAGCTGCTCGCCCGGTCGGACGGATGACCGCCGGCGCGTGCGCCCGGTCGTTCACGTGATCCGTTCGCCGGTGGACAGGTCGAACAGGTGGATCCGGCTCGTGTCGACGCCGACTCGACAGGGCTCCCAGAGGCTCACCTCGTCGTGTTCGCCCACCGACATGACGATCGTCGAGGTGCGTTCGCCGAGCACGTCGACATGCGTGGTGTGCTGTGTGATCCGAGGTGCGTCGATGTCGAGGCCGACGAACCGGTCACGCCCGACGAGCGTCGTGGTCACGACGTCGAGCGCCAGCGTCCCGTTGGCGTCCCGACGGATGGCGTCGGGGCGCAGCCCCAGTCCGACGACCCGGCCCCCGGAGGACCGAATCGAGGGGATGCGGTCGAGCACAGCCGGGTCGAGCGGCACGACATGAGATCCGACACGAAGGGCCTGCATCCCGTCTGAATCGGTCAGTGTCGCTTCGACGATCGACATCGTGCCGACGAACTGTGCGACCCAGATGTTCGCCGGCGCGTTGTACACATCGATCGGTCGGCCGCTCTGCACGATCCGCCCGCGTCGCATCACGGCGAGCTGATCTCCCATCGCCATGGCCTCGTTGCTGATCGTGGGTGACCATCAGCGTCGTGAGTCCGAGACGTCGTTGTATCTGGGTGATGACGTATCCGGTCTGGGTCCGCAACTTCGCGTCGAGGTTCGACATCGGCTCGTCGAGCAGGAGCAGGCGAGGGTGGCGAACGAGGGCGCGAGCCATCGCAGTTCGTTGCTGCTGTCCGCCGGACAGTTGCCGCGGTCGGCGATCCAGGACGTCGCCGATCTGCAGCACCCGGGCGATCTCGCGCACGTGCTCGTCGATCTGTCGGCTGTGGAAGCCGTCGATCATCAAGGGGAAGCCGATGTTCTCGCCGGCGGTCATGTGCGGGTACAGCGAGTAGCCCTGGGAGGCGAGCGCGATGCCGGCGCTCGTTCGTTCGGACGGTGTTGACGACCGATCCGTCGATGATCACCTCGCCGGTGGTCGGCTCCTCGAGTCCGGCCACCATGCGGAGCAGGGTTGTCTTCCCGCAGCCGGATGGACCGGCGACGACGACCAGGGCGCCGTCGTCGACGGCGAGATCGACGTCGCGGACCGCCCAGGGTCCGTCGGCGTAGACCTTGCTCAGACCCTTCAACTCGAGCTTCGACATCGTCGCCTCCGCGGCCGTCGACGGCCGTCGACAGCTGCGGCCAATGATGTCATGCCGACCGGGTCAGCTGGTCTGCGTGAGCCGGTACGCGTTGTCGGCTGCCTGCGCCGCGACGGCGTCGCGCACACCGAGCGCCACGAGGTGGTGCTCGATCACCGAGGTGTCGTCGCCGAGGTCGAGCATCGTGGTCGCGAGTTGGTGAGCCCGTGTCAGCTCGTCGAGGCCGATCGTGGCGCACTGCCATTCGCGGTGAGCGGCCTGGAGCTGCTCGGGCATCCGTTGCAGGTGACGCAGGCTGAGTGGCGGGATACGGCGTCGCACGGCGAGGCCGCTGTCGACCGGATGGGCGAGGCCGAACATGACACATCGCTGCAGCGCCTTGCTGAAGGGCGATGCGCGGCCGGCGGTGTAACTCAACCCCATGGCGCGCGCAGTTGCGTGGAGATCGAGCTCGTACCCGCCCGGCGATTGTTCGAGCCCGGCGACGAGGCGGCGCAGCAACCATGTCGCCGTCGGGCCGAGCACCCCGAGCCAGAAGAGTTCGACGTAGCGCGATCGCGGGTCGAACCCGTCGTCGTCGACGACCGGATCGATCCACGGGCGCACGGTGATGCACGTTGCAGGTGTGTCGGACATGAGACCTCCCTCGAAGCGGCGAGCGGGAGGAGTCGGTCACGACGCAGTGGGTGACGGGTCGGCTCGCGGGGAACGAGCGCGGCGCGTGGGCAGACTGGCCAGATGTTGAAGCGGATCCCACTCTGGCGCCACGCACTCATCGGGCTGGTGATCGTGGTGATGTCGCTCCTCGCCGGATTCAGGGTGATCGGCGCGGGCGCCGACTCGGCCATCCGGCCAGAGCAGTTCGACGCCAAGCAGGTGACCGTCGCGCCCGACGGCGCCGACGGCCTGCGCATCCGCGAGGTCGTCGACATCGACTTCGGTGCTGCGGTGCGCCGTGGATACCAACGCATCCTGCGCAACGACTTCGGGGCACCGACCGACGTGACGGCCCAGTCGCCCGACGCCAATGCCGATGTGAGCGTCGTCGACAGTGGCAACGTGACGCGGATCCGCATCGGTGACCCCGATGTCACGTTCACCGGTCGTCACCGTTACATCCTCGAGTACACGTTGGCGGACGCGGGCGTGACCACGGGCGAGTTCGTGCTCGACGTGATCGGCAACGACGAGACACTCGAGACGGATCGCTTCGAGGTGGTGCTGACCGGGTTCGCCGATCTCCGAACCAGTTGCGACACCGGCGCGTACGGAGCATTCGGCGGGTGCGAGTTCGAGGTCGACGAGTCCGGCAACAGCGTGGCCGTCATCGAGCCGCTCGCTCCCGGCGACGGCATCACGGTGGGCGCTCGGTTCGCGGGCCTCGACGCCGTCACGATGCCTCCGCTGCCGGAGCCGCCCGACCCACTGCCGACCGGGTTCCAGCCGCTGGGCCTGCTGATGATCCCGCTCGGTGTCGCCGCAGCAGCGCTGGTGTTCCTGCTCGGGCGATCGTACGGGAGCAACACCGTGCTCGCGGGTGGGGCGGCCGATGCCGCGTTCGGCGACCTCCCGGTGCCCGGTCGCACTGCCCGCTCGGCGGACACGCCGACGTACCGGGTTCCCGACTCCCGGCTCGCCTCGCTGGCGACGATCGAGTTCGTCCCACCCCGTGGGCTCGAGCCGTGGCAGGCAGCGGCGGTCCTGCGCGAACGGATCGACGACGACACCATCGCTGCATGGTTCTCGGAGATGATCGCCACGGACGCGCTCGTGATCAGCGACGCCGACGGGACGATGCAGTTGCGGCGAGGGCCCGAGCACGGCGCGGCTCAGCGCGGTCGACCTCGGGCACCTCGACGGGATGTTCGGATCGGGCGACGTCGTCGAACTGGGCTCCTACGATCCCGGCGTTCACGGCCACGTGGCGGGCGATCGGGGCCGAACAGCGCTCGTTCGTCGGTGCGGCGGGATGGTGGTCGCGGGGTGGTCCCGGCGGGAGTGTCACGACACCGGCGCGGATCGTCGGCCTCGCTGGCCGTGACCCTGCTCGTCGTCGGAGTCGTGCTGTTCGTGGTGACAGCGGCGGGCGCCGACTTCTGGTTGGCGATGGCGTCGCCGTGGCTGGCGGTCATCGCGGGATTCCTGGTTCCACTCGTGGTCGCCGCTGAGCGTGTACCGCTCGATGTTCCCGGCGCGCACGGCCACCGGTTCGGCGCTGGCGCTGCGCTCGGAGTCGTTCCGGCGGTTCCTGGCCGCGAGCGAGGGCAAGCACGTCGAGTGGGCGTGGGAGCAGGGTCTGTTGCGCGAGTACAGCGCGTGGGCGGTGGCGCTCGGCGCGGCCGACGCCTGGACGAAGGCGATCCGCTCATCGAACATCGCCGACCCGCAGGTCGCGCTCGCCGGCCCGCTGCTCGTGCACTCGGCGGCATCGTCGTTCCGCTCGTCGCACACCGCTCCGTCGAGTTCCGGCGGCGGTGGGGGAGGTGGCGGCGTCGGCGGTGGTGGAGGTGGCGGCAGCTCGGGATCGTGGTGATGGCGCTCCCCCCGACTCCGTCCTCAGGTTCTGGACTGGGGACCGAGGGCCCTGGCGCTGGGCCAACGCGAAAAAGGAAGATGTAGGCATCAGAGGTTCGACCATGAGTTCGCGAGCGGTTTCGTTGATCACGGCTGTGCTCGTTGTCGTGATCGTGGCGTCCTGCGGATCCGACCCTGCAACTACTTCTCCCGCGTCCATCCGATGCCCGCCAGCCGGCATCCAGCACCCCCTCCAGTACCAGCACGACGCCGTCGACGATCACGTCAACGGCAACCACGTCGACGTCGACCACGACCACGACGCTGGTGCTGCCGATGGATCCTCCTGTGGCAACGGCCGGTTGGTCGGACGTTGCCATCGTGTCGCTGCCGAGCAACGCATTCCCCCCATGCTGCGCCGACACGTGGCACGGTGACGTATCGCCGGGACTGGCACCCGAGGGGCAGCCTCTCGCCGATGGTCGGTATGCGGTGGATCTGGAGTGGCCGCAGGATCTGACGCGGCCACTCGAGCTGACGTTGTTCCGATTCGAACAATGTGCGTTGCTCCCAGAGTTCTCCTGCGAATCACGATCCGGCCCCTACCTTGCCGATGAGTTGGGCATCGACATCTCGACGTCACGCCCTGTGAACATGGTGCTCGACGATGCCGTCGAGGTGGTCGTGGTGGGGTGGAACGATTCCGCCGTCTTCGACGATCCCGACTTCGTGATCAAGAAGGCGACGGGTACCGATCTCGCCGCGCTGGCCACCGAGGTGGACGAGGCGTATGCGGACGTGTTCGCGGACAGGTTCGCTGCTGGTGAGAGCCCGGACGCGATCATCGCCGACGTACTCGCCAACCCCACATCAGGCTTCAGCCCGTCCGTGCGTGGCGGTGGGACGAGCGCCTTCGTGTTCACCCCCGAAAGCGGTCCGCCGCTGCTGGTTCAGATGCCGCTTCCCTACATCGACGGCCAGCGCACCGCCGGACGTGGGACCGACGTGTTGTCGATCCGATCGATCGACATCGTCGACGGTCACGTGACCCTCTACGTGTTCAGCGGCTACTACCCGTGAATGCACGCCGGGGTACCCGGTAGGCACTCAGCCGGCGATGATGTGCTCGAGCATCAGCTCGGGCTCGTTCTGCTCGATGCGAGCGAGCGCGTACTTGTTCTCGAACAACGCAACGAGGTGCCCGTCGTACCGGGCGAGGATCCGCACTCCCGGCTTCTCGCGCAGCAGCGCCGCCGACGCCTTGTCGGTGAGCCGGATGGCCTGATACGGGGCCGACGAGAGCTCGATCGGGGCGTTGAACTCGATGTCGAGCCGATTCGCGAACACCTCGAACTGCAGCTGGCCGACGGCCGCGAGCACCGGTGAGGCATCGCCCCAGTCGGGGTCCTTGAGCACCTGGACGACGCCTTCTTCGTTGAGTTGGTCGAGGCCTTTGCGGAACTGCTTCGTCTTGCCGGTGTCGACCGGGCGGGCCGTCGCGAACACCTCGGGGGCGAACGCGGGAATCGCCGGGAACTGCACCGACGGGCCCGCCTCGTCGTACAGCGTGTCACCGATGTTGAGCCCCGTGGCATTGACGAGGCCCGACGACGTCGCCGGGGAAGGCCTCGTCGACCGTGGTGCGTTCGGCGCCGAACACGGTCGACGCGTACTTGGTGGCGAATGGCTTGCCCGTACGTTCGCAGGTCATCACCATGCCGCGATCGAACCTGCCCGAACAGATGCGGGCGAACGCGATGCGGTCGCGGTGGTTGCGGTCCATGTTGGCCTGCACCTTGAACACGAACGCCGAGCACGGCTCGTCGAGGTGGCGAGGTTTGTCGTCGATGTCGAGCCGGGCGGTCGGCGCAGGGGCGAGGTCGACGATGGCGTCGAGCAGGTGTCGGACCCCGAAGTTGGTGAGGGCCGAACCGGCGAACACCGGAGTCGACTCGCCGGCGAGGAACGACGGCATGTCGACGTCGGCTTCCATCGCGCTCAGGAGTTCGGACTCCTCGGTGCTCTTCGTCCACGCCGCGCCCTCCTCGGTGGCGGCTCGCTCGGCGGGGACGTCCTCCTCGGGAGCGATCTGCGAACCGCGGGCCGTGCGGGTGAAGCGGGTGAACACGTCGGTACGACGATCGATGACACCGCGCAGGTCGCCGAACGACCCGACCGGCCACGTGGCCGGCGTGGGCCTCAGGCCGATCTGCTCCTCGATCTGGTCGAGCAGCTCGAGCGGCTCCATGCCGGGTCGGTCGAGCTTGTTGAGGAACGTGATCACCGGCAGGTTGCGTGACCGGCAGACCTCGAAGAGTTTGAGTGTCTGCGGTTCGATGCCTTTGGCCGAGTCGAGCACCATCACGACGGCATCGACGGCCGACAGCACCCGATACGTGTCCTCGGAGAAGTCGCGGTGGCCCGGGGTGTCGAGCAGGTTCAGTTCATGGTCGCGGTACGGGAAGTTGAGTGCTGTCGACGTGATGGAGATGCCGCGCTTCTGCTCCATGTCCATCCAGTCGGACGTGGCGGCGCGACGACCCTCGTGGGCCTTGACGGAGCCGCCCGACGTGATGGCACCCGCATAGAGCAGGAACTTCTCGGTGAGCGTGGTCTTGCCCGCGTCAGGGTGACTGATGATCGCGAACGTGCGACGACGCGCCGCTTCGCTGAGCACCTGGGCCGACATCTGTTCGAGGCTACCGTCGGGCCGTGACCTCTCGAAGTGTGATCGACCGGAGCGCTCTCGCCGCCCTGATGTCAGCCGAGGAGCAGCGATTCGTCGAACTGCATCCGCGGTCGGCCGAACTCGCCGAGTCGGGTCGACGTCATCTGTTGGCCGGCGTCCCGATGCCCTGGATGACCCGGTGGCCGGGCGCCTTCCCGATTCACGTGGCATCGGCGAACGGCGCCGGGTTCGTCGACGTCGACGGCATCGAGTACGTCGACTTCTGTCTCGGTGACACGGGGGCGATGACCGGGCACCGACCGGTGGGTCGGGCGGCCGCGGCGGAGACCGTCGACGACGATGCTCCCGAGCGAGGATGCGGCGTGGGTCGCCGACGAGCTCAATCGACGCTTCGGCATGGCGAAGTGGCAGCTCACGACGTCGGCGACCGACGCCAACCGGTTCGTGCTCAGGTTCGCACGGCACCTGACCGGTCGTCCGAAGATCGCCGTGATGGACTGGTGCTATCACGGCACCGTCGACGAGACGCTCGCCGTCCTCGGTCCCCATGGTGAGGTGGTCAGCCGGCCCGGCGCGATCGGCCCGCAGGTCGATCCGGCCGTGACCACCCGGGTCGTGCCGTTCAACGATCTGGATGCCCTCGACGCAGCGCTCGCCCACGGTGACGTCGCGGCGCTGCTGATGGAGCCGGCGCTGACGAACATCGGCATCGTTCTGCCGCAGCCCGGCTACCACGAGGCCGTGCGCGAGATCACCCGCCGTCACGGCGTGCTGCTGGTCATCGACGAGACGCACACCATCTCGGCGGGGCCGGGCGGCTGCACGCGAGGCGTGGGGCCTCGATCCGGACATCGTGGTGATCGGCAAGCCGATCGGCGGCGGATTCCCGGTGGCGACGTATGGCGTCACGGAGCAGATCGCGGCCGCACTCGACCCGGCGTTGCACGGCCACGACGCCGACGTCGGGGGAGTGGGCGGCACCTTGGCCGGCAGTGCGATGGCGACCGCCGCGATTCGGGCCACGTTGTCGACCACCCTGCTGGACGCCGACTACGAGCGGATGATTCCGCTGGCGACGCGGTGGGCCGATGGTGTCGCTGCCGCGATCGATCGCTTCGAGCTGCCCTGGTCGGTGCAGCAGCTGGGCTGTCGGGCCGAGTACTGGTTCTGCCCGCTCCCGGTCGATGGTGCTGCTGCCGCCGCGGCCGTCGACGACCAGCTCGACGCGTTCATGCACCTGTGGGCGCTCAACCGCGGGATCCTGATGACCCCGTTCCACAACATGGCGCTGCTGTCTCCGGTCCACACCGACGCCGACGTCGACCGCCACACCGAGGTCTTCACCGCCGCCCTCGCTGCCATCACCTGACCACCAGCGATGAGCGAGCGGCCCGGATCCCGGCTCTTCGCTCATCGCCCAGGGCTGAACGTCCGCAGCGATGAGCGAGCGGCCCGGATCCCGGCTCTTCGCTCATCGCCCAGGTGTTGATCGCGAGGACGGGTTGCCGTGGGGCCGCGGGCTCGGCCACAGTGGCGCCATGTCGACCGATCTCCTGGAGGCCGCACACACCGTGATCGCGAACGCCGAGCGCATCGTCGTGCTCACGGGAGCCGGGATCTCCACCGACTCGGGCATCCCGGACTTCCGGGGGCCGAACGGGCTCTGGACGAAGAACCCGGCGGCGGAGAAGGCGTCCGACATCCGCTTCTATCTCGGCGATCCCGAAGTGCGCGTTGCTGCGTGGCAGAACCGGTTGACGACGCCGGCGTGGACTGCGGAGCCGAATCGAGGACATGCAGCCATCGTCGAACTCGAACGCAGGGGCCAACTTCACGCGATCGTGACGCAGAACATCGATGGCCTGCACCAGAAGGCCGGCAACGATCCGGACACGGTCATCGAGGTCCACGGCACGGTGTGGTTCACCCGTTGCTGGGACTGCGACGACCGTCGACCGATGGCGGAATCACTGGCTCGTGTGCGCGCCGGTGAGGCGGATCCACCATGCCTGGTCTGCGGTGGCATCCTCAAGAGCGACACGATCAGCTTCGGTCAGGCACTCGTGCCCGAGGTGATCGAGCGGGCGATGACGGTCAGCGACGACTGCGATGTGATCATCGCCGTCGGTTCGACGCTCAGTGTGTTCCCGGCTGCCAACTGCGTGCCTCGGGCGAAGGCGGGCGGTGCCCAGGTGATCATCGTCAACGGCGCCGAGACGGCGATGGACCGCTACGCCGACTGGTTGCTGGTCGGCCAGATCGGCGAGATCCTGCCGGCATTGGTCGGGGTCTAGCGCGTCGCGACTCGTCGGCTGGCGAGCAGCGCACCGGCGATGACGAAGACGATGCCGACGAGTTCCAACCCGACGACCTCGTCGCCGCGGAATGCCACACCGAGGACGAGCGCAACCGCAGGAATCAGATAGGTGATGAACGATGCCCGCGTCGAGCCGACGCGGCCGACGAGGTTCCCCATCAGGGCAAAGGCGACACCGGTGCCGAGCACGCCGAGCACCACTACGGCGAGAACGGGTCCGGCCTCCCAACTCGCATCGTCGACCTGCCAGAGCCCGTACGGAGCCGTCCAGATGGTCGCCAGCGCCAACACCTTCGCCATCAGGTTGACCGAACCGTAACGCTGCTGCAACGGCGCGGCGATGGTGACCGCGAAGCCGTAGCAGATCGTGGCGGCGACGACCAGCGCGACGCCGAGTGCTTCGCTGGAGCCGTCACCGATCGAGGGCAGGCTCACGAGGACGACACCGACGAACCCGGCGGCGATGCCGAGCAGTTGGGCACCTCGGGTCCGTTGGTGGAACAGGGCGACGGCGAAGATCGCGGCGAAGATCGGCGTGCCGCCGTTGAGCAGGCCGGCGACCGCGGAGCTGATGTGCTGCTCGGCGATCGGGAACAGGGTGAATGGCACGGCCACCCAGACGATCGACAGCGTGACGACTCGTGGGCGATCTTCTCGTTCCACGGAGATCCTCCGCCGGGGGAGGGCGGCCAGCGCCAACGCGCCGAGCCCGACGCGCATGAGCGTGATGACGCCGGGCGGTAGCGCATCGAGTCCGATGTCGATGAACAGGAACGACGCACCCCAGATCGCGCCGACGGCAGCGAACAACGACCAGTCGGTCGGCGTGAACTGGTCGTCGACCGGTCGGGGCACGGACGTGACCGCACGATGATCGGGAACGGCCGTGGACACGTCGGCGACCGTAGTGGGCGGTGGTGCCCGATCACGGCGGGATTCGGTCACGACGTTCGTCCGAGTGCACCAGCGTGGCCCCGGACTGCGGCTCGCAGGCCGGATACGATTCACACATGAGCGAGCGTGACCACCCGAGGGGTGTGTTCCAGCGCCCGTTCGACGCGATCGCTTCCGTCATCGTGCCCGTGGTCGCCGATGCAGTCGATCCCGACGACCTCGTCGACCGCCTTGACGTCAATGCGCTGATCGATCGCATCGACCTCGACGCCGTGCTGGATCGCATCGATGTGAACGCGCTCGTGGGCAGAATCGACCTTGATGCGGTCCTCGATCGTGTCGACCTCGACGCCGTGATGGATCGCATCGATCTCGACAAGCTCGTGGCGCGGCTCGACGTGGACGCGATCGTCGACAAGGTCGATGTGCAACGCATCGTGGCGCGACTCGATCTGGATGCCATCGTGGATCAAGTCGACGTGCAGCGGGTGATCGATCGGGTCGATCTCGACGCAGTGGTGGCCGGAGTCGACCTCGACGCAGCGGTTGCCCGTGTCGACCTCGATGCGGCCGCGGACCGGATCGACGTCGACCGCATCGTCGCTCGTGTCGACCTCGACGCAGCGGTTGCCCGTGTCGATCTGGATGCGGCCGCGGACCGGATCGACGTGGACCGCATCGTCGCTCGTGTCGACGTCGACGCGATCGCCGCATCGCTCGACATCGACGCCATCGTCGCGCAGAGCACGAAGGGCGTCTTCGGACGATTCATCGATCTCCTGCGTCGACAGGTGGTCGGCGTCGACGAGATCTGTATGCGCTCGCTGAACCGGGTGTGGCGGCGCGACTACGACTCACTGCCCACCGGGCCTCCGCTCGCCGTCGGTGTCGAGCCGCACGAAGGGCTCGACACGATGAGCGGGCGGTACGCCGGCCCGGTGTCACGCATCGGTGCGCTGGGGCTCGACGTGTTCCTGATCTCCTCGAGCTTCACGCTGCTGATCGCGGGGGTCGCGTACCTGTTCGAGGTGCTCTTCGGGTCGTCGCTCGACCTGAACTCGGGAGGCTGGGTCGTCGGGGTTGCACTGCTGCTCTACGGATTCGTCTACTTCTGGATGTCACAGGCGCTCACCGGGCGAACGATCTCGCAGGCGCTCGTCGGTCTCAAGGTGATCCGCAACGACGGCCGGCCGCTCAGCCCCGGTGCCGCAGCGATCCGCACCCTCGTCCTGCCGTTCAGTTTCGTGCTCTTCGGCCTCGGCGCGATCATGGCCCTCGTCGATCGTCGTCGACGGGCCCTGCAGGACGTCGCAGCCGGATCGTCGGTGGTCTACGACTGGGGCGACCGCCCGGCGGCACTCCCGGCGCCGCTCACGCGATATCTCGACCGCAAGGAAGCCAGCCCCCAACCCCGAAATTCTCCTCCTGGTGCGCGCTGAGCGCGCACCAGGAGGAGAATTTCGGGGTTTGAGGGGACGGTTTCGAATCCTGACCGAGTTGGTAGCCTTTCGGGATGGCAACGTTCCGTGACCTGCTCGCCGCTGCGAAATCCGAGATCCGTGAGGTCGATCCCGAAGGAGCCGCAGCACACATTGCCGCCGGCGCGATCGCGCTCGACGTCCGCGAACCCGACGAGTACGAGGAAGGCGCGATTCCCGGCGCCATCCACATCCCGCGCGGGCATCTCGAGGCACAGATCGAGAATCGCATCGCCGACAAGAATGTTCCCGTCGTCATCTACTGCGCCGGCGGTGTCCGTTCTGCCTTCGCCGCGGTGACGCTCGCCCAGCTCGGCTTCACCGATGTCGAATCGATGGAGGGCGGCTTCGGTCGATGGAAGGACGAGGGTCGGCCGTGGAAGCAGCCCGCGTCGCTGACACCGGAGCAGAACAATCGCTACAAGCGTCACCTGTTGTTGCCCGAGGTGGGAACCGCCGGCCAGGTCAAGCTGCTCGAGGCCAAGGTCCTGATGCTCGGTGCCGGCGGGCTCGGTTCACCCGCTGCGCTCTACCTCGCCGCGGCCGGTGTCGGAACGATCGGCATCGTCGACATGGACGAGGTCGACTCGTCGAACCTGCAGCGCCAGATCCTGCACAACATCGACCGCATCGGCGACCGCAAGGTCGACTCGGCGAAGAAGACCCTCACGATGCTCAATCCCGACGTGAACGTGGTCACCTACGACACCCGACTGGATGCGTCGAACATCATCGACATCATCTCCGGCTACGACGTGATCGTCGATGGCGCCGACAACTTCCCGAGCCGCTACCTGCTCAACGACGCGAGTGTGAAGCTCGGCATCCCCGTGGTGCACGGGTCGATCTTCCGCTTCGAGGGCATGGTGAGCGTGTTCCACCCGACCGAGGGGCCGACCTACCGCGACATGGTGCCAGAGCCGCCGCCGGCCGAACTCGCCCCGAGCTGCGCGGAGGCCGGAGTGCTCGGCGTGCTGCCCGGCATCATCGGTTCGATCCAGGCGCTCGAGACGATCAAGGTGATCCTCGGCCTCGGCGATCCCCTGATCGGTCGCATTCTCACCGTCGACACCATCGACATGGAGTTCCGGGTCTTCAACCTGAAGCCCGACCCCGCCAACGAAGTGACGTGGGCCAACCGCGACCGCATCGAGATCAAGGAACTCGACGGTCTCTGCGCCCCCGGCCTCAGCCACTGAATGGTTACGCCGGTGCCTGGCACCGGCGTAACCACTCAGGGTGTGACGATCGGGAAGTTGCGTTCGGTCTTGCCGATCACCGACACGAGCGTGGCGAGCGCCATCGGATCGCCGTCGAGCGCGATCGAGCCGTCGGTGAGCGCCGCGGCGAAGTCGACCCGGCCCGTGAACAGCCCGATCAACGTGCGGCGCCCGAGCGACAACGTCGTGCTGCCCTCGGCGGGCTCGGATGTTCGCCGGTGGTTGGCGACGCCGTTGCGGAGCTCGAACACGTAGGTCTCGTCGAGGTCGGTGACCACGAACGACAGCACCAGGTGTTCATCCCATGCCTTCGGCCCGTCGATGCGGATCGCGACGCTGGACAGCAGCTGGTCGACCGACAACGCGCCGAGCAGATCCGGCGCACCACGGTTCGCTGCGGTGGCGGGCTCGCCGTCGCGTAACTCCTTCGCGCCGACGAGGAACACGTTGCGCCACGTCCCGTTCTCGGCGCCGAACGCGATCTGTTCGAAGGCGTCGGCCTGCAGCGCCCGAGCGGCGTGGTGATCCTCGTCGGCGAACAGGACGTGGTTGAGCAACTCGACCGCCCAACGCAGGTCGCCCTCGTCGACCGCCGTCCGGGCCAGGGCGACGACCGCATCGGCACCGCCCATGGCTGCGACGTACCGCTCGGCGGAGGCGACGGGAGGGTGCGGCCACAGGTGGGCCGGGTTGCCGTCGTACCAGCCGAGGTAACGCTGGTAGACGGCCTTGACGTTGTGGCTGACCGAACCGTAATACCCGTGGGTGTGCCACTGTTCGGCGAGCGCCGGCGGCATCTCGAGCATCTCGGCGATCTCTGCGCCCACGTAGCCGAGGTTCATCAGGCGCAGCGTCTGGTCGTGGAGGTAGGCGTACATGTCGCGCTGCATCGACAGGAACTCCACCGCGCGCTCGCGTCCCCAGGTCGGCCAGTGGTGTGATGCGAACACGACCTCGAGATCGTCGCCCCACAGGTCGATCGTCTCGGTGAGGTACGCCGCCCAGCGGCGCGCGTCGCGCACCTGTGCGCCGCGCAGCGTGACGATGTTGTGCAGGGTGTGCGAGGTGTTCTCGGCGGTGCACAACGCCTTGTGGTCGGGGAAGTAGAAGTTCATCTCGGCGGGCGCTTCGGTCCCGGGCGTCACCTGGAACACGATCCGCACCCCGTCGATCGTGAGCTCCTGGCCGGTCGCTGTGACGTCGACGGTCGGTGGGATCAACGTCGGCTCGCCGGTCGAGGTGGTCTGACCCAGCCCGCACCCGATCTGTGCGTCGGGAGCCTTGGGCAGTGCCGCGCCGTACATGAAGTCGGAGCGTCGCCCCATCGCCGTGCCGACGAACACGTTCTCGGCGACGGCTTCCTCCATGAAACCTTCCGGGGCGATCACGGCGATTCGCCCGGCGTCGACGTCGGCTTCGTCGATCACGCCCTTCACCCCACCGAAGTGGTCGATGTGCGAGTGGGTGTAGATCATGGCGACCACCGTGCGCGGTCCGCGGTGCTCCTGATACAGGGCCCATGCCGCTGCGGCGGTCTCCTTGCTGATCAGCGGGTCGATCACGATCACGCCGGTGTCGCCCTCGATGACACTCATCACCGAGAGGTCGAAGCCGCGGAGCTGGTAGATGCCGGGCACCACCTCGAACAGCCCGTCACGGCTGAGCAGCTGGCCCTGGCGCCAGAGGCTGGCATGCGCCGTCTCGGGCGCGGGCTCGTCGAGAAACTGGTAGGCGTCGAGGTCCCACACGACACGACCGTCGGCGGCGGTCACCTGCCGCGTCGTGGCCCGAGCGACGAACCCGCGCTCGGTGTCGTCGAAGTCCTGCGTGTCGGCGAACGGGAAGCCCTCGGTGTCCATCGACGAAGTCTGACAGAGCGAGGAATGCGACGAGGACCCTGACCCTGCGTCGCATTCAGCCGGGTTCGGTGAGGATCTCGCGCTCGAGTGGTGCGAGTTCCTCGCGCTCTTGGACCATCACGCCGACGATGACGAGGGCGATGCCGGCGAACTCGATGCCGGATGGCTGCTGGTCGAGGGCGATCCAGCCGATGAGCACGGCGGTGACCGGCAGCAACGCGAGCAGGAGGGAGAACCGGCGGACCGGGATGCGGCGCATCGTGAACTGGTCGATGCCGTAGCCGATGGCGTTCGAGAACACGCCGACGAGCAGGCACAGCGCGAGCAGCCGAGGGGAACTCCACACGTCGAGGCTCCCCGGCGCGCCGATCGGGATGATGGCGATGGCCCCGATGGCGAGGCCGACACCGAGGCCCGACACGCCGCGATCGAAGCGGGCGACCCGCGAACCGATGACGATGTAGGCAGCCCACATCACCGACGCCAGGAAGATGAAGAACAGCCCGAGCGCGTTGCCGTCGATCTCCGTGCCGCCGAGGATGGCGACTCCGGCGATCGCGAACAGCAGCGCCAGCGCGTTGCGGCGGCTCCGGGTGGCGACCGCGGCAACCGTGATCGGCCCGATGAACTCGATCGTGACGGCGATGCCGAGATCGACGCGGTCGATGCCCAGGTAGAAGAAGGTGTTCATCAGCGCGGTCGCGACACCGAAGAGGGCGGCGGCGCCGAGCTCGGCGCGTGTCCACCGTTCGCGCCACGCCCGTGAGGCGAACACGACGGCGATTGCCGCACCGATGACCCTGAACCAGGCAACGGTCTGTGGCGCGACCTCGTCGAAGAGCGCAACGGCGATGACGGCGCCGATGTACTGCGACACCGCCGAGAGCACGAAGAGTGCCTCCGGTTGGGCGGTGTTCAGCCAACGGGTGACCGGCCCCGTTGGCGTCGGGGCGGGGGAGTCGGACAGGGGTTACTCGAACAGTTCGGGATCGGTGCGGGCGATCTCGTCCCACAGCGGCTGGAAGCTGAACCATCCCGCAGCGTGGAACCCTGTGTTCTGCTGGGTGTAGGTGGCGTACTCGTCGCGGATTTCGATCGGGTCACCGGCGGCCATCGCCATCAGCTGGGCCTGACACGACCGCTCCATCGAGATGAACCAGAACGCGGCCTCGTCGACCGTCTCGCCGACGGTGAACAGACCGTGGTTCTGGTGGATTGCGGCCTTGCCGTCGGGGAACTTCGAGGCGAGTTCCTTGCCGGCTTCGATGTCGAACACGACGGCGCCGCCCTGCTCGGAGATCACGTGATGATCCTTGTAGAAGATGCAGGCGTCCTGGGTCAGCGGGGCGAGCGGGATGCCGAGCGAGCTGAACGACTTGCCGTACGGCGAGTGGGCATGGGCGGCCGCGACCACGTCGGGGCGCGCCGAGTGGACGGCGGCGTGGATGACGAACGCAGCGCGATTGACCGGCTTGGTGCCGTAGACGACGTTGCCCTGATGGTCGACGAGGATCAGGTCGCTCTGGCGGATGTGGCGGAAGCTCATCCCGAATGGGTTGACCCAGAACATGTCGGGATACTCGGGGTCGCGAACGGTGATGTGCCCGGCGACGCCTTCACCGAAGCCGAACTTGCCGAACACGCGAAGAGCGCCGGCCAGGTGGGTCTTGCGGTAGTGGCGCTCGTCCTCGACGTTGTCGAACGTCGGGATCCCGTCGAGTCCGACGGTCTTCGGCGTGAGCTCGATGCCGTCGATCATGCCGGGCGAAGTGGTGGTGACGTCCTCGGTGATGGCCATGGGACACACCGTAGTCGTGGTATCGGACGGTGTCTCGGGCCGTACGATCGGGCGATGGCCGAGATCCGACCCGCCGACATCGCCGCCCCGGCAGCGAACTACGCCCATGCCGTGCTGACCCGAGGTCCATCTCGCTGGCTGCACACCTCAGGCGTGGTGCCGGTGGCGCCCGACGGGTCGACGCCGGACGATCTCGCCGACCAGGCGGCGCTCGTGTGGTCGAACATCGACGCCATGCTCCGCGGGGCCGAGATGACCACCGACGACATCGTGTCGGTGACGACCTACGTCGTCGTCGGCGAGGATCTCGCCCCGGTGATGGCCGCCCGCGACGTGGCACTCGGCGGGCACCGAGCGGCGTCGACGTTGGTCACCGTTCCGGCCCTGGCCCGCCCGGAGTGGCGAATGGAGATCGCGGTGATCGCAGCCAGCTGATCTGCTGGCTCACTCCACGATCTGTTGCAGCAGGATCGGTCCGGTCGTCTGGATCGTCACGTCGTCACCGTCGGTCGTCGAAACGGTCACCGTCAACACCTCGGTGAACGGTGCCTCATGATCGAGACGAGGGTCTCGAGATCGAGGCCGCGTGATCGAAGATGGCCCTGGCTGCCGTCGGGGAGGTTCCAGGTCGCCTCGCCGTTGCCGTTCGGGAAGGTGCCGATGAAGACCTCGTCGCCGTCGATCGTGACGGGCTCGCCGGACGCGCTCGGCGGTCGATCGCTGTCGAAGAACCGTTCGACGAGTGCGAACGGCTTCGCCGGACCGTCGATCAGCTCACCGATGATCTGGAGCGGGCCGGCGACCTCCGGCGCATCGGTCGAGATCGCCGCGGTCTGAGTCATCTGCGCCGTTTGAGTCGTCGCGCTTCCGGCGGCCCGGTTCGGATCGGAGGTGCCGTCGTCGCGAACCAGCAGCACGACTGCCACCGCCGCGACGATGACCATCGACGCGATGATCACCACCCAGCGGATTCTGCGTCGGTCCGCCGCCTGCGAGGACTGGTCCATCGGCTGGGTCGTTCGCCCCTAGTTCGTCGGCCCCATCGTGTCCTTGAAGCGGACGGTCTCGACCTCGAAGTGGGCCTTTGCTGTCGACGTCGAACCGCCGGATCCGCCGCCGTAGCTGCCCGGATAGTCACCGCCCGAGGTGTAGTTGCGCATCTTGTTCCACCAACGCTTGAACCATGCCATCGGAATTCTCCTCGGGTCAGGGCGTGAGTTCACTGTACCGCATGGGTTCAGGGCGCCGCCGCCGTGCTCCACTCGCGCAGCGTCGCCTCGACTTCCTCGATGCTCCACACCAGCGTGCCGTACGTTTCGATCGCCCCGCCGACGAAGAAGTTGACACCGCTCCCGGCAGCCCCGGCATCACGGCTGCGCCAGATCCGCCAGTCAGTGGCGAGACCGACGATGCCGCGATACCGCCCGGGATCGTTGCGGACGAGCTCGGTGAAGATACCGATTTCGCAGGCGGTGCCGTCGTCGACCATCGGGCCGTCGAGCCACGCGACGACGACGTCCGCCTGACGCAGACCCTCACCGTCGACGGCGAAGACCGTGACAGCGTCGAGCGGTGCGAACTTCTGGCGGTGAGGGACGAAGCACTCGTGGCCGGCGGCCTCCAGACGGTCGGCCAACGCCTCGAGGTGATCGCGCTCGGCTGGAGTGAACATCGGGCCGGCGAGGTAGAGCTTCATGGCGCCAATCGTCGCATGACAGCGAGCCGACCGACGGGATCAGGTCGCGGGCGTCGGGCTGCAATACGATCGACGCCATGGCTGACGCGAACGACCTGCCGCAGACCGATTCGGGCATTCCGATCAAGCGGCTCTACGACGCCTCCGACCTCGATGGATGGGACCCGGCAGAGATGCTCGGAGCTCCCGGCCAGCCGCCGTACACCCGGGGTGTCTACGGCTCGATGTACACCGGTCGGCTCTGGACGATGCGCCAGTACTCGGGCTTCGGCAACGCCGAGGCCACCAACGAACGCTTCAAGTTCCTGTTGAATGCCGGCCAGACCGGCCTGTCGTGTGCCTTCGACCTCCCGACGCAGATGGGCTACGACTCCGATCACGGCCGCGCCGAGGGCGAGGTCGGCAAGGTCGGCGTCGCCATCGACTCGATGGAGGACATGCGACTCCTGCTCGCGGGCCTCCCGCTCGACAAGGTCAGCACGTCGATGACGATCAACTCGACGGCCGCGATCCTGCTGTTGATGTACGAACTCGTCGCCGAGGAGAACGGCGTGTCGAGCGACCAGATCGGCGGCACGATCCAGAACGACCTGCTCAAGGAGTACATCGCCCGCGGTACGTACGTGTACCCGCCTCGGCCGTCGATGCGGATCATCACCGACATCTTCGAGTACTGCAGCAAGCACGTACCGAACTGGAACACGATCTCGATCTCCGGATACCACATTCGCGAAGCCGGCTCGACGGCGGTCCAGGAGATCGCGTTCACGCTGGCCAACGCCATCGCGTACGTGCAAGCAGCGATCGACGCAGGTCTCGACGTCGACGACTTCGGGCCGCGCCTCAGCTTCTTCTGGAACGGGCACAACAACTTCTTCGAAGAGGTCGCCAAGTTCCGCGCCAGCCGGCGCATGTGGCACACGATCATGACCGAGCGCTTCGGCGCGAAGGACCCGAAGTCGGCGATGCTTCGCTTCCACACGCAGACCGGTGGTTCGACGCTCACCGCTCAGCAGCCGATGAACAACGTGATGCGTGTGACGTTGCAGGCGCTCGCCGCCGTGATGGGCGGGACGCAGAGCCTGCACACCAACGGCTACGACGAGGCGCTGAGCCTGCCCACCGAGGAGGCGGCGCGCATGGCGTTGCGCACCCAGCAGGTCATCGGCTACGAGTCGGGAGTCGTCGACACGCCCGACCCACTCGCCGGGTCGTATTTCGTCGAGTCGTTGACCGACGAGGTCGAGCGTCTCGCCTGGGAGTACATCGAACGGATCGACGAGATGGGCGGCGCCGTGTCGGCGATCGAGTCGGGGTTCCAGATGGACGAGATCGAGCAGGCCGCCTACGAGTACACGAAGTCGATCGACGACGACCAGCGCGTGATCGTGGGTGTCAACAAGTTCACGATGGACGACGAGGCCGAGCCGAAGGTGTTCCCGATCGACCCTGAACTCGAGGGCAACCAGATCGCCCGGTTGACGGCCTACAAGGCGAACCGCGACACCGCGGCGGTCGAGTCGACCCTCGCCGCAGTGAAGGCCACCGCCGAGGGCGGCGACAACCTGCTCTACAGCATGAAGGACGCGCTGCGCGCTGACGCCACCCTCGGCGAGATCAGCGACGCGCTGCGCGAGGTGTTCGGCGTCTACACCCCGTGAGTTCGAATCCCGACAGGGGCGACGGCCCGGCGACACCCCCAACTTCGCTGGCTGAGATCGACTCAGCACTCGAGGCGCTCGGCGTCGACACGGGCGAGTTCGAGCGGCCGTCCCTCGTCGGTATCCGAGAGACCGGCGATCCTTCGAGTGTCACCGACGATCGAACCGGCATGCGAGCCCGGTTCGGCCCACCGCTTCCGCGCAACTTTCGGTTGCTGTGGGGTGCGACTGCGCTGTCGAATCTCGGTGACGGTCTCCGCCTCGTGGCGCTCCCGCTGCTCGCCACGTCGGTGACCGATGACCCGCGCCTGATCGCCGGGGTGACGGTTGCCGAACGGCTGCCGTGGTTGTTCTTCATCCTGCCGGGCGGCGCCTGGGCCGACCGCTACGACCGTCGCGTGTTGCGGATGCGCCTCGACATGGCACGCGCGGTGGTGATGGCCGGCCTCGTCGCAGCGATCCTGTTGGATCAGGTGTCGATCGGGGTGATCTTCCTGGTCGCGGCATTGTTGGCCTCGGCCGAAGCCGTCGTCGATTCGTCCAGCATGGCGATGGTCCCGGCGACCGTCGAGGTCGGGGACCTCGAACGAGCCTTCGGCAGGCTCGGGTCGACCGAACTGGGAATGAACGACCTTGCCGGGCCGCCGATCGGTGGACTGCTGTTCGGGCTGGCGGTCGCGATTCCCTTCGGCGTCGATGGCCTGAGTTTCGCGGGTGCTGCTCTGGTGATGGCCTTCATGACGGGGACCTACACCTCGGGAGCCGTCCACACTCCCGGCGTCCGGATGCGAACCCGGGTCTCGGAAGGGTTCCGATGGCTCTGGGATCAGCACCTACTGCGGACGCTCGCCGTGATTTCGACCGCGCTCGGCACCGCCTCGTTCATCGGCAATGCAGTGTTCGTGCTCTACGCCCGCGACGTGCTCGGACTCTCGGAGTTCGGCTACGGCGTCCTGCTCGTGCCGGGGGCTCTCGGCGGGATCACCGGGTCGTTGATCGCGCCACGATTCCGGCGATTCCCGCTTCGGGTGACGCTGTCGTGTGCGGTGCTCGCGTCGGGTGTCGCGACGTGGCTGATGGCCGCGACCTCGTATCCGGTCGTCGCCGGATTGCTGTCGGCGGTGTCGCTCGGCGCCATCATGGTGTGGAACGTGTTGACGCTCGTCACTCCGGCAGCGTCTGATCCCCAACGAGATGCTCGGTCGCGTCGGCGCCAGCTATCGGTTCCTCGTCTTCCTCGGCATGCCGATCGGAGCGCTCCTCGGGGGCGTGCTCGCCTACCGGTACGGGGTGCGGTCGGCGATCTTCGTCAGCGGCAGCATCCTCATCTTCCTCGGGATGATCGTTCCGATCCTGCTGAAGCGCATCGAGGACGTGGAGAGCCGGCCGGCGTGATGGAGTGAACCCGCCCGCCGATCAGAGGGCGGCGGCGCGTTCGCGGGCGACGCGGCGAGTTCAGTCGCGGTGCTCGACGACCCGCTTCCAGGCGGCATCGACCAGCACGACGGCCGGTGCCGACGCGAGCACCACGATCCACGCGGCCGCGGGTGGCCACTGCTGGTCGAGGAGGTCGGCAGCGGCGGGAATCACGAGCATGGCGAGGGCGAACGCCAGCTCGACGAGCACCGAGACCACCAGGAACCTGTTGGAGAACCAGCCGAGTTTCCATGCCGGACGTCGACTGCTCCGGCACGCGAATGCGTTGGCCGTCTGGGCGATCACGACGGTCAGGAAGGCGGCGCCCGACGCTGCGTACAACTCCGGTCCGGACGGGAAGGTGCCGCCGATGGTCCAGCCCGCGATCACCAGCGCCACGACGAATGCCGTCATCTCGAAGAGGGCCTCCGTCGGGCCGAGGACGCCGAAGGCACGCGTCGCGACGGTCCGGTTCAGAAGCCGTCCGGAACTCGGTGGCTGTGTCATCACGTGGGGGCCGGCGGGCTCACTGCCGAGCGCAGCCGCCGACAGTGTGTCGGTGCCGATGTCGAGCGCGAGGATCTGCATCACGCCCAGCGCCAGCGGGAACCGTCCGCCCGACAGCGCCCAGATCACGAACGGGGTCAACTCCGCGACGTTGTCGGTCAGGTGATAGGTCAGGAATCGCCGGGCGTTGGCGAACGTGGCGCGGCCCTGTTCCACCGCCGCGACGATCGTGGCGAAGTTGTCGTCGAGCAGGACGAGGTCGGCTGCTTCACGAGCCACGTCACTGCCGCTCGCTCCCATGGCGATGCCGATGTCGGCCTCGCGCAGCGCCGGACCGTCGTTGACGCCGTCGCCCGTCATCGCGATCACGTGACCACGTGCTCGCAGTGCTCGGGCGATGCGGAGCTTGTCCTGCGGCGTCACCCTGGCGATCACCACACCGTCGCGGTCGACGAGCGCGCCGAGGACCTGCTCGTCGTCGGGGAGCTCGGCGCCGATCAGCACGAGGCCGTCGCTCGGTCGCAGCCCCGTCTCGTCGGCGATCGCCTGAGCGGTGAGTGCCGAGTCACCGGTGATCATCGCGACGCGGATGCCCGCCCGCCGGCACGCCGCCAGCGCGTCGCGTGCCTCCAGCCGGGGTGGGTCCTCGAAACCGAGGAGTCCGAGCAGCTCGAGATCGACCTCGGCGTCATCGGCGTCCGACCGGCACCGAGCCGTCGACGGCGCGGGCGGCCACGGCGAGCACCCGTAGACCACGATCGGAGAGTTCCGTCATCGTCGGCGGACGGCGGACTCGGCGTCGGTGTCGATGCGACATCGTTCGATGACCGCATCCGGGGCGCCCTTCACGAGCACCCGATCCTGCGTCACGACCGACGACCGGCGTCTGCGAGGATCGAACGCGAACCGTGCGGTCGCGGTCACCTGGTCGAGTTGGTCTCCCGTGAGCTGGATCGCGAGCGAGTCGATCGCCGCCTCCATCGGATCGCCCGTCGACGTCCATCCTCCGTCCTCGGTGCGAACGGCCCGGCCCCGCGAACACCCCCTCGCCACGGTTGCCAGATCGGTGAGCCGGGCCCGCAGGTCGTCGGTCAGCGGCCCGATCTCGCCGTCGGGTGTGTAGCCGGTTCCCTCTCTCAGGACGCGACCCTGCGGCATCCAGATCTCGACGACCCGCATCCGGTTCTGGGTGAGCGTGCCGGTCTTGTCGGTGCAGATGAACGTCGTCGACCCCAGTGTCTCCACCGACTCGAGGCGTCGAACCAGCGCGTGCTGGTCGGCCATCCGCTGCGCGCCGATCGCCAGCGACAACGTCACCGTCGGGAGCAGACCCTCGGGGACGAGGGCCACGGTGATGCCGATGGCGAACACGAAGCCGTCCGACGGTGGTGTGTCGAGGAACAGGGTGAGGAGGAAGAACCCGCCGCCGGCGGCGACGGCGATCAGGGCGATGGTTCGCACGAGCCGGTGCAGTTCGCGGGTCAACGGAGTGTCGGGCCGATCGGTGCCCTGTGTGAGCACGGCGATCCGGGCGAAGTCGGTCGACGCGCCCGTTGCGGTGACGATCGCTCGTCCCTCGCCCTCGACGACGAAGGTGCCTGCCCGCAGGACGTCACCGTCGCCGATCGAGTCGGGCACGCTCTCGCCGGTCAGCGTCGAGGTGTCGACGAGCAGGCCGTGACTCTCGACGCAGGTCATGTCGGCTGCGACCCGGTCGCCATCGGTGAGCACGACCAGATCGTCGGGCACCACGCCGTCGGCGTCGATCAACAGTGGTGAACCGTCGCGGACGACCATCACCTGGAGTGGGAGCAGGCTCTTCAGCCGGGCTGCGGCCTGTTCCGCCCGATGTTCCTGGGCGAACGCGAACACCGCGTTGACGACGATGACGATGAAGATCGCGACCCCCAGCTCGGGGAGCCCGCCGATGATCGCCAGGATCCCGGCGACCCACAGCATCGCGGCGAAGAAGTGCGTGAGCTGGGCCAAGAATTGGCGCCACACGGGGGTCCGGGCAGGCTCAGGGAGCGAGTTCGGGCCGACCTCGCGCAGGCGTCGGGCAGCATCGGCGGACGCGAGTCCCCGTTGTTGAGCAACGTCCGGCACACCTTCAACATCCGCCCTTCGCCGTGTTTCGACAAGGGCATTCGTTCCCTGGCGCGAATCCTGGCGGGGATCGCTCAGAGATGCGAGCGAATGGCGGCGAGCAGGTCGTCGTACGTGTCGAGTGCGGGGAACTGGGGGAACTCGGCGATCACATTCGCGGGGGCGTGGAAGAGATACCCGTGGTCGGCGGCACTCAACATGGTCGTGTCGTTGTAGCTGTCGCCGGCGGCGACGACCCGATATTCGAGACTCTGGAGTGCTTCGACCGAATGCTGCTTCTGGTTGGGCTGGCGGAGTCGGTAGTCCACGATTCGATCGTCCTCCACCACGAGCCGATGGCAGAACACCGTCGGCAGGCCGAGCTCACGCATCAGCGGCCGGGCGAACTGCTCGAACGTGTCCGACAGCAGAATGACCTGCGTCTCGTCACGCAACTCGTCGAGAAAGGCGCGAGCACCGTCGAGCGGCACGAGCCCAGCGATGACGTCCTCGATCAGCGACATCGTGAGCCCGTGTTCGTCGAGCAGGTCGAGGCGGTAGCGCATCAGCACGTCGTAGTTCGGCTCGTCACGCGTCGTGCGCCGCAAACCGTCGATCCCGGTGTGCTCGGCGACGGCGATCCAGATCTCGGGGACCAGCACGCCCTCGACATCGAGCGTCACGATCGTCTGGCGGTGGTCGTTCACCGGGCCAGTCTCGCCGCTCCACCCCCGCCCCGCGAAACCGTCCACGGTGCTGCGTCACAGGTGGAGGGCCCGTCAACCGGTGACGTGGGTGATGGCGGGCAGTGGACGCTCGGGAGCGGGGCAGTCCTGCGTTGCCCAGCCGAGGTAGATCACGCCGACGAGTCGATCGTTCGGATCGAACCCGCACAGGTCGAGAACCGCTGTCGGTTGAGTCAGCGCCGGCGTCGACCAGAAACTGGCCAGGCCGAGCGTCGTGGCGCCGAGCAGGAGGTTCTGGATGCCGGCGGCGACGGCATCGCGGTTCTCGGCGTGGAGCATGTCGTCGGGGTGCGACGCACACCCGACCACGAGGATCGCCGGGGTGCGCAGGTACTTCCCGCGTGTCTTGGCCCGTTTGACCTCGTCACCGAAGTCGGCACGCTCCATCTCGTCGGCCATCGTCTCGCCGAGGCGGGCCCGGCCCGGGCCGGTGAACACCGCGAACCGCCAGGGCCAGGTCTTCTTGTGATTGGGTGCCCACGTGGCGAGGCCACACAGCTGGGCGATCAGGTCGAGCGGCACCTCGCGGGTCGTGGTCGACGATCATCGACGTGCGGCGCGACCGAACCAGCTCCGAGAATTCGTCGAAGTCCGAGCGGTCGACGTCCATGGCCCTCAGGATGTCACGCAGTCGCCCAGATCAGCACCTCGGCGCCGTCGGGTCCGGCCGTGAGGCCGGGTGATCCAGCTCCGGTCAGTCGCACCGCGTCACCGGTCGACAGCGATCCGGCCCCGTCGAGCGTGGCCGAACCTCTCGGCACGAAGACGTGCACGTGGCGATCGTCGGGGACGGTCACCCTCTCGCCCGGGCCCAGGCGGCCGCCCCACAACACCGCGCCGCGTTGGCGGATGGAGATCGCCGCATCGTGACCCTTGCCCGACGCGATGGGGACGAGACCGCCCTTGTCGAGTTCGGCGTTGATGTCGAGTTGTTCGTAGCCGGGGTCGATCGATTCGGTGTCCGGCGGTACCCACATCTGGACGAAGTGCACGTCGTCGGTGCCCGAATTGTTCATCTCCGAGTGCCAGATGCCGGTTCCGGCCGACATCCGCTGGGCGAGGCCCGGATAGAGCACGCCCCGATTGCGCTCGGAGTCCTTGTGCTCGAGTTCGCCCGACA
Source organism: Ilumatobacteraceae bacterium (assembly GCA_963747375.1). Classification (GTDB taxonomy): domain Bacteria; phylum Actinomycetota; class Acidimicrobiia; order Acidimicrobiales; family Ilumatobacteraceae; genus Sva-07. Next base: position 113,813 of record CAVVFL010000002.1, read on the forward strand.
GCACCCAGGTGACGATCTCCATGTCGCGGTGGGGGTGGGTGTCGAAGCCCGAACCGCCATGGACGATGTCGTCGTTGTTCACGAGCAGCAGGCCGTGGCCGGTGTTGGCCGGGTCGTAGTGACGTCCGAAGCTGAACGAGTGCTTGGAGTCGAGCCACCCGATCTTGGTGGCGGGGCGATCCGACGCTCGACGTACATCGATCGCCGGAGAGGTGGAGTTCGTGGTCATGACCATCAGAACACTTGCGAACGCAAGGATATTCCGCGCTGGGCCGGGGTGGTCGGCGGGTGCGAGGCGCTAGAAACGATCCGTGCCACCGACGACTCGACCGATCGGCGCCGTCGTCATGGCGGCGGTGTTGTTCGGCACGGCCGGCACGGCGCAGGCGCTCGGGCCCGACGCAGCCACTCCGCTCGGGCGTCGGCGCCGAACGCATCGTCGTCGGTACGATCGTGCTCTGGCTCGCGATTGCACTCGCCGGCCCGTCGCTCGCGGAGGTCGCGCGGCGGTCCGCACGCCACTGGCGACTCATGCTCGTCGGCGGCGTGGGCGTGGCGATCTACACACCTGCGTTCCTGGTGGCGGTCGACCGTACGGGCGTCGCCGTCGGCACCGTCGTCGCCATCGGGGTCGGCCCCTTCTGCGCCGGCGCCATGGAGTGGGGGTGGCGTTCGGTTCGCCCGAGCCGCGGGTGGTTCCTGGGCACCGTCGTGACGGTTGCCGGTGGTGCTCGCTGCTCGTGGCGTCGGCCGAGTCGTCGTCGACTGATGCTGTCGACGGCATCGGGCTGCTCCTGGCGCTCGCTGCGGGAGCGGGCTACGCGCTCTACTCGGTGACCGCCAAGTCGACGATGAGCGCAGGCGTACCTCCGACGCTGGCGCTGGCCGCGACCGTTCACGGTGGGCGCGATCGTGGTGGCACTACTCGCCGTACGCGAACCGTTCGGATGGATCGCCACCGGTGACGGCGCGCTGATGGCACTGCATCTCGGCGTCGCGGCCACCGGCGTCGGCGTACCTGCTGTTCGGCTACGGACTGCACCGTTTGACGTCGGCGACCACGGTGACGCTCGTGCTCGCCGAGCCGCTCACCGCGACGCTGCTCGCCACGGTCGTTCTCGACGAGTCGATCGCACCGCTCGGGTGGCTCGGCGTGAGTGCAGTCCTGCTCGGGCTGTTCGTCGTCGGCCGCGACCGCCGAGGTGTCGATCGAGCCGGTGCCTCAGTCCGTCGGGCTGACGCGCCCGGCTCGGCTGAACCCGCGGCGCCTCGTTGGGCATCTTCGGGTACACCGGCGGCCAGGGCGCGTCGGGAATGCCGTCGGCCAGATCGGCGGCGAACTGCTCGACGAGCGGCGCGATCGAACACGGCGCGTCGTCCATCAGCTCCCACGGGTCGCCGCGCTCGGCGAGACGGGCGGGCACGGTGTCGATCGTCATCGCCTCGGGATCGATCGAGTCGAGTTCGTCCCATCCGAACGGGGTCGACACCTGGGCACCGACGCGCGGTCGGGCGCCCCATGCGCCGAACATGTTCTTGTGGGGAGCGTTCTGGTTGAAGTCGACGAACACCCGGGTGCCCCGCTCCTCCTTCCACCACTTGTCCGTGATCAGGTCGGGATGCCGTCGGGCCAACTCTCGGCCGAGCGCAACGACTGCGCCGCGGACGGCGAACGAGTCCCAGCCCGGCTCGACGCGCACGTACACGTGGATGCCCTTGCTGCCGGTGGTCTTCGGGAACCCGACCATGCCGAGTTCGGCCAGTAGGTCGCGGACGTGGCCCGCCGACTCGCGGACCATGTCGAACGTGACACCGGGGGAGGGGTCGAGGTCGATGCGCATCTCGTCGGCGTCCTCGGGGTTCGATGCCCGGAACGGCCAGACGTGCAGGCCGAGCACGCCCATGTTGACGGCCCACAACACGTGGGCGAGATCGGCGATGACGAGCGCCCGCGACGGGGTGCCGTTGATCGTCTCGACCGTGGTGGTCGCGAGCCAGTCCGGCGCCGAGTCCGGGATGCGCTTCTGGAAGAACGACTTCTCCCGCACGCCGTTCGGATAGCGCTCCAACAACACCGGACGGTCGCGAACGGTCCGCATCAGAGCGTCACCGACCTCCACGTAATAGCGGGCGAGGTCGAGTTTGGTGCGGGGCTCCTTCGCCGGGCCGACCGATGGGAACATCACCTTGTCCGGGTTGGTGATCGTGACGATCCGAGGCCCAGCCTCGACCTCGACCGGCTCCCCGAACTCGATCATTGGGCGGTGTGGAGGTCGGCGTTGAGGGTGCCCCACGTGCCGGAGCGGATGCGGGCGACGACCTTGCCGGATTGGCCGTCGCGGATGAACATCAGGTTGTCGCGGCCTGACAGGTCGCGGGCCTTCACGACGCCCTCGGGCGTCAGCACCGGCGTGCCGGCGGTGACGTACAGGCCGGCTTCGACCACGCAGTCGTCGCCGAGACTGATGCCGATGCCGGAGTTGGCGCCCAGCAGGCAGCGCTCGCCGATGGTGATCTGCTCCTTGCCACCGCCGGACAGGGTCCCCTGGATCGAGGCGCCGCCGCCCACGTCGCTGCCGTCGCCGACGACGACGCCGGCCGAGATGCGACCCTCGACCATCGACACGCCGAGCGTGCCGGCGTTGAAGTTGCAGAACCCCTCGTGCATCACTGTGGTGCCCTCCGCGAGGTGGGCGCCGAGGCGCACGCGATCGGCGTCGGCGATGCGTACGCCCGTCGGGATCACGTAGTCGGTCATCCGCGGGAACTTGTCGACGCCCTTGCACCGCGAGTGCCCCGCCTGCCAGCCGGACGTTCAACCGGACATCGTCGATGTCGTCGACGGCCACGGGCCCGAGGTCGGTCCACACGACGTTGTTGAGCACGCCGAACGTCCCGTCCATGTTCAACGTCCGCGGGGCTGCGAGACGGTGGGACAGCAGATGCAGACGGAGGTAGGCGTCGGCCGGCGAGACTGGTGGCTCGTCGACGTCGATCGTGAGGCGCACCGGGCGGATCGTCACACGGCGCACATCATCGGTTCGGTCGCGCAGTCCGAGTTTCGACTCGATCTCGTCCGACGGGCAGTCGTCGTCGCCGAACTCCCCCCAGCCGAGCCACCGGTACCAGGTGTCGAGCACCGAGCCGTCGTCGGCGATCGTCGCGAGGCCGGCGCCCCATGCCATGCGTGTCATCTCGAGTCCTTCAACATTGCGGTCCTCACATCACTTCGGGTCGGAGGGTCGGGAAGAGGATGACTTCCTTGATCGAGTCGACCCCGGCCAGCAGCATGGCAACGCGGTCCATGCCGATGCCCAACCCGCCGGTCGGCGGCATCCCGTACTCGAGGGCCCTGATGTAGTCCTCGTCGACCGTGCCGGCCTCGTCGTCGCCGGCGTCCTTGGCAGCCTGCTCCTCCTCGAACCGTAGCCGTTGCTCGACCGGGTCGTTCAGTTCCGAGTAGCCGTTGCCGAGTTCACGCGAGTCGACGAAGATCTCGAACCGCTCGGTGAGCCACGGGTCGTCACGATCGGCGCGGGCGAGCGGCGAGATCTCCTTCGGATGTCCGGTCACGAACGTCGGCCGCACGATGTCGGACTCGCACAGTGCCTCGAACAGTTCCTCGACCAGCTTGCCGCCACCCCAGCGGGCCTCCCATCGCACACCGTGTTCGGCTGCCAGGGCCCGGAGCTCCTCGATCGGCTGGCTCGGGTGGATCGTTCGACCGGCCTTCTCCGACACGGCATCGACCATCCGGATCCGTGGCCACGGATCGGCAAGATCGACCTGCCGTACCCCTGATCGTGATCACGGTCGTTCCGATCGCATCGCGGGCGGCCTGTGTGATCAGCACCTCGCTGATGTCCATCACGTCGTTCCAGTCGCCGAACGCCTGGTAGAGCTCCATCATCGTGAACTCGGGGTTGTGGCGGGTCGAGATGCCCTCGTTGCGGAAGATGCGGCCGATCTCGTACACCCGCTCCATGCCGCCGACGATCAACCGCTTGAGGTGCAGCTCCAACGCGATGCGCAGGTAGAGCTGCATGTCGAGCGTGTTGTGGTGAGTGGTGAACGGCCGAGCGTGGGCGCCGCCGGCCTCGGCGTGCAGGACGGGCGTCTCGACCTCGATGAAACCCCGACCGTGCAGTGTGCGCCGGAAGCTGGCGATGATCTCATGGCGGATCTCGAAGGCCCGCTGGGCCTCGGCGTTGACGATCAGGTCGGCATAGCGTTGCCGGAACCGGGTGTCGACGTCGGTGAGACCGTGCCACTTGTCGGGCAACGGGCGAACGGCCTTCGCCAGCAACACCACGCGTTCGGTCTTCACCGACAGCTCGCCCTTGCGGGTCGTCATCACCGTGCCGTGCACGCCGACCCAGTCGCCGAGATCGAGCCGCTTGACGGCGGCGAACGCCTCGTCGCCGACCACAGCCTTCGACACGAAGAGCTGGATCTCACCGGAGCGGTCGCGGATCGTCGCGAAGACGAGCTTGCCGGAATCGCGCAACAGCATGATGCGACCGGCCACCACGACGGCATCGTCGGTTTCGACGCCGGGTTCCAGCTCGCCCCAGGTCGAGCGGACCTCGGCGACGGTGTGTGTGCGGTCGAAGCGGTAGGGATACGGCGTGTCGCCGACTGCTCGCATGTCGTCGAGCTGGGCGAGCCGTCGTGCCTTCTCGGCGGCGAGCCCACTCCCGGTGTGCAGGGACGACCGATCGGTGTCGGCGGTCGGATCGCTGGTGGTCGGCATGTCGGCACTCACGGTGCTGCGACGGTATCGAAACCCACGCCGATGTGCGCGGTCGTTTGGGTCGTGCTGCGTGTCCGGCCACGGCAGACCGTACAGTTCTCGGTCGTGCGTCCCCGTTTCGTCCTCGGCCTCGCGGCACTGCTGGTGGCGGCCATCGGGCTGCCCGTCGCAGCTGCAGGCGTCGGTGGGTCGATCGACCGTCCCGCGACATCGACACAGCAGGCCAAGCGCCTCGCGCCCCTGGCAGCCGACGTCGTGAGCGTCTACAACTCCGGAAAGCTGCGCCAGGACGTCGCCAACGCAGCCGTGTCGGCGGCCCGCGAGGCCGGCGCCACGATCGCGTTCGGGCGCTCTGCGAGCATCGGCATGGTCGGGGTCTACCGGGGGAGCACTCCGGTCCAGCTGCCCGCACCCGGTTTCTCGTATCCGATGGGAACCACCGTGCTGCCGGCGGAGGCAGTCGGCGGCACCATGGGGCCCGACGTGTCGGCACTGCTCGCACCCGACGCGGTCGTGATGGGATCGACCACAGCGGGTCTGCGCGGAGCACAGGCCGGCGACGTGCTCCAGCTCGTTTCGAGTGGTGGCGGAGTCATTCCGTTCCGGATCGCAGCCGTCCTTCCGGATGCCCGCGTCGGCGGCACCGAACTGCTCATCTCGACCGAGGCGGCCGACCGCCTCGGCATCACGGACCTCAGCCGGGCGCTGATGTGGAATCCGTCGTCGCAGGCCGCCATGACTGCGGCGCTCGCCAACAACGGGCTCGTGTCCACGTCGATCAGAATCCGCCGGAGTTGGGATCCGCCGGATCCTGACGACACGATCGGCATGGCTCGCACGAAGGTGCTTCTCGGCGAGTTCACGTACCGGGTCAATGCCGACGGTTCGGTCAGTCAGAACGACGAGTGGGTGACCGCCAGCCTTCCCGGGGGACGGGTGTTGCTGAACGGTTCGATTCCGATCCGCGCCCGCTGTCACAACGTGATCGAACCAGCGCTGCGCGCAGCGCTGGCCGAGGTCGCCGCCAGTGGCCTCGGCGGCACGATCGACGTCGGTGACGCGAACTCCTACGGCGGATGTCACTTGGCCCGGTTCAATCGACTGACCCCCGACAGCTCGCTGGGGTTCCTGTCACGGCACTCCTGGGGCATGGCGCTCGACACCAACACGCAGGGTTCGTGCCAGGGATGCGCTCCCCCCAACTTCGCGACACGACCGGGCGGGTGCACCACCGTGCAGATCTTCCGCAAGTACGGATTCGCCTGGGGCGGGAACTTCCTGACCCCCGACGGCATGCACTTCGAGTACGTCGGCGAGCGACGCGACCTCCAGGCGTATCCGTCCCGGTTCTGTCCGAACACCGCGACGGCGGCACTGACCGACGTCGAGGCCGGCATCGACACCTTCTTCGCGAGTGACGGCATGATCGTGGGGGAGGCCTGATGAACACTCGATTCGTGATCCTCGGCGGTGGACCGGCAGGCAACATCGCCGCGACGACGGCCGCTCGTCTCGGCGCCGAGGTCACGATGATCGAACGTGATGTCGTCGGCGGCGCCGCTCACCTGTGGGACTGCATCCCGTCGAAGTCGATGATCGCCACCGGGCGAGCCATCAGCCGCACCCGCGCCATCGGCGGCATGGGCCTCGCCAATGTCGACACCGCCGTCGACGTCGAGACGCTCGCCTCCCGGATCGAGCGGATCAAGAACACGATGACCGACAACACGACCCGTCTCCTCGAGAGCCAGGGCGTTCGCATGGTGCGCGGCACCGGACGGTTCACGAGTGCACACACCGTGGCCGTCGACGGCCCCGACGGTGTCGAGACCATCGAATTCGACAATGCGCTCGTGGCGACCGGTTCGCGGCCCCGGATCCCCGATTGGTGCCAGCCCGACGGCGATCGGATCCTCACCACCCGCGACTGCTACCCGCCCAAGATCTTCCCCGAGAGCGTCACCGTCGTCGGCTCCGGCGTGACCGGCGTGGAGTTCGTGCACATGTTCTCGTCGTTCGGCGCCAAGGTCACCCTCGTGGTCAGTCGCCAGCAGGTCCTGCCCGGCAAGGATCCCGAGGTCGCCGCCGTGCTCGAGGAGGAGTTCATGCAGCGCGGGGTCAAGTTGCTGATGGGCGCACGTGCGGAGTCGATGGAGCGCATCGACGACGGCGTCGTGGTGCACTGCGACGACGGTCGGTCGGTGCGATCGACGCATGCCGTGCTCGCCATCGGATCGATTCCGAACACCGAGGATGTCGGGCTCGACGCTGCCGGCGTCGAGGTCGACCAATGGGGCTACGTCGGCATCAACAACCACTGCGTCACCAACGTGGCGCACATCTATGCCGCCGGCGACATCAGCGGCAAGTTGCCGCTGTCATCGGTGGCGTCGATGCAGGGCCGAAAGGTCGCGGAGCACCTGATGGGCGGCCATACCCGCAGTCATCGGCACCTCGACTACGACAAGGCGGCCTCGGCGATCTTCACCGAACCGGAAATCGCCGATGTCGGCCTCGCCGAAGCGGAGGCGTTCAGTTCCGGTCGCAAGATCCGCGTCACCAAAGTGCCGTTCTCGTCGACCGCCAAGGCGATGATCAACAACGACACGAAGGGCTTCGTCAAGATCATCTCCGACCCGGCGACGGGCGAGGTGCTCGGCGGCTCGATCGTCGGGCGTCAGGCCGCTGAGCTGATCTCGGTGATCGCGGTCGCCGTGACCGCCGGGTTGACCGTCACCGATCTCGCCGAGAGCATCCTCGTGCATCCCGCGCTCAGCGAAGCGCTCTCCGAAGCCGCCGAGTAGCACCACGCGCGGCGAGGGAAGCGCCAGCGACGAGCCGCCGTCGAGCCGACCGGACGAGCCGGACCACCGGATCGCGGTGAGGCCCGACTATTCGATGATGGCGAGGACGTCGCCGCCGCCGACGGTGTCTCCCGCGGTGACCTTGATCTCCTTGACCGTGCCGGCCTTCTCGGCGTTGATCTGGTTCTCCATCTTCATCGCCTCGAGCACGACGATGCCGGCGCCGACCTCGACGGCCTGACCGACCTCGACGAGCACCTTGACGATCGTGCCCTGCATGGGTGCCTCGACCGATCCAGAGGCGACACCGCCACCGCTGCCACTCGACGAGCCGTGCTTCTTCTTCTTGGCTGCGGGCGCACCGGCGGCGGCCACCATGGGTGTCTCGGGCACCCACATGTTGACGTCGAACCGCTTGCCGTTCACCTCGACGGTCGTCGAGCGCTTGACCAGCGGCTCGGCGTCGGCGTCGGTCTCGGGGGCGGTCGACTCCGACTTGCCGCCGATACCCGTGAGGTCGAGCGTCTCCTCGACCCACTTGGTCGAGTGCTCGACCGCCACGAAGTCGGGGTGGCGCAGGATGGCCAGGTCGGCGGCGATGGTGGTGGCAACGCCCTCCACGATCAGTTCGTCGAGCGCCCGGATGGTGCGAGCGATCGCCACGTCACGGTTACGGCCCCACACCACGAGCTTGCCGACGAGGTTGTCGTAGTACTGGCTGATCTCGTCGCCCGAGTGGTAGCCGGAGTCGAATCGCACACCGAACCCGTCGGGTGCGACGAGCCGCGTGATCGGGCCCGGCGACGGCAGGAACTTGCCCTCGGCCACATCCTCGGCGTTGATGCGGATCTCGATCGAGTGGCCGCGCCGGGCCGCATCGACCTCGGCCTGCGTCATCGGCAGTTCCTCGCCTGACGCGACGCGGATCTGCCACTCGACGAGGTCGATGTCGGTGATCATCTCGCTGACCGGATGCTCCACCTGCAGACGCGTGTTCATCTCGAGGAAGAAGAAGTCGCCGTCCTGGAAGATGAACTCGACGGTGCCCGCGCCGTAGTACCCGACGGCCTTGGCGGCCTTGACGGCTGCTTCGCCCATCGCCTGCTCGACGCCGTCGGGCAAGCCCGGAGCCGGCGCCTCCTCGACGAGCTTCTGGTGACGGCGTTGGGCCGAGCAGTCACGCGACGAGATCCAGACGCAGTTGCCGTGCTTGTCGCCCACGAGTTGGATCTCGACGTGGCGCGGCCAGGTCAGGTAGCGCTCGACGTACACCTCGTCGCGCCCGAAGAAGCTCTTGGCTTCGCGCTGGGCGCTCGCCATCGCATCGTCGACCTCGGCTTCGCTCTGGACGACCTTCATGCCGCGGCCACCGCCGCCGAAGGCCGCCTTGATGCACACCGGCCAGCCGTGCTCGTTGCCGAATGCCTTGATCTCCTCGGGTCCCTTGGCGAACTCGGTGGTGCCGGGAACGATCGGAGCGCCGCCGCGAATGGCTGCGAGGCGGCTCGACACCTTGTCGGACATCTCGTCCATCGCGCTCGCCGGCGGTCCGATGAACTCGACGCCCATCGCGGTGATCGCCCGGGCGAAGTCGGCGTTCTCGGAGAAGAACCCGTAGCCGGGATGTACCGAGTCGGCGCCGCTGCGCCGGATGACATCGAGCATCACGTCGGTGTTGATGTAGCTCTCTGCTGCCGTCTGCCCGCCGAGGGCGTAGGCCTCGTCGGCGAGGCGCACGTGGAGCGAATCGCGGTCCAGTTCGGAGTACACCGCCACGGTGGGGATACCCATTTCCCGGGCGGCACGGATGACACGGACGGCGATTTCGCCACGATTGGCGATCAGGATCTTCTGGAGCACGACTGCCAATGTAGGGGCCATGAGCGTGCACGGAGACATCTGGGCGGCAGCCGAGTGGCCGACCGGCTGGCAGGTTCGACATCTCGACGAGACGGGGAGCACCAACACCGATCTCCTGGCCGACCTCGACGCAGGGCTCGCCGGTGATCGCAGCGTGCTCGTTGCCGATCATCAGACCGCGGGGCGAGGTCGACTCGACCGTCGTTGGGACGCTCCGGCCGCCACCAACCTGCTCGTGTCGATCGCTGTGTCGCCGGTGCCGTCGGTGCCGTCGGAGGCCACGCACCGCATCGGGCTGGCCGCGTTGTTCGCCGCCCGTGACGCTCGACCCGATGCCGTCCTGACGCTCAAGTGGCCCAATGATCTGCTCCTGGACGGGGCGAAGCTCGCCGGCATCCTCGCCCAGCGTTCGTCGAGCACCGATTCGCTGGTGGTCGGCCTCGGGCTGAACGTCGGGTGGGCTCCCGAGGCCGCCGCTCGGCTCGGGCCGCCGACGTCGCCGGCCGCGTTGCTCTCGGCGATCTTGACCCATCTCGACCGGTTGCCCGCCGACATCGGCCCGACGTACCGGGCGGAACTGTCGACGATCGGGTGTCGAGTTCGTCTCGAGGTTCCGGGCCCCGGCGGCAACCGGTTCGTCGAAGGTCGCGCTGTCGACGTCGACGACGACGGGCGCCTGCTGGTCGAGGCCGACAGTGGCGACGTGAGGGCGTATGCCGTGGGCGACGTCGTCCACGTCCGACCGTCCGGGTGAGAACCGTCCCGGGTGAGAAGCGTCCCGGGTGAGAAAACGGTGTGAGACGAACGTCTCGGCCGCGCTGCCGCCGTGGGCGTGAGCGTCGGCAGTAGCGTCGTCGGCATGTCCGAGCCCTGGCGTCGCCGACGCAGTTCCGCGCCCCTGGCGCTGGTGCTCGCGGTGATGGTGGCCGGATTCGGTGCGTTCGGCGTGATCTCGGCGGCGAACGCCCGCTCCGCCGACATTCAACGTATCGACGGGCTCGAACTCGTCCTGACGGCGCAGGACGGGCCGGCCCAGAACTACCTGCTCATCGGCTCCGACACCCGCGAGAACGCCGACCCCAACGATCCGGACTTCGGCGGTATCGGCGACACGAATGCGGTCTCGGGCCGGCGATCCGACACGATCATGATCCTGCGCCAGGAGGCCGACGGCAACGGTGCGTCGATCATGAGCCTGCCGCGCGATCTGTGGGTCAACATCGCCGGTCGCGACAGCGCAAGCCGGATCAACTCCGCCTACAGCGACGGCACCGACGTGCTCGCCGCGACGATCACCCAGGAACTCGGCATCCCGATCCACCACGTGGTCGACATCGACTTCAACGGCTTCAAGGACCTCGTCGACGCCGTCGGTGGCACCCAGGTCTGCTTCATGTTCGCCACGCGTGACAAGAACACCGGTCTCGACCAGCAACCCGGCTGCCACACGCTGAACGGGCTCGAGTCGCTCCAGTACGCCCGGAGCCGCTACTACGAGGAGTTCCGCGACGGTGGCTGGCAGACCGATCCGCGCTCCGATCTCGGCCGGATCGAGCGCCAGCAGAACTTCCTCCAACAGACGGCCGATTCCACGATCCAGCAGCTCCAGTCCGACCCGTTCCTCGCGTCGGAGCTCATCGACGCCGGCACGGCAGCAGTCCGGATGGATCCGGGTCTCGACCCGGTGGCCGCGGCCGGGACACTCCGCAAGGCGTTCTCGGCGGGGTTGAACAAGTACCAACTCCCGGTGGTCGCGGTGACCAAGGACGGCAACGCCGTGCTGTTGCTCGGCGACGGTGCCGAACCGATCCTCGACTACTTCCGCGGCGTCGGGCCGCCGCCCCCGGTCGAGCCGTAGCCACGCAATGACCTCGCCGACGACCTACACTCCTGGCCGTCATGAAGGCGCTCATTCTCGCCGGCGGTGCCGGCACGCGGCTGCGGCCGATCACCCACACGCGAGCCAAGCAACTGGTGCCGGTGGCCAACACCCCGATCCTGCACTACGGCATCCGCTCGATGGTCGCGGCGGGGATCACCGACCTCGGTGTGATCGTCGGTGACACGCGCGACGAGGTGATGGCGGATCTCGGTGACGGTTCCGAGTTCGGCGCGTCGATCACGTTCATTCCCGCAGGACGAACCGCTCGGCCTGGCGCACTGCGTCCTCATCGCCCGCGACTTCCTGGGCGACGACGACTTCGTCATGTATCTCGGCGACAACCTGCTGGAACAGGATCTCGAGGCGTTCGTGGACGCGTTCAACGCCGAGCGCGAGAGCGACCATCCGCCGTCGGCGCAGATCCTGCTCAAGGAGGTGTCGGATCCGCATCGGTTCGGCATCGCGTCGCTCGACGCCGCCGGCAACGTGGTTCACCTCGTCGAGAAGCCGGCCGACCCGCCGTCGAACCTCGCGCTCGTCGGCGTCTACCTGTTCGATCGTGAGATCCACGAAGCGGTGGCGGCCATCGAACCGTCCGCAGCGCGGCGAACTCGAGATCACCGATGCCATCCAGTGGCTGATCGATCACGGTCGGCGGGTTCGCATGGAGATCCTCACCGGCTGGTGGATCGACACCGGCAAGCTCACACCGCTCCTGGAGGCGAACCGCCTGATCCTCGAGAACCATCGACACCCGGATCGACGGAGTGGTCGATGCCGATTCGTTCATCGACGGCCGCGTCGTGATCGAGGCCGGCGCCGAGATCGTCAACTCCACGATCCGTGGTCCGGTCGCGATCGGCCCCGGTACCAAGATCATCGACAGCTTCATCGGCCCCTTCACCGCGATCGGCGCCGACTGCGAGGTCCGACATTCGGAGATCGAGCACTCGGTGGTGATGGAGCGCAGTCAGGTGATCGACATCCCGCGACTCGAAGACAGCCTCATCGGCAGCGACGCCGTCGTCTCGCGGACCAAACGCAAGCCTCGCGCCATCCGCTTGATGGTGGGCGACCACTGTCAGATCGACGTCGAGTAGGAGACACCGATGCCCACCGTCACAGAGTCGACGCAGATCGCCGGCGTGTACGTCGTCGAACCGACCATCCACGGCGATCAGCGTGGCCTGTTCATCGAGACCTACCGTCGGGAATGGTTCCCCGGCGCCCGCGAGATGATCCAGAGCAACCGTGCGAACCGCCAGCAGGGCGCGCTCGTCGGGCTGCACTACCACCTCCACCAGAGCCGACTACTGGTACATGCCCGTTCGGCACGGCTCGCGTCGTGCTCCACGACCTGCGCGAGGGCGGGCCGACCGACGGCGCCACCCACTGCCTCGACCTGTCGGGCGAGAACCACGTCGGCGTGTACATCCCGCCCGGTGTCGCGCACGGCTTCGCGGCGCTGACCGACATGGTCATCACCTATCTCGTCGACGGCTACTACAACGCCGGCCGACGAACTCGGCGTGGCCTGGAACGATCCGGCCATCGACGCCGACTGGGGTGTCACCGAACCGATCCTGTCCGAGCGCGACCAGGACCAACCCGATGCGGGCGGACCTGCCCGTCGAATCGCCGGCCGTACTGGCCGATGCGTACCTGACCGACCGATCTACCTGAATGGCCTGACCATGAAACTCTTCGTCACCGGCGCCGCCGGATTCATCGGGTCGAACTACGTGCGTCACGTGCTCGCCACGACCGACGACTCCGTCACGATCTACGACGCGCTCACCTACGCCGGGAACCTCGAGAGCATCCGCGACGTCCTCGACGACGCGCGCTGCCGAGTTCGTCCACGCCGACATCTGCGACACCGACGACGTCGCTCGGGCGATGGACGGCCACGACGCCGTGGTCCACTTCGCCGCCGAGAGCCACGTCGACCGCTCGATCGAGGACGGCTCGAAGTTCGTGCGCACCAACTGCATCGGCACCAACGTGCTGTGCGACGTCGCCAACACCGTCGGCGTCGGCAAGTTCCTGCACATCTCCACCGACGAGGTGTACGGCTCGATCGAGGAGGGCTCGTTCGTCGAGACCGACATCCTGGCGCCGCGTTCGCCGTACTCGGCCGCGAAGGCCGGCTCCGACCTGATCGCGCTCTCGCTACTTCACCACCTACGGCCTGCCGGTCGTCGTCACCCGTTGCTCGAACAACTACGGCCCGTACCAGTTCCCCGAGAAGGTCATCCCGCTGTTCACCACCAACCTGCTCGACGGCAAGCAGGTGCCGCTGTACGGCGACGGTCGGCAACGTGCGCGACTGGATCCACGTCGAGGATCACAACATCGCCGCCCACCTCGTGCTGCGAACCGGGCGACGCTCGGCGAGATCTACAACATCGGTGCGGGCAACGAGATCACCAACGTCGACCTCACACATCGGCTGCTGGAGCTGACGCGGCCGCGACGAGTCGTTCATCCGGCCCGTCGAGGATCGGCTCGGACACGATCGACGCTACTCGGTCAACATCGACAAGATCAGCGCGCTCGGCTGGTCGCTCTCGCGCTCCTTCGACGACTCGCTCGCCGCGACCGTCGAGTGGTACCGCGACAACCGCGACTGGTGGGAGCCGCTGAAGCGCAAGGCCGGCCTCTGAGGTCGCAGACCCACCGATGAGGTCGGAGATCCACCGATGAGGTCGATGCACCGGTGAAGCTGCTCGTCACGGGCGCCGGAGGTCAACTCGGCGTCGACGTCGTGCTGCACGCTCGATCGGTCGGCGACGATGTGGTCGCGGTCGACAAGGCCGCGCTCGACATCACCGATCCGATGGCGGTTCGGGAGTTGCTGGACGGCAGTTCGCCCGGATGCCGTGATCAACGCGGCGGCCTACACGGCGGTCGATGCGTGTGAGACGAACGAAGCACTGGCGTTCGCCGTCAATGCCGACGCGGTCGGACACCTCGCCGCGGCGTGCGAGCTGATCGGTGCGCATCTCGTGCACGTCAGCACCGACTACGTGTTCGACGGCACCCTCGACCGGCCGTACCGCGAGGACGATGCGACGAATCCGCAGTCGGTGTACGGGCGCTCGAAGCTGGCGGGGGAGCAGGCAGCAGGAGACGTCGCAGCGATCGTTCGCACCTCGTGGGTGTGCGGCGAGCACGGCAACAACATGGTCAAGACCGTCCTTCGGCTGGCAGCGAATCCGCAGCAGGCATTGGCGTTCGTCGACGACCAGCGCGGACATCCGACGTTCACCGCCGACCTCGCTCCGGCGCTGCGTCGACTGGCGCTCGACCGTCGGGAGGGGATCCACCACGTCACCAACCAGGGCGCGGTGAGCTGGTACGGGTTCGTCCGCGAGATCCTCGTCGGCAGCCGGCCACGATCCGGACCGTGTGGCACCGATCGCGACGTCGGACCTCGACCCGCCCCGCCCGGCCCCCCGCCCCGCCAACAGCGTGCTCGACAACGCCGTGTGGCGCGCGGCCGGCCTCCCGATGCTCCGTGACTTCCGCGACCCCCTCGCCGAACTCGTCGGGCGCCTCACGGCCTGACGTCAGAGGCCGAGGAACGACCGCGCTCGATCTGCGCCGTGCAGGGTGATGTCGCCACGGCGAATCGTCGCCCACCGGTCTCGATCCATTCTGAAGTCCAACAGTTCGTCGGGCTGATCGCGCCTGAGCGCGCGCCGACGCCCGATCTGTTCGTAACCGAGCGATCGCGTCACGCCCAGCGACGCCTCGTTGTCGTGCCAGGCACCAGTGCGGGCGAACTCGGCTCCCAGACCGTCGAAGCCGAGGGTGAGCGCTGCCGAGCGCATCTCTCGTCCGAGGCCCTGCCCCTGGAACTCGATCCCCAGCCACGACCCCGTCTCGAACTGGCGGAGTGCCGGAAAGTCGGTGGCGAACAGGTCGGCGGCCCCGACGACCCGACCGTCGACGATCACCGCGTGCAGCAGTCGCCATGCGCCGGGTCGGGCCTCCGCTCGGCTCGACCAGTAGAAACGCATGGCTTCCTGCTCCATCTGCGGCGAGGGCAGATCGGTCCACGGGATCGAGAACGGCATCACCGCCGGGTCGTGAACACCGCGGCGCGCAACGGCGAGCAACTCGGCGGCCAGCACGTCGTCGAGGTAGCGCAGCGTCAGGCGCGGCGTCCGTACTT
Source organism: Ilumatobacteraceae bacterium (assembly GCA_963747375.1). Classification (GTDB taxonomy): domain Bacteria; phylum Actinomycetota; class Acidimicrobiia; order Acidimicrobiales; family Ilumatobacteraceae; genus Sva-07. Next base: position 129,292 of record CAVVFL010000002.1, read on the forward strand.
CGAGGTCGAACAGCGGCCAGTGATCGTTCCCCATGGTGCGAGTGTCGCAGACCTCTACCATCGCTCACGTGGGGTTTTCACGTGCCGAACTCGAGTCGTACGCCGATGCGACGGTGCCCGATCTCGTCGGTCCGGGCCTCCGGCTGCTGTTCGTGGGGATCAACCCGGGTCTCTGGACGGCTGCCACACAGACCCACTTCGCCCATCCCGGCAATCGCTTCTATCCGGCGCTGCTCGCGGCCGGCATCATCGATCGGCCGATCGATCGTGGGACGGGCATGACCGACGACGACCGTCGGTACCTGATCGAACGCGGCATCGGCATCACCAACATCGTCCGGCGCGCCACGGCCAAGGCGTCGGAGCTCTCGACGGAGGAGCTGCACGCGGGCGGGGACCACCTCCGGGCGTTCGTCCGAGAGCACGTCCCGCCTGTCGTGGCCGTGGCAGGCATCACCGCGTACCGGACTGCGTTCGCACAGCCCAAGGCGGTGATGGGGGAGCAACCGGATCCCTTCGAAGGCACCCGCTTGTTCGTCGTTCCGAACCCCAGCGGACTCAACGCCCACGAGACGGTTGCAACAATCGCCGACGCCTACCGTGAACCGGCCATCATCGCCGGTGTCGTTCGCCGCTGAAGCGGCGTCGTGGTGGCAGAGTCGTGGCGGCGCCGACGGGGTGATGCCGTCCGGCCGATGGCGCCCGTCGCGGGCACGCAGACGGCATCATGGACGGATGGCGGAGATCGACACGTCCACCGAGCGGGCACCGCTGCGCGTCGCGTACACCGTCGAGCAGTGTTGGCATCCGTCGCCCGGAGGCACCGCGATCGCCGCCCTGCGGATCGCCCGCGAGTTGAACGCTCGTCCCGACGACGTCGAATTGCACCTCGTCGCCGGGCGTCATCCGAACGTGCCGGTTCCCGAGTTCCGTCCGGTGGGCAGCGTCGCCATGCTGCCGCTCGCCCGCCCTGCGCTCTACGAGTCGTGGAACCGGCTCAACTGGCCCAAGGTCGAATCGGTCATCGGCGAGATCGACGTGGCCCACGCCACCGGTCTCGTGCCCTGTGCGACGTCGGCGCCGCTCGTCGTCACCGTGCACGACCTCGCCTTCATTCACGATCCGGCGAAGTTCTCGCGTCATGGAGCTCGCACGATGCGGCGGTCGCTCGATGTCATCGGTCGTCGAGCCGACCGCGTGCTGTGCTCGAGCCAGGCCACCCTGCTCGACTGTGAGGCGGTCGGGCTCGAGCCGGCGAAGCTCCGGCTCGTGCCGCTCGGCGTCGACCTCGTCGATGTCACCGACGCCGACATCGAACGGGTTCGCCGGCGCTACCGCCTGCCGTCAGAGTTCGTCCTGTTCGTCGGCACGTTGGAGCCACGTAAGAACCTTCGGCGTCTCGCAGCAGCGATCGGGCGCCCCGACGTGACGCTCCCGCTCGTGGTCGCCGGTGCCGACGGATGGGGTGACACCGGCCTCGATCATCCCGAGGACGCTCTCTTCATCGGTTTCGTTCCACAGGCGGATCTTGCGCCGCTGTACGCCGCCGCCACCGTGTTCGCCTATCCGAGCGAACGCGAAGGCTTCGGGTTGCCGGTCGCCGAGGCGTTGTCGCAGGGGACTGCAGTCGTGACCAGCCGAGGCACCTCGACCGAGGAGGTGGCAGGCGGCGCGGCCGTGCTCGTCGACCCCCTCGACGTCGACAGCATCGCCGCCGGCATCGTCGAGGCGATCGACCGCCGAGCCGAGCTCGCGGCGGGCGCACGACTGCGTGCCGGCGAGTTGTCGTGGGCCGTCGCCGCCGACCGAACGCTCGCCGTCTACCGTGAAATCGCCCCATGACCGAATCCGCCGTGCCCCCCTTCTCCGAGCCCGATTCCGGGCGTGACCGTGGGCGTTCGGCGATCGACGTGGCGGTGAACCTGCTGTGGTGCGTGCCGGGCCAGGTGGGAGGCTCCGAGCAGTACCTCGTGCGACAGTTGCTCGGCCTGGCGTCGCAACCAGCCGAGTTCGCACCCACGCTGTACTGCCTGCCGACGTTCGTCGACGCGCACCCGGAACTCCGCGACCTGTACCCGATGGTCGCGGCCGGAATCTCCGGCCATGACCGGCCGCGTCGAATCGTCGCCGAGCACACATGGTTGCGGCGCCGGACGCGCGAGGCGGCACTCGTGCACCACGGCGGCGGAACGGCGCCGGTCGGTGGGCACCGACCCATCGTGCTCACCATTCACGATCTCCAGTACCTCACCCACCCCGAGTACCTGAGCGCCTCGAAGCTCCGCTACCTGTCGTGGGCGATTCCCCGCTCGGTCAATCGGGCGACGGTCGTTGCGGTACCGACCGAGTATGTGCGCCGGACCGTGATCGATGCCTACGGGATCGCCTCCGACAGCGTCGTGGTGGTTCCTCATGGTGTCGAACCGGCGCTCGGTGCCGATGCGCCATCCGCCCTCGATCTGCGCGACAAGTACGGTCTCGGAGCCGGCCGGGTGCTCGTCTTCCCAGCGATCACCCATCCGCACAAGGGCCACCTGTTCCTGCTCGACGTGATGGCCCGACACTGGGACGACCCCGATCTCCGGCTGGTGTTGCTCGGTGGGGAGGGCGCCGTGGACGCTGAGGTCACCGCGACGATCGAACGTCTGGGACTCGTCCGCCGAGTCGTACGGCCGGGTCGAGTGAGCGATGCCCAGCGTGATGGGTTGATCGCTCTCGCGGATGCCTTGGTGTTCCCGAGCGAATACGAAGGATTCGGTGCGCCGGTGGTCGAGGCGATGGCTCTCGGCACGCCGGTCATCTGTTCCGACCAACCCGCGCTCGCCGAGGTCGTCGGAGATGCCGGCATCGTCCTGCCCCGAGATGTCGAGGCGTGGGCCGATGCGCTCGAGGTGCTCGCCGAGCGGAGGAGTGAACTGCGAATCGCCGGCCGACGCCGTGCGGCGTCGTTCACTGCCGAACGCTCGGGTGCCGGACTGGCAGCGGCCTATCGAACAGCGCTCGAGGCCGACCGATGAGCGACGCAGCGGCCGATGATCGTGCTGTGCCCACACTTCGAGCCGGACACGGCGCCGACGGGCACGGTGATGACCCGGATCGTCGCCGAACTCGTCGAGCGTGGTCACACGGTGCACGTGGTCACGTCGTTGCCCTGGTACCGCGACCATCGGATCGAGCCCGGTTGGACCGGTCGATGGGTACGCCGGGAAGTCACCTCGTGGGGGTCGATCACACGTGTTCATCCCTTTCCCGGCGACGACAAGTCGAATCTGCTGCGCCGGGCGATCGGCTTCGTCGGGTACTCGGCGCTTGCCGGCGTCCAGTGCATCCGGGTCGGTGGTTGGGGGCGTCGAGCGGAAGCGGTGATCGCGATGTCGCCGCCGCTGACGCTGGGTCTCACGGGGTGGGTCGCCAGTCGGATTCGACGCGCACCGATGATCTTCAACATCCAAGACGTCTTCCCCGATGCGGCGGTGGAGACCGGCGCGATCACGAACCGCTGGATCATCGCCGCCGCGTCATGGCTCGAACGGGTGAGCTACCGCGCTGCCGATGCGGTCACCGTGCTGTCCGATGATCTTCGCGACAACGTGGCCGCCAAGGTTCCGGCGGGTGCCGCCGATCGGGTCCACGTGATCCCGAACTTCGTCGACACCGATGCCATCGAGCCGCAGGACCGCCTGACGGACTATCGCCGCGAGCTCGCCCTCGGCGACGGCCAGGTCGTGCTGTACGCGGGCAACGTGGGGTTCTCGCAGTCGCTCGACCTCGTCGTGGCCGCCGCACGAGCACTGCCCGACACGACGTTTCTCATCAACGGTGACGGAGCGGCCCGGGCATCGCTCGAGGAGTCCGCCCGCGGTCTGGCGAACCTGCACTTCGCCGGCTACATCGAGACGTCGCGCCTCGGCGAGTTGTTGGCGACCGGCGATGTGCACGTGGTGCCGCTGCGAGCCGGACTCGGCCGCGTGAGCGTGCCGTCGAAGACCTATTCGATCATGGCGGCGGGGCGGCCGGTCGTCGCAGCGATCGATCCAGGCACGGCCGTGCCGACCATCCTCGACGCCTCCGGTGGAGGGGTGTCGGTGGCGCCCGACGATCCTGCTGCGTTCATCGCTGCAGTTCGTGACCTGGTCGAACATCCCGCAGTGGGTCACCGGATGGGCCTACTCGGTCGGCAGTGGGTCGTCCGCGAGGCGAGCCCTCGGGCGGTCGGCGCCGCGTACGACGCGCTCGTGCAAACGTTGGGCAGCGACGGTGCCCGACCCCCCAAGGGGCCGATGTCGCCGCTAGCCTCTCGTCCTCGTGGCCCCCTCCTCGTCTTCCACCAAGAAAGCCGCCAAGCTGGCCAAGTCCGGCCAGGGCAAGAAAGTTCGCTTCCAGGGCGGAACGCTGTTCCCGATGGTCGTGGTGATCGTGGTGGTCCTCGGACTCGCGCTGGTGGTGTACGCCCGCCAGAGTCGACCCGCCGCCGATGCCTCGGCCCCGCAGCTGTCCGATCACTGGCACCACGCGTACGGGTTCTACCTGTGTGACACGTGGTTCAAGCTCGAAGGCAATGCCGAGACGCAGGGCACGAGCGAGTTCAACCGAGTACCAGCGCACCGGCATCCACAGCCACGACGACGGCCTGATCCACTGGCACCCGTTCACGTCGGCGTCCGTCGGCAGTCGCGCCAAGCTGGGCGTCTTCCTCGACACGTACGGCGTCGAACTCACCAATGACACGCTGACGTTCCCCGAGAACCAACGAGCAGCCCTGCCGTACCAGCAGGAGACCGGTGAGTTCAAGGAAGGCGAGACCACCTGCACCATCGACGGCAACGAGGAGAGCGCGGAACTCAAGGTGGTCGTGTGGAACAACTTCACCGACACCGACAACGGCACCACGTACATCGCCGATTTCAACAACATCCGGCTCGACAAGGACCAGATGGTCGTTGCCATCGCCTTCGTGCCGGACAACACCGATGTGAGCATGCCGCCGTGGGCGCCCGATCTGCCCTCGCTCGGCGAGGCCGACGCCGGCCAGCAGGCTCCCGATGCGCTCACGCCGGCCTCGTCCGTCCCGGGTGACACCACGCCGGACACCACCCGGCACCATGCGGCACCACGACGGGCTGATGCGCGCGGTCGTCCTCGTCGGCGGATTCGGCACGCGGCTGCGTCCGCTGACGAACAGTGTGCCCAAGCCGATGCTGCCGATCGGTCATCGACCGATGATCGCCCGACTGGTCGACCGTCTGGCTCGTGGTGGCGTCAGCGAGGTCGTGCTGGCGCTCGGCTTCCGGCCGGAGCCGTTCATCGAGGCGTTCCCCGACGGACGCTGCGGTGACGTGGCATTGACCTATGCCGTGGAACCCGAACCGCTCGACACTGCCGGAGCGATTCTGTTCGCGGCCGAGGCGGCCGGCATCGACGACACCTTCGTCGTCGCCAACGGTGATGTGATGACCGATCTCGATGTCGGCGCCCTGATCGCGGCTCACCGACGATTCGGCGCCGAGGCCACGCTGCATCTGATCGGGGTCGATGATCCATCGGCGTTCGGTGTCGTCGATCTCGGTGACGACGGACGCATCGGTGCCTTCGTCGAGAAGCCGGCACCCGGAACCGAACCGAGCAACCTGATCAACGCAGGGACGTACGTGTTCGAGCCGAGCGTGCTCGCCCGGATCCCGCCGTCCACCAAGGTGTCGGTCGAGCGTGACACGTTCCAGCGACTGGTTGCCGACGGGGGACTCTTCGGTCTCGCCACCGACGACTACTGGATCGATGCCGGCCGTCCTGAGCTCTACCGAGCAGCCAATCTCGACCTGCTCGACGGCGTGCGGCGGTTCGATCGCTGTGAGGCCGTCTCGCCGACGGCGAGCGTCGCGGCCGACGCCACGGTTCGCAACAGCATCATCGGTGACCACGTCGTCGTGTCGGCCGGCGCCACCGTCGTCGACTCGGTGTTGCTGCCGCACGCCACGGTCGGCCGCGGGGCCAGTGTCGATCGTTCGCTCGTGATGGGTTCGGTCGGGACGGACAGCCACGTGACCGACTGCATGATCGGAGCTGATGGCGTGGTGCTCGACGGTGCTGCACTGGTCGGAGTGGCGATACCGGAACCGTCGTGAACGTCGTCGTGATCGGTGGGGCCGGATTCATCGGCTCGCATCTCGTCGATCGGCTGCTGTCGGAGGACCACACGGTGGACGTCATCGACGACCTGTCCGCGGGATCGCTGGCCAACCTGGCCGATGCCCGGGCCTCGGGCAGCGGCCTCAAGATCCATCATCTCGACGCGACGTCGACGGAGGCCGACTCACTGATCGGGATGCGTCGGCCCGATGTCGTCCACGTGCTCACCACGTTGCCCGGGTCCGATCAGCCGCCGGCCGCCCACGCCAGAGCGTTCCAGGTGATGCTCGCGGCCCTCGAATCCGCTCGGCGTCACGGTGTCGGCAAGGTGGTCGTGGCCGTGCCGGCGACAGTGCTTCACGGTCACCCCACCTCGAGGGCGCTTCCGCTCAAGGACGTCGAGATCGGTCAACTCGTGCCGCGTGGTGTGCGTGGGGTGGTGGCGCGAGCGCTGGTCGACCTGCTGGTGTCGTTTCGCGACCTCCACGCCGTCGAATTCACCGCCCTCGCGATGGCGACCGTCTACGGTCCGCGTCAGCGCGCCGACGGTGGCGTCGTCGGGGCGTTCGTCCACGCTGCGACCAGCGCCACCGACCCCGTCTTCGACGGCGACGGCCGCCAGACACGCGATCTGTTGTACGTCGACGACGCAGTGGATGCGCTGGCCCGCGCCGGGGAGCGCGGCGGCGGCCTGCTGGTGAACGTCGGCACGGGAGTGCAGACCTCGGTCGGCGATCTCTGGGATCGCATTGCCGGGCTGGTGCCCGGTGCATCCGATCTCGCACCGGTGCACGGCCCCGGTCGATCGGACGAACTCGGACGCTTCGCGATCTCTCCGGTGCGAGCCCGGATCCACCTGGCGTGGTCGCCGTGGACCGACCTCGACGAGGGCTTGGCCCGACTCGTGGAAGGCTGACTCAGCGCGCGCCGAATCGACCGGATCGTCGTGGTCGCAAGCTCCCGTGCCAGGTCGGGAGTCGACATCACCGACGGGGTGATCACGCAGCGCATCCCCAGCGCCTCCACGTCGGCGGCGAGGTCGGCATCGAGGGGATCGATCACGAGGACCGAGGCGATCGGTGCATAGAGGCGGGCCACGCCCAGGACCGATGCCTCGTGACCGAGTTCGGTGAGCATCCGATCAGCGGGCCCCTTCAGCGCTGCCCCTCCCACGATCGGCGACACTGCGACGGTGCGCTCGCGCCGCTCGGAGAGGAGTTCGTCGACTCCGGGAAGGGTTCTGATCGGCCCGATCGAGACGATGGGGTTCGATGGTGCGATCACGATCGTGTGAGCCGATTCCAGCGCCCGTCGAGCATGGCCGGCGAGGCGGGCCGCCCCGTCGAAGCGGACCGACGTGACCGGCACCGAGTGGCGCAGCCGAACGAAGTAGTCCTGGAACGACACCTCGACGAGGCGCCCGTGGTCGTCGGTGATGGTCACGATCGTGCTCAGCCGATCGTCCGACATCGGAACGATGCGAACGGGAACCTGCCATGCCCGGCGGATCTCGTCGGTGACCTCGGTCAGTGACGCACCCTCCGCGAGTCGAGCCGTGCGGAAGAAGTGGGTCGCGAGGTCACGGTCGCCGAGATTGAACCAGCGCGGCGCTGCCGACGACCCGGCGGGTCGCACCGCTTCGTACCGTTCGAGGGATCCATCGCCCGCCACGACTCGTCGACGAGGCCCCAGCCGCGTTCGGGGTCGATGGCGCCGGCCAGGGTGTAGGTCACGGTGTCGAGATCCGGTGAGATCGACAAGCCGTGCAACGTGCAGTCGTCGCCGGTGTTCACGACGGCCGTGACGGCCGAAGCGTCGGCAACATCGTCGAGGTCACCGACGGCGTCGATCAGGCCGGCGAGGAATCGGGCGGCGCCGACACCGCCCGACACCACGGCGACCTGTGTCGGTCCGTTCGAGGTGTCGTGGTTCATCAGGTCACCTGGAGCCCACCGGCGAGCTCCTCGTAGGCCTGGTGGAGTTGTCGAGCGGTGTCGGCCCACGAGAACCTCGTGACGTTGGCGTGTCCACGGCGGACGAGCTTGGCGTACATCTCGTCGTTCGAAACGATCCAGTACAGATTGGCAGCGAGCGCCTCGGCATCGAGTGCCGGACTCAGGAGCGCCGCCGCGCCGGCGATCTGAGGGATCGAACCGGCCGTGCTGGCGACCACCGGGGTGCCGAGCAGTTGTGCCTCGAGGATCGGAAAGCCGAACCCCTCGTCGACGGACGGGTAGGCCAGAGCCCGGGCATGCTGCAGCAGCCAACGTTTCGTGGCGTCGTCGACGGGACCGGTGCGAATGACGCGTTCGGCGATCGGCGCGTCGAGCCGGGCGATGCTGCGGTTCACGGCGTCGGCATCGTTGCCGACCGCACCCGCCATCACCAGCTTCACGGTCGGGTGCTCTCGGGCGAGGCGTCCGAACGCGGCGACGAGTGTCGGCATGTTCTTGCGCCGTTCGAGCGTGCCGACCGCAAGGATGAACGGGGCGCTCGTCAGATCCGGAAGCCCGCTGGGTGTCGATGTCGCGAGTGCACCGTTCGGTGTCGCCAACTCGACCGGCGGCGGCCCCAGGAGGACGGTGCGGACGCGATCGGTGCCGAGGAGTTCACGGACGCGGCGGCTCGTCGCATCGGAGCTGGTGACGACGTGGGCACCATCGGCGACGGCCCGACGCAGAACGGCGGCGGCACGTCGGACGTCGGGGAGGGCGTCGGCGGGATGGTCGAGGAACCAACAGTCGTACACGGTGACCAGGCGTGGACACCGAGCGGGAGGTACGACGTAGTTCGTGCCGTGGACGACGTCGGGGTGTCCCAGCAAGCGGTCGACCGGCGGTGAACGATGGGCCCAGATCCTGAGGGCCGCCGCCGCCGGGATGGGGAGGCGTCGTTCCGGCGGCCGGACGCGCGCCCGCATGCTCGTGACGTACGGTCGGAGTTCGACATCGGTGTCCGCACGTACCGCGTCGATGGTCCAGGCGACGGCGTTGCCGATGCCGGTCCGCGGCCCGTGGAGTGGTCCGGCGTCGATCGCCACGGTCAGGGTCACGGGTGCACCGTCATGCGGACGGGCAGCGTACCTGCGCTTCGGTGCGTCCGAGCCGTAGACTCGTGTCCCTTATGCCCACAGCGTTTGTCACCGGTATCACTGGCCAGGATGGTCAGCATTTGGCGGAGTTCCTGCATTCGCAGGGTTATCACGTGTTCGGGATGGTGAAGGGCCAGAACAATCCGCGGGTGGAGCGGCTCCAGGCGGAGTTGCCGTTCGTGGAGTTGGTGCCCGGGGATCTGGCGGATCTGCCGTCGCTGGTCGGTGCGTTGCAGATGGCGCAGCCCGACGAGGTGTACAACCTGGGCGCGATCTCGTTCGTGGCGTTGAGCTTCTCGCAGGCGGAGTTGACGGCGAACATCACCGGGTTGGGTGTGTTGCGCATGTTGGAAGCGGTGCGGATGGTGGGTGGGGCGACGAACAACCCGATCCGCTTCTATCAGGCGTCATCCAGTCGGAGATGTTCGGTGAGGTGCGTGAGACCCCGCAGACCGAGTTGACGCCGTTCCATCCTCGTTGCGCCGTATGGGTGTGCGAAGGTGTTCGGCCATGACATCGTGGTGAACTATCGCGAGTCGTACGGGATGCACGCGTCGTCGGGGATCTTGTTCAACCATGAGGGCCCTCGCCGCGGGATCGAGTTCGTGACCCGCAAGGTGACCAACGCGGTGGCCCGGATCAAACTCGGGTTGCAGGACGAGGTGGTGTTGGGGAATCTCGACTCGAAGCGTGACTGGGGGTACGCCGGTGACTATGTGAAGGGCATGTGGTTGATGCTGCAGCAGGATGAGCCGGATGATTACGTGTTGGCGACCGGGGAGACCCACTCGATCGAGGAACTCGTGCAGCGGGCGTTCGCCGAGGTCGGCATCGACAACTGGGCCGACTACGTGCGCCAGGACCCCAAGTTCCTGCGCCCGGCCGAGGTCGACTTGTTGATCGGTGACGCCACCAAAGCCAAGACGAAGCTGGGTTGGGAACCCGAAGTCGACTTCCCGACCCTGGTCAAGATGATGGTCGCCCACGACCTCCAACTCGAAGCCACCAAAGCCGGCACTCCCCATCCCGGGCTGAGCCCGGGTTGGTGCATCCGCAGCAGTTCAGGTTTCGAAGGGCATGTCGGTCATGGCTTCCAGCATCGACTGGGAACTCGGCAGCACCCCGCTGCGGAGTTGATGCCGTAACGCCAGTCCGAACACCACGAACGCGGCCAGCGACGACACGACGAGGCCGATCTCGATGCGTTGGAACACGTCATCGCTCGACAACCACGTTCCGAGCACGAACGTCGCCACACCGACAGCCCAACCGAGGGCGACGAAGGCGTGCCCCTTGAGGGCGATCACCGCCTGGGCCGTGGCCAGCGCCAGCATGAACACGGCGCTGCTGAGCGAGAGCATGGCCATCGTTCGCCCCGTGAGGTCCACTGCGTACATCGTGTTCAGTGCCCACGGCCCGAGGATGAAGGCTCCGATCGTGCCGACGACGCCGACGCCGACCACCACGAGCATCAACTGACGCAGGCCCGAGCGGAACTCGTTGAACTCGCCACGGGCGGCCTGCTGGCTCAGCCGTGGGAGCAGGGCGGCCTGCACCGCCTGGAAGAGGAACAGTGGGATGCGCGACAGCAGCACCCCGTACGAGAATGCAGTGACCAGACCGTCCGCGCCGTCCGGTGCGAGCAGGTTGGCGGCGATCGGGCCGGCGTTGAGCAGTGTCGCGGCGCACACCGAGCCGATCAGCAGCCATCCGAGGTTGGGGGTGACCTCGCTCCACTCGGCGGGCGGCCCGGCTTCGGTGCGCAGTGCACCCCGTTGGTACACGTAGGCGACGGCGAACAGCGGTGAGATGGCGATCGCCATCCCGTAGGCGCCGACCGCGGTGACGCCGACGACCGCAAGCGCGACGCACAACAGAATTCGCACGATGCCGTCGGAGCCGAGCACGATGGCGTAGTCGCGGAACCGCCCCGTTCCCGAACAGACCCCACGTGCCATGTGCGCCGGGGCGTAGGCGGCGAAGGCGGCGATCAACGCCACGACCATGAACCAGTCGCCGTCGAAGTAGGAGGTGGCGATCAGCGGGCTGAGTGCGATGATGCCGATCGTGACGGCGACGACGAGCCACACACCCAGGCCGACGACCCGGCGGACGACGGGCTGTCCGCCATCGCCCACTGCCCGACGACCCGACAGAGCCCGACCGAGTTCCTGTTCCAGGGGCAGGAAGAAGCCGGGAGCGAGGGCGAACACGGCGAACCACATCGACGCGAGCGGCGCGAACTCCTCGACGCCACCGACGGCGACGGTGCCGACCTTGAAGAAGGCATACGTGGCGAGCCCGGCGATGAGCAGCGAGATCCCGACGGGAATCGTCCCCTCGGGCACGGAAGATCGCAGCTGGGCGGCGGGGCTGGTCGAGGACACGGGTGGTCGATCTTAGCGACGAAGACTGCGCTCGAACTCGCGCCGGCGAACCTGGATGCGCTGGTAACTCAGGAGCCCGAGACCGACGGTGACATACGCCGCATCCTTGGCGAGATCGACGGCCCGGTGCGAAATGGCGCTCGTGACCTGGTCGATCTGTGAGAGATCGAAGTTCGTGAGGTCGACGCAGGTGGGGTCGAGCCTGGTCCAACTGGCCATGACGGTAGGTTACCCAGCCACGTCGCTAGCCTCGCCCCATCGTGGAATCGGAGATCCAACAAGCCCCGCCTGTCGTCGCGGTCGTCGTCGTTCACGACCCGGGTTCCTGGTTCGAGTCGACGCTCCATGCGCTGGGTGCACAGGACTACCCGAACCTGAGGATGTTGTTCCTCGTGACCGATGGTTCCGACACCGAGGGCGACGACGTCGAGGCTCGGATCAGGAAGGTCCTGCCGTCGGCGTTCGTGCGCTTCGTCGGCGAGGACGTCGGCTTCGGACCAGCGGCGAACGAGGTGCTGAACCTCGTCGAGGGAGACAACGGATTGTTCCTGATCTGTCACGACGACGTCGCCCCCGAGCGCGACGCACTTCGTCTGCTGGTCGAGGAGCTGTACCGCTCGAACGCCGGTGCCGTCGGTCCCAAGCTCGTCGACTGGGACGAGCCCCGCATCCTGCAATCGGTCGGGCTCGGCATGGACCGGTTCGGCGAGATCGACCCGGTCGTCGAGCCGGGCGAACTCGATCAGGAGCAGCATGACGGCGTCCGCGACGTCTTCGTCCTGCCGTCGGCGTACTTCCTGATCCGGGCCGATCTCTTCCGAACCCTCGGCGGTTTCGATCCGGCGATCGACTTCCACGGTGAGGACGTCGAGTTGTGTTGGCGATTGCACCACAGCGGCGCCCGAGTCCTGGTCGCCCCGTCCGCGCTGGTTCGTCACCGCAGCAACCTGCGCGAACGTCGGCCCGACCTTGCGCACGGCCGACTGCGCGCCCGGCACCGGATGCGGTCGGTGGCGACGCTCACTGGCGCGTCGCGTCTGCCCGTTCGATCTCTCGAGATGGTGCTGCTCACACTCACCGAACTCGTGGTCGGGTTGTTCACCGGTCGTTTCGGTCAGGCGTGGAAGTCGCTCGGGGCACTGATCGGTCTGGTGCCGCGCACCCCGGCGCTGCTGGCTCGTCGCCGGGAGGTGAAGCCGTCTCGGCGGGTGCCCGAACGCGAGGTGTTCAGCCTCCAAGAGAGTGGGAGTGCTCGGCTCAATTCGTACCTGCGCAGCCGCGAGACGGCCACATACGTCGGTTCGAGCACCGAGGTCAGGCGTTGGCGTCCGAGCACGACAGCGCCGGTCTTCGCCTGGATCGCCGTCATCGCCGGGGTGATCATCGGCGCTCGATCGTTCTTCGACAGCGGGATTCCTCCCGTCGGTGAATTCCTGACGTTCCCGAACAGCCCGCGAGTCCTGCTCGACACGTTCATGTCGGGGTGGAACCCGAACGGGGCCGGCGCGACGTCGGCGAACCCGACCGGCTGGGCGACCCTGTCGGGACTGTCGGTCGTCACGCTCTTCCGGATGGGCATGCTGCAGACGTTGTTCGTTCTGGGCCTGATTCTCGTCGGTGTTGCGGGCGTCTGGAAACTCGCCACGGTGTTCCCGTCGACCCGAGCGCAGGTGGGCGCGCTCCTCGTCTACGCCGCCACTCCGCTCGTCAGCGGTGCGATGTCGTCGGGTCGCCTCACGGTGCTCGTCGTCTATGCGATCGTTCCCTGGGCGGTGCATCTGCTTCGTCGAGCGGCGGGGATCTCGACCGCCGATCCGCAGCTCGCGGACCTCGACGTCGTCGATGGACTCGTCGACCTCAGCGTGATGGAGCGGGTGCGTCGTACCGTCCTCGTCGGTGTCGCCGTTGCTGTGGCAGCTGCATTCGCCCCGATTGCGTTGCCGCTGGTGTTCCTCGTCGCGGTCGTGTTGGGCCTGGGAACCCTCCTGGCACGCGGACCGTGGGTGACGGCGATGTGGTTCTTCGTCACCGGCAGCGCGGCGACAGTCGTGGCCGCGCTGCTGAACCTGCCCTGGATCGCGTCGTGGTCGTGGGAAGGTTTGGTCGGTGCCGCCCCGATCGGGGCGGCCGGCCTGGGGCTGGTTTCGGTGGCTTCGTTCGAGATCGGTGTGACCGATTTCGCAGCATTGTCGCTCGCGTTGTACATCCCGGTGTTCGCCGCCTTGTTGCTCGCCCGCGCGTGGCGGCTCACCTGGGCGGTACGAGGGGCGCTGCTCGTGGTGGTGTTCGGCGCGCTGGCCGTGCTCGGTGACCGCGGTTCGCTCTCGATTGCTCCGCCCCAGGCGGGCGTGTTGCTCGTCCCCGTGGCACTGGGTACAGCGATCGCGGCGGCCGCGGCGCTCGCCGCATTCGACCTCGATGTGCGCGGGGGGTCGTTCGGCTGGAGGCAACCGCTCGGCATCCTCGCCAGCGCAGCCGTGGTGGTCGGCATCGTTCCCGGGGTGATGGCGCTCGCCGACGGCTCGTTCCAGACGCCTTCCACCCCACTCGCGAAGCTCATCGATGCCTCGCTGCCCGACGCCGATGCGACCGGCGACTACAACGTGCTGCTGATCGGAGACGCTCGGCTGCTGCCGGTGCCGTCGACCGAGTACCGCGACGGCGTGTCGTGGGCGATCATCGACGACGGTCCACTCGATGCCCGCGACCGGTGGATGCCGCCCGCCAACGATGCGGCCGACTTGATCACGACGGCTCTCGACGAGGTGTCGGCATCGTCGACCTTGCGCGCGGGGCGCCTGCTTGCCCCGCTGGGCATCCGGTATGTCGTCATCCCCGAGTTCGACGGTGTCGTCTCGACGGTGGACGACCCGCTCCCGCCGCCGGTGGGCCTGGTGTCGTCGATGGAGGATCAGCTCGATCTGGTCGCGCGAACGCCACGGCTGCCGACGCTCGAGGTGTTCGAGAACCGGGCGTGGCTTCCGACGACTGCGTTGCTGACGGGTTCGGCTGCGCAGGCCAGCCAATCGGCGGGACCCGAGGTGCTCGTACGGGCAGACCTGGGTGAGGCCACCCCGGTCTTCGCCGGTGCTGATCAGTTCGGTACGGCGGTCGAGTCGGTGGAAGCAGGCGTCGTGCATGTCGCCGTGCCGTTCGACGACAACTGGTCGCTCAGCGTCGACGGGACGTCGATACCGGCACGTCGCGCATTCGGCGAGACGACGGGGTTCGACGTGACGACCGGGGGAGTGGGCGACTTCCGCTACGAGTCACCGATCAGCCGCCTGCTCCTCGTGTTCCTCCAAGTCGCGTTCTGGATCGCGGCGCTCGTGGTCGTGTCGAGGGTGCAGGTCCCGACTGGACGCCGAAGCAGTCTCGCGACGACGGACGAAACGCTCATCGACCTGTCGGCCGAGGTGTTCGACCCGATGCTCGGTCTGCCCGTCGAGTCGACGACCCCCGTGTCGGACCCGCATGCGAGTGACCGATGATGCGCCGAGCCATTCCCGCTCTGGTCGTCGTCGTCGCCGGCGTCGCCGGAATCGTCGCGATCGGACGTGACGACGTCGTCGCACCCGATGCGTACTTCGCGACGCCGGCGGGCGCATGGATGCCCGCGGTCAACGACGAGGTGGCGCTCACCGGGAGCTGGTTCTGCCCGGGCGTCCCGGCCAGCGGTGAGGACGAAGTCGGCGGCGAGGTGGTCATCTCGAACCGAGCCGGCGAGCAGCTCGTCGGTTCGTACAGCATCCTCACCACCGATGGGAAGGCCGCCGAGGAACGCTTCGTCGTCGAACCGTGGTCGCGGACCGTCATCGATGTCGACTCCTTCGTCACGGTGCCGTTCGCCGGCGTGGTTGTCGAGATCGAGGGCGGGACGGGGCTCGTGGAACAGCGCGCTCTGCATCCGGCGGGAGATTCGGTGTCCCCGTGCGCGAACAACACGTCCGACCACTGGTACTTCGCCGACGGCTTCACGGTCGATGGGAGCATCGAGACGTTGATCCTGACCAACCCGTACGACGACACGGCGAGTGTCGATCTGAAATTCGCGACGTCGGCGGGCGAATCGACGCCGGCAGCGTTCCAGGGCTTCACGGTCCCGCCGCAGTCGGTCCGCACGATTCCGATCGCGGAGCTGGGCGCCCGAGACGAGCCGGTGATCGCCGTCGAAGTGGCCGCCCAACGAGGGCGACTCGTGGTCGGCCGGGCGCAGCACTACCTGGGCGGCGGTCGTCTGGGCTACGGCGTGACGCTCGCGGCTCCTGCGTTGCGTGATCAGTGGTGGTTCGCCGACGGCGAACGGGCCGCAGGCGTGACCGAGACCTTCGCGATCTACAACCCCACCGACACCGACGTGCAGGTCGATGCGGTCTTCCTCGGCCTGCCGATCGACGCAACATACGGTGACACGCCGCCGATCGACGTGCCGGCCAACCGGGTCGTGGTCTTCGACCCGTCCGACGAAGCTCTGGCGGGTCCCCTGCCGGACGGGCGCCATGCCACCGTGTTCTCGACGCTCGCCGAACCGTCCGTGGTCATCGAGCGGGTCCTGACCCGGCCGGCCGGTGATTCGGTCGCCACCTCGGTGGTCATGGGCGCACCGCCTCGCGACGACGGGTATGTCGCGCAACGATGGCACGTGGGAATCGGTCCGTCAGAACCCACGCCGCAGGCGCTCGTCGTGTACAACGTCGACAACGTCGATGCGACGATCACGATCCAGTCGGTTGGCCCGGCAGGTCCGACCGCTGTTGCGTCGTTGACCGACATCCCGATCGGCCCCGGTGCCGTGGTCGACCATCGACCTGGTCGACAGCGAGGTGCTCGATCGAGAGCTCATCGTCGAGTCGTCGAGCCGCGTGTTCGTCGAGCGGTCGTTGTCGCGTGGTCCCGGGCGCGAGGGGCGCTCGGGTTCATGGGCGCTGCCGTCGGGTGGCGGCTGAGACGCCGCTCGGCCTCCGGCGGACGCCGTTAGCCTCCGGCGCCATGGAACGACTCATCGTCGCCGTGGCGATCATCGGCGTCGTCGCCGTCGTGTCGGTGATCGTCCGACGGCGCCGGACACCGGACGCGCCGACTCAACGTCGGTTCACGGCTCCGACCCAACTCGACCGGACCGAGTTCGTCCGGCCGCAGGCACCATGGCTCGTGGTGGTGTTCACATCGGCAACGTGCGAGGTGTGCCACAGCGTGTTGGCGAAGGCCGACGTGCTCGCCAGCGACGACGTGGCGGTGCAGGAGGTCGAGTACGGCGCCGACCGGGCGACTCCATGAGCGGTACTCCATCGATGCCGTACCGACGCTGGTGATCGCCGACTCCCGAGGTGTCGCTGTGGCGACGTTCGTCGGTCCGATGACAGCGACGGATCTCTGGGCGGCCGTCGCCGAAGCACGTGAACCGGGCTCGACTCCCGGTGGTGGGTCGTGTCAGCGCACGGAGTGAACGGTCAGTGGGCGACGATGTCGCTCGTGGGCTGACCGGACTCGGCCATTCCCTGCTGAATGAGCTTCGCGACCTCCGGGCCGTCGATGGTCTCGCGTTCGAGCAACGCCTCGGCGATCAACTCGAGTCCGCGACGGTGACGAGCCAGGATTTCGTTCGCTCGACTCTCCTGCGACGTGAGGATTCGCGAGATCTCCTCGTCGAGGAGTTTGGCGGTGTCGTCGGAGTACTCGCGCTGCGACGACATGAGGTCCTCGCCGAGGAACACCGCCTGCTGGCTGCTCCACGCCATCGGTCCGACGCGCTCGGACATGCCCCACTCGCGCACCATTCGCCTGGCGATGCCAGTGGCCTGCTCGAGGTCGTTCGCCGCACCGGAGTTGAGGTGGCCGAACACGATCATCTCGGCGACACGTCCGCCCATCGCCTTGCAGATCGTGTCTTCGAAGAACTCCTTGGAGTACGTGTGGCGCTCCTGCGGCAGCGACCAGGTCACGCCCAGGGCCATGCCGCGGGGCAGGATGGTGACCTTGTGCAACGGGTCGCCGTGCGGCAGCACCGTGGCGAGCAGCGCGTGGCCACCCTCGTGGTACGCGGTCGCCTTCTTCTCCTCGGCCGACAGGATCATCGACTCGCGTGTTGCGCCGAGGACCACCCGGTCACGGGCGTTCTCGAAGTCGATCCGCTCGATCTGCTTGGAACCGCGACGGACGGCGACGAGCGCCGCCTCGTTGACGAGGTTCGCCAGGTCGGCACCCGACATGCCGGGCGTGGCCTGCGCCATCGTCTCCATGTCGACGTCGGGGCCCATGCGCTTGTCGCGGCTGTGGACCTCGAGGATCGCCTTGCGCTCGCTGGATTCGGGGAGCGGGACGACGATCTGGCGGTCGAATCGGCCAGGACGGAGCAGGGCCGGGTCGAGGATGTCGGGACGGTTCGTCGCCGCCATGATGACGATGCCCTCGGACGGCTCGAATCCGTCCATCTCCGCGAGCATCTGGTTGAGCGTCTGCTCCCGTTCGTCGTGACCGCCGCCGAGACCGGCACCTCGTTTGCGGCCGATCGAATCGATCTCGTCGACGAAGATGATCGCCTTGCCCATGCGGCGCGCCTGCTGGAACAGATCGCGGACGCGGCTGGCGCCGACACCGACGAACATCTCCATGAAGTCGGAACCCGTGACGCTGAGGAAGCCGACTCCGGCCTCGCCGGCGACGGCGCGGGCGAACAGCGTCTTGCCGGTGCCCGGAGGGCCCACGAGCAGGATGCCCTTGGGGACGCGGGCGCCGATCTCACGGAACCGCTCGGGCATCCGGAGGAAGTCGACGACCTCGGTGATCTCCTGCTTGACCCCGGTGTAGCCGGCGATGTCGTCGAACGTCGTCGAGGGCTTGTCGGCGTCGTAGCTCTTGGCCTTGCTCTTGCCGATCGACATGACGCCGCCCATCTGGCCCTGGGCGCGTCGCTGCATCCACACGAAGAAGCCGATGATCAACATCACCGGAAGGAAGATCGACAGCACGCCGAGCAGCCAGTTGTTGCTCGGCGGGATGAACTTGTACTGGACGTCGTTGTCGATCATCAGTTGTTCGTCCTCGGCCGACACGCCTCGCTCGCCGCCACCCGCGGTCGTGTACTTGTCGCCGTTGACGAATTCGCCGCTGATCTTCCCGGAGCCGGTGTTGATCTCGGCCGTGGCGATGTTGCCTTCGATGACCTGGGTCCGCCATTCGGAGTACTCCAGGGTCTCGCCGTCGTTGCTCGGCCACAGGCTCGGCACCAGGAACGCCGCAGCGAGCACGCCGATGAGCACCCAGATGGTCCAGCGAGGCCAGCTGCCCGGACCCTTCCCGCTGCCGGGAGATCCGTCACCGTTGAGATCGGCGCCCTTCGGCTTCTTGTCGTTGCGCGAAGGGCCGCGATCGGGCTCGGAACGTTGCTGCCCGCGTCCACGCCCCGGTGGCGGTGGCGGTGGCGGTGGAGGCAGGTCTTTCATCTGGACAATGCTAGGCGGGTTCCGGGCTGATGCCAGGTCGTGTGCGCATCATGTATCCACCGTCGGAGCGCGGCGCCGCTCTACCGTTGCGGCATGTACGCGACGAACCGGTCGGGGGCGTTCGCACGACTGTGCTCGCGCACGGGATGCTCAGAGCGCGCAGAGGTGACCTTGACCTATCACTACGGCCGGTCACAGGTCTGGCTCGACCACCTGAGTGACGAACGTGATCCACATGCCTACGACCTGTGCGGACGGCACGGAGAACGACTGTCGGTGCCCTCGGGGTGGAGTCTCGAGGATCGACGCTTCGGTCATCACACCCTGATCGCCGTCTGATCGCCGTCTGATCGATCGCGTCCCGTCGCCACGGTGTGACGGCGACGACACCGCGAGGGTCGTGACGGACGTCCGATCCGGACGGCAGGTAGGGTCGCAGCGTGGTCGATTCGGCGCGCGGTGGCGCCTCATTGCCCGGCGGCTTCCTGTCGTCGGCTGCGCCTCGACCGATCGACGCACCAGCGGCGGCAGCAGCGTTCATCGGTGCCTGGCTCGCAGCACAGATCGTTGCCTCGCTGATCGTCGTCACGCTCGCCGAGAGCAGTGACGATCCTTCGTTCGGTGTCACGGCGCTCGCGCTCGTCGGGGCGTGGACGACGTATCTCGTCGCCATGTGGTTGGCGTCGCAACGAGCCGGCTCGGGCAGCATGGTCGCCGACTACGGGTTGCGGTTCCGTGCGATCGACGTCGTCGGCCTCGGCATCGGCGTGCTCTGCAGCCTCGTCCTGATCCGCATCGTCTACCTGCCACTCGAGGCGCTCTGGCCGACGACGTTCAGCGAAGCCCGTCTCAACGAGAACGCCCAGGATCTCGTCGACCGCGCCAGTGGGTCGACGTGGATGGTCGTCCTCCTGGTCGTGGTCGGCGCGCCGCTCATGGAGGAATTGCTCTACCGCGGCCTGCTGCAGCGATCGCTGGCGTCGCGCTACAACGACGGGCTCGTCGTCGTCGGTGTGGCGGCGTTGTTCGCGGTGGTCCACTTCCGTCCGATCGAGATTCCCGGCCTGTTCGTGATCGGGCTGGTGTTCGGCTTCGCCGCGCTGCGCACCGGCCGACTGGGCATGGCCATCATGATCCACGCCGGGTTCAACGCCACCGGGATCTTGCAGGCGTTGTGACGTTGCCGATGCGTCGGCCTTTGCCATGATGGTCGCCGTGATCGAGACCACGCACCGACGTCATCGTGGAGACGACCGTTGAGCGACGATCTCCATGGATCCGATGGCGATGCCGACGGCAGGGCCCAGGAGGACTTCGGCACGTGGTTCGACCGCGAGTTCGAACCCCCGGGCGTGCAGCAGTCACCGGGGTCGGTGATCGTCGACGCTCCACCCGATGACGCTGGCGACGTCGGCGACTCGGCGACCGAATCGGAGGAAGGGCAGACTGCCGGCCTCGGGTCGAGGGTCGTGCGGCGCGTGTTCCGGCGACCCGTCGCCTGGTGGACCCGACCCTGGAGCCCGCAGCGCGTCGTCCAGGTGCTCGTCACCTCAGCCATCCTCGTCACCACCACCGTGGTCGTGATGATGGTGGTGCACCTGAACCCGTTGTCGCCCAGCAGCGACCTCGTGTTCGACCGCACCACCCCGACGGGCGGCGACATGGGCGCCCACGTGTGGGCGCCGGCCTATCTCCGCGACACGCTGCTGTCGCACTTCCAACTGTCCGGTTGGACCATGGACTGGTACGGCGGTCTGCCGATCTACCGCTTCTACATGGTGATCCCGGCGCTGGCGATCGTGGCCCTCGACGTGATCCTGCCCTACGGCGTCGCATTCAAGCTGGTCGCAGTGTCGGGCCTGGTCCTGTTCCCCTTGGCCTGCTGGGCGTTCGGACGCCTCGCCAACTTCCGACACCCGATTCCGGAACTGTTCGCCGTCGCGTCGTTGTGTTTCCTGCTCGACGAGAGCTATTCGATCTACGGCGGCAACGTGAAGTCGACGATGGCCGGCGAGTATTCCTTCTCGATCGCGCTCACCTTGGCCGTGCTCGGCCTGGGACTGCTCGCGCACGGTCTGCGAACCGGACGGTTCCGGGTGTGGGCTGCAGTGGTGCTGTCGCTTGCCGCGGTCTCGCACGGGATCGTGCTGATCTTCGTGGCGGTGAGTGCGACGATCCTGTGCCTCGTCTGGATCGACCGCCGTCGGCTCGTCTACGCGCTGACGACCGGGCTGACCGTGCTGCTGTTGTCGGCGTGGTGGGTCGGTCCATTCCTGTTCGGCCACGAATACATGACCGACATGAAGTACGGGTTCCGGCCCGAGGGCGCGGCCGACTCGTTCTGGGACATGTTCTTCCCGCTCGCCGCGCCACTCGACTTCATCATCACGGCGCTCGCGATCATCGGGTTCGTCGCCATGATCCTGCGACGCAATCTGACGGGTACGGCGCTCGGGCTGATCAGCCTGGCGTTCGTGGGGTTGGTGTACGTGACCCGTGACAGCCTGCCGGGGATCGGATTGCTGTGGAATCCGCGCCTCCTGCCGTTCGTCTACCTGACCCGGTACCTCCTGATGGTGATCGGAGCACTCGAACTCATCGCGTGGTTGGTCAACGCGGCAAAGGACCGACGGGCGTCGACCGAGCTGTCGGCCTACGAGGGTGCGGTCGCTGCCGGCGTGATCACCCTGTCGTGCCTGCTCGTGTTCGGCTGGATGTACGAGACGCTGCCATTCGACGGCCGCGCGGCCAAGGGCGACAGCTCGGTGTACGCGTGGGGACCGTTGCGCAAGGGTCCCGAGTCGGGCCGGGCGGTGGCCGACGGGTGGACCCGCTACAACATGCTCGGCTACGAGGGACGACCGAAGTACCCCGAGTACAACGAGCTCGTCACGACGATGGGTCGGATCGGCGAGGAGAACGGTTGCGGTCGAGCGTTGTGGGAGAACAACGGCGACAACGGTGAGTACGGCACCACGATGGCCCTGATGCTGCTTCCGCACTGGACCGACGGCTGCATCGCGTCGATGGAGGGCCTCTTCTTCGAGGCGTCGGGCACCACGCCGTACCACTTCCTGACGGCGGCGGCGATGTCGGAGAGTTCCTCGAATCCCGTGCGCCAGCTGCGGTACGTCAACAACGACGGAGCGGTCGGGGTGCAGCACATGCACGACCTGGGTGTGCAGTACCTCATGGTGCGCACCGACAAGGCCAAGGCGCGAGGCGCGGGCGCAGGACGACCTCGAGCTGATCACGACCTCCGGGCCGTGGGAGATCTTCGAACTCCGCAACGCGAGCATCGTCGAACCGCTGACGGTGCAGCCGGTGGTCGTCGAGGAACGCAGCGGGGACCAGCGCGAGCGCAACCTGGAGGTCGGAACGAGCTGGTTCCAGCGCCAGGAGGACTGGGCAGCGGTTCCGGCCGACGACGGCCCGGCCGAGTGGCAGCGCATTCCGGTCGAGGTCGACATGGCAGCACGTGTCGGCGAGCCCGGCGACCGGAATCGCAACGTCGACTACGTCGTGCCCGCGGAACCGATCGTGCCCGTAGCGCTCGACCCGGTCGTCGTGAGCAATGTCGACGTCGACGAACAATCGGTCAGTTTCGAGGTCGACCAGATCGGTGTTCCCGTCCTCGTGCGGGTGAGTTACTTCCCGACGTGGAAGGTCGAGGGCGCCGACGGGCCGTATCGGGTCGCACCGAACTTCATGGTCGTGGTGCCGACCGCCAACCAGGTCACGTTGACCTACTCCAAGACGCCGCTCGACTGGTTCTTCTACGGTCTGACGTTCATCGGCATCGCTCTCTGCTTCTACTGGCGGCGCCGCGGGGACGTCCACTACGACGGCGATCGCCCTTCGTGGGGTCGTCCCGCAGCCGTGGCTGCGGCCGAGCCCGAGGTCCGGTCGGCCGTGGGTTCGGGATCCGACCTGTAACCTCATTGCTCCATGTCTGTCCTCGACCAGATCGTCAAGGCCTACGACATCCGAGGAACCGTTCCCGACCAGCTCGATGCTGAGGTCGCGTACGCACTCGGTGTCGGGTTCGCCTCATTCGCCACCTCCGCCGAGGTGGTGATCGCCCGCGACATGCGGCCGTCCGGGCCCGAACTCGTCGAGGCCTTCGCTCGGGGAGTGATGGAGCAGGGCGTCGACGTGATCGACATCGGTCTCGCGTCGACCGACCTCATGTACTACGTCTCGGGTGTCCTCGACATCCCCGGCGCCATGTTCACTGCGTCGCACAATCCGGCGGGCTACAACGGCGTCAAGCTGTGTCTCGCAGGCGCCCGACCGATCGGCGTCGACACCGGCCTCGCCGACGTGCAGGCGGTCGCCGAACGCGTGCTCGACGGCCACCGCCCCGCTCGCGCGGCATCCGTCGGTCGACGCACCGAACGAGATTTCCTCGACGCCTTCGCCGATCACGTCGTGAGCTTCATCGACCCGGCCGACATCGGCGCCATGAAGGTTGTCGCCGACACTGCCAACGGCATGGGCGGACTCGTGGTCCCTGCCGTGTTCGAGCGACTGCCCCGCGTCGAGTTGGAGGTCATGTACGCCGAACTCGACGGGACGTTCCCGAACCACCCGGCCGATCCACTCCAGCCCGCCAATCAGCGTGACCTGCGCGCCCGGGTCGTCTCCGGCGGCTTCGACCTCGGCCTCGCCTTCGATGGTGACGCCGACCGCGTGTTCGTCGTCGACGAGACCGGCAGTGGACTGAGCGGCTCGACCACGACGGCGCTGCTCGCAGCGTCGACGCTGCGCCAGCATCCCGGCGCGACGATCCTGCACAATCTGATCTGTTCGAGGGCGGTCCCCGAAGTGGTGACCGAACTCGGCGGCATCCCGGTGCGGACCAAGGTCGGGCACTCGTTCATCAAGCAGGTGATGGCCGAGACCGGCGCCGAATTCGGCGGCGAGCACTCGGCGCATTACTACTTCGCCCGGAACTTCAACGCCGACAGCGGACTGATCGCATCCATGATGGTGATGGCCGAGGTCGGACGATCGGGTCAGGCACTGTCGATCGTGCGCAAGCCGTACGAGCGATATGCGGCGAGTGGCGAGATCAACACCGAGGTGACCGATGCGCAGGCGGTCATCGAGCGCATCAGCGCGCTCTACGACTCGAGTCCTCAGGATCGTCTCGACGGGCTCACCGTCGACTGCGGCTCGTGGTGGTTCAACCTGCGGCCGTCGAACACCGAACCGCTCCTTCGGCTCAATCTCGAAGCCGACAATCGCGGCGCCTGCGACGACGGCGTCAGCACCATCCTGGGTCAGATCACCAGCCTCGCCCACATCACCGACTCGAACTGAACGGAGACATCACCATGGCACTCGATCCGGCACTGCTCGAGATCCTCGCCTGCCCCGAGGACAAGGGGCCGCTCTACTACCTCGAGGGTGAGGAGTTGCTCTACAACCCGCGTCTGCGTCGTCGATACGACGTCCGTGACGGCATTCCCGTGATGTTGATCGCCGAATCGACGACGGTCGACGACACCGAACACCGAGCGCGTGATGGCTGTGGTCGAGTCGTCCGGGCTGCAGATGACCTTCGACCCCGACTCAAGTGTGAACTAGAATCTGTCGATCACATGTGTACGGTCAGTCGTTCCGCAGCGATGGCCATGCCGTGACCTGGTTGCGACGGGCGGCAGGAAGGTGACAGTTCGGATGATGAACCCGAAGAAATGGATCCCCCGCATCCTCGTGGTCGGCGCGCTCGGCGCGCTCGCAGCCGGAGCCATCCCGCCCAGCGGCTCGAGCCCGTCGACGGTCCTCGCTGCAGACCCCACGCTCGGTGCCGGTGGCGAGTTCCACCCGTTGCCGCCCGCCCGAATCTTCGACACGCGTACTGGTGTCAACGACACCGTGCCGCTCGGAGCGAAGCCGACGAGCAACGGTGGTTCCTCCTTCAATGTCAGCATCCTCGGGCTGGGGGGAGTCCCCGCCGAGGCGAGCAGTGTGCTCGCCGTCGTGGCGAACGTCACCGTCGTCGGATCCGGTGCCCCCGGCTACCTCTCGATCCGCCCGGCCGGTTCCGCGCCGAGTGAATCGTCGCTGGTGAACTTCAACGCGGCCGAGGCCGTTCCCAACCTCGCTGTCATCGGTGTCGGCACGGGGGGACAGGCGACCGTGACGCTCACGACACCCAGCGCCTCGAGTTCGGCGCACGTTCTCGTCGACGTGTTCGGCTGGATCTCCACGTCCAGCTACTCCGACGCGGCAGACTCCGGAGCGCGATTCGTACCCGTGGGTCCGTCGCGCTTTCTCGACACGCGCTCGACACCGGTGCCTGCCGGCTGGCCGAGCGGACGGTCGATCGGCACGTTCGAGCAGTTGACGCTTCCCATCAGGGGTGCCAACGGCATCCCGAACTCACCGACCATCACCGGCGTGATGGTGAACGTGACGGCCGCCAACAACGCGCCCGGAAGCGTTCCCACGTTCCTCGCCGTGACCCCCGAGACGACTCCGGCGGGTGCGGAACCGGCCACGTCGGTGACCAACGTCGCCGTCGGTCAAGTCAAGGCGAACATGGCGGTCGTTCCCGTCGGAGCCGACGGTGCGATCCGGATCTTCAATCGTTCCGGCGCGACGCACGTGATCGTCGACGTGCTGGGCTACCTGCAGAGCGGTGTCGACGCGTCGACCCGCGCCGGGCGGGTCATCCCGCTCGATGCCCCGTTCCGTGCGTTCGACACCCGCCAGCCGGCGTTCGGCAGTCAGCCACTCGGCTTCGGCACCAAGGAGCCGTGGAGCTTCGACGCGTTCGCGAAGTCCGTGACGCTCGACGGTGTCGCGATCGGCAACCAGTCAGCCCTCATCGGCAACCTCACCGGCACCGGACTGACGCCGCTGGTGGCGGGCCAACCCGTGACCACCTACATGACGGTGTATCCGGGCGACGGTGCCCCTCCGAACAGCTCGAACATCAACATCACCCCCGGACGGTCGGTGCCGAACATGTCACTGCTGCGCTACGGCGCGGTCGGCGACGATCAGTACACGATCTCGGCGTTCAACTACGACGGCAACGTGCACTACCTGCTCGACGTGTACGCCGTCGTTCTCGCCGACTGAGGCGAATCGGGCCCGATAGGCTGATCACACCGAATCGCCGGGCTGATTCGATCGGTGCCTGAAGGCCCCTGCCCGGTTCGTACATTCCCGAACCACGGAGGCTTTCCCATGTCTGACACCATCACCACATCCACTGTCGCGTCCCGCAAGGACTTCCGCGTTGCCGATCTCTCGATGGCACCGTTCGGCCGCAAGGAGATGATCCTCGCCGAGCACGAGATGCCCGGACTCATGGCGTTGCGCAAGGAGTACGGCGAATCGAAGCCGCTCGCCGGCGCTCGAATCTCGGGCTCGCTGCACATGACGATCCAGACTGCGGTGCTGATCGAGACACTGACCACGTTGGGTGCCGAGGTCCGCTGGGCGAGCTGCAACATCTTCTCCACTCAGGATCACGCGGCCGCTGCAGTCGTCGTCGGCCCGAACGGTACGCCGGACGACCCGCAGGGTGTCCCCGTGTTTGCCTGGAAGGGTGAGACGCTCGAGGAGTACTGGTGGTGCACCGACCAGATGATGACCTGGCCCGATGCCGCCGACGGCACCAAGTACGACGGCCCGAACATGATCCTCGACGATGGTGGCGACGCCACGATGCTGCTGCACAAGGGCGTCGAGTACGAGAAGGCCGGTGCGGTTCCCGACCCCACCGAAGCCTCGAACCCGGAACTCGCGATCGTGCTCGGCCTGCTCCAGCGCACGCTCAACACCGATCCGGGCAAGTGGACCCGCATGGCTGCTCACATCAAGGGGCGTCACCGAGGAGACCACCACCGGCGTGAAGCGGCTCTACAAGATGATGGCCGAGAACGAGCTGCTCTTCCCGGCGATCAACGTCAACGACTCGGTGACCAAGTCCAAGTTCGACAACCTGTACGGCTGTCGCCACTCGCTTGTCGACTCGATCTCCCGAGCGACCGACGTGATGATCGGCGGCAAGACCGCCGTCGTGTGCGGCTACGGCGACGTGGGCAAGGGCTGTGTGCAGTCGCTGCAGGGCCAGGGCGCCCGGGTGATCGTCACCGAGATCGACCCGATCAACGCGCTGCAGGCAGCGATGGAGGGCGTCCAGGTGCTGCCGATCGAGGACGTCGTCGCCACTGCCGACATCTTCGTGTCGGCCACGGGCAACGCCGACATCATCACCGCCGAGCACATGCAGCAGATGAAGCACAATGCGATCGTCTGCAACATCGGCCACTTCGACAACGAGATCGACATGGCCGGTCTCGCCCGGTCGGGCGCCACCCGTGACGAATTGAAACCCGGTACCGACGTGTGGCGGTTCGAGGACGGTCACCAGGTGATCATCCTCGCGGAGGGCCGTCTCGTGAACCTCGGTTGCGCGACCGGGCACCCGAGTTTCGTCATGTCGTGTTCGTTCACCAACCAGGTGATCGCCCAGATCGAGCTGTTCCAGAACACCGCCTCGTATCCGCTCGGCGTGTACGTGCTCCCGAAGCACCTCGACGAGAAGGTGGCCCGTCTGCACCTCGACGCCCTCGGTGTGAAGCTGACCGTGCTGTCCGACGAGCAGGCGGCGTACCTCGATCTCGACCCCTCGGGACCCTTCAAGCCGGAGCACTATCGCTACTGAGGCCGATGGGTTCGAACTTCCCCTCGCGCCATGCCTAGTGTGACGCCTGCCACGTGAGTGAACAGGCCGACGAAAAGGGGAAACATGGAGAGCGAGATCCGAGTCGGGCGAACGCCTGGACGTCGGGAGGTCGAGGGCGAGCCACTCCTCGTCGTCGATGATCTGCGGACACAGTTCGCCGTCGCCGCCGGCTCGGTGAGAGCCGTCGACGGGGTGTCGTTCGAGTTGTACCGAGGGCGCACGCTCGGCGTGGTCGGCGAATCGGGTTCGGGCAAGACGGTGTTGTCGCGCTCGATCATGGGTCTCAACACCTCTGCCAATGCCACGACCACCGGATCGGTGCTGTACGCCGGCGACGAGATGATCGGCAAGTCGGCCAAGGCGAAGAAGGTCCTCTGGGGCGCCGAGATGGCGATGGTCTTCCAGGATCCGATGACGTCGCTGAACCCGGTCGTCACGATCGGTCGTCAGCTGACCGAACACGTCCGGTACCACCTCGACATGGGCAGGAAGGAGGCCAACGAGGTCGCCGTCGCCCTGCTGCAGTCGGTGCACATCCCCGAGGCCGAGAAGCGTCTCGACAACTATCCGCATCAGATGTCGGGCGGCATGCGTCAGCGCGTCTGCATCGCCATCGCGCTGGCGTGTGGTCCTCGCATGCTGTTCGCGGACGAACCGACCACGGCGCTCGACGTGACGGTGCAGCACCAGATCCTCAATCTGCTCGCCGAGCAGCAACGCGACCGTGCGATGGCGATGATCCTGGTGACCCACGATCTGGGCGTCGTCGCCGGCCGTACCGACGAGATCATGGTCATGTACGCGGGCAAGGCCGTCGAGAAGGCGCCGACACACGAACTGTTCGCTCATCTACGCCATCCGTACACCCAGGGTCTGCTGTGGTCGATCCCCAAGATCACGCAGGCGAAGCACACCCGCCTGATCGCCATTCCCGGCCGACCGCCGAATCTCATCACCCCGCCACCAGGATGCAAGTTCGCTCCTCGCTGCGCGTACGCACAGGACATCTGCCGTCAAGAGGAGCCCACGTTGCGTTCGATCGATTCGCCCGACCATGTCTTTGCGTGCCACTTCCCGGTGGGCACGCCCGAGGGCCAGGCTGCGTTCGACGCCAACATCGCGTCGGAGTACCCGCCGGCGCTCGCGGCGATCGGCAAGCTGCGCGCGACCGAGGAGCTGTCGGTCTGATGGCTGGATCAGGATCAGCGCACCTGCGCCCCGCCGACGAGGTGCTCCTGCAGGTCAACGACCTCGTCGTCGAGTTCCATGCCGGGCGGAAGCGGACCGTCAAGGCGGTCAGCGGGATCAGTTTCGACGTGGCGCGTGGCGAGACACTCGGGCTCGTCGGCGAATCGGGTTGTGGAAAGTCCACGACGGGCAAGGCGATCCTGCAGTTGCCTCGGCCGACCGGCGGCACGGTGCTGCTCGACGGTGAGGACCTCGTCGCGCTCGACCACGAGTCGATGCGGACCCGTCGAACGAGACTGCAGATGATCTTCCAGGACCCGATCTCGTCGCTGAACCCGCGCCGCATGGTGGGCGAAGTGGTCGCCGAGCCGCTCAACGTGTGGGGCCCGAAGAGCAAAGACGAGCAGTGGAACATCGTGGCGCGAATCCTCGATCAGGTCGGCATCGATCCCGGACCGGCGAGGTACAAGCGACCGCACGAGTTCTCCGGGGGGCAGTGTCAGCGCATCTCGATCGCTCGCGCGCTGGTGACCGGACCCGAACTGATCATCTGCGACGAGCCGGTGTCGGCGTTGGACGTGTCGATCCAGGCCCAGATCCTGAACCTGCTCGAGGATCTCAAGGCCGAGTACGGGCTGACGCTCGTGTTCATCGCGCACGATCTCGCCGTGGTCAAGAACATCAGCGACCGGGTGGCGGTGATGTACCTCGGCAAGATGTGCGAGATCTCCGAGGCCGACGAACTGTACGCGAACCCCGCGCATCCCTACACGGAGCTGTTGCTCGGTTCGAGTCCGGTGCCCGATCCGACGATCGACGTCGCCGACATCCGGGTGATCGAAGGGGAGTTGCCGTCGCCGTTGGCGCCGCCGTCGGGGTGCCGGTTCCGTACGAGGTGCCCGCTCGCCGACGCGGTGTGTGCAGCCGAGGAACCGCTCATGCGACGTGTCGGCGAGGACCACTTCGTGGCCTGTCACCATCCACTCGTCGAGCCGTGGAGTGACGACGCGGCCGCTGCGATCCCGGTGTCGATGCGGGCGAATCCAGCGGCCGAATCAGCCGGTGACGCTCCGACTGTGTGACGTACGTCATGTGTGCTAGACAATCGACAATCCCGCCCGACAGGAGTCGTTCGGACGGGAGGGGGCGTCGACGGGGTCTACATCACGCCTCGGCGTCGGCATCGTGATCGACTCAGGAACCAACTACTGCAACATCCACAAGATGGGGGATACATGCGACAGCGACGAGTACTGACTGCACTCGCAATTCCATTGGCGTTCGCTCTCGTGGCGGCATCGTGCGGGAGCGACGACAGCTCCTCCGACAGCACGACGGCGCCCGATGGCACCGAGGCGACCACCGAGGCGACCGACGCTACCGACGCGACGCCGACCGAAACGGTGCCGGACACCGACACGACGGTGACCGAGCAGACCGAGACACCGGTGGTCGGTGGGTCGGTCACGATCGGTCTCGAGGCCGAGTCCACCGGCCTGCGGCCGTGGGAGGACAGCTGCTCGTCGCCGTGCTACGTGATCATGCGAGCCGATCTACGACACGCTGATGGAAGAGCAGGGGAGCGGCGGCTACGGCCCGTACCTCGCCGAGAGTCTCGAATCGAACGATGACCTCACCGTCTGGACGATGACGCTTCGTCCCGACGTCACGTTCCACAACGGCACGCCGCTGACGGCGCAGACCATCGTCGACATGTTCCCGCTCCAGCAGGCCGGTGCCGCCGGATCGGCCGCCATCTCGGCGCAGAACCTGGTCGGGTGTGACCGCCCTCGACGACCTGACCGTGCAGTACACGCTCTCGCACCCGACGCGGCGTTCGCCGTCAGCGCTCGCCTCGGCGCCGATCGGCATGCCATTCGATCCAGCGGCCGCAGCGGCCGACAGCTCCGGCTACAGCCTCAACCCGATCGGTACCGGACCGTTCGCGATCAAGTCACGTGACATCGACAACGAGACCGTCGTCGAGAAGAATCCCGACTACTGGCGCACGGATGCCGATGGCGTCCAGTTGCCGTATCTCGATTCGGTGTCGTTCCGGCCGATCCCCGACGAGGGGACCCGTCTCGACGCACTGTTGTCGGGAACGACGACGGCGATGCAGACGCTGCGTCAGGGCACGATCCGTGACGCTCGCAACGCCGCAGGTGGCGACAGCATCAAGCTGATCGAGTTCCAGGGCAACAGCACCGGCGGTGGTATGTACAACACCGCCATTGCGCCGTTCGACGACGTCGCGCGTCCGCCAGGGCCTCACCAAGATGAACAACCAGGAGAACGTCATCGAGGCGCTCGGCGGCAC
This sequence comes from Ilumatobacteraceae bacterium, assembly GCA_963747375.1. Taxonomy (GTDB): domain Bacteria; phylum Actinomycetota; class Acidimicrobiia; order Acidimicrobiales; family Ilumatobacteraceae; genus Sva-07. The sequence goes on from CAVVFL010000002.1 coordinate 160,556, forward strand.
CGGCATCTCGCAGCCGACCACCCAGTGGTTCTCCTCGGACAGCCCGTGGTGGACGCAGGAAGCGGCTGACGCGTACCTGACCTTCGACTTCGACGGTGGCAAGGCGTTGCTGCAGGAGTACATCGACGATCCGGCCCGTTCCGACGGCAAGGCTCCCGGCGACAAGATCGACGTCGAGCTGTCGTGCCCGCCCGATCCGACCCTGATCGCCGCCATGCAGGTGATCGAGCAGGTGTGGACCGGATCCGAGCAGGTCAACGTGACGTTGACCCAGTTCGACCAGGCCACCCACATCAACAACGCCGTCAGCGACACCCACAAGGCGCACTGCTGGCGTTGGGGCGCCCAGGGCGACCCGGCTGCCTGGGATCAACTCGTTCGTGGCCGACCCCGAGGTCAGCGTGGCGAACTTCCCGAACTTCGTCGATCCCGAGATGCAGCAGTGGGCCGCCGAGGCGAGCGCCACCGACGATTTCGAGACCCGCAAGGCGCTCTACGGGAAGATCATGACCCGGATCAACGAGCAGGCGATCCTGTGGTACTCCGGTGGCACGGCGACCGCTGATCGCCGTCGAGCCGAACATCCAGGGCATCAGCAACTGGACCCTGTCCGAGCGGTGAACTCGGTGTCGGCACCCCCAGTGCCGAGCCCCGCTGGCAAGAGGTGTTCGTCTCCGCCCAGTGATCGGGCCAGGGACAGACACTGACATCACGACGGACCCCGGAGAGCAGGAGCAACCATCATGGCCAAGACCATCGCATTCATCCTGTTGCGATTGATCGCCACATTGTTGGCGGTCACGTTCTTGACCTTCTTGATGGTTGCGCTGCTCCCCGGGGATCCCGTCGACACCATCTTGGGCACCGGTCCTCGCGAGCCCGGGGTGGAAGCACAGATTCGCGACGACCTGAATCTCGACGATCCATTCATCGTCAGGTACGTCTCCTGGCTCGGCGGTGCCGTGACCGGCGACCTGGGCGACTCGTACATCACCGACCAACCCGTCGCCGACACCATCAGCCAACGGGTGCCCGTCACCGCGCAACTCGCGTTCATGGCGATCGTCATCGCCGTGGCCGTCGCGATCCCGATCGGTGTCCTCGGCGCCTACAAGCAATCGAGATGGCAGGACACGACGAGTTCTGCCGGGGTCCAGGTCGCCCTGTCGATCCCGAACTTCATCGTCGGCATCTTCCTGATCTGGCTGTTCGCCGTGAAGATGAACCTGCTGCCGGCTTCGAACTGGAACCGGTTGAGCGACGGCATCGGCGACAACCTCAAGACGTCGATCATGCCGGCGTTGGCACTTGCCCTGGGCACGATGGCGGTGTTCTCCCGCCTGATCCGCTCGGACATGATCGCCACGCTGAAGGAGGACTACATCCTGTCGGCACGAGCCAAGGGTCTGAGCGATCGATACATCCTCTTCAGACACGCACTTCGCCCGAGTTCGCTGAGTCTGATGACCATCGTCGGTATCAGCTTCGGTGCGCTCCTCGGCGGCACCGTGGTGATCGAGACGCTGTTCGCCATTCCCGGCCTGGGATTCTCGCTCATCAATGCCATCAACGGGCGCGACATCCTCCTGATCCAGGGCATCACGGTGTTCATCGCCGTGATGTTCATCATCATCAACACGGTGGTCGACCTGCTCTACGCGGTACTCGACCCACGTATTCGTAGGAGCTGAACGTGGCGACAACCGAGTCCGGGTTCCAGAAGGCACAGGACGACCAGATCGTCGTCGCACTGACCGGGGGCGTCGGTGCCGACGCCGGTGACGACTTCGTCGTGCCCCTCGGCGTCAAGCAGCCGCGAAAGTCGGTGTTCGGCGTGTTCAAGGAGATGCCGATCCTGGTCAAGCTCGGCACGATCTGGCTCGTCCTCATCTTTGCCGGTGCGATCTACGCGCAACTCGACGTCAAGGTCTTCAACGGCTCGCTCCCGCTGGCCGACCCGAACCTGCAGCTCAACGGATTCAATCCGGCCACCGGTGAGTTCGGCACCGCTTCGAGCCGCTCATGAAGCCGTCGTGGCAGCACCCGCTCGGGACCGACGCGTTGGCCCGCGACTCGTTCTCCCGGGCCGTGCACGGTTCGTACGTCAGTGTCGTCGTGGCAATCGTCTCGGTCACCTGTGGTGTGATCGTCGGTGGTCTGCTCGGGTCGCTCGTCGGATTCGTCCGTGGAAAGACCGAGACCGCGCTGATGGCGATGATCGACGTGCTGCTGGCCTTTCCGGCGCTGGTCCTGCTGCTCGCGCTGATCTCGATCTTCGAGGTCCGTGACCTGTTCGTGATCAGTTTCGTGATCGGTCTGCTGTCGATTCCCGCGTACATGCGTGTGTCGCGGGCGAACAGCCTGGCGATCTCCAATCGTGAGTTCGTCATGGCTGCGCAGGCGATCGGCACGAAGAAGCGGACGATCCTGTGGCGCGAGATCATCCCCAACGTGATGCCGACCCTGATCGCCTATGCCATGGTCGCGGCCGCCGGCGTCATCGTGGTCGAGGGGGCGCTGTCGTTCCTCGGCCTGAGCGTGCAGTTGCCGACGCCGACCTGGGGCAACATGATCAACCAGGCCCGGCGTGACATCAAGGTCAGTTTCGGCCAGGTGCTCTACCCGGCCCTGTTCCTCACGTTCACCGTGCTGGCGCTCAACCAGGTCGGCGACTTCTTCCAACGCCGCAGCTCACACCGCGCCTCGTCGCTCTGACGCTCACTCGGGCGCAGCGCGTACCGCTCACGGGGCCGCCGGCTCCGGCGTGATGACCGCGTTCGGAGCGTGCATCGTGAGGCGGGGCAGGAGATGGTGGACCAGTGGGCCGATGCCGAGGGCGAAGACTGCCGTACCGATGCCGATCGCCCCACCCAGTGCGACGCCGACGAGCAGGATGGTGAGCTCGATACCGGTGCGTGCCACGCGGATGGAGACGCCGCGCCGGGAGAGGCCGGTCATCAGTCCGTCGCGGGGGCCGGGGCCGAGCCCGGCGCCGATGTACAGCCCGGATCCGACGGCGACGATCGCCACTCCGACGAGCATCATGGCGATCCTGACGGCGAGTTGATCGGGTTCCGGCACGACCGGGAGGACGAGGTCGACGACCACGCCGATCTCGACGGCGTTGAGCAGCGTGCCGAGACCTGGTGTCTCGCGCAAGGGGATCCACGCCAGGAGCAGCAGCAGGCCCGTGATGATGATGACGGTGCCGACCGGGATGCCGGTGAGGTCGCTCACCCCCGTGTGGAACACGTCCCATGGCGCTGCGCCGAGGTCCGCAGCCAACAGGAGCGCGATCCCGACGCCGAACAGGGCGAGCCCGCCGATGCAACGCGCGACTCGCTCGATCGGTCGGTCGGCAGGAATGAATCGAGGCACCCCGGCAGGCTACGACCACAGCTCAGCGCCAGACAGCGCCGGGTCGAACGTGCCGTTCGGTCAGCTGCAACGGTGACACCTCGGAACTGTGCCACACCCCTTCGTCACACTGATCTCATGATCTTCCAGACCCGTTGTGCCGGATGCGACGCCCCTGGCGTCGCCGTGTGTACCACCTGCCGATTCGCCCTCGTCGGCCCACGCCCGCGGGCGGCATCTCACGGCGTGCAGGCCGCGGTGCCGTTCACCGGCCGTGCGCGCGACGTGGTGCTCGGCCTCAAGTACCGGAACCGACGACAGGTGGCGCGACATCTCGCCGGCCTCGTCGTCAACGCGATCGTCGCCAATGGCGACCACTGCGACCTCGACGTGGTCACCTGGGCACCGACGAGCTCCACCCGCCGACGGGCGCGCGGCTTCGATCAGGGCGAGCTGATTGCCGGCTACGTCGCCAGACAACTCGGAGTGCCGTCGCGGCGGCTCATCGAACGATGTGGCGACGACCACACCCAGACGGGTCGCTCACGCCGCGAACGCCTCGAAGGAGTGTCGTTCCGCGCTCGTCCCGGTCTGGAGGGCGCCACGTCCTCGTCGTCGACGATGTCGTCACCACCGGCGCCACCCTGCGGTCGGCTCGAGCGGCGCTCGCCGGCGCCGGAGCCGCCGATGTCCGGCTGTACGCAGTTGCGTCGACGCCGACGGGCGTGGCGGCGGCGTCCCGGCCCGCCCATCGGCACCTCCAGGCGGTCACCACCGAGGTCGCTGCCTGACCCGCCGCGGGTTCGAGGGCCGGTAGGATCGGACGCTGCATGGGAATTCTCGATCGCATCCTCAGGGCCGGTGAAGGCAAGAAGCTCAAGGCCCTCGAAGGGATGGTGCCGGAGATCGGAGCGTTCGAACCCGAGATCTCCGCGCTGTCCGACGACGCGCTCAAAGCCAAGACGGCCGAGTTCCGCCAGCGGCTCGACAACGGCGCAGATCTCGACGACCTCCTGCTCGAAGCCTTCGCCGTGTGCCGCGAAGCTGCCAGACGCACGATCGGCCAGCGGCATTACGACGTCCAGTTGATGGGTGGCGCCGCGCTGCACTTCGGCTGGGTCGCCGAGATGAAGACCGGCGAGGGCAAGACGCTCGTCTCCACCCTGCCGGCGTATCTCAACGGCCTGACCGGCAAGGGCGTCCACCTCGTCACGGTCAACGACTACCTGGCGCGTCGCGACGCCGAATGGATGGGCCAGATCCACCGCTGGCTCGGCCTCGACGTGGGCCTGATCATCCCCGGCTACCGCAACAGCCCCGACGAGAAGCGGCGGAGCTACAGCGCCGACATCACGTACGCCACCAACAACGAGATGGGCTTCGACTACCTGCGCGACAACATGGCCCAGCGCAAGGCCGACAAGGTCCAGCAGCGCGGCCACAACTACTGCATCGTCGACGAAGTCGACTCGATCCTCATCGACGAGGCGCGTACGCCGCTCATCATCTCCGGTCGCGTCGGCGACGCCGCCAAGCTGTACTACCGGTTCGCGTCGATCGCCCGTTCGCTGCAGCGCGACGTCGACTACGAGGTCGAGGAGGACAAGCGGGTCGTGGTGCCGCTCGAGGAAGGCATCGAGAAGGTCGAGCGGGCGCTCGAGGTCGAGAACCTGTACGACAACGTCCAGGCCAACCTCGTCCACCAGTTCACCGTCTCGCTCAAGGCCAAGGAGCTGTACAAGCGCGACAAGGACTACATCGTGCAGGGCGGCGAGGTGAAGATCGTCGACGAGTTCACCGGTCGCATCCTCGAGGGTCGCCGCTGGTCGGAGGGCATCCACCAGGCCGTCGAGGCCAAGGAAGGGGTGAAGATCAAAGAGGAGAACCAGACGCTCGCGACGATCACCCTGCAGAACTACTTCCGCATGTACGACAAGCTCGCCGGCATGACCGGTACCGCCCAGACCGAGGCGGCCGAGCTGATGAACACCTACGGACTCGGCGTGGTGCCGATCCCGACCAACCGCCCGTTGGTTCGACTCGACGGCGCCGACCTCATCTACAAGACCGAAGAGGCGAAGTTCAACGCGATCATCGACGACGTCGAGCCACGCCACGAGAACGGTCAGCCGATCCTGGTCGGCACCGCCAGCGTGGCTCGCAGCGAGATCCTCGGGCGCCTGCTCAGCCAGCGAGGCATCCCGCACGAGGTGCTCAACGCCAAGCAGCACACCCGTGAGGCCGAGATCGTGACCCAGGCGGGCCGTCTCGGTGCCGTCACGGTGGCCACCAACATGGCGGGCCGTGGTGTCGACATCCTGCTCGGCGGCAACCCCGAGGGGCTGGCCCGCCACGACGTGCTCAAGGAGGGCTACAGCGCCGACCTGCTCGTCGACGAGTACGAGCTTCCGGTGCCGTTCGACCAGATGCCCGACGACTTCAAAGAGGCGCGCACCAAGGCGTTGGCCCGCTACCAGGAGCTGCTCGCCGAATATTCGGCGCAGTGCAAGGCCGAAGGCGAGGTCGTTCGCGGACTCGGTGGCCTCTACGTGATCGGCTCCGAGCGTCACGACAGCCGACGCATCGACAACCAGTTGCGAGGTCGTGCCGGCCGCCAGGGCGACCCCGGCGCCAGCCGATTCTTCCTCAGCCTCGACGACGAGCTGATGCGCCTGTTCGCGACCGGCGCATTGAGCTACGTCATGGGTCGCGCACTGCCCGACGACGAGGCGATCGAGGCGAAGATGGTCACCAAGGCCATCGAGCGGGCCCAGACCACCGTCGAGACCAAGAACGCCGAGATCCGCAAGAACGTCCTCAAGTACGACGAGGTGATGAACGAGCAGCGCAAGGTGATCTACAAGCGCCGTGACCAGATCCTCGATGGTGAGGATCTCCGCTCGGCCGCCATGGAATACCTGGCCGACGCGGTCGATTCGCTGATCTCGACGCACTGCGCCTCGGCGGCCGACGACGAATGGGACCTCGACGGTCTGGCCAAGGAACTGACGCTGTACTGGCCGAACTCGATCACCGAGGAGCAGCTGCGCAACTGCGGCGACACCGACGAGATCTACGACCTGGTCATGGCCGACGCGACCGCTCACTACGAGCGCCGCGAGCAGGAACTCGGCGAGGAGGTGCTGCGCCAGGTCGAACGTCAGGTGATGTTGCGCATCATCGACCAGCGCTGGCGCGAGCATCTCGAGGAGATGGACTACCTCCAGGGTGGCATCAACCTGCGAGCGATGGGTCAGAAGGATCCGCTCGTCGAGTGGCAGCGTGAGGGCTTCGAACTGTTCGGCGGGATGATGACCGGCATCGCGCAGGACTTCGTGAAGTACGTCATGCACGTCCAGGTGGTCCAGAATCAGCTGCCGACGCCCGACGAGGTGCCGGCGGTCCAGAACCTGCAGACGTCGTCCTCCGACGACGTCGAAGTGAGTGGATTCGACCAGGCAGCGCGTGCCGCCGTCGCCGAGGGCGAGCTGCCGGTCAGCGCCGATGCCGGCGGACGCTCCCGTCAAGCAGCAGACGGTGGTCAAGGACGCTTTCGACAAGACCCCGCGCAACGCGCCGTGTCCGTGCGGTTCGGGCAAGAAGTTCAAGCAGTGCCACGGCGCTGCCTGATCCACTCCCATGCGTGACTTCACATCGGATCTTCGCGACGTCGAACGGCGCCTCGGTGAGGCCGAGACCTACCTGTCGGTGAGCGACAACCGCGAACGCTTCGCCGTCCTCGAAGCCGAGATCTCCGATCCGGCGCTCTGGGACGACCAGGAACGAGCCAAGAAGCTCAACACCGAGTACGCCAACATCCGCGACGACCTCGCGGTGTTCGATCAGCTCACCGAGCAGTTCGGCGATGTCGAGGTGCTCCACGAGCTCGCCCGCGACGAAGACGACGAGAGTCAGGAGCCCGACATCGAGTCGGCCATCGCGTCGGTCAATGCGACGCTCGATCGGTTGGAGCTGCGCAGCTTGTTCACGGGCGAGCACGACGACAGCGACTGCATCATGCAGATCAACGCCAAGGACGGTGGCGTCGATGCCCAGGACTTCGCGGAGATGCTGCTGCGCATGTACGAGCGTTGGTGCGAGCTCCGCGGGTTCACGATCACCCTCAACTACGTGTCCGAAGGCGCCGAGGCCGGCATCATGTCGGCCGAGGTGACGATCTCCGGGCGATACGCGTACGGGCTGATGACCGCGAACGCGGGACGCACCGGCTCGTCCGGATCAGTCCCTTCGACAACCAGGGACGGCGCCAGACGTCGTTCGCAGCGGTGCAGGTGTGGCCGTTGCTCGACGACGTCGACGTCGACATCGACGACTCCGACATCCGCATGGAGGTCTTCCGGGCCTCCGGTGCCGGCGGCCAGCACATCAACAAGACGTCGTCGGCCGTTCGTCTGATCCATGAGCCGACAGGGCTGGTGGCGAGTTCGCAGGAGGAGCGCAGCCAGCTCCAGAACCGTGAGCGCGCGATGGGCCGGCTCACGGCGATGATCGCCGCCAAGGCCGAAGAGGATCGCGCCGCCGAACTCGACGCGATCGGCGGCAAGCAGGCCCAGGTCGGCTGGGGCAGCCAGATCCGCAGCTACGTGCTGCAGCCGTATCAGATGGTGAAGGACCTGCGCACGGAGATCGAGACGAGCGACGTCACCGGCGTGCTCAACGGCAACATCGACGAGTTCGTCGAGGGCTACCTGCGCATGCGCCGCGCCCAAGGCGACGCGGCCGACGCTGATTGTCACAACCGGGGTCAGACCCCAGATGTAACAGCATGAACTTTGTGCCCGTCACCCCCGGCTCGCCCTCGGTTACATCTGGGGTCTGACCCCGGATGTAACACGGTGACGTTGCTGAGTCGATGACCAGGGGTACCCTTGGCGGGCCCTTCGGGGGAGTACCAACATGATCCGACTCGAGAACGTCACGAAGAGCTATTCGTCCGAGGTCGTCGCGGTTCGCGACGCCAGCTTCGACGTTGCCAAAGGCGAGTTCGTGTTCCTCGTCGGCCCGTCGGGTTCCGGCAAGAGCACCTTGCTGCGCATGCTCAACCGTCAGGACCGGCCCGAGCGGGGCGCGGTGTGGGTGGCCGGGCGCAACATCGTCGACATGCCCGCAGGGCGCGTGCCGCACCTGCGCCGCAACATCGGCAACATCTTCCAGGACTACAAGCTGCTGCTCGAGAAGAGCGTGTTCGAGAACGTGGCGTTCGCCCAAGAGGTCATCGGCCGTCCGACGCACGTGATCAAGCAGCAGGTCCCGGCGGTGCTCGATCTCGTCGGTCTCGCCGGCAAGGAGGACCGACTTCCGCACCAGCTGTCCGGTGGTGAGCAGCAGCGTGTGTCGGTGGCACGAGCGTTCGTCAACCGACCGCTGATCCTGCTCGCCGACGAGCCGACCGGCAACCTCGACCCGGCCACCGGTGAAGGCATCATGCGTCTGCTCGACCGGATCAACAAGACGGGCACCACCGTGGTGATGGCCACTCACGATCAGCGCATCGTCAACACGATGCGCAAGCGCGTCATCCAGCTCGATCGAGGCGTCATCGTGCGCGACCAGGCCCGCGGCGTCTACGAGTGAACTGAACCGATGCTGTCCCGCCTCCGCTACATCCTCCGCGAAACAACCGACAGTTTCCGCCGCAACGCGACGCTCACCGTCGCGTCGATCATCACCGCGGCGATCTCGCTGCTCGGTGTCGGTCTGACCCTGCTGAGCCAGCACGCGTTCGACAACCTGCTCGCCCGTTGGGAAGGCGGCGTCGAGATGATCGTCTTCATGAACCCGACTGCGACACCCGATCAGCTCACCCTGGTCAGCGACGCCCTCACCGCGCAGGACCAGTTCATCGAGTCGTACACGTACTGCGACGAGCAGTGTTCGCTCCAAGAGGCCGACCGGATCTTCGCCGGCGAACCCGGCGTGCGCGACCTGCTGACCGAGGACACGATCCTCACCCAGTTCAAGGCGGTGCCCACCGAGGACACCGACGTCGAACTGCTCCGGCAGGTCTCCGATGCCTTCGCCGAACTTCCCGGCGTGTACGACGTGAGCTTCGCGGAGGACCAGATCAGCCTGATCACGCAGCTGCAGAGCTTCTTCGGATTCCGACTCCTGCTGTTGTCGATCTTCCTGCTGCTCGCGGCCATCCTGTTGATCTGGAACACGATTCGCACGGCGATGTTCGCACGAAGACGCGAGATCGAGGTGATGAAGTTGGTCGGCGCGACCGACTGGTTCATCCGAGTGCCGTTCATGCTCGAAGGTCTGCTCCACGGCATCATCGGCGCAGCGGTCGCGAGCCTCGGCCTGTGGGCCTGGAACAGCCAGTGGACGACGGGCGTGCAGAACTTCCCTGACAACAGCGGGTTCTCCGCGCTCGTGGTGGTCGACGGCTACGACCAGACGGTGATGCTGATCATGCTCGCGATCGGTGCGCTGGCCGGCGCCATCGGCTCCGGTATCGCCGCCTCCCGATTCCTCGACATCTGAGCGCGTGGACCGTTCACGGGTCCTGTGTGGATCCGTTCACGGGTCCTGTCACCGGCACAGCGTCGAGGCGTGCGGCCTGCGGCCGGTCCTCGACACTGCCCCGGCGCCACCCGTTCACTCGCTGAGCGGCGAGTGTGGTTCTGCTGACGGGTCTGGCTGTCGCTACGTTCGCCTCATGGAGTATTCGGAAATTCTGTATGACGTGGCCGATGGCATTGCGACGATCACGTTGCATCGCCCGGAGCGGATGAACGCGTTCACGGGGACGATGATGCACGAGGTCATCTCGGCGTTCGACCAGGTCGACGCCGACGATGACGTGCGCGCGGTGATCGTCACCGGGTCGGGGGAGCGGGCATTCTGCGCCGGTGCCGACCTCGGGAGCGGAGGCGACACGTTCGCCAAGGGCGGCAGCGACATCCAGACCGAGGTGGGTGTGCCGCGAGACGGGGGCGGCATGGTGTCGCTGCGGATCTTCGACTGCACCAAGCCGGTCATCGGGGCGATCAACGGCGCGGCCGTCGGCGTCGGCGTGACCATGACGCTTGCCGATGGACATCCGGCTGGCGTCGGACACGGCCCGATTCGGGTTCGTGTTCGCTCGGCGAGGCATCGTGCCCGAAGCCTGCTCGTCGTGGTTCCTCCCGCGTCTCGTGGGGATCAGCACCGCCGCCGAGTGGTGCTACACGGGTCGGGTCTTCCCCGCCGCCGAGGCGCTCGAACGTGGCCTCGTTCGCAGTGTTCACGCTCCGGACGCTCTGCTGCCCGCGGCGAGGGAACTCGCACGAGAGATTGCCGACAACACGGCGCCGGTCTCGGTGGCGCTGACCCGCCAGATGCTGTGGCGGATGCTGGGAGCCGACCATCCGATGGATGCTCACCGCGTCGACTCGCGGGGCATCTTGTCGCGTGGCGCGAGTGCCGATGCGAAGGAAGGTGTGGAGAGCTTTCTCGAGAAGCGACAGCCCGTCTATCCGGTCAAGGTCAGCAATGGCCTGCCCGAGATCTTCCCCGATTGGGTCGAGCCCGAGTTCCACTGAACCCCGGCTCGGTCCGGTCGGTGACGTTTGACACGTCGAGGTGCGGGAATTCCTCAAGTCGTTCGAGGTTGTTACCGATGTCTTGAACAACGCAAGACACGGACCACACAGAACGAAACGGGAACTGCGATGACGACGATGTTGATGGAACAGCTGAAGGCCGGCGACGTGATCGAGATGAAGACGCCGGACAACGACGTGATCACGGTGCTGGTGCTGCTCGCCACCGACGACGCCCTCGTCCTCGACCCGTGCAACGACCAGACCCCCTTCGTGATCAACACCGAAGAACTCGTCGAGTACCGCAGGTTCGACGCCGAGTCGATGTTCGCCGACGCCTGAGCGTCAGCCGGACCCGTGAGGGTCCTCACAGATCTTCCGAAGCGATCCCCCTTCTCGCTTCCGGGAGAATCCCCCTAGCGTGGGCGCCGTGGACAACACGGCGCCCACGCTGTTTTTCCGAGTCGGCGGCATGCCGTTCTTCGAACGACTCGTCGATGCGTTCTACGAGGGCGTGCGCACCGACGAGGTGCTCCTCCCGTTGTACCCCGAACAGCCGGATCTCACCGGCGCCCGTCACCGCTTGACGCTGTTCCTCGCCCAGTACTGGGGAGGCCCGACCACCTACATGGAGGAGCGGGGACATCCTCGGCTCCGGATGCGGCACTTCCCGTTCCATGTCGGCCCGCTGGAACGTGATCGTTGGCTCGTGCACATGACGGCGGCGGTCGAGCAGACCTGCGCCGCCGACGGGATCCCCGACGGCGTCGACGCGGAACTGATGGCCTACTTCGTGCCGGCGGCCGAGCACCTCCGCAACGACACCGGTCTGCCGATCTCCAGCACGAACTCCAAGGGATAGCTTCATCCCGGCATGCCCGTCATCGACGTACGAGACCTCCGCAAGGACTACGGGCCCGTGAGGGCCGTCGACGGGTTGAGCTTCCACGTCGATGCCGGCGAGGTCTACGCGCTGCTCGGGGAGAACGGAGCGGGGAAGTCGACCGCCGTCGAGATCCTCGAGGGGCATCGTCGTGCCACGTCAGGGAGCGTGGAGGTGTTGGGCGCCGACCCGTCTCGCGCCGGTCGTGAGTTCCGTGACCGCATCGGAGTCGTCCTGCAGTCGTCCGGCGTCGAGGCCGAGTTCACGGTTCGCGAGGTCATCACGCTGTACGGCGGGTGCTACCGGTCACCTCGAACCGTCGACGAGGTCGTGGCACTCGTGGGACTCGAGGAGAAGGTCGACGCTCGTGTCGGTGCGCTGTCGGGCGGCCAACGACGACGGGTCGATCTCGCCCTCGGCATCGTCGGGCGTCCCGAGGTGCTCTTCCTCGACGAACCGACGACCGGGTTCGACCCGTCGGCTCGCCGCCAGTCGTGGGATCTGATCGAAGCGCTCGGCGCCGACGGGACCACCGTGCTGCTCACGACGCACTACCTCGACGAAGCCGAGCACCTGGCGTCGCGCGTCGGCGTGATGTCGAGAGGCAAACTGATCGCCGAGGGCACTCCCGAGGAGCTGATCAACCGTGTGAGCGGGACCATCGTGAGCTTCACGTTGCCGGCATCCGTCGACACCGGCGATGCGGCGTCGGTGTTCGCCGCTGTCATCGGTGCCGACGTTCGGGTGTCCGGTCGACTCGTCGAGGCCAACGTGGATCATCCGACCGAAGCCGTCCACCGACTCACCGGATGGGCCATCGACGCCGGCGTCGAACTCGACTCGCTCTCGGTGGGCAGGGCCTCGCTCGAGGAGGTCTACCTGAGCCTCGCCGACTCGGACCACGACGTCGAGGAGCCGACTGCATGAGCCCGTTCCCCTCGAGCGGTCGACTGTTGGCCACCCAGACCCGCTACCAGCTGGTGTCGTTCTGGCGGATCCCCGTGGCCATGTTCTTCACGCTCGGTCTGCCGCTCATCATGCTCGTGCTCTTCAACGCGCTCTTCGGCAACTCCACGATCGACACTCCCCAGGGAAGTTGGTCGTCGCGTCAGTTCTACACGGGCGGGCTCGCCGCCTTCACGGCGGCGTCGGCGACGTTCACCAACCTCGCCAACATGGTGCCGATCCGCCGTGACGAGGGTGTGCTCAAGCGCTGGCGCGGCACGCCGCTGCCGACCTGGACGTACATCGCCGGCTTCATCTGCTCGGCGATCGTGATCGCGTTCGTGGGGGTGACGGCGATGATCACACTGGGGGTCGTCGCCTACGACCTCGACGTCGAAGCCGCCAAGATGCCCGCAGCGTTCGTCACGTTCTTCGTCGGGGTTGCCTCGTTCGCCGCGCTCGGCATGGCACTCGCTTCGCTGGTCAAGTCGGCGACGTCGGCGTCGGCGGCGGCGAATGCGATCATCCTGCCGCTGGCGTTCGTGTCGAACATCTTCATCCAACTCGACGACCCACCGAGGTGGATCGAGTTCGTCGGCAACCTGTTCCCGCTGAAGCCGTTCGCCGAGGCGTTCCAGGCATGCTTCACCCCGTTCGTCGAGGCTCCCGCGTTCCAGTGGGACAAGTTGGCGTTCATCGCGGCCTGGGGTGTGGTCGGCATGTTCGTCGCCCTGCGCAAGTTCACCTGGGAACCCAGCGGCAGCGCCCCCCGCGCCCGTCGCTCTCGTCGCGCCACCGCCTGAACCCTCCGAAAATCCGGAAAAACCCCGAAATTCGGAGCGATCCTTGCGCAGAGCGCAAGGATCGCTCCGAATTTCAGGAGATTTCAGGAGAAGACGATGGTCTTGTGGCCGTGGACGAGGACGCGGTGCTCGAGGTGGGCGCGAACGGCGCGTGCGAGAACGATGGTCTCGAGGTCGCGACCGCGGGCGGTGAGGCGCTGGACGTCGTCGCGGTGCGTGACGTGGACGGTGTCCTGCTCGATGATCGGGCCCTCGTCGAGTTCGGCGGTGGCGTAGTGGGCCGTCGCGCCGATGAGTTTGACGCCACGTTCGAAGGCCTGGCGATACGGATTCGCTCCGACGAAAGCGGGCAGGAACGAATGATGGATGTTGATGATCCGATCGGGGTGCGCTGCGACGAACCGATCGCTGAGGATCTGCATGTAGCGGGCCATCACGACGAGTTCGATGCCGTGCTCGTCGAGCGCCGTGAGGACGGCGGATTCCTGCTGGTCTCTGGTGTCGGCGGCGACCGGGAGATGGAGGTACGGGATTCCCATGTGGACGGCGATGTCGGCGTGATCCGGATGGTTCGACACGATCACCCGGAGATCCATCGGCAGCTCACCGCTGCGCCAGCGGGTCAACAGGTCGTACAAGCAGTGCGGCTGCCTCGACGCCATGATCGCCGTCGGGGTCGGAACATCACTGAATCGCAGGTCGACCCTCATCCCGAAGCGCTCTGCGGTGGGAGCGAAGGCCTCGACGATGGCCCCGCGCTCGACGCCGAAGCCCTCGAGTTCGAACTCGACGCGTTGGAAGAACATGGCGTCACCGGCCGTTCCCGGGTCGACGTGCTGTTCGGCGTGGACGATGTTGCCGTCGTGCGCGGCGATGAACGCGGCGGTGGCAGCGACCACGCCTCGCTGGTCGGGGCAGGAGAGCAGGAGGACGGCGGTCATCGGTGTTCATTCTCTCCGGGCCGACGACGAAGTGCGTAGCAGGCCACCGCCGTGGCCGCGGCGGCGTTGAGCGAGTCGACGCCGTCGGCCATCGGGATGCGCACGGGTGTGGCGAGCTCCAGGAGCTCCGCGCTGAGCCCGGCGCGTTCCGAACCGATGAGCATCGTCACCTTCGGGCCGGGATCGACGGTGTCGAGCGGAACCGCGTCGGGCGCCGGCGTCATGGCGTAGTGCTCGAAATCGACGAGCGCGCGCAGGTCCGATGCAAGCGTGGTGGTCCGCGCGTGGGGGAGTGAGAACACGGTCCCCATCGCCACGCGGAGTGATCGACGTGCGAGGGGGTCGGCGCTGGTGTGGTCGAGGATCAACCCGTCCCAGCCGAAGGCGGCCGCGTTGCGGATGATCGAGCCGATGTTCGACGGGTTGTCGACGCCTTCGACCACGACGAGTCGGCGGGCCGTGGCTGCGAGGTCGGCGACCGATGGGCGCGCCGGGCGTTCGAAGAGTGCGATGATCGGGGAGGGAACACCGAGGCGGGAGACGACCCGTCGGACCTCCTCGCCGCCGGCGTACACCGGGCAGGGGAGCTGCGACACGACGTTGGGGACGCGGAGCGCGTCGACGAGCGCGGCGACGGGCCGGCAGCCCGCGTCGATGGCGCGCTGGACGACGAGGTCGCCCTCGGCGAGAAACATGCCGGCGCCGGCATCGTCACGCTTGTCGGCCCGGCTCGCCAGGCCTCGTTCGTTGAGCCGGAACTGCCGGAACCGGGGGTCGTCCGGATCGTCGATCCGGATCACTGCCGCGGTCATCAGAAGTGGTACGGGTAGTCCGACCAGTCGGCGGGCCGCTTCTCGAGGAAGCTGTCGCGTCCCTCCTGGGCCTCGTCGGTGCCGTACGCGAGCCGGGTGGCCTCGCCGGCGAAGATCTGCTGGCCGACGAGGCCGTCGTCGATCAGATTGAACGAGTACTTCAGCATCCGCTGTGCTGTCGGGCTCTTCGCGCAGATCTCGCGGCCCCACTGCAGCGCGGTCGCCTCCAGCTCGGCGTGGGGGATCGAGGCGTTGACGGCACCCATCGCCACCATGTCGTCGGCGCTGTACTCGCGTCCGAGGAAGAAGATCTCACGAGCGAACTTCTGGCCGACCTGGCGGGCGAGATAGGCCGAGCCGAAGCCTCCGTCGAAGCTGGCCACGTCGGCGTCGGTCTGCTTGAACCGGGCGTGCTCGGTACTGGCGAGGGTGAGGTCGGACACGACGTGCAGCGAGTGACCCCCTCCCGCCGCCCACCCGGGGACGACGCAGATGACGACCTTGGGCATGAATCGGATGAGGCGCTGCACCTCCAGGATGTGCAGGCGTCCGGCTCGACCCGGCTCGATGGTGTCGGCGGTCGTGCCCTCGGCGTACTTGTAGCCGTCCTTGCCGCGGATGCGTTGGTCACCGCCAGAGCAGAAGGCCCAGCCGCCGTCCTTCGGCGACGGGCCGTTGCCGGTGAGGAGGACACAGCCGACGTCGGTCGACATGCGAGCGTGATCGAGCGCGATGTACAGCTCGTCGACGGTGTGGGGCCGGAAGGCGTTGCGGATCTCGGGCCGGTCGAAGGCGATGCGCACGACCCCGGCGTCGACGGCGCGGTGATAGGTGATGTCGGTGAACTCGAAGCCGGGCACCGTCGCCCAGGCCTCGGGATCGAAGATCTCCGAGACGTCACGGTGATCGGCAGGGGCAGGGACATCGTTCGCCATCGCCCCATGTTGGCCCATGGGATACCGTGCGCCCATGCCGCACGCGGAAGTCAATGGCCAGCAGATCTTCTTCGAGGACACCGGTGGCGATGGACCCGCCGTGATTCTGGCCCACGGCTTCCTGATGGACCAGGAGATGTTCGTCCACCAGGTGGCCGCCCTGCGCGGCGACTACCGGGTGATCACGTGGGACGAGCGCGGTTTCGGCCGCACCGAGTACGACGGTGAGCCGTTCACGTACTGGGATTCGGCGAGCGACTGTCTCGGCCTGCTCGACCGTCTCGGTATCGACCGCGCGGTCGTCGGCGGGATGAGCCAGGGCGGATTCCTCTCGCTGCGCGTGGCACTCAGCGCCCCCGAGCGGGTGCGGGCGCTGATCCTGCTCGACACTCAGGCCGGAACGGAGGATCCCGAGGCGGTCCCGCTCTACGAGGGGATGCGTGACACGTGGCTGGCGGCAGGGCCGGTCGACGAACTCGTCGATGCCGTCGCCGGGCTGATCATCTCGGACCCGGATGTGAACCCGATCTGGATCGCCAAATGGAAGCAGCAGCCGAACGACTACATCCAGCAGCCGTTCGCCACGCTGATGAGCCGTGACGACATCACCGATCGGCTCGATGAGATCACGTGTCCGGTGCTCGTCGTGCACGGCACGGAGGACATGTCGATCTCGATGGAGAAGGCCGAGTCCCTGTCGGCTGGATTGGCCGGTTCCTCCGGCGTGGTGAAGGTCGGCGGCGCTCACGCTGCGAACCTGACGAACCCCGAACCCGTCAACGTCGCGATCCGTGAGTTCCTCGCGGGTCTCGCCGGCTGAATGACCGCCGGATGACCCGTCTCGAAGTCTTCGGCCTGGAGGGCCTGCCCGAGATCGCCGCCGGTGACGACGTGGCCGCCCAGATCGTTGCCGCATCGATCGCCGCCGGTGATCCGCTCGCTGATCGCGATGTCGTGATCATCACGTCGAAGATCGTCTCCAAGGCCGAGGGGTGCGCAATCGAACTCGACGACGTCGAACCGTCGCCGTTTGCGACATCGTGGGCCGAGCGTTGGGAGAAGGATCCACGCGTGGTCGAGGTGGTGCTGCGCGAGTCGAAGCGCATCATCCGTCAGATCGGACCCGTGCTGATCACCGAGACCCGTCACGGCTTCTGTTGCGCGAACTCGGGTGTCGATCAGTCGTCGAGCGGTGCACATGGTCGTGTGCTCGTGCTTCCCGCGGATTCCGACGCCTCGGCGCGCCGATTCCGGCAACGGTTTGCCGACTTCGGCCTCGACGTGGCGGTCGTCATCAGCGACACGTTCGGGCGTCCCTGGCGCGAGGGGCAGACCGACGTCGCGATCGGGATCGCCGGGATGCATCCGCTGTACAGCTACATCGGCCAGCATGATCCGCACGGTCACGAGTTCAGGGTGCAGGAGATCTGCGTGGCCGACGAGCTCACTGCCGCCGCCGAGCTCGTGAAGGGCAACACGAGCCGGGTTCCGGTGGCGGTGATCCGCGGCTACGAATGGGCGACCGACGACGAGGCCAGCATGGCCCCGGTCCTGCGCGACTCCGAACGCGACCTCTTCCGCTGACGTTCCGCGCGTTCTCGTGAACAAGTACTCGACCCATCCGTGAACTTGTTCACGAGAACGGATCTGGACAAGGGTTGGGGTCAGCCGGTGAGGTCTTTGGCGATGCCGTAGAAGTAGTTGCCGGACAGACCGAGGGAGTCGACGTCGATGCGCTCGTCGTTGCCGTGGAACCGCGAACCGAAGGTGGCGAAGTCCATCTTCGGGGAGAAGAGTCCGGCGCCGTACGCCGTGATCCCGCGTTCGCGGTAGAAGCGTGCGTCGGTGCCGCCCACGATCACGCCCGGCACGAGCTCGGCGCCGGGATAGGCGATCTGGGTGTGTTTGGTGACGGTGTCCCAGAGTGGATTGCCCACACCGTAGTCACAGGCGCTCGGGTCGCTGTGCTGCAGGACCGTGATGTCGACCTGGTCGTAGAGATCACCCAACGCCTCGCGCAACATCGATTCCACGTCGTCGCGGGTGGTGCCAGGCACCGTGCGGATGTCGACGTCGATGTCGACGACATCGGGAACCGTGTTCGTCTTCTGCCCGCCGTGCACGACGTTGGGGGAGATCGTCGTGTGCGTCTCGGCGTGACACATCCGGGCCACCGGTACCGGCATCTGCTCGAGCGTGGCGAAGATCGTCTCGGCCGAGGTGAGACCATCACGAACTTCGTCGGGCAGGTCCATCGCCGCTACCTGGGCGCGCCAGATGTCGTCGATGTGGGCCGCCGGCCGGAACGTCGACAGCCTCCGCACGATCTCGGCGGCCTTGATCAGGGCGTTGTCGGCGCCGAAGGGCATCGACCCGTGCCCTGGCGTGCCGTGCACTCGCAGCCGTCGCCAGGCCAAACCCTTCTCGCCGACGTTCACGGTGACCGTCCGGTGGCCGTCGTGGCCGACGGAGGACCACCCACCGAGTTCGGTGAGGACGTAGTCCGCTTCGATGGCGTCCCAATGGTGCTCGGCCATCCACTCGGCGCCCCACACCCCGCCGGCTTCCTCGTCGCCCACGCCGAAGTAGATGAGGTCGCCCTTGGGGCGGAAACCCTCGGTGGCGAGGCGTCGGAATGCAACCGCCATCGACGAGGTGAGGTTGAGCATGTCGATGGCGCCGCGGCCCCAGACCTCACCGTCGATGACCTCGCCGCCGAACGGGTCGTTGCGCCACCCGTCGGGGTTCACGGGGACGACATCGGTGTGCGCCATGAGGCACAGCGAGGGTGCGTCGGGGTCGGTGCCCTCGATGCGGGCGACCATCGAGTCGCGTCCGGGTCGCGGGGTGAATCGTTCCACCTCGAGGCCCGCGCCTTCCAGGTAGGTCACGAGCAGGTCGGAGTTGCGCGTCTCCTCGCCCGAGTCGGGCGAACCGTCGTTCACGCACGCGTTGCGGATCAGCGCCTGCAGCAGCTCGGTCGTCGGGCCGGTGAACTCCTCGGGGGTGGTCATGGTTGCACGCTACTGCCGGTCACCGAAGTGGATCAGGCCGACCGATCCCCATGACGATCGCCTGCCAGGCAAGATCGATCTGCGACTGGGAGATCCGTGGTTCGTTCGTGCGATCGTCCAGCGCCGTGAGCCAGTCCGCGAGGCGTTGGCCCTCCACGAGATGGTTCCCGAAGGCGACCTCGTCGAATGCGGGACGGTCCGGGTCGGGTGCTCCCCAGAACACACGGGCCGACAACCGGCAGTCGATTCCCGCCGGCCGTACCAGCTCGTCGGCGGGCCCACGCTCGACGGCCGCCTCGGCGACCAGCTGCGCGTCGCCGGCCGCGGCGACGAGCCGCTCGGGTGTCGGTCGGTCGAGCGCGATCGTGGTGACGGCGATGACGCCGGGAGGCCCGATGATCACGTGATCGACTCCGCCGAGTGCACCGCCGATCTCGTACACGATGCGCCACGGCGGCGACTTCAGTCGGTGCAACGTCTCCGCGGTGAGCCGTACGCCGGACACGGGCTTGGTCTCGTCGGGCTTCATGGACGTCATCGAACGCCGATACCAGACGTAGGCGCCGACGAGCAGGATGGGGAGGACGATGAGCGGAATGACGATGCCGGGACTCACACCACTAGTCAAGCCGACGCAATGGGCCGTCCTCCGAGATGTGCCGAACGAGTCGGATGACCGCATCGGTGACGATGGCGCCGTCGTCGGACACGATCACCGGGTTGAGGTCGAGTTCGGCGATCTCGGGGTGGTCGGACGCCAGCTGTGCGGCGAGGACCACCGCGTTGACCACCGGCCAGGAGTCGAAGTCGGCGGCGACGAGAGCCGGCGCCACTCGGGTCTCGCCGAGCATCGTCGTGGCGCTCGCTGGAGACACGGGGGCAAGCCGACTGGTGCGGTCGTCGATCGCGTCGGCCTGCGCGCCGCCGAGACCGACGGTGACGATCGCGCCGAGTCGGTCGTCGTGTTCGCATCGAATCCGTACGTCGACGCCGGGTGAGGTCATCGCCTGCACGATGAGATCGTCGGCATCGTCGCCGAGGGAGTCACGCATCACCGCGATCGCCTCGATGACCTCGTCGTTGGTGGCGAGGTCGAGGGCGACGCCGGCACGTGCCGACCGGCCCGGCCGGCGGCGGACCGCCTTGACGGCAACGGGGTGGCCGATCTTGTCGGCGTCGGCCACCGCCGTGTCGGGCGTCGACTCTGTGGCCAGAGCCATCTCGATGCCGTAGGCCGCGAGCAGGCGACGTTGCGTGGCGAGGTCGAGGTGGACGTCGGGCCCGGTCGCCGCGGCGACCGCCTCAGCGATGATCACGTGGGCCGCGCCGGGGTCGACGGGTCGGACGTTCTCGTCCGGCTCCGATGCTTCGTCGCGGAGCCAGCGGGCGTAGGCGTACGACCGTCCGAGGACGGCGGCGGCCTGCTCCGGGAACGTGAAGGCGGGCACGCGTGATCCCGGCGCGACCGGCCCGTCGGCCCCGCCGAGGAGCACGGCGACAACGGGCTTGGTGTTTCCCGAGGCGCCTGCATCGATGAGACGCGCCGCCGCATCGACGTCGTCAGCGACTGCAGGCGCGTGGATCACGATCAGGCCGTCGATGGCGTCGTCGTCCAACGCGGCGCGCATCGCCGTTGGGTATTCGTTCGACCTGGAGCTCCAATCGAGGGTGATCGGGCCGCTCACCGGTTCGAGACCAGCGGCGCTCAGGGCCGCGCTGGCGAGCGTTCCAGGGCTGCGGGAGTTGGTGAGCACCGCCACCCGGGGGCCCTGCAGAACCGGTTGGGTGGCGAGGACGCGAACCGTTTCGAGCAGGGCCGGCACCGTCGGCACTTCGATCAGGCCGGTCTGCTGGTACAGCGCGCTGGCCATGTCGCCGGTTGCTGCGGCGCCGGTGCGAACGGCCACGATGGGCCTGGTTCGCGACACCCGCCGGGCGATCCGGGCGAACTTGCGCGGATTGCCGAACGATTCGGTGTACATCGCCACCACGGTGGTGTTGTCGTCGAACTCCCAGAACTGCAGCAGGTCGTTGGCCGAGATGTCGCTCTTGTCGCCGAGCGACACGAACCAGGAGATCCCGAGATCGACATCGCGTGCCTTGCGCAGCAATGACCCGCCGAGCGAGCCGGATTGCATCGAGATGGCGACCCCACCAGCGGGGAGCGCGACTTCGACGAGGGCCGCTTGGAGGCGGGTTTCGGGACGGGGAGACGCAATGCCCATGCTCGACGGCCCGATGATGCGCAGTCCGTTGCGTCGTGCCCGACCGACGAGCGCAGGAATGTCGATGTCGGTGCCGTCGACCGAGGTGACGATCACCGCCCCGCGCATGCGTTTGGCGATGCAGGCGTCGATCGTCGCCTCGAGCGCGGGCGCAGGGACGGCGATGATCGCCAGGGAGACCTCGTCGGGGAGCTCATCGATCGAACGGAGGCACGGATGGCCGTGGATGGTGTCGTGGCGCGGGTTGACGGCGTACGTCGGGGCATCGACGCCGTCGACGACGTTGCGCCAGATCGCGTCACCGACCGTTCCCGGGCGTTCGGATGCCCCGATCACCGCGACGGCGCGAGGGATGAGGATCCGCGCAACCGCTCGTGAGTCGGCGCGTTGTTCGCGACGCTCGACACTGTCGAGGAACTCGTCGGTCTTGGCGAGGTCCCAGTCGAGGTCGACCACACCGGAGTCGAACCGCCGCTGGAGTGGCCATCCGGCCTTGGCGAACACGGCGAGCATCGCCCGGTTGTCGCCCAGGACCTCGGCGGTGAACCGTTCGATTCCATTGGAGCCGGCGATCGCCGCGAGGTGTTCGAGCAGCAGCGTGGCGATGCCCTCACCCTGGCGGTTGTCGGCGACCATGAACGCGGCCTCGGCCTCGTTGCGGCCCGGCCAGCGCTCGTAGCTCGCCCACGCGATGAACTCGTCGTGTGACTCGACGACGAGCGCTGCCCGGTCGACCATGTCGACGGCTGTGAAATGGGCGAGTTCCTTCTCGCTCAACTCGGGCTTGGGCGAGAAGTAGCGGCGGTAGATGCTCTCGGCCGACTGCCGCCGATGGAACTCGGCCAACGCGGCCTTGTCGTCGGCGGTGAGCGGCCTGATGAACGCGGTGTCGCCACTTCCGAGCACGACCGACGATGCCCACGGCGACTCCGACGGTCCATCGTTGCTCACTGCGTGCACCTCACGCTGCCAGCATGGCATCCCCGGTGGGCGGTGGGTCGCTGATGTGACGTCTGTTGCACGAGGCCACCCGGTGCATAGGGTGTGATCGTGGCCGTGCCCATTGCAGTCTTCGCAGCCGCTGAGCTCGATCAGCACCTCACGCCGGACTGGCATCCCGAACGGCCAGGGCGCCTCGACGCATCGCTCGCGGGTATCGTCGAGGCCGGACTTCTCGACGCCGTGACGTTCCACGAGCCGCGGCTGGCGACGGTGGAGGAACTCGGTCGGGTCCACGATCCGTCGTATGTGGCCCAATTGGAACGCTTCTGCGAGCGCGGTGGAGGCGACCTCGATCCCGACACGTATGCCGCGCCCGGGTCCTTCACGACCGGGCGTCGGGCCGCCGGGGCCGCGCTCGATGCGGTCGACGCCTTGAAATCAGGATCATGTGACGTGGCCTTCGCCGCCGGTCGCCCGCCCGGGCATCATGCGGTGCCCGATCGGGCGATGGGGTTCTGTCTGTTCAACAACGTCGCGGTCGCAGCGGCTCAGCTCGCGGACGAGGGCCGACGCGTCGCAATCGTCGACTGGGACGTCCACCACGGCAACGGCACACAGGACATCTTCTACGACGATCCCCGTGTGCTGTACGTGTCGACGCACGAGTCACCGCTCTACCCGGGGACGGGCCGGGCCGACGAGATGGGTGGCACCGGTGCGCCCCGAGCGAACGTCAACCTGCCGTTCCCGGCCGGGACGCGTGGTGACGTCTACCGGCGAGCGTTCGACGAAGTCGTTGCGCCGCTCGTCTCGGACTTCGCTCCCGACTGGTTGTTCATCTCGGCAGGGTTCGACGGTCATCGACGTGATCCACTGGCCGGACTGGAGCTGACCTCGGCCGACTACGCCGACCTCGCTGTACGTCTGCAGGCTCTCGTGCCCGCACGGCGAACTGTCGTGGTGCTCGAAGGTGGATACGACTTCGAGGCGCTCACGACATCGACCGGGGCCACGCTGGCCGCGTTGATCGGTCATGGCTACCGGCCCGAGCCTGCGTCGACCGGCGAGATCGGACGGCCGACCGTGGCCGCCGCCCGCCAGCGCTGGGACCTGACCTGACACGCCTCGCCTGACGCTTCAGGGCGGCGAGCGTTCGGGAGGGCCGGCCGCGATGCCGAGGTCGGCGGCCAGTGCCGGGACCACGCTGTCGCACACATCGCCGCCCGTGGCCGGACGATTGCCCGCCACCGTCGCCGCGATGACGGTGCGGTCGGACTCCATCACCCAGACGCAGGAAACCGCTCCGTCGACGCTGCCGGTGTGGCCCCATCCGTACTGGTCGACGATGAGGCCCGGCCAGGTCATGACCTCCCTGTCGGCAGGGGAGATCGAGCTCATCACCGCCGCGAGGTCGTCGGTCGACACGAGGAACGAGCCGGCGCCACCCAGGCGTGCAAGACGGTCGACGCCGAGCGCGTAGCCGACATCGGTCGGGAGTTGTCCATTCGTCGTCAGGTGGATCCCCGATGCACCGAGCGGGTCGAGCAGGATCGACTGCACCGCCTCGTCGAGTGGCGTCCCGGTCAGCGCTTCGACCAGGAGTCCGAGGGCGCAGTAGTTGCCGTTCGAGTAGGTCCAGCGCCCGCGGTAGTCCTGCGGAGGCGCGACCATCAGCGTCGGCAGGAACGAGCGGCAATCATCTGATCGGACGAACCACTGGTTGCGCACGACAGGCATGCCGGAGCCGTGGACCAGCAGGTCTCTGGGCGTGACGTCGTTCCAGGTCGGATGAGGCGCGAGCCCCATGAGTTGCCAGGGTGTCGGCGCATCGACGTCGACCAGGCCGGCCTCGTGGAGCCTGGCGATCAGGTTCGCGGTGAGCAGTTTGCCGGCGCTGGCCACCACCATCGGTGAATCGGATGTTGCGAGT
Source organism: Ilumatobacteraceae bacterium (assembly GCA_963747375.1). Taxonomy (GTDB): domain Bacteria; phylum Actinomycetota; class Acidimicrobiia; order Acidimicrobiales; family Ilumatobacteraceae; genus Sva-07. The sequence goes on from CAVVFL010000002.1 coordinate 184,890, forward strand.
GCGCCGTCGAGCGTTGTCCCCGATGAGCGGGCGAGGACCGTCCGACCGTCGCGCATCACCGTCATGCTCGCCGACGGGTTCGCCTGAGCGAGCGCATCGAACGCTGCATTGGTCGCCGGAAGGTTCGGCGCGGGGAGTGGTTCCACCGTCGTGCTGCTCGTCGTGCTGCTCGTCGTGCTGCTCGTCGTGGAGGTCGATGTGCTGCGTCGTGGAGGTCGATGTGGTCGTCGTCGACGACGGGCTCGTCGTGCTCGTCGTGGCCAGGGTCGACGTGGTGGTTGTGGCACCTGACGTCACCACCTGAGCGGAGGATGTCGTCTCGCCACATGCGGTGGCGAGCACGATCAATCCGACGAGCGCGGGCCCGAGGGCGACTCGCAAGGGACCCGGCTGCACGGTGGCGACAGTATCGGGGCGGGCCTGCACTCGATGGGCAGCTCGAGCGATGCATCACGTCGGGCTCGACCCGGGACGCGTGCAGCCCCGCCGGCGTGGCTAGCGTCGGGTCATCATGAGTTGGGAGCTGAGCGACGATCACGAGATGCTGCGTGCGACAGTGCGTGACTTCGCCGCGCAGGAAATCGCACCGCACGCCGCCGACTGGGACCGAGCCTGTCATTTCCCGACCGAGGTCATCCGGGCGATGGGTGAACTCGGGTTGTTCGGCATCGTCTTTCCGGAACGATGGGGCGGCGGCGGGGGCGACTTCGCGTCGCTGTGCGTCGCGATCGAAGAGTTGGGGCGAGTCGACCAGTCGATGGGGATCACCCTGTCGGCCGGGGTGGGGCTCGGCGCCAACCCGATCTTCCGGTTCGGTGACGACGAGCAGCGCGATCGGTGGCTGCCCGACCTGTTGGCGGGCCGTTCGCTCGGTGCGTTCGGCCTCACCGAACCCGACGGGGGTTCCGACGCCGGCGCCACCCGGACCAGCGCCGAACTCGTCGGCGACGAGTGGGTGATCAACGGATCGAAGGCATTCATCACCAACTGCGGTACGGACATGACCTCGATCGTCACGGTGACGGCGCGAACCGACGACGGCATCTCGGCGTTCGTGGTCCCGGCCGGAACTCCGGGCATGATCATCGAGCCCGCGTACGACAAGCTCGGCTGGCATGCGAGCGACACGCATGGCATCACCTTCGTCGATTGTCGGATTCCGGCCGGGAACCTGCTGGGCCAACCGGGGAAGGGCTTCCGGAACTTCCTGTCGATCCTGGACGATGGTCGCATCGCGATCTCGGCGCTCGCGCTCGGCTCGGCTCGGGCATGCCTCGATCTGTCGGTGGACTACGCGGGGCAACGCCATGCCTTCGGCGGGCCGATCGGGCGGTTCCAGGGGCTGGCGTTCCAGCTGTCCGACCTCGCGGTGCAGGTGGAGAATGCTCACAACCTGACCTACAAGGCTGCGTGGTTGAAGGATCAGGGTCGTCCCATCGGCCAGGCGGCCGCGATGGCGAAGCTCTACTCGACCGAGGCGGCGATGGACGCCGCTCGGGTGGCGACGCAGGTGTTCGGTGGGATGGGCTTCATGGAGGAGACGCCGGTGGCGCGCTTCTATCGGGACGCCAAGATCCTCGAGATCGGCGAAGGCACCAGCGAGATCCAACGCCTCGTCATCGCCCGCAACCTCGGCCTCCCCGTCGTCTGACCGGTTACGCCGGTGCCAGGCACCGGCGTAACCGGTCAGTGGGATGACCAGAAGGCGATGAGTGAATCGGCAACGTCGTCGACGTCGTCGACCATCCACCAGTGGCCGCGGCCGTCGAGACGCAGCACCTCGGCGTCGAGCTGTCGGGCGATGTCGTTCGACAGCTCCGACGGGATGTAGGCGTCGAGTTCGGCATCGATGACGAGACCGGGCGGAAGTTCCATCGCTGCCAGGCGGGCGCCGAGATCGCCGACCGCGGGTTGCGCGCCCGTGCGGTAGAGCCGCAGGATGCAACGACCCATCTCGGCGTTCAACCCGGCGGCGAGTTCCGCGGCGAGACCAGCTGGCATTCCGAGCCCGGCGAACAACGCCACCTTGTCGTCTGCGCTCGCCGCGGTCATCCCGGCGATGACCTGCTCACCGATCTCGGGGGTTTGCCAAGCCTGGGCCATGTCGTGCCAGACGTAGTCGCGATGAATCACGCCGGCGATGTCTCCGGCCCATGTGCGCAGGAGATCAGGGCGTCGGCTGAGTGCGCCGTACACGTGGCCGGCACCCCAGTCGTGCCCGAGGAGGTCGATCTCGGTACCGGTCGCGCGGACGGCCTCGAGTTCGCCGACCAGCCACTCGGCGTAGGCCTCCATCGTGGGGTCGAAACCAGCGGGAACCGGCACGCCGAAGCCCGGCGGCGACAGCGCGACGACCTCGGCTGGGCCGCGGCTGACGAGGGCTGTCGTGAGCGGGCCCCAGATGGCGGCGGTCTCCGGATTGCCGTGGACGAGGACAACGGTGCGATCGGACATGTGCCGACGTTACGCGCCGACGTGGCGTCACGTTTGACCCGGCACCATCTGAGGCGATGGCGTACCGTCCGGGCATGGAACTCTCGTCGACGTCCCGCCTCGCCCGACGGTTGGGGTCGGTGCTCGAACCGGTGATCGGCCAGGTGTACTTCTCGCCCGAATGTCACGCGAACTACCAGGCGCTCGGGTTCGATCCGAGTCGGGGCGATGCAAATGGTGTCGCGCTGCCAGACGGGCCCGCGTACTTCGCCAGCCGCGGCAGCGTGCTCGGCCAGGTTCCCGGTGAGGTGATCGCGGCGGCCTTCGGCGTGTTCAGCGCCGCGGTCGTGGTGCCGTCGGTGCAACTGGCCTGGACGCGCACGGACGCCGCCACGATTCGATCTGCGCGCGCCGATGGGGCCGTGGCCCAGCTGCGGCGGCTGCTCGGCGATCACCCGGACGGCACCGAACGCGTGCTCGAACTGGTCCACCGTGCGGCCACGCCGCTGCCGATCAACGGCCGACCGATGGCGGCGGGGATCGCCGCGCTCGACGTGCCTGACGACCCGTTGGCGGCGGTGTGGCACGTCGGCGACTTCCTGCGCGAATACCGGGGCGACTGCCACAACGCGGCGTGGGTGGCAGCGGGGTTGACCGCCACCGACATCGGCATCCTCACCGAGCTCTACTGGGCGATGCCGATCCGCAGCTACAGCCGAACCCGCGGCTGGACCGCGGACGAATTCGACGCTTCGGAGCACCGGCTCCGAGACCTCGGCCACCTCGACGGGGAAGGTTCCGAGACCCATCTGTCGCAGGCCGGTCGCCATGCGCGCGAAGCGATCGAAGTGGCCACCGACGAGCAGATGATGCCGGCGATCTCGGCACTGGCCGGCGACATCGACGAATTGTTCGAGATCCTCGCGCCGTGGGGCGATGCCATCCGCGCCGGACACGGGTATCTCGGCGCCGGCCCGCACGATCTCGGTTGACCGGCGTGTCGTTGACGACGGTGGTGCCGTGCGTCGATCTGGACGCGATGGTCGCGTTCTTCGTCGACGAGTGCGGGGCTCGGGTCGAGTCGATCTCTCCGGCCGACGCCCCTCGAGACGTCACGTTGACGCTTGCCGGCGCATCGATCTGTGTGCGGCTGGCGGAACGTGACGAACCGGGACGGATGATCGTCCGCGACGGTGCCATCACCGAGCCCGTGACGCGAACGGCACCGAACGGAACGCAGGTCGAGTTCCGTAGCGATTCGGTCGACGTGGTGGCGCCGGCCGCTGTGCCGTCGCTCTCGATCGTCCGAGCGGGTGACGACTTCGGGATCGGGCGGGCCGGCATGGGCTACCGCGACCTGCTGCCGGATCGGTGGGGCGGGGCGTTCATCGCGTCGCACATCCTGATCGCAGACGGTGGCGAGGTACCTGACTACGTGCACTTCCATCGCGTCCGGTTCCAGATGATCTTCTGCGCCCGTGGATGGGTCGAGCTGGTCTACGAGGATCAGGGCGAGCCGTTCCGCCTGCTCGCCGGCGACTGTGTGCTCCAACCGCCCGAGATCCGGCATCGGGTGCTGCGCAGCTCACCCGGATTGGAGGTGATCGAGATCGGCTGCCCCGCGGTGCACGACACGATGGTCGAACACGAGATCACGTTGCCGACCGACCAGGTCGACACGCAGCGCGACTTCGGGGGCCAACGTTTCGTTCGCCACGTCGCGAGCGAGGCGGTTCGCACTCCGTATTCGCAGGACGGTCTGGTCGCCCGGGACACCCGAATCGGCGACGCGACCGACGGGTTGGCCGGTGCGGTTGTCGTCGAGGCCGCTGGGCCGTCGATCGATCGGCCGGCACAGGGCCTGACCCACGACGGCGAGTTCGCCTTCGCATGTGTCCTCGACGGAACGTCGGTTCTCAGTGTCGATGGCACGACGTCGCGTGTCGGCGCGCGTGATGCCGTGGCATTTCCGCCGGGGGCGATCTGGACGTGGTCGGGCTGGTCCGATGACTTCGAGTTCCTCGAGGTCTCGCTGCCGGCCGAGGGAATTCGAACGGTTTGGGCGGGTTGAGCGTTGTTCGGGTTGAATGGAAGCAGAGGGCGGGCGTCCCGCCCGCAGTCCGAAGGAGACGTGATGACCAACCCGCATCCGGCGACCGTTGCCGAGAGCCTCACAGTGCACGGGGACGTGTACGAGGGCGATCTCGAGAAGCTCATCGATCATTGGAGCAAGCTCGACGCTCGCCTTCGTTCGTTCGACGAGGGCACCGTGGCCATGCAGTTGTTCGTGAAGGATCGTGGCACCAAGAGCCAGCACGTGACGCTCGACGTCAAGATCGACGCGCATGTTCCGCTGGTGGCCACGTCGTCGAGCGCCGATCTCGATCACGCGTTCAACGAGGTTCGTGACGAGATGATCCGTCAGCTCACCGACATGAAGACCAAGAGCGAGCCGCGCAACAACAAGCACCTGCGCGACACCCCCCGGGTCTGACGACCGGCAAGGGCCGAACTCAGCCCGGCAGTTCGACGTCGACGCGCGGGCACTTCTCCAAGACGTCGGCGATCGCATCGGTCACCGCCGACAGGTCGATGTCGGCCATGAACGTGTTGAGCGTCAGGTGGGCGAGCACCCACCCGGGATCCGACGCCCACGGTGGCACGAACTTCGCCCGTTGCACGAGCCCCTGGCTGCGCAGTTCACCGAGTGCCGGTATCGCGAACAGGTCGAGCTTGCCGGAGAACAGCAAGCCGAGCGTGTCGGCGCGCCCGGCCCTGAACGCTGCACGGATGAACGTGGCGACCGACAGATAGCCCGACAGATACGAGCAGTCCTTCGTGAAGGGTGCTCCGCCCGTGATCGGCGCACCGCGGAAGATGCGTCTGGTCGATTCGAATGCCTGCTCGGGGTTGGGGCTGCGGTCGAGGAACCATCGGTAGAGCTCGATGAAGTCGGCTCCGTCGATCACGAGCTGTGTCGCGACGATCCGGTCGGCGAGTCGACGCAATCGGTCCATGCCGAGCGTGCCGGACACGTACTCCGAATAGACGGCGAGCCCCTCCTGCGTGCGAGTGGTGCCCGGGTGGCCGAGGGCCAGGATCGGGATGTCGGACTGGGCCCGGCCGTTCAGGCCGGTCGCCACGTGGATGAAGGCCTCGTGGTTGAGGAGCTGAGCGGAGTCCTTGGCGGTGAACTTGGCGTCTCGGCGGATCTTGATCCGACTCGTCGAGGCGACTGCATTCGCCGACAACTCGTCGACGAGGAGCACCTGCGGAGCGGACTTGCCGAAGTGGTCGTTGACGGCTTCGGTGATGAACGCGGCGACCTCCTCGCCCGTCCTGGTGCGGATGACGGGTGGGATCAGTGATGCGGCCTTCAGGTCCTCGAGGGATGCCTCGACCTTCGCTGCGAGCTCGAGCGGCGTCGCAGGGTCGTAGCGCAGGGGCTGTGACGGCACCCCGTAGAGCTTGCGGCTGTACGCGTGGAACGCGGGGGTGCCGAGCGACGACAGCATGAGCGCGGTCGACTCGATGGAGGTGGCCTCGCGGTCGAGCCAGTCGTCGACCACGTTGCCCGGTCGGAGCAGCCGCCGTGCCTGCGCGACACCGTCGAGCACCGTCGTGGGGTCGACCATCGCGTACGTCGGTTCGGGGAGCTTGTCGGCCCCGCCGGCCAGGAACTCTTCGCGCAGTTCGGCCGGCCACGCGAGTGCGGAGAGCACCTTCATGGGTTTGGCGACGTCGTACAGGATCTTGGCGGCGCTGCGGTATCGATCCTGCGCCGTGTCAGCTGTCATCGGCGAATCCTGGCATGGCGAGGTGGGCTGTGACCTGCACGAACGCGAAGAATTCACCCGGACGCCCTCGCAGCAACGAGTGCGCCGTCACCACTAGGGTCCGTCGGCGAGGCGCGCAGCGGATGCGCAATCCGGAAAGGCATACACATGGGTTCGGTCATCGGCCAGATTCTGGGGTTCGCGGTCGGTGTCGCGATCAGCCCGGTCCCCGTCATCGCGGTGATCCTCATGCTGTTCTCCAAGTCGGCCACCAAGAACAGCGTGTCGTTCGCGGCCGGTTGGATCCTCGGGCTGTCCGTCGTCGGGTCGATCGTGCTCGCCCTCGGTGTGAGCGTCGGTGACAGCGACGCGCCCGACGCGGCCGGCGTCGTCAAACTCCTGATCGGGCTCGTGTTCGTCGTGCTGGCGGTCAAGCAGTGGCGGAGCCGGCCCGCCGATGGCGAGACGGCCGAGATGCCGGGCTGGATGAACTCGATCGACTCGTTCACGGTGGGCAGGTCCCTCGGGTTCGGGTTCCTGATGGCCGCGGTCAATCCCAAGAACCTCGGGCTGACGGTTGCCGCAGCGGCCACGATCGGCGCGGCCGGCCTGGGTACCACCGACGAGATCGTGACACTGATCGTGTACGTGTTGATCGCGTCGGTGACGATCATCGTGCCGGTCGGTGCCTATCTGATCATGGGTGACCGGGCAGACGCGCCACTGACGATCGCCAAGCAGTGGCTGATCGACAACAACAACACGGTGATGTCGGTGCTGTTCGTGGTGCTCGGCTTCAAGCTGATCGGCGACGCCATGACCGTGCTGCTCTGATCACCCGTCGATGCTCGCCGGGGCGGTCGCGATCGGAGCGATCGCCGCGAAGTGCGGGCGCGTCGAGCGCAACGATCTCACCGGCCGCCCGGTCGAAGACCTGAAGGTCGGGCCCCGAGAGGACAGCGGCGAAGGTGCCGGCGTCGTTCCAGATCACGGGCTGTCCAGCCTGGAAATTCTCGATGGCGGTGATCCGGCCTGAGGTGGTGTCGGCGAAGAACCACTGATCGACGAGCGACTCGACGTTGTTCGCGTCGGTGGTTACAACCCGGAGCTGAACGAGCAGCACCGCGCCGTCGGGTGACACCGAGGATCCCAGTGCCGCCCCTCGGTCCGGCTCGCTGGGCACGAGCGCATCTGGCGAGAACCCCGGGTCGGGAGCGGTTCGTTCACCGGTGGCCCGATCGATGCGCACGACAGAACAGCTCATGGCGTTGTCGCACTCGCGGGCGTAGGCCGTCTCGGCGCCGATGGCGATCAGCTCACCGGCGGTCAGCCGCTCGGCGTCGCCGACGCCGACGACGAACACGTCGCCACCGCGCGCGACGACGAGTCCACCGCGTCCGTCGCCGCCGATCAGCTCGCTCCCGGCCAGGTCGATTCTCGCTGGGTCGCCGGATGCCGCCGCCGTGCCGTCGATCGACGCCAGTCGGTAGGCGAGTCCGCCGTCGGTCGTTTCCTCGGGCACCCAGATCGTGCCATCGGTCGGCCCCGGAAGCTTGAAGCCCTGCACCGAGAACGCGTCCCCCAGCTCGGTGTCGATGCCGGGCCCCGTGATGAATGCCGGGTCGTCGGATCGGGGCAGTGCAACGACCGCATCGCCGGACGAGACGAGTGTGGCCGCGCCCTGCCCGAGCCGCCTGGCCGTCTCCCAGCTCCGCATGGTGCCGGCGTCGATGTCGATGCTCGACATCCCGCCTCCGCGGCCGGCGCCGACGAGCGTCAGCCCCGTCGGCCCCAGAGCACGTGAGGGCGTGATCGTGCCGACGACGACCGCGGCGACGGGGTCGAGTTCGGCGGTGGGGTGGCGCACACCGATCGCCACGATCGGGCCGAGGTCCTCGCCGAAGCCGACCGTCTCGCCCGATCGGTCGATGAACTGCAGGCCCGGCCCGTCCGAGGCGATCGCGAAGATTCCGGAGCTGTCGGCCGCCCAGGCCGAGGTCGGTGACCAGTTGTCGAGCGGGATCGGCGGTGACCTCGCCCGACTCGAAGTCGACGAGCACTCGCTCCTGCGTCGACCTCGATCTGGTCGTTGCGACGGCGCCACCGTCGGGGGAGAGCGACATCCCCCAGATCATCTCGTCGAAGTCGTCGGGGAGCAGCGCGGCGTCGAGGGTCCGCCGGGCGCCGGTGCTCACCGTCACGACCTCGATCGAACACTGTCGTTGATCGTCACAGGTGCGCACGACCCGATGGTCGCCGGCGGCGGCGTACACCGTGCCGTCATCGATCCGCACCGACCCTCCCTGGGAGTCGATCTCGTATGCCCCACCGGCATCGTTGACGATCCAGCTGCCGTCCGGCGTGCTGAGCGACGACCCGAACACGCCGTAGTCCTGGGCAGCGAGTTCCCTCACGTCGCCCGTGAGGCCGACCGACACGAACCGCACATCGCTGTTGCTGATCGGGTAGACCGCCACCGTGAAGCGCGTGGTGCCGTCGTCCGCGAGTTGCCACCCGATGGCGTTCAGGCCACCGATGTCGTCACCGAACTGCTCTCGATCGACGTCGATCGGGGGTCCCGTGCGGGGCAGGATCACGAACGTCGAGCCGAACATCCCGATCGCTGCTGCGTCGGGAGCGACGATGATGTCGCCGCCTCCGAAGAACGTGGAGTCTGGCTGTTCGGTGTCTCCGACAGCGACCGAGCGGACACGCCCCGATGGCAACGACAACGTGAGCGCGGTGCCGTCGGACGTGAGTGCAATGACCTCGGTCGGCGCCTGAATCGCGGCCACCGCGGCCGGCAGTTGCACGTCGATCGGAGCCACCGCACCGCTGCCGGGAGGTGCAGCGGTGGTCGACGGCATGGTCTCGGCGATCGCGGGCAGGGTCGATGCCGGCAGTGAGACGGTGGTCGGCGGCGCTGTCGACTCCTCGTCGCCACCGTCACCACCGCCGCGAGTGACCAATCCGACCACGACGGCCACGGCGGTCAGCGCTGCACCTGCGAACAGGAGTTTGGAGCCGATGCTCCTTCCGGCCGGCGTGTCTGCGACGGCAATCTGTGCGCCGTGCAGTGGTTGCAGTGCGATCGGGTCGGTGGTCTCGACTCGATGTCGCTCCCACACGATGTCGAGTGGTCCCTCGCGCGCCGGCACGTCATCGGTGCTCCACGCCGACTCGCCGGCGTCAGTGCGTGGGCGTTCGAAATCGTCGCCATCGGCCACCAACACATCGAATCACATCGCCGAGTTCTCCACCACCGGCACCGAGCAGAGGACCAGCCGAATCCGCGCCGCTGCTCAACCGGTCGTGGTCTCGATGTCGGCGGTTCGCAGGTCGACCGTCACCGTGACCGTCGACTCCGGCGCGCTCCATCGCACCGACAGTTGGTGCCCCGGCGACGAGAGCACTTCGAAGGTGCCGTCGAACGCCGGCTCGGTCGCTCGCCAACGGAGCATCTCGACGAGTCGCCGGACGACCGGACGTTCCAGCGCCTCGGCGACCTCCGCTGCGGTGTAGCGGTGGCGATTGACATCGCGGCCCACGCCTGATTCAGCGAGCAACCCCATGTCGTTCGAGCCCGCGAGCAGGCCGACGTAGTAGATCTGCGGCGTTCCGGGAAGCAGGAGTTGAATCATCCGGGCGGCGAGGTATCGGGCGTCGTCCTGGCCGAGCGCGTCGTAGAACGTGCAGTTCACCTGGTACAGGTCGAGGTTCGACGCAGCTGCGCCGGTCGCGAGACGACTGGTGTCCCCGGATCGGGTGTGGATGCCCTCGACGAGATCGTGGATGCGCTGCTCGGACAGGAGCCCCGGGCGGCTGCGATCCCGGGGATCGACGCCGACATCGATCACGCCGATGCCGTCGTGGGTGTCGAGCACGTTGACGGCGTTGTGCGGGCGCATGGCGATCCATCGCTTCAACGGTGCGCCATCACCGGTGAAGAGCGCATCGAGCGTGAGCGGCGGCAGTGCGAAGTCGTAGACCAGGTCGACGTGACTCGCGATGTCGATCTGGTCGAGGTGGTGGCCGTGGATCTCGACGAGGACCCGCATCGAGCGCTCATGGCACGCCGCGGTCAGCCGGTCGATGAACTCGAAGGTCTCCGGGAGCATGAAGCACGACGTGCCGGCGCGCTTGATGGCGTAGCCGACGGCGTCGAGTCGTACGACGCTGATGCCCGACTGCTGGAACCGATCGAGGATGTCGATGAGGTAGCCCCAGCCCACGTCGTGCTCGACGTCGATGTCGATCTGCTGATCGGTGAACGTCGTCCACACGGTCCGGACCGATCCGTCGCCGAACAGGACGTCGGTGAACGGCGAGGTGGGACGAGGCCGATGGATCAGCGCGACGTCGGCAGGATTCGCCGGATCGCCGAAGATGTGTCCCGGTGTGACGAAGAGCGCGCCGAACGGCGATGCCTCGCCCCGTGCGAGCCAGTCCTGGAACTGGGCGGACTGTGCCGACACGTGGTTCACGATCAGGTCGGCGATGACTTCGTGACGATCGGCGAGAGCGCGCACGTCGCTCCACGTTCCGACGCGAGGGTCGACGGCGGTGTGGTCGATCGGGTCGAATCCGGCGTCCGCGCCGTCGATCGGTACGAAGAAGGGAAGCAGATGGACCCCGCCGAAAGCCCCGGCGAGAGGTCCGTCGACCAGTTCGAGGATGCCTCCGATGTCGCCGGCGAGGCGATCGGCGTAGGTGATCAACTGTGGGGCGCGTCGGGATCCCATCGATGACGATGATGTCACCTCGTCGCGTGGGGCGCGGTCATGCGAGGAGCGTGGCCGTGCGGCGATGTGGGCGGTCCACCGGTTTGCATGCACGAGCCGTGTGCATTCCAATGGGCGCCGTGACCAGAACCGAGAACGATCTGATCGCCCGGATCCGCCCGCAGCGAACGATCACTGGCATGTCGGCCGTGCTCCTGGTGTTCACGCCTGACGGCGATGTCGACTGGACCGCCGTCGAGGCGCACGTCGCTCGAACCACCGCGGCCGGGCTGACGCCGGCGGTGAACATGGACACCGGCTACGTCCAGTTGCTCGACGACGCCGACAAGGTGCGCGTGCTCGACCTGACCGCTGCGGTGACGGGCGGGAACTTCGTTGCCGGGGCGTACGTGGCCGATGCACCCGGTGCGTCGTTCGACCTCGCCGGATACCTCGCAGCATGCGGCGCGATCGCGGACCGGGGTGGAACGCCGGTGGTGTTCCCCTCGCACGGGCTCAACTCGCTCGACGACCCCGGCTGGGTGGCGGCGCTGCAAGCGATCGGCGCCGATGTCGAGTCGTTCATCGGGTTCGAGCTCGGCGCGATGTTCGTGCCCTATGGCCGGGTACCGTCGCTCGCCGCATACGAGGGACTGATGGGGATCGAGTCGTGCGTCGGGGCGAAGCACTCGTCGCTCAGTCGTGAGCTCGAATGGGACCGGCTCGACCTGCGCGACAAGGTACGTCCCGACTTCACGGTGTTCACCGGCAACGACCTGGCCATCGACATGGTGATGTACGGCTCCGACTATCTGCTCGGGCTGTCGACGTTCGCCCCCGAGGCGTTCGCCGTCCGCGACCGGATGTGGGCTGCCGGCGATCCCGGGGTCCACGAGTTGAACGACTTGTTGCAGTATCTGGGCAACTTCGCGTTCCGCGCCCCGGTCCCCGCGTACCGACACGACGCAGCGATCTGCTTCGAGCTGCGCGGATGGGCGCGGTGCGACGGCACGCCACCGTCGGTGCCGCGCCGACCCGACTCGGATCGTGCCGTGCTCGCTGACATCCTCGAACGACTCGCGGCCTGGGAGATGGCCTCGTGAGCGTTCGTTGGACGCAGGTCAAGAAGCTCGGTACCGTCGAAGCGTTCCGCGAGCACTGCGCGGATCTGGAGATCGAGATCCCGATCGCCGAGCAGGTCGACCCATCGGGGTCGCTGTCGCAGGTGGTGGAGATTCGTGACGGTGACGGTGGTCTGTTCACCTCGCCGAACCGTTTCGCCGTGCTTCCGATGGAGGGGTGGGACGGCACCACCGATGGGCGGCCGACCGACCTCGTGCAGCGCCGGTGGCAGCGATTCGCGTCGAGTGGTTGCGGACTCGTGTGGGGGGAGGCGACGGCCGTGCGCCTGGACGGGCGCGCGAATCCGAACCAATTGGTGATCGACGGGTCGACCGTCGACGATCTGGCCGCGTTGCGGGGGTCCTGGCGGCGGATCAGATCACCGGGCTCCAGCTCACGCACTCGGGTCGGTGGTCACGGCCCGAGGGCGCGCCGCTGCCGCGGACCGCATACCGGCATCCGATTCTCGACCGCCGAGTCGGGGTCGACGGCGGCGCGGTGTTCGCCGATGACGAACTCGACGCCCTCGCCGTCGACTACGTCTCCGCCGCGGTGCTCGCCCAGCAGGCCGGTTTCGACTTCGTCGACGTCAAGCACTGCCACGGCTACCTGCTCCACGAACTGCTCACGGGATACGACCGAGAGGGCCGGTACGGGGGTGACTTCGCCGGGCGAACCGAGTTCCTGCGCTCGGTGGTATCGGGGATCCGCAACCGGGCACCGGGACTGGCGATCGCCGTACGGCTGTCGGCGTTCGACCTCGTTCCGTACAGGGTGGGGGAGGGTGGCATCGGGGTGCCCGAGACCACCGAGCCGTACCGTTTCGCCTTCGGCGGCGACGGGACCGGTCAGGGCATCGACCTCACCGAGGCGCACGCGTTCCTCGACCTCTGCGTCGAGTTGGGCATCGGCCTCGTCAGCGTCACCGCCGGCAGCCCGTACTACAACCCGCACGTCCAGCGTCCTGCCTACTTCCCGCCGTCCGATGGCTACCAGCCACCCGAGGACCCGCTCCACGGTGTGGCCCGCCAGCTCGCCGTGACCCGTGAGCTCACGATCGCCCACCCCGAGCTGGCGATCATCGGGTCGGGATACTCGTACCTGCAGGACTGGTTGGCGCACGTCGGCCAGGCCGTCGTCGACGACGGCGGAGCGACGATGGTCGGGCTCGGCCGGATGATGCTGTCGTATCCCGAACTGGCCGCAGACACGCTGTCGGGTCGTCCGCTCGAGTCGCGACTGGTGTGTCGCACCTTCAGTGACTGCACCACTGCGCCGCGCAACGGGCTCGTGTCCGGCTGCTACCCGATCGACCCGTTCTACAAGGACCACCCGCAGCGCGTGGAGTTGACCCGAGCCAAGAAGGACGCCAAGAGCCGGCTGCGATGAACGACCGTCCGACGGCACGACGTGGCGGGCCTAGTGTGACGATTCGTGACGACATCGACGGTGCTCGACGAACTGACGCTGACGGTGATCGTCGACAACGAGACCGACACGCTGTCGAGCGTCGATGCCGGTGTGCCGCAGTTGCCCGAGGTGATCTCGCACGTCGTTCGGCGACCGCCGACGCGCCGGCACGACGGGCACGACTGTGTCACCGTGTTCGATCATCTCTGCGTTGCGTGTCACGGGTTCTCGGTGCTGGTGACGGGTCGGATCGGCGACGAGCATCGCACGGTGTTGTTCGACGTCGGACCGTATGGCGACGTGTGGCTCGACAACGCGGAACGACTCGGAGTCGACCTGGCCACGATCGAGGCGATCTTTCTGTCGCATTGGCACTGGGACCACAGCGGAGGGTTGCCGACGGTCGTCGAAGCGATCTCGGCGGCGCGTCGAACCGCTGGGCGTTCGTCGCCCGTCGTCGACCTGCATCCCGACCGGCCGGACCAGCGCGGCATCCAGTCGCCCGGGGGAACGTTCATCATGTTGCCGGAGGAGCCGACGCTTGCCGCGTTGGAGGCAGCGGGCGGCACGATCGAACTCAACCCTGACGACCACCTGCTCGGCGGTGGCCACTTCCTCGGCAGTGGTGCCATCGAGCGCACGACGGCGTACGAGGCCGGGCTCGTCGGTCACTTTTCGTTCCGGTTCGGCGCGGGGGCGGACGGCGGCGACCTCGTCGTCGCCGATCCGCTCATCATGGACGAGCGGTTCCTCGCCGCCGAGGTGCGCGGGCGGGGGGTCACGGTCCTGTCGGCGTGTTCCCACGCAGGGATCGTCAATGCCTGCCTCGGGGTGAAGCAGCGGTTCCCCGGGGTGCAGATCGACGTCGTCCTCGGTGGCTACCACCTTGCGGGTGGTCCGATGGAACCCCGGATCGGGCCGACGGTCGACGACCTGGACACGCTGATCGCGCCTCGGATCATCGCACCCGGACATTGCACCGGATGGCGGGCGAAGGCCGCCCTGGCCGACCGCTTCGCACCGGGTCGCTACGGTCCGTCGGTGGTGGGAACGACGTATTCACTCGTCGCCGAGTGACAGCGCGTCACGCTCGAACCGGATCCGTGTGAGGTGACGAAGGGCCTCGGGCCTGCGTCGGCACCGTGGCAGACTGGGGGTACGGCGAAAGGCGATTCATGTCGGCGACAACGAAGACCGCACCGGCGATCTCCATCTCCGGGCTCGTGAAGACGTTCGGCTCGACTCGGGCGCTCGACGGGCTCGACCTGGAGGTGGCCACGGGCGAGGTCCACGGCTTCCTCGGCCCGAACGGTGCCGGCAAGACCGTGACGATCCGCATCCTGCTCGGTCTGCTTCGTTCGGACAGCGGCGCGGTACGACTCCTCGGTGGTGACCCGTGGAGTGATGCCGTCGACCTACATCGTCGGCTCGCCTACGTGCCGGGCGACGTCAACCTGTGGCCGAACCTCTCGGGCGGTGAGACGATCGACCTCCTCGCTCGTCTCCGCGGCGGCGTGAACCCGCGCAAGCGCGACGACCTCGTCGAGCGGCTTGCGCTCGATCCCCGCAAGAAGAGCCGCACGTATTCCAAGGGCAACCGTCAGAAGGTCGCCCTCATCGCCGGGCTGGCGTCGGACGCCGAACTCCTGCTGCTCGACGAGCCCACGTCGGGCCTCGACCCGTTGATGGAGTCGGTGTTCCAGGACTGCATCCTCGATGCCACACGGGAGGGTCGCACGGTCCTGTTGTCGAGTCACATCCTCGCCGAGGTCGAGAAACTGTGCGATCGGGTGACCATCATCCGTCAGGGGCGCTCCGTGCAGAGCGGGTCGCTCGATGACCTGCGCTACCTGACGCGGACGAACGTCACGGCCGCGACCGATCGCCCCGTCGTCGGTTTGGACGCCCTTGCAGGCGTGCACAACGTGCGCGTCGACGACGGTCACGTGGCCTTCGACGTCGACGGCTCGGGCCTCGACGGCGCCATCCGACATCTCTCGTCGTTCGGTATCCACTCGCTCGTCAGCCAACCACCGACGCTCGAGGAACTCTTCCTACGTCACTACGGCGACGAACTGGCGGCGATGACCGGCGACGGGGACGGTGGGCAATGACCGAACTCGCCACCGCCGCGCTCGCGACGTCGCAGAACGCTGCCGTCGCCGAGGATCGGGGAGCTCAGACCGTTGCCGGCACCGGGATGCTGGTGCGTTTCGTGCTCCGACTCGACCGCGTCCGTCTCGTGTTGTGGGCCTCCGCCATCGTCGGGTTGGTCGTCCTGACCGCGGCCAGCATCACCGGTCTGTACAGCACTCCCGAGCAGCTCGCCTCGTACGCGCGGACCGTTCGGGGCAACTCTGCTCTGATCGTCCAGGCCGGGCCGGGGTACGGCCTCGATGACCCGACGACCGGTGCCGTGATGATGAACGAGGTCGGCGTGTGGACGATCATCGCCATCAGCCTGATGAGTGTGTTCATGATGGTCCGCCACACGCGCGCTCAGGAGGAGTCGGAGCAAGCCGAGTTGATCCGCGCCGCACCGGTGGGCCGACACGCGCTGCTTGCAGCGGCCCTTGCCGGGACGGCCATCGCCGACCTCATCGTCGCTGCGGGGTGCGCCGTGACGTTGATCGCCTACGGCCTGCCCGTGACCGGTTCGATCGCGTTCGGATCGTCGGTCTTCGGAGCAGGCCTCGTGTTCGCCGGTGTCGCCGCCGTGGCGGCCCAGGTGGCGAGTGGTGCGAGAGCGGCGCTCGGCCTGGGTGGGGTCGTGATCGGTGCGGCGTTCGTGCTGCGGGCGATCGGCGACGTCGGCAACGGGGTGCTGTCGTGGTGTTCGCCGATCGGATGGGCGCAGGCGATCCGGGCGTTCGCCGACGAACGGTGGTGGGTGCTCGTGCTCCCGCTGGTGACGACGGCGCTGCTGGTCGCCATTGCCGTCGCGCTGCAGGGGCGCCGCGACTTCGGTGCCGGCCTCGTCGCTCAGCGACCTGGGGCGGCGACGGCCGGTCCGCAGCTGTCGAGTCCGCTCGGGTTGGCGATCCGCCTCCAGCGGGCGTCGGTGGTCGGCTGGGCGGTCGGCCTCGGTCTGATTGCGTTCTTCTACGGCATCGTCGCCGACCAGGCAGAGTCGATCCTCGAGGACAACCCCGAGATGGAGGACTTCTTCGCCCAGCTGGGGAAGGGGTCGGTGACTGACGCGTTCTTGTCGATGTCGGTTCTGATCATGGGCCTCATGGCGACGGGGTTCACGATCTCCTCGGTGCTGCGCCTGCGGTCGGAGGAGTCCGCCGGACGCACCGATGCGCTGCTCGCGGCACCGATTCCCCGTCGGGCCCTGGCGCTCAGCCATCTCGTCGTGGCGATCGTCGGGAGCACGGTGATCATGCTGATCATCGGGCTCTCGATGGGTGTCGGGTTCGCGATCGTGGTCGGCGATGCCGGACAGGTCGGCCGGATCGCGGCGGCGGCCCTGGTGATGGTGCCGGCGATGCTCGTGTTCGCCGGCGTGGCACTGGCGCTCTACGGCATCAGCCCGAGATGGTCGCCGGTGGTCTGGGGGCTGTTCGTGTGGGCGCTGGTTGCCGGCACGCTGGCGTCGGTGTTGAAGCTTCCCGACCGGGTGCTCGATCTCTCACCGTTCCAACACGTGCCGGCGCTGCCTGCGGACTCGATGTCGTGGGTCCCGATCGTGATGCTCCTCGTGGTCTCCGCGGTGTTCATGGCTGTCGGACTCCGGGCATTCGGTCGCCGGGACATGTCCTGAGCGAGGACTGGCTGGCGCGGGTCGGTCGCGGCGAAGATGGATCATGGCCACTCCGCAAGCCGGCATCTTCTCGCTCGGGACCCGCACCCATCACCACCTGGAGTACGACGTTGCACCTGACGCATCGACGGGTGAGATCGTCGCAGCGGTACAGCGGCTGCACGAGCCGCACGTCACCGGCGGTGCGAGCAACCTGGTGATCGGGTTCGGGTCGACGCTGTGGACGCGGCTGCACGAACATCCGCCCGCCGACCTGGCCGACTTCACCGAGATCGTGGGGTTGCACGGTCACACTGCGCCGACCACGCAGCACGACATCTGGATCTGGATCCACGGCACCGGCCGCGACGTCGTGCTGGATTCGGCGATCGCCGTGACCGACTCGCTGGCCCCGGTCGCGACCCTGGCCGACGAGACCGATTGCTTCGTCTACCACGACAGTCGCGACCTCTCCGGCTTCATCGACGGCACGGAGAACCCTTCGCCGAGCGAGGCATCGGATGTGGTGCTCATTGCCGACGGTCTCGCGGGTGCAGGCGGCTCGCACGTGATCGCCCAGCGCTGGGTGCACGATCTCACGTCGTTCGGCCATCTCTCCGTCGACGAGCAGCAGCGGGTGATCGGTCGCACGAAGCCCGACAGCGTCGCGCTCGAGCGTGAGATCCGGCCTGCTGACGCCCACATCAGGCGCGCTGAGCTGCTCGACGCCGACGGCGAGGAGCGTCCGATCTACCGGCGCAGCGTTCCGTTCGGCAGCGTCGGGGAGCGGGGTCTGTACTTCGTGGGGTTCAGCGCCGAGCGGGATCGGTTCGACGGGATGCTGGCGCAGATGTTCGGAACGAGCGGCGACGGCGTGCACGATCGTCTACTCGACTTCAGCACGCCGGTCAGCGGTTCGTACTACTTCGCGCCGGGCATCGACGATCTCGCCGCGATCGGATTGGACCAGACGACCTGACGCCTTGGTCAGAGGAGCGCGTCCATCTGGCCCATTGCCTCTCGGATGCCTTCCTCCATGCCCATGGCGACCATCTGCTCCATCGCCTCGACGGACGGGAAGGTGGACCGCATCACCGTCGTCGTGGAATCGGTGGAGTCGGCGGTGATCGACACCGTCATGTGCGTGGTCGGCAACTCGTCGTTCGGGTTCCCCTCGGCGTCGGCGAAGCCGTCCTCGACCTCGAGGTGGCGCGGAGGTTCGACGCTGATGATGCGCCACCAACCACGGTGCTCGTCGCCCTCGGGACCGGTCATGAGGTAGGTCACCGAACCTCCGGCGGTGAGATCGTGGTCGAGCACCGTGGCCGGGTAGGTGGGCGGCCCCCACCAACGTTCCAGCAGTCGGGGGTCCCCCCAGAGCTGCCAGACCCTGTCGATGCCCGCGGCGAACTCGGCGGTGATGGTGAGCGTGCGCTGCTCGGGGTCCTTCTCGATCTTGGTGACGGTCATGTGGTGTCCTTCCGGTAGGTGGTGGTCTCGTCGAACAGTGACTCGAAGCGGTCGAGGCGATGGTGCCACACGTCCTCGAACTCGTCGAGCAGTTGTCGTGCGCGCCGCACGGCCTCGATGTCGATGTGCACGAGCTGCTCCCGGCCGCGCCGTGTCTTGCCGACGAGGTCGGCGCGTTCGAGCACCGCAACGTGTTTCTGGACGGGGGATGTGGCACCATCGGGCCGTGGGAACAGCACTGCACGTCACCGGATTCGACCATCTCGTCCTCGTCTGCGCCGACGTCGAGACGACACTCGCCTGGTACGCCGACCGGCTCGGCCTGCAGACGGTCCGCGTGGACGAATGGCGGCGCGGCGAGGTGCTGTTCCCGTCGGTGCGGGTGAGTGAGACGACGATCATCGATCTCATCGCCGGTGAGCCGACCGACGGGCGGCTCGATCACTTCTGTGTGGTGGTCGAGCCCACGGACCTCGCGGCGATCTCAGCGTCGGGCGAGTTCGACGTCGTCGACGGTCCGGATCGTCGATTCGGCGCCCGCGGAGACGGCACGTCTCTGTATGTCCGCGACCCCGACGGGGCCGTGGTGGAACTGCGCCACTACTGAGCGGTCGTAGGATTCGCGACATGACCGAATCCGGCCGCTTCCGTATGGGCCGTTTGGATCACGTGCACATTCGTGTCCCGGATCGAACCGCGGCCGCCGCCTGGTATGCCGAACATCTCGGGTTCGAACCGGTGGACGAGTACGACTTCTGGGCGACCGGCGTCGAGGGTGGGCCACTGCAGATCTCCGCCGACGGCGGCGCGACGACGCTGGCGCTGTTCGAGACCAGCGACGGCCACCCGATGATTCCGCAACGGACCGGTGTCGCCTTCAGCGTCGACGTCGCGATGTTCGCGTCGTTCAGCCGTTCGTTGCCCGGGGAGATCGAGGGACCACTCGGGCGGCCACTCGTCGCGAACGACATGATCGACTTCGACATGTGCTGGGCCTTCGATCTCGTCGACCCGTGGGGCAACCTGTACGAACTCAACTGCTACGAGTACGAACGGGTACGCGCCGAACTCGTCGAACCCGACGGGATCTCACCGGTCCGGTACTGGCCGCGGGAGTTGTACGACTCGCGCTCTCAGACCTGACGGCGGTGCCCCGGTCGACCGGAACCGGGCAGTCGCTGCGGTTACTCTCGGTTCGTGCTCCGAACCGCCACCGCTGTCGTCGTTCTCGTGCTCGCTCCGACGCTGCTGACCTCGTGCGGCAACGACGCCGCCTCCGACTCCGAGTCCGGTGGTGAACCGAGCCGAACCATCGACATCACCGCGACGGAGTACGCCTTCAACGGCGACCCGGGAACGATCGCCACCGGCGACACCATCGAGTTCTCGGTCGAGAACATCGGCCAACTCGACCATCTGCTCGAGGTGTTGTCGTCCGAGGGCCGATCCCTGGGTCGCACGCAGCGCATTCCTGCCGGATCGACCGACAGTCTGACGGTCACGTTCGAGACCGCCGGCGCGTATCGCCTGATCTGTGACGTCGACGATCACCTGTCGCGCGGTCAGACCGCAACGATCACGGTGGGCTGATCAGGCGAGCCGTTCGACGAAGTCGGCGATCAGGTCGGCGACCTCGGCGGCGTGCGAGTCCTCGTGCATGGAGTGGCCGCCGCCCTCGACCACAGCCAGTCGGGCATCGGGCATCTTGCGCTCGAGATACTCGCCGGCGCCGGTGTACTCGGGTCGGTCGGCGCTTCCGGCGAGGACGAGCGTCGGCGTGGCCATCTCGGCCAGACGATCCATCACGACCGAGTCCTCCTGCAGGTTGAGCGTGGTCACCTGCTCGGGGACACCGAAGCGATTCGCGTTGCGCCGTGAGCGATCGTTCCACTCCTCGCGCTTGACGGGGTCGCGATACCCGGGGCCGGTGTTGAGCACGACGACGCCACGAACGGCGTCAGGGCGGGTGGCGGCGTAGGCGAGGGCGAGATAGCCGCCGAGCGAATGGCCGACCAGCACGGCATGTGTGTCGAGATCAGCGAGCACGTCGTCGAGGTCATCGAGCGCCCGGTCGCGTGTGTACTCGGCCGGGTCGTCGAGTACCGGGGACTCGCCATGGCCGAGAAGGTCGGGAGCCACGACGGTGTAGCGGTCCTCGAGCAGTTCCATGCAGCGCTGCCAGGTTGCCGCCGACGTCCCCATGCCGTGGATGAAGACGATCGGCGCGCCGGTCCCGCTGCGCACTACGTGGAGGCGTGTGGTCACGTCACTCTCCGTACTCGTGCTCGGGGCCCGGGTAGACGCCGGCCTCGACGTCCTCGCGGTAGGCGATCGCGGCGTCGAGCAGTGTCTGGCCGATCGAGGCGTACTGCTTGACGAACTTGGGGATCCGGCCACGTGTGAATCCCGCCCAGTCGCTCCACACCAGCAACTGGCCGTCGCAGTCGGGCCCGGCGCCGACCGAGATGGTCGGAATCGAGAGCTCCCTCGTGGCCTGGCCGGCGACGCCCGATGGCACCATCTCGAGCACGACGGCGAACGCGCCGGCCTCCTCGACGGCATGGGCATCGTCGAGCAGTTGCTGCGCCGCCTCGCCCCGTCCCTGGATGATGTGGCCACCGAGGCCGTGCTCGCTCTGCGGCGTGAAGCCGATGTGGGCCATCACCGGAATGCCGGCACGGACGATTCGCTTGATCTGCTTCGCGCTGCGGACCCCACCTTCGAGCTTGACCGCATGGGCCCCTGTCTCCTTCATGAAGCGGATCGCCGTGGCGAGCGCCTCGTCGGGGCCGTTCTCGTACGAACCGAACGGCATGTCGGCAATCACGAACGCCCGCTTGGCCCCGCGGACCACGGCAGCGGTCAGCGGGATGAGTTCGTCGACGGTGACCGGAATCGTGGTGTCGTACCCGAACACCGTGTTGCCCGCCGAATCACCCACGAGGAGGAAGTCGATCCCTGCGTCATCGAAGATCGCAGCCGACAAGAAGTCGTAGCTCGTCAATCCGGTGATCTTGATGCCCTGTTCCTTCGCCCGTTGGAAGTGGCGCGTTCGGACTCGCTTGAGCGCGGGGTCGGCTTCGCCGGCGCCGTAGGGCCGCTGTTCATCGGTCACGCGCCCACCGTAGACCGTGGCGCACGAGCGCCCAACTGAGCGTGGTGCGATGTCAGAATCGGGTGTCGGGAATCGACGGCAACTCGTCGATGGCCGCCATGAGGTGGCGGATCCAGACACTGCGCAACTCGACGAGGTAGTCGGAGTTCTCGTCGATGCGGTACTCGTCGAAACCGAGCGCGCCGTTGCGGTAGATGGCGAGGTCGAACGGCGGACCCACCGACAGGTTGGCGTGTGCCGTGCTGAGCATCGAGCCGAGCGCGATCTTGGCTGCCACCTCGAGGTCGACTCTGGCGCGTACGGCGAACTCCAGCCAGAACTTGCCGTACTTCGTCTCGCCGATCTGCAGGAAGGGCCGTTCGTCGGACGCCCGGATGTAATTGCCCTCCGGATAGACGAGGAACAGGTCCGGGCGTGCACCCTTGATCTGGCCACCGAGGATGAACGTGGCGGTGCCGTCAGCGCCCGATGCTGCGAGGGCGTTGCGGTGTTCGGCGACGACCGCCCTGGAGATTCGCCCGAGATACAGCGCAGCTTCGAAGAGGTGTCCCACAGTGGCGAGGCTTCCGTTGTCGCCGGGGGCCTCGAGGTCACGTTGGATCCGGTCGAGAACCTCCTGCGTCGTTGCCAGATTGCCGGCCGACTGGATCACGAAGGCGCGATCCTCAGCCGGCTGGATGACGTGCATCTTGCGGTAGGTGCTGATGTTGTCGACGCCCGCGTTGGTGCGGGTGTCGGAGAGCAGGAGGAGCCCTTCGTCGAGTCGCAGGGCAAGGCAATAGGTCATGTCGTGGCTCCGGTCAGATGCGACCGGCGGCGCGGGCGGCGTCTTCTGCGGCGGCGAGTTGGCCTTCGACGATCTTGAGGCCGTTGCGCCAGAAGTTCGGATCGGTGAGGTCGCAGTCGACGATGCGGGCGAGGTCCTCCGGGGTCTTCGAGCCGCCGGCGCGCAGCAGTTCGAGATAGGCGGGCACGAAGGCGTCGCCCTCCTGCTGATATCGGGCGTACACCGACAGCGCAAGCAACTGGCCGTAGGCGTAGGCATACACGTAGCCGGGTGACCCCATGAAGTGGGGCACGTAACTCCACCAACTGCGGTAGCCCTCGGTGACCTCGACCGAGTCGCCGAGCATCGCTTCCTGGCTCTGCGCCCACAGATCGCCGAAACGTTCGACGCTCAACTCGCCCTCGTCGCGGCGAGCGGTGTGGCAGGCGTGCTCGAAGCGGTTCATCGCGATCTGACGGAAGACGGTGGCGATCGAGTCCTCGAGCGTCGTGGCCAGGAGTGCGAAGCGTTCGTTGGGGTCGTCGATCATCGACAGGAGCCGCGTGCTGGTGACGGTCTCGCCGAAGACGGATGCGGTCTCGGCGACGGTCAACGGTACGTCCTGGTGGAAGATGCCCTGCTCGCGGGCCAGGTAGAAGTGCACGCCGTGGCCGAGCTCGTGGGCGAGCGTCGCGACGTCGCGGCTCTTCGAGGTCCAGTTGAGCAGTACGTACGGATGGTGGTTGGGCGACACGCCGGCGGCGAATGCGCCGCCGCGCTTGCCGGGCCGCAGCGGTGCGTCGATCCACGATTCGTCGATGAACCGGTCGACGATGCCGGCGAGCTCGGGGGAGAACGATGCATAGGCGTCGCGGACGATCTGGGTTCCCTCGCTCCATCCGATCTCGCGGTCGGCCGTCGCCACCGACGCCATCCGGTCGTAGTCGGCGAGCCGGTCGATCCCGAGCACCTTGGCCTTGAGCGTGTACCAGCGTCGGGCGATCGAGTAGTTGTCGACGACCGCATCGACGAGTGCCTGGACCGACTCGTCGGAGGCTTCGTTGGCGAGGTTGCGTGACGAGACCCACGAGTCGTAGTGCCGCAATCGATCATCGACTGCCTTGTCGAGCAGGAGCGTGTTGAACACGTAGGCGCGAGTTCGCAGGCCGGGCTCGAGGCCGGCGGTGATACCCGATGCCACCTGCTGGCGCACCGACCGGTCGGGATGCTGGAGCATCGAGGCCGCCTGCATCAGCGGGAGACCGGATCCACCGAGTTCGTCGGGCAGGTCGACGGTGATCGCCGAGGACAGCTCGTCGAACAGTCGGACCCACGCCGAGAATCCGGTCTGGCTCTTCTCGGCGACGATGGTCTCCTCGGCCTCGGTCAAGAGGTGTGGTCGGGTGAGCCGCAGGTTCTCGAGGTGGTGGCGGCAGAAGGCGAGTTGCGCGTCGGCCAGCACCGAAGCAGCGTGCTCGTCGTCGGCAGCTGCCCACTCGAGATCGAAGAAGATCAGCTTGGTGCCGATCGCCGTCGAGCGTTCCTGGGCGGCCGCCATCGCCGCGCCGCGGGCGGGGTCGTCGGTCGCCGTCGTGAACGCAAGCATCGCGTGGTAGCTCGCTCGGGCCATCAGGTCCTGAAGCTCGGCGATCGTGTGCATCGCCGCACCGAGTTCGGTCGCATCGAGCATGCCGACCCGTCCACGCAGTGCGGTGAGGCCATCGGCGAGCGCATCGGCCGCGTCGAAGAGATCCGACGGTGAGGCACCGTCCGGCAGGATCGTGTCGATGTTCCATGCCACGTCGGCGGCAGTGAGATCAGCGGTCGTATCGGCGTCGATCGGGCTCATCCCGAGAGTCTGCCGTGGAATCGATGCAACGATCGGTGTCAGACACCAATCGTCACATCGGTGTCGCCGTGCGGTACGAGCACCTCGTCGGCGACCTCGCCCATGTCGGGCCACAGGGCGTGAATGAGCCCGATGGCGACGCCGACGGCGACCAGCTGCGCCACGATGAATGCCGGCGCGCTGGCGGGCTCGATGCCGGCGAAGGTGTCGGAGAACATGCGGGCGACGGTCACCGCCGGATTGGCGAAGCTGGTCGGTGAGGGCGTCGCCGGCGACAGAACCGCAACACGACACCAGCGGCTCGTGCTCGCCGGAGTTCCATTCGATGGACTTCATATCGACGTTCATCGAAACGAGATGATATCGTATCGAACGACATCGATACAACGTCGGTGCCGACTCCACTCGAAAGGAACAACCGATGCGCCTCCAACTGGCTCTGAATGTCGCCGATCTCCCCGCTGCGATCGACTTCTACACGAAGATGTTCGACACGCCTCCGGCCAAGATCCGTGACGGTTATGCCAACTTCGCCATCGAGAACCCGCCGCTCAAACTGGTGCTGTTCGAGGGCGCCGGGGCCGACGGATCGATCAACCACCTCGGCGTCGAGGTCGAGACCGCCGATCAGGTGACCGAGGCCGAGCGCCGGCTGTCGTCGTCGGGTCTCGAGACGACGGGCGTCGACGACACGATCTGCTGCTTCGCGGAGAAGGCGGAGACCTGGGTGAACGCTCCCGACGGGAACCGCTGGGAGTGGTACGTGAAGAAGGCCGACGCCGAACAGATCGAGATGGTGGTGCTCGGCCGCAACGTCGAGTCATCCGGCACCTGTTGCCCCTGACCGCCGCCACCCCGTCGCGCCCGTTTGTGTGAGCGACGACGTCGTCGTTCTCGATACTCGCTCGCGCAAACCGGGCGAGCTCGACTTGTGTGAGCGATCAGCGCAAGTTCGGTGATCGGCGCTTACACGAAAACACGGCGGCGATGGCGGTGGTGGTGGACGTGAACGAGGTCGATGTCTCGTCAGCGCAGGCGCAGGCCGGGGTCGCCCGCGGTGACGGTGCCGATGCAGGAGGCCGTGTGGCCGGTGGCGGCGAGTTCGGCGAGCACGCCGGCGGTCTGCGCGGGGTCGACACCGAAGACGAGCCCGCCCGAGGTCTGCGCATCGGCGACCAACAATTGGTGCACCTCGTCGTGTCCGCCGGTGTCCAGGAAGTCGAGCGCCCACGCCAGGTTCCGGCGACTCCCGCCGGGCATCACACCGTCGGTCGCCAGATCGACCGCGCCCGGCAGGAACGGCACTGCGTCGAACTCGACGGTGACGGAGACCTTGGATTCCAGCGCCATGCGCCCGAGGTGGCCGGCGAGACCGAACCCGGTCACGTCGGTACAGCCGGTCGCACCGGCCGCGAGTGCGACCCGTGAGGCGACGTCGTTGAGGCGGGTCATCGACGCCACTGCGTCGGCCGCCTGATCGGCAGTGGCCCGGTCGGCCTTGATCGCCGTGGTCAGCACGCCGATGCCGAGCGGCTTGGTCAGGATGACGTCCTGCCCCACGCGGAGACCGGCGTTGGTGAGGATCCGATCGGGGTGGACCTCACCCGTGACGGCCATGCCGTACTTCGGTTCGGGGTCGTCGATCGTGTGGCCGCCGACGATCACGAAGCCGGCCTGGGTGGCAATGTCCTGTCCGCCGGCGAGCACGTCGCCGAGCAGTTCGGTCGGCAGCTTGTCGGTGTTCCAGCCGACGAGGTTGAGCGCGAACAGCGGCCGGCCGCCCATCGCGTACACGTCGGACACGCTGTTGGCCGCGGCGACGCGGCCCCACGTCCGCGCGTCATCGACCACCGGGGTGATGAAATCCGCGGTGGACACGAGGGCACGATCGTCGTCGATGCGCCACACGGCCGCGTCGTCACCCGTCTCCGGGCCGACGAGGAGTTGGTGGGGATGGTCGGAGTTGAGGTGGTCCACGACGTGGGCCAGCTCGCCGGGGGCGAGCTTGCAGCCTCAACCGGCGCCGTGGCTGAACTGGGTCAGCCGGATCTGCTCGCGGGCATTCTGCGGGTCGTCGGACATCGTCACCCCCTCTCGTGGTGGGTGACGGGCGAGATGTCGAGGTCGACCATCAGTTCGTTGGCGATGGCCTCGAGGGTGATCCGGAGCGCATCGAGATCCGCGTCGACGGGGAGACGCAGGGAGGCTGTGGCCTCGAAGAGCTGTTCGGCCGACATCGGAGCGGAGATCGTCGACGTTTCGAGTTCTTCGATGCTGATGTCGCGTCGTGCGAGTGCGTTCGCCACCTCGCGGATGATGCCGGGTCGATCCTGGCCGATGAGGTGGAGCTGCATGATCGACGCGGCGTCGACCGGCCCGTCGGGTGCGGCAAGGGCGATGCGCACGTCGAGCAGCCCCTGGGCCTGGACCGATTCGAGGCTGGCGCCCAGCGAATCGACGTGTTCGTCGGGCAGCGTGACCACCACGATGCCGGCGAACTTGCCGGCGAGTCGCGCCATGTGGCTGCGGTCCCAGTTGCCGCCGTGATCGGCGATCGGGCCGGCGAGCGCATCGACCAATCCGGCGCGGTCGTCACCGATCACCGTGAGCACGAGCGTTGCCATCGGTGCATTCTCGCACGTCACCGTCGCCGCCGATCAAGAAGCGCGCCACGTCATGCGTGTCGATCGACTGCCACCGGTCGACCGAGGAAGTCGTCGCTGATGCTGATCCGCACCCGTTCGCCGTCGAAGTCGCCGCCGGCCTGGTCGAACTCGGCGAGCTTGTCGGCGTAGTAGCGCTCACGATGGTCGCCGAGTGACGCCGCGTTGTAGGTGAGGTACGCAGCACGGCGCGGCCGGCTCGTCGTGTTCGTCTCGCTGTAGTGAGGCGTGTACGAATCGAAGAACAACAGGTCGCCGGGTTCGACCGGCACAGGGCGCCAGTCGAGTGCATCGGAGGTCGACGATTCGATCCGGCCGCGATCGTCGGTCGGGAGCCGACCCACTTCGTAGCCGGTTGCGACCCACAGGCATCCACTCGCCGGGGTCGCCGGGTCGAGCGGGACCATGCAGGAGATGTGATGGTCGACGAACCGGTATGCGGCGGCGTCCTGGTGCGGGGCGAAGCCCCCTCCTCCGGGCTGCTTGTAGTTGATCTTCTCCTTGAACAGCACGGCCGGCTCGCCGAACAGGGCAGCGAGTACGTCCATCACGACACCGCCGCAGATGAACTGACGCAGGACGTCGCTGTCGTTCACGAAGTCCTCGCTGCGGGCGATCACCGCGCCGGCATCGGTCTGCTCGAAGTGGTGCAGCCCGGGGCCGCCGGTCCGCGCCCAGAGTTCGAGTTCGGTGACCGCGTCGTCGATCGCGGCGAGTTGGTGCTCGTCGACGGCGCTCTCGACCAACAGCCACCCGTCCCTGCGGAACCCGTCGACGTCGATGCCACCCATGGCCGAAGAGTACTGACGTCGCTCAGAGCATGCGCTGGCGGCGGAGGTTCTTCATCGCGAAGTAGCCGAAGCAGGGCGGGACGTAGAACGTGATGATGCGGTAGCACATGGCCGCGCCCATGGCCACCGAGCTGGGCACCCCCATCGCGGTGTAACCCATGGTCAGGGCGGACACGGTGACGCCGACTCCGCCCGGAACGGGCATCAACCCGGAGAACAGGGCGACACCCTCGTTGACCAACACCACGTCGGCGAAGCTGACGTCCTGACCGAACGCCTGCAGCACGGTGTAGCTGGTGAGCGAGAAGAGCAGCTGCACCATCAGGTTCGCCGCGATCACCCGGATCAGCCGGCTCGGCGAGTCGACCAGTGGCTTGAGCTTGGTCCATGTCGTCTTGATCACCGCGACGACCGGAGTGCGGAACTTCGGGACCAGCGCGACGACGCCGATCCCGATGACGGCCGCGGCGATGAGCGCGATGAGCAGGTTGCCGTTGAAATCGGTGGATGACGAACTGGGACTGAGGTCGAGGCTGCCGAGACCGAATCCGACGATGACGAGCATCAGGCTGATCTGGGCGACGAAACCGGCGACGCTGTCGAGGCCGCCCACGCCGATCGCCGTCGTGCGGTCGAGTCCGTTGCGTTGGAAGAAGCGAATGTTGACGGCAACGCGGGCAGCGGTCGACGGGATCGCAAGGTTGACGAACGTGATCGCGTACTCGAGAAGCGTGAGTCGGCCGTAGGGAATCGGTATCGGCGAGGCCTGGGAGACGGCGACCGCGCCCGCGAATCGAGGTGTCTGCCCGATGATCAGTGCGAGGAGCAGGATCGACAACGTGGCGCCCGAGATGGCATCGATGATCGACTGGATCCCGACCTGCTGGACCGCACCGACCATCGTGTAGATGACGAACGCGAGCAGGAGCCACATGACGACGTTGCCGACCGAGAAGCGTCGGATCGTCTGGAGTTCCTGCTCCTCGGCGCCGACAGCGGCGATTGTCGCCTTGCGCAGATCGTCGATGTCGAGGTCGGCGTCGTGCGCCTGGCGGCGGAGCTCGGGGAGCATGGCGGCGGGCTGGACGAAGGTGGTGGCGGTGGTGAGATCGTCGTCGCCGAGGGCGCTCTGGGCTGCGGCGATCGCGCGATCGGAGCCGACCACGACGGC
Source organism: Ilumatobacteraceae bacterium (assembly GCA_963747375.1). Classification (GTDB taxonomy): domain Bacteria; phylum Actinomycetota; class Acidimicrobiia; order Acidimicrobiales; family Ilumatobacteraceae; genus Sva-07. Next base: position 213,922 of record CAVVFL010000002.1, read on the forward strand.
GGTTGTGGTGAGGAGTTGGGCTTCGTCGAGCCGGCGCGAGTTCTCGTCCCAATCGATGGTGGCGCGGTTGAACTCGCCGATGTGGACGCCGTCGGCATCGACGCGCAGGTGATCCTGCGTGATCCCGCCATGGCGGATGCCGGCCTCGTGGAGCCGGGCGAGGGACTTCCAGCAGCCTGCCAGCAACTCGTCGTCGATCTCGGTGCCGTCCTGGCCGAGGGAGGGGCCGACGCGTTCGGCCACGAACAGGGCGTCGCCGCGGCGGTCCGCGGCGGCGATCACGAGCGGCGTCACGAGCACCCCCTCGCGTTGGGCGAACAGCGTCATGTAGGCCTGGTGCTCGACCTGGTGTCGTCGATTCACCGTGACGTTGCGGCCGCCGGAACGGTAGAAGAGGAGCCGCCACATCTTGACGAAGAACTGGCTGTCCCAGGAGTCGCGGCCATGGAGGTGGATGTCGAGTTCGGTTCCGTCGGGCGTGTGGGCTCGACCGACCGCCACACCGCTCTTGACCTCGATGCTCGTGACCTGTGCGTCGACACCGATCGAGCGCAGTGACTGGCCGAGGTCGTAGAGCGACGGTGTTCCGTCCGGAGAACCGAACACGAGGTGAACGAGTGCCCCGGCAGTCCACCCGATGGCCAGGGCGCAGATGCCGTCTCCCGGCAGGGTGACGCCGAGTACGAGCGCGCCGATCCACGCCACGCCGAGGAGCCACCGGTTGAAGGTCCGGATGGGGCTGACGAAGTAGGGATTGGCAACCGCGATCGCCGCAGCCCCGGCAGCGAGTGCGAGCGACGGGAAGGAACCCGGCGGGTCGGCGGCACCGATGCCGTCGGTGAGCGCCGGGAGATCGCCGGTGACCAACTGACCGACGACGAGCACGCCGACAACCGCCACCGTGAGCCCCGCTGCCCAGTCGCGCAGCAGGCCCCACCGGTGGCGGGCGAGTGCGAGCAACCCGATGACGATGACCCAGATCTGTACGAAGTCGAAGGCCACGTTCCAGAGGAAGTCGAGCAGGCCCGGAAGGCTGGACAGCCAGTCGGTGAGCGACGACTCGAAGGCGCCGTTGTCGTCAGCGGTGACCGCGGTGAACACCAGCACGATGAGCGAGAGCACCAGCAGGACGACGTCGGTCGGGCGCCGGAATCGCTGTGGGTGCGTCGGTACGGCGAACGCTCGTGTGGCGAGCTGCCCCGACCCGAGATCCGACAGCCGAACACGACGACGCGCCTCGTCCTTGCTGCTCTCGGACGCGGGCATGTTCGTCTCGGGTGGCTCGGGAGATGCGATGCGACGACGGTAGCTGCCGGGTGTTCGTCAGGCGGGGATTCCCGAAGGTGGGCGAGGCGAAGTGGTCCCCCTCGTTCTATGTTGTCGGCGCACCCCCGAAAGGACGACATGAGCACCTCCCCGAACCAACTGATCGAGCCGACGTTCTGGCGCCAGCCGCTCGCCGACCGCATGGCGCAGTTCGCCGACCTTCGCGAGCAGGGCTCGATCCTGCCCGTCGAGGTGGACAACCCGATGACCGAGACGACCGAGGTGTTGTATGCGCTGACGCGCTACGACGAAGTGGTCCAGGTCAGCAAGCGACCCGACGAGTTCTGCTCGGGCAAGGGTGCGGTCTCGATCTTCGACATGCCGATGGAGATGCTCGAATTCTTCGGCAGTTTCATCAACATGGACAACCCGCGCCATGCGAATCAGCGGCGCATCGTTGCGTACAGCTTCACGCCGAACGAGTTGCAGAGTGTGCTCGAGTCGGTCGAGTCGATCGCCACCGAAGTGATCGACGGGTTCTGTGAGCAGGGTGAGGTCGACCTGGTCGAGGTGCTCTCGCAGCCGTTCCCGCTGCTGATCATCTGCGACATGATGGGCATCCCCCGCAGCGAGTTCAAGACGGTGCTCGATGCCACGAACGTCATCCTCAGCGGCGGAGACGCCGAGTTCATGGGCGACGGCGATCCGATGGCGGCCTACCTCAATGCGGGCATCGCCCTCAGCACGCTGATGGGCGAGTTGATCGAGGAGCGCCGGGCGAACCCGACGAACGATTTGACGTCCAAGCTCGTCCACAACAACCTCCCGGAGGATCTCCTCACGCCGGCCGAGATCACGTCGTTCTTCGTGCTGTTGGCCGTTGCCGGCAACGACACGACGCGCACGGCCATCAGCCACGGGGTGAACCTGCTGGCGATGAATCCCGATCAGCGGGCGATCTGGCAGGCCGACGTCGACGGTGTCACGCCGACCGCCGTCGAGGAGATCGTTCGTGCTGCCTCACCGGTCACCTTCATGCGGCGTACCGCAACGCGTGATGTGTCGCTGGCCGGTCAGGACTTCCACGAGGGCGACAAGTTCGTGATGTTCTACGGCGCCGCGAATCGTGACCCACGCGTGTTCGACGACCCCGAGCGTTTCGACGTGCTCCGCCAACCGAATCCGCATGTCGGATTCGGTGGGCCCGGCCCTCACTTCTGCCTCGGCGCCAATCTGGCTCGCCGCGAGGTCGCGATCATCTTCCGTGAGCTGTTCAAGCGCCTGCCCGATCTCGAGGTGACCGGCGATGCGGTTCCGCTGGCGTCCGAGGGCATTCCACTGGTCACCGGCATCAAGCACCTGCCGGTCAGTTTCACGCCCAGCGCACCGCTCAATCGCTGAGCTGCTCCAGCATCGCCTTCATCTGGGCGTGGACGGCGTTGATCGCCTGGAGCGGTCGCATCATCACCTTGAACTCGGTGATCATGCCGTCGTCGTCGCAGGTGATGATGTCGACGCCGTTGGCGTACTTGCCCTCGACCGTCGTCTCGAACTCGAGCATCGCATGGTTGCCCTGCAGGATCTCCTTGACGTAGCGGAAGCCGCCGCCCGCGTTCTGGGTGACGGCGTCGGTCACGCTCCCTGCATCACCGCCGAGGGTGCCGCCCGCGGCGGTCAGATACAGCTTGGTGACGTCGCGACCCTGCTGCGGCGTGAAGACGATGGGGGAGAGGAACACGCAGTCCTCGTGGAGGATCGCGTCGAGGCCTCCTGGCAGCTCGCCGCGCAGGTGGAGGTGCCAGTCGGCGATGCAGCGCTCGATGGGTGATCCGGCAAGGTCGGTCATGTGGCGACTGTAGCGATCGAGCTCGCCCGCGATCGCCGATCGGCTCATTCGGCGTCGACGGGCTGCTCTTCGGCGATCTGGCGGCGCACGTCGTCCATGTCGACCGCCCGGAGCTGGGCGATCAGGTCGTCGAACGCGTGAGCGGGGAGCGCGCCGGGTTGCGAGAACAGCACGACGTTGTCGCGAATCGCCATCAAGGTCGGGATCGAGCGGATGCCGAAGTGGCCGGCGAGCGCCTGCTGGGTGTCGGCGTCGACCTTGCCGAAGACGATGTCGTCGTGCTGTTCGGCGGCCGCTTCGAACACCGGGCCGAACTGACGGCACGGCCCGCACCATTCCGCCCAGAAGTCGACGAACACGAAGTCGTTGTCGTCGATGGTCTGCTCGAAGTTCTCGATGGTCAGTTCAACGGTGGGCATGGGGTGGCTCCTTGATACTCCAGGGGGTATGTGTCCCCTGATGCAACCGACTCGGGTGGCGATGCATTCCCATCCGAGCGCTGCGAGGAATCACCCGGAACGGATGACGGCGATCGGCCGCTCAGCGTCGACACTCGTCTCATCAGGTCCAGTCGGGCCACTCGTCAAGGAGTACATCATGCGTTCCCTCGCCGCCCTCGCTCTCGTCACCGCAGCGCTCGTCGGTTCGTCGTGTTCCAGCGACGACTCGCCCAACACGTTCTGCGAGAACCGCGCCGAACTCTCAGGCGCCATCCAGGATCTGCGCGACGTGAACGTCGTCGACGACGGTGTCGAGGCGCTCGACAGTCAACTCACCGTGGTTCTCGACGACGTCGACACGCTCAAGGCGTCGGCCGCCGAACTCGAGCCACAGGTCGATGCGGTCAAGACGTCCGTCGAGTCGCTGAAGACGTCGCTTGCTGCTGCGGGCACGCCGGTCGAGAAGGCCACAGCGCTCACCGGTGGGCTCGCCGCGGTCGAGTCGGCGTGGACCGCTCTGACCGACGCGTCCGACGCCGACTGCTGACGGCCTGCCGGAGTCCACGGCCGACGGCCGCCGTTCAGTCGTCGTCGTCCGGGTCGAGGTGTGGAAGTTTCGACTCCATGCGTTCGAGCCGCTCGTCCATCGCCCGGAGCGCCGCTTCGAGCCGGGCGAGGGCTTCGGTTCCGGCCTGCCCATCGGTGTCGATCCTCCGCTTGCTGGCAGCACCGACGAAGGTCGAGGTGATGATGGCCGTGATGACGGTGATCAGACCGATCGAGGTCAGCATCACCACGGCGGCGACGAGCCGTCCGATGAAGTTGGCGGGGGTGTTGTCGCCGTAGCCCACCGTGGTCACCGTCTGGAGCGTGAACCAGATCGCTTCGCCGAGCGTCGGGTACTCCTCGTAGTCGAACACGCGGATGACCACCGCACCCAGGAGCGTCATCACGGCCGTGACCGTGATGATCGCGGCCGATGCGTACCGCATCGAGGCAGGGTTCTCGAGGAAACGGTCCATGACGCCGCGGACGCCTCGTTGGCGTCCCGGACGTTGGTCGGGGCTGATGCTCGACATCCTTCGCAAAGTAGCCGGGCTGCCGGAGAGGAGTGAAGGTTCTCGTGGACGCGCCGCTAGGCGCCGAACTTCGAGTCGGTCATCTCAGACCAGCGCGGATCGTTCTCGATGGGGAGCGTGCCGCCGCGTCGCTTGATGAAGATCGCCGTCGCCACGATCCCGAAGAGGAACGCAATGAGCATCAGGGCCCACTTGCGATTCGACCTGCCGCTCAGTTCCTCGGCTGCCTCGTGCAGGACTTTCCCCGCCACTTCCTTGCCTGCGAATCGGGCGATCGGTCCCACGTTTCCTCCGTCACCCGCTCGAGATCGTCGTCACCACTCGACGCGGGTGGTCGTCGGGGTGCCTCAGGAGTGTAGACGGCGCTCTGGTTGGATGCGGCTTCGACCGGCGACCCGGCGTCTCCGGGCGCGTTGGGCTACGTTCAGCGGATCGGACGGCGTCTTCAGGGGGAACCGTGTCCAATTTCGAGCTGAGACCACTGACCGCCGACCACCGTCGCGCTGCCGAGACGTTCGCCGCGAGGATCCCGCACGGCGAACGGGCATTCATCGATCGATCGCTGCTCAGCCAAGTGTCGGTCGCGGGGTGGACGCAGCGCACGGGCGCCCGCCGGACCGGGGCGTTCATCGGCGATGAGATGGTCGCAATCCTCACCGTCAATCCGCAACCGGGTTGGATGAGCAGGGTCGGTGAACTCCGCTTGGTCGTGCTCCCCGAAGCCCGCGGGCAGGGTGTGGCCAAGGCGCTCGCCGACCGGGCGGTGGTCGTGGCGCGCGAGATGGAACTCTCCAAGCTGTACGTCGAGGTGCTCGAGAGTCTCACTCGGGTCGTCGACATGTTCACAGCGCTGGGCTTCGAGCTCGAAGCCACACTCCGCGACCATGTCGTCGACGGTGACGGTCGGCCTGGCAATCTCTGCGTGCTCAGCCGATTCCTCGACGAATGACGACGGATCATCGAGTGCCACCAAGCAACCATCAACGCAACAATTGACGCAACCATCAACAAGGGGACAGGCCGTGAGAGCTGCAGTGCTGAATTCGATCCCGGGTCGGCTCGACATCGAGGACGTCGAGATCGGTGAGCCCGGTCCGCGTGAGGTGCTCGTGCGCACTGTCGCGGCGGGGCTGTGTCACAGCGATCTCCATTTCATGGAGGGCAAGTACTCGTTCCCGTGCCCGGCGGTGCTGGGGCATGAGTCCGCCGGCGTGGTCGAAGCGGTCGGGTCGATGGTCCAGTACGTCCAGCCGGGCGACCACGTGATCACCTGCCTGTCGGCATTCTGCGGCCACTGTTCGCAGTGCACCGACGGTCACCTCACGCTGTGCGAGAACAAGGCGACCGAACTCGTGCGGCAGCCGGGCGAGGCGCCGCGACTCAGCCGGGCCGGCGGCGAGGTGGTCAACCAGTATCTCCACCTGTCGTCGTTCGCCGAGATGATGCTGATCCACGAGCACGCGCTCGTCAAGATCGACGCCGACATGCCCTTCGACAAGGCGGCGCTGATCGGCTGCGGCGTCACCACCGGCCTCGGTGCCGTCTTCCGCACGGCGCGGGTCGCTCCCGGCGAGACCGTTGCGGTGATCGGATGCGGAGGCATCGGGCTGTCGGCGATCCAAGGGGCTCGGATCGCGGGGGCGAACAAGATCATCGCGGTCGACACCAACCCGTCGAAACTCGAACTCGCTCAACAACTCGGCGCCACCCACATGGTGAACGCGGCGTCGCAGGATCCGATCGAAGCCGTCAAGGACCTCACCGGTGGCGGGGTGCATCACTCCTTCGAGGCCGTCGGGATGAAGGTGACGGCCGAGCAGGCCTACGAGATGCTGCGCAACGGTGGCCAGGCGACGGTCATCGGGATGATCCCGGTCGGCACCAAGATCGAGATCGAAGGCTCCGATCTCCTGTACGAGAAGAAGCTCACCGGCTCGAACATGGGGTCGAACCAGTTCCGCACCGACATGCCCCGCTACGTCGACATGTACCTCGACGGCCGCTTGCACCTCGACGAGATGGTCTCGAAGACGATCACCCTCGACCAGATCAACGACGGCTTCGACGACATGAAGGCCGGCAACGTGGCCCGCAGCGTCATCCTCTTCGACTGACGTTCAGTCGAGCGCGCAGGCCTCGAGGAGGTCGAGTTCGTGGGGGATGCGCGCCGCGAGAGCATCGAGATCGGTGATCAGGTAGCGGTCGGACACGAGGCTCAGGCAGAGTCGATCGTCGACGGAGATCGCTCCGATGTGCAGCCCCATGCCGTCGACGATGCCCAGGATCGGGTAGATCGCTGCCACCTCGGCTCCGAGCGCGTACTGCGTCGACTTCGATCCGGGCACCGACGTGATGGAGGTGTTGAACGGCGGCATCAGCGATCGGCGAGCGGGCTGCGCTCGAGCAGGCGCGATGCGACGATGCCGAGCAGCGGCGTCCCGCCGCCGATCCCGCGTATCTCGGCCACCGTCATGGCGCCGTGCCGGGTGACCGCCTCGGCGATCTGCTCGTGGACCGACCGGAGCCGGTCGGGGATCCGGTGCATGTTCGTCTCGAGGCTGACGACCACGCCGGCGATCCCCTCGATGGCCTCGGGGTCGCTGACCGACAGTGGCACCAGCGCCTTGAGGCTCTCGCGCGGGAGCTCGTCGTGTTGGAGCAGCCACCACCGCAGCGCCCCACCGCAAATGGTCGTCAACACGTCGACCGTGCTCACGTCGAAGCGGGCGCGGATGTCGGCGATGCGCTTCAAGTCGAGGTCGGCGCTGGCCCATCGGCGGTGCGCGCCGATTCGAGCGTTGAACGACGTCCGCGGCGTGATGCCCGACTGTTCGGCGATCACGATCGAGCGCTGGGCGCGCTGGTTCATCAGGGCCAACGCCGGGTTGAGGATGCTGCGCAGCCCGGGCACGCTGTTGAGCGTTCGGGGGACGTTGCGGAAGGTGCGGAAGGGATCGAACACGGCGTTCAGCCAGGCGCGGGTGCTGATCTCGTGCAGCGACGGCCCTGGCTGCGGGGTCCACCGGGCGGGCCCATTCGTCTCCGCTGTCCGGGTCGCTGAGCAGGTCCGCGGAGTCGCCGATCAGGCCTGCGCACAGCGAGTTGCCGGTCGATTCGGCGAGCGCGGCGAGGTGCATCTTGAAGAGCAGCGCCACCTTGCCATCGGCGAGTCCGGAGATCAGGTAGAGCTCCCACAGCGGTCGGTTGCGGTCGAGTGGGCGGCTGTGGATGCGTGCGACGAGTTCGGCGAGCGAGTTGGGGTCGTCGGGATCGGGCACCGCGATGTGTCGCAAGTGGTAGTCGAGATCGAATCCGGGATGGTCGCGCCACCACGGCCGGTCGAGTCCCAGGGGGACGTCGACGAGCGATTGGCGAAGCATCGGGAGCTCGTCGAGTCGGGCCTCCACTTCACGGCGCAGGAGTGCGGCGTTGATGCGATGTGGTGCCGTGGACGTGTTCAGGACCGTCAACGTCGAGGTGTGGCCGAGCGCCGTCGGTGTCTCGATCGCGAGCAGCCGCGAGTGGCGACTCTGCATCTGTGCGGTGGGCATGGCGATCAGGCTCCGGCGATACGGGTGGTCGCGCCGGTGGATGGGCCGTCGAGCGACGGGTAGCACCACGAGAGCAGGGACGGTGGCTCGAAGGGCTGCCACTCGCCGTCGCGTTGGGCGAGCCGGTCGGCGACGGCCCACACCACGGAGGGGTTGTGGCCGAGCCCGATGTGAGCACCACGCACCTCGATGTTCTCGGCGGTGGGACCGACCGGCTGGAGGCACGACGCGGCAGCGACGACGCCGTCCTGTCGTGAATAGATCACCGTCGAGGGCACGGGCACCACGGTCAGGTCGTGCCCGCGGCGGTTGCGCTGGAGTCCGGAGAGTTGGGCCAGGCGTTGTACGGCGTCGCTGAGGTTGGCCTGCGGGTCTTCGATGCGGATGGGGCTGCCGAGCGAGATCACCTGGCGGACACGGTCGGGGTGATGCAGCGCGAGGAGCCGCGCCATGATGCCGCCGAGGCTCCAGCCGACGATGTCGATCGGTCCGCCGTTCTGCTGGACCAATCGTTCGAGCAGGCGCAGGAGTTGGCGGACCGTTTCGTCGTCGGGCCCGACGTTGAGGCCGAGCCCCCACGGCGACGGGCGATGTCCGAGTGCCCGCAGCGCGAGACGCAGCGGCGCGGTCGACACGTCGCCGGCAGTGAAGCCGGGAAGGACGAGGACGCGTCGCCCCGTGCCGCGTGGTGCTGTCGCCAGCCACGGCGCCGACAACATGAACGCGCCGAGCTCGGGGATCGCCGAGAGTTCGTAGATGGCTGGCGCTGGTCGTTCCACCTCCCCAGTCTTGCTCCAATCGGGCTCGCGCGCGTAGCCACACGGTCGAATCGAGGCGTGCCGGCGATCCTTCCTGGTCATCGGGGCATACTGGGCCGATGGACGACAGCGACATCGAAGAGGGTCACGTGTTCCGCCATCACGACGATGTCGAGACGGCGTCACCGGAGGAGATCGACGCCTACGACCTCGACGCCGACGGGAAGATCTCGCTCGTCGAGATGGGCCGGGCGCAGCTCGGCATCGTCGACGCCCGCATGGAGGAGATCGCCGAACACGACGGCATCACCGGCAAACTCGCCGAAACCGTTCACAAGGTGCTCGACGCGCTCGACAACGACGACCCGACCTGACGAAGGTCTCCGGCCATCTCACACGTCCGCCGTGTCGTCGGCCGTCTGCTACCGCTCGATGGTGGCCTTGAGGTTGGCCAGGGTCACCTCGCAGGCCCGTTCGAGGTTGTCCCGTCGCCCTTCGATGCGGCCTGGGTAGATCTCGGGGTGGGTGAGCAAGGGAGCGTCGAACGACTCGGTGACCACGCACCCGTCACCGTCGGGTTCGACGAGATAGCTCCAGACGGTGGCGTGCTCGAAGTCGGGTGGTACTGCGTAGGCGAAGTACCGGTCGGGCTCGAACTCCGTGACCACACAGTCGGCGTGCCATTCGTAGTCGCCGGACCGGTTGTAGCCGCGGAACGAAGCTCCGACCGCGATGCGGTCGGAGCCTTCGTGGAACTCGCACCGCACGTTCTCGGGGCTGAGCTCGGGAAGCTTGGAGAGATCGGTGAGGTGGGCGAAGACCTCCTGCGGCGACGCGGCGATACGCACGCTGGCCGAGCCGGTTGTTGGTGATCCTTCCACGGAACGTCCTTTCATGTCTGATCGCAGCGTACGCGGCCGGGCCGGTCGTCGACGGGGTGGGAACGTACATCTTCATCGCCGCCCGACTGCTCAGCGCTGGACGAAGAAGCCCTGGCGGACCTTGCGATCCACCAGGGCTTTGGAGGTGTGGACGACGTTTGGCAACGTCGCTCGGAGTTGTCCCTATGACGTCCGTCGGGCCAGCCCTGCGGCCACCGAACCGATGGCGACCAGCAGCGCGGCGATCAGGAGGATCATCGCGACCGAGCCTCCCGTGACCGGAAGCGAACTTGGCGCTGCTGCGACCTGCGCGGTGACGATCTCCGGGTCCGTCTGTGTCGCTGTCGGTGGTGTCACGACCGGTGGGAGTGCCTCCACCGCGGGTTCGACGATGGCGGGCGGCGCAGTTGGCGGCAGGGTCGGCGGCACGGTTGGCGGGGCGATCTGCGGGGCGATCTGCTGGAGCACGACCGTGTGCTCGCAGTAGACCCCAGGTCCGCCTTCCGCTTCGCCGCCGCCGCCTTCTTCGCCGCCGCCGCCTTCGCCGCCGCCGCCGTCATGTCCGCCGCTTCTTCGCCGCCGCCTGCTTCGGCGCCGCCATGTCCGCCGCCTTCCTACCGCCGCTTCTCGCCGCCTTCTCCGCCGCCGCCACGCGGGCACAGGTCGCGTGCCGAGTACGGTCCGGCATTCGCGCCGGTGATGGTCCAGCCGGTCGTCGGCCAGGCCACGGTGACCGTGTAGGTCGCGGTGGGCCGGGCGGGAACGACGAGTCCGTCAGCGCCCGAACCGTGACCCGGGTTGTCGAACACGCAGTGGAGCACGTCGCTCTCGACGGGATAGGTGCACGTTGCCGACGTCGGCATGCCCTGTCCTGTAGCGCTGGATGCGGTGAGTTCGAACACCGTTCGCCAGTCGATCGGGAGCACTGCGTCGAGGACGCCGATCGGCGTCCCGTTCGGATCGAGCCAGCTCACGGTGAAGGTCATGCGGTACGGGTTGCCCTTCCCGCCGGACCCGCCCTCGTGGCCCTCGTCCGGTTCTTCGGTCATGAGCGACACGTCAGGCGTTGGTGGTGTGAGTGGGGCAGCAGGTTCGTCCAGCGCCGCCGCGTCGTCCACCACCTCGACGAGTGCCGGGTCAGTCGGGTCTCCTTCGACCGACTTCACGTCGGACACGTCCATCTCGACCATCGTCTCGATGTGGGGTAGCACCATGTCGACCACTGCGATGTTGTCGAACGGTGGGTCAGACGGCTCGATCGAGATCACGTCGCCAACTTGGTTGACGTCGGCCGAGCTGCCGTCGCCCTCGTTGGTCGGGGATGGATCAGTGGGGGACGGAGAAGTCGGAGCAGGATCGAGAGCCGCAGTCACGAGCACGGGCTCATCGATCGGGGGCGATTCATCGTTGGCCGCGGCCACGGAACTCACCAGGGCAGATCCCACGAAGGCACCTGCAGCGATCGCCAACGGGATCCAACGGACATCGAACCGGCGCATGGCAGACCTCACTTCTTCGACCGGACGAGTCCGAAGAAGACGCCCGGATGGGGACATTGACTCGCTCGGCGAGCGGGTCCCGCCGGCCTCCCGCCGCCGGGCGACGCTTCGTCTGCGCTTTCAGCTTCGGCGCAGGCTCGGCGTGGAAACAGAGTCCAACGACCTGGACTGCCTTCAACGTTCAGGTGACAGACGTCATGCTCTGGTCCATCACGCTCGCGCGAGTGGTGATCGAGGTGACCTGCATCATCATTCGACGACGCGGAGGGCGCCCGGGAGGTTCATGTGCCGGAGTCGGCGCACGAGGAGGAGTGGGGTGGCAGCGACGGAGGCGATCCCGACGACTGCGACGATGAGGATCGTGGTCGGCGAGAGGTAGACGTCGATCCCGACATCGGGGACGGTGGTCGTGGCGAGTGAGGTCAGCATCCACTGGAGGAAGACGACGCCACCGACGAGACCGATGGCGGTCGCGAGGGCGCCGATGATGGCGCTCTCCTTCACGACGACACCGAGCACGGTTCGGATGGGGAGCCCGAACGCGCGCATGGTGGCGTGTTCCCGGCGCCGTTCCTCGACGGTGATGCGGGTGGCGTTGAACGCGATCAGCAACGCCAGGATCAAGACGGCGCCCGCGGTGACGATCAGGAAGCTGAGGAACCGATCGAGGGCCTCGTCGATTGCCTCGCTGATGCGGGCGACGGGTTGGCTGGACGTTACGCCGGGGAGCCCGAAGACCGCCCGCTGGACGTCGGAGCGGGTGGCGTCGTCGGCCGGATACGCCTGTACGACGTTGACGACACCTTGGAGCCCGAATCGTTCGCTGTCGGCGAGGTCCAGGAAGGCGAAGGTCCTGATCGGGTTGGCGTGGATCCCGGCGACGACGAGCGGAGTGTCGCGGAGCGAGAAGCCGCCGGACTCGGTGCGGATCGGGTGACGAAGGGTGACGGTGTCGCCCACCTGTGCTCCCAGATCGTCGGCGGCCTTGCGGGCCAGGATGATCCCTGGTGTGTCCCCGCTGATGGTCGCGGTGCCCTCGTCGACGGTCGGCGTCCACACCGCGTTGTCGAGATCGACGAACTCGACGAGGAGATCGACGTTGTCCGTGGCTTCGCCTGCCAGCGCCGTGGCGGGCAGGCGCAGTCCGGCATCGATCCGTCCCACTGCGGGAGCGTCGGAGATCGCGACGACGACAGGGGAGTCGCTGGGGTAGAACGTGTCGAGTTGTACGACGACCCGGTCGGCGTCGCCCTTGGTGAACTCGTCGTTTCCCTGCTCCAGGGTTCGACCGAAGCTGTCGAGCATCCCGAGAACGGCCACGAGGGCGGTGATCGCCGCGCCGACGCCGACTGCGGTCAGCGCGGTGCGCCGCGGCGTGCGCAGCACGTTGCGGATCGGCATCTGGGTCATGGTCGAACCGGGCAGTCGGAATCGTCCGGTCCAGCCGGTCAGTCGGTTGGATCTGGCCGCGAGGTGACCGGTACGGATCGCCTCGATCGGCTCGACGCGTAGCGCCCGCCAGACCGGGAGGGCGCTGGCTGCGATCGGAATCGCGATCCCGAGCATGGCGGCCTGGAGATACACGCCGTACTGGAACGGTGTGCGGTGTTCGGGGAGCGGCAGGAACGATTCGAGGAGGTCCCCGAAGGCGTTTCCCACGATGAACCCGACGCCGAGGCCGGCGATCGTGCCGAGGATGGCGACCTGGACGCCGATGAGCATGGGGCGGATCGCGAGTTGTGCCCGTGGGACGCCGAGAGCCATCCCGATGCCGATCTCGCGGCGCTGGGCCTCCACGATCCGGTTGATCAGGTTGAACGCGGCGAGCGCCGCCGCGAACAGCACGAGTGCCGACAGGGCATTCCAGAAGCGTTGGTCGTTGTCGATGTCCTCGTACAGCACTCGAACGGCGTCGGTGTCGTCACGGCTCGAGACGGTGGCGCTGGCGCCGAGACGGGAGATCGCTTCGGTGAGCTCGGCGGCCACGGCATCCCGGTCGGTGCCGTCGACGAGAACCATCACGGCGTCGTTGACCATCGTGTCGTGTCCGCTGATGTCCTGCGCCGCCGCCAGCGGGAGATACAGGATCGCCAGTTCTCCGGCGGCGAAGACCGTTCCCTGGGGACCCTCGTAGAAGAAGTCCTCGGGGGTGACACCCAGTCCGGTGTAGGTGACCACGCGGTCGCCGGCGACCGCGACCGTTCCGGTGGTCGGCAGTCCGTGCTGGTCGGCGAACTTGACCTCGAGGACGGCATTGCGATCGGCCGGGTCGTCCGAGGGTGCGGTGCCGTCGCGGACCCAGACGTCGTCGACTGGCTGAGTCGACTCGAACGTCATCCCGACGAGCCGAGCCGGGACCAGCACCGAGTCGCCGTCGCCGATCGTCTGCGTGTCCACTTGGCTGTCCACGACGAGCCGTTCGGTGACGGATCGGATCGAGTCGGCGCCGCCGATCGACACGATCGCGTCGAGGAGCTGGCCCTGCTCGACGAACGTCCCGGGGCTGAGCGCGACTCGAAGGTCGTGCATCTCCAATGCCGCGAAGCTGGCGTCGTTGGACTGCCGTCGCCACTCCGCGGTGCTACCCAAACCTGCGTACACCCCGGTTCCGATCGCCAGGACGAGCACGATCGCGACGATCGCGATCCAGTGTGATCGGAAGTCGCGCCACGACCAACGCAGCCACCATCCGAGCCAACGGGTCGGCGGACGTGAGGTGGTCACCATTGCAGATCACCGATGTCGGCCTTGCCGCCGGACGGTGGCCCGTCCGAGACGATGCGACCGCTCGACAGCTCGACCACACGGTCGGCGACACGAGCGATCTCGCGGTTGTGCGTGACGACGAGCACGGTCATCCCCGCCCTCGCCTGCTCCTCGAGCACGCCGAGGATCTGGACACCCGTCCGGAAGTCGAGTTCACCGGTCGGTTCGTCGGCGAGCAGGATCGGATTGCCGGTCGCCAATGCGCGCGCGATCGCGACACGCTGCTGCTCGCCTCCCGACAACTGGTGCGGGAAGTGACGCTGACGATCGGCGAGCCCGACTTGCGCCAATGCCTGTTGCGCCCGCTCGGCCGGATCCGGTGTACGGGCGGCATCCGCCCCGAAACGCACGTTCTCGAGGGCCGTGAGGCCAGGAAACAGATTGAACGTCTGGAAGATGAAGCTCACGCTGTGCCGTCGCAGCATCGACCGATCGGCCTGCGACGCACTGGTGACGTCGACACCGGCCACCCGTACGGATCCGGACGTCGGTGTGTCCAAGGCTCCGATCATGTTCAGCAGGGTCGTCTTGCCGCAGCCGGACGGCCCGACGATCGCGACGAACGCGGACTCGTCGACGTGCAGGTTGATGCCGTCGAGGGCAATGACGTCGACGTCGCCGACCCGATATCGCTTGGTGAGGTCGTCGAGATCGATGCGGGTTCCTTCGTGACCCACACGCGCATCCACCGGGGTCGAGCCGACCTGACCGTTGACCACGTCATGGCTCATGCTTCAACGGTCCGCCGACGGTGGGTGGGTGTCCAGAGAAGAACGTCCCTCGCTGAGCGTCCGTCGGCGGAGTCGCCGTGGCCTTGTGCCCTGAGCAATGCCGCAACCCACCGCACACTGGGGTTGTGGACGATTCACGCGTCGTTGGGCAGTCGTGGGCGTCGAGGGTGTCGCATGGCGGCGACCGTGCCACCTGTCGTCGAGGTCGATGTGCTCCATCGTCTTTCGTTGCTCGACAGGTTCCTACCGGCGTGGATCGGCGTGCGCGATGGTGCTCGGGTTGTTGCCCGGTTGGCTCGGGCTCGACACCGAAGCGCTCGATGTGTCGATGTGGGAGATCGCCAAGGTCGTGCTGGTGTTTCTCGGGATTCCGCTCGCGGCCGGCTTCCTCACCCGCCTGATCGGGGGCGGACCAAGGGAACCGAATGGTACGAGCAACGGTTCCTGCCCCGTCTCGCCCCCGTCGCCCTGTACGGCTTGCTGTTCACGATCGTCGTGCTGTTCGCGCTGCAGGGCGACAAGATCACCAGCGAGCCGTGGGACGTCGTGCGCATCGCGCTGCCGCTGCTCGCCTACTTCGATCGCCGTGTCGATCGGCGTGACCTCGGGCGAAGCGCTCGCCGGAGTGGTGAGTCCGCTGATCGAGGTGCCCGTTCTGGTCGGGCTCGTCTACGTCGCGCTGTGGGCCTGCCGGCACTTCTACAGGCTGGATTCGATGGCGGCGATCAGCGCGGGGTCGTCGGGGGCGGTCAGCGGGGAGTAGCGGCTGATGGTCCCGTCGGGCGTGATCAGGAACTTCTCGAAGTTCCAACGGATGTCGCCGCTGTGGTCCTCGGCGTCGGCGACCTTGGTGAGCACGTCGTAGATCGGATGGCGGTTGTCGCCGTTGACGTCGATCTTCTCCATCATCGGGAACGTGACGCCGTAGGTCGTGGAGCAGAACGTCTCGATCTCCTCGGCGGTGCCCGGTTCCTGTTCGAGGAACTGGTTGCAGGGGAAGCCGATGACCGTGAAACCCCTGTCGCCGTAGGTCTTCTGCAACTCTTCGAGTCCGGCGTACTGAGGTGTCAGTCCGCATTTCGAGGCGACGTTGACGGCGAGGATGGTCTGGCCGGCGTACGCGGCGAGCGAGGTCGGCTCGCCCTTGAGCGTGTGGATGGGTGCGTCAGCGATCGACATGGAACGAGATTCTTGCCGCCGCCGCCGTGAACTTGTCGTGTCGGCGGCACCGCCGTTGTTCATCGAGACCCTGTCACCGCGGCCAGTCACGGGGCGTCGGTGATCTCCTCGGTGACGCCCGCCGCGATCCGCAGCAGCTCGTCGGGGTTGTCGGCCACTGCCTGTTCGAGCAGGGGAAGCACCCGTCTGTCGAGTTCGATGATCGAGGCATGGACATCGGCGCACAGCTCGTCGACCAACGCCGGTGCGAGCGGTTCTCGACCGAGATCGAGGCGATCGAGCAACCGCGCCGCGTGTTGCCCGTGGCGCTTCGGGAACGACACGACGTCGTCGCCGAGATCGGGGGCGAGGCGAGCGGTCAGTGGATAGACCAGACGCTCGGTCGCTCGCCGATGGCGATCGAGGTCGGTGCGCAGGCGCTCGAGGGCGTCGTTCCTCTGCTCCGGCGCGGCGGTGCGCACGACGCGCAGATCCTCCTCGAGGCGATCGTGGAGTTCGTGGAGTGGCGCGAATGGATCCGCCGCCTGCACCCACGAGGAGTCTGGCGGAACATCAGAATCTGCCGGCACAGCAGATCCCGCTGGGACATCGAGTTGAGGTGTGTGGGGTCGCGTGATCTCGACCGGTTGATTGGCCAACCGGTGGACCGGCCAGATGCCCGAGTCGGGCTGTTCGCCGGGATACGTCCAATCGGAACGCTTGTCGAGATGTGCGAGATCGAGCATCGCGTGACCGTCGATGAGATCGACGAGCGGCACGACCGGGTACTCCGAGTGCACCACGTCGAGCGTCGGCTCGTCTGCCCGGCCCGCGGCGAGTTCGAGGAGCCGTCCGACGACGCGCTCGGTCTGGCCGGCGAGAGCGCATCGCGCCCCACCGCCCACCGTGGTCAGGTGATCTCGAACGTCGTCGAGGTCACCGGCGAAGTCCAGCAGACCAGCGGCGATCGCCGAGCCGTCACGCTTGCACGGTTCGCACTGGCCGCAGGACTCGGTTGCGAGGAAGCGTGCCACCCCAGCGGCGACACCTCTCAGGGGTGTCTGGTCGTCGATGACGATGAAACTTGCCGATCCGAGCCCGGTGCCGGCGGCAGCCATGTCCTCGTAGGTGAGGGGCGTGTCGAGCTGGAGTGGGCCGATCGGTGGGTTCGACACGCCGGACAGCACCACGGCGATCTCGCGACCCGGTTCGACACCGCCGCCGAGCGATTCGATGACGTCGCGCAACGGCGTGCCCATGGCGAACTCGCCCACACCATCGCGACGGGTGTCCCCGGTGACGGTGCAGATGATCGTCCCCGGAGATCGTTGCGTACCCGTCGAGCGATACCAGTCCGCGCCGTGACGAAGAATTCCCGGAACGTTGGCGAGGGTCTCGACGTTGTCGACGAGCGCAACGGGTCCGTCACCCCACTGCCGCCATTCGCGGGTCGGGTCGGCCGTGCCGATGTCCGGCTCGCGAATCCCCCGACGGTACGGTGCCATCACTCGCGGGAACGGCGGACGACCATCGATGACCTCGAGGAGAGCGGTCTCCTCACCGAACAGATACTCGCCCGGGCCTTCGACGATCTGCATCGCCAAACCGGTCGTCCACCCCGCGCGTTCGAGTTCGTCGAACGCGGTGCGAAGCCGGTCGAGTTCGCGGGTGAACGACGCCTTGACGGCCACGACGATCTCGTCGGCACCGACCGCCAACGCGGCGATCAGGGCGCCTTCGAGTACGACGTACGGATTCCGGCGGAGCAACATGCGATCCTTGAACGTTCCGGGTTCGCCTTCGGCGGCGTTGATCACCACGGGCCGCGAGGCACTCGGTTCTCCCACTGCGATCGTGCGCCACTTCTTGCCGGTGGGGAATCCGGCCCCGCCCCGACCGCGCAGTCCCGATCGCTCCACGAGTTCGATCGTCGACTCCGCCGATTGGCGGCGGGCGGTATCGAGGCCCGTACCGCCACCGCCGCGCCGGTACGCCTCGAAGTCCTCGATGGCGGTCTGGTCGAGAATGCGGTTGACCTGGTTCATGCTCGGGCCTTTCAACGGGTTCGTCGGCGGCGAAGCTGTCGGATGACGGCGACATCCCGCGATGGGGTGTCGGGTCCGTATGCGGCGGTGTAGATCCCTCGGTGACCGCAATCGGCCGTCGCCGCGTAGAGGATCGACTCGTCGGCCGGGTCGCTCAGGCCCTCGAAGCGGTGGATCCGTTCGACGTCGGCCGTCACGGGGTCGAAGGTCGCCCCGCAGTGATCGCAGACGAGGTGCCCGTCGTCCGACGCGGAGAAATCAGCGTCGAATCCCTGCGCTCGCAGCGTGCTGACGGTGTCGAGCACGGTGTCCATTTCGGGAAGTTCAGCCGACATGATGCGACAACCTTTCGGTGTCACAGTATCGCTCGTCGCCCCGGTTCTGTCGACGTGTCGACACGCCGACGGTGTCGCGAGGGTTTCGCCGACGCTGGGCATGGGAACATTGCATCGATGGCCCCACCTGCTGACCGGTACGAACGACTCGAGGTGATCGGCTCGGGCGGGATGGCCACCGTGTGGCGAGCACGAGACACGCTCCTCGGCCGGTTCGTGGCGATGAAGCGGCCGCATCCGGCGCCCCCCGACTCCGAGGTGTACGCACGGTTCGAGCGGGAATCGCGGATGGCGGCCACGGTGTCGCACCCGAACCTGGTGACGGTGTTCGATGTCGGAGCCGATGACATCGGTCCGTACCTGATCATGGAGTTCATCGACGCGCCATCGCTCGCGGCCACGACGGTCCGGCCGGACGACGCGGCGATCATCGGGTCGCAGATCGCCGCGGGCGTGGCCGAGTTGCACGCGGTCGGAATCGTGCACGGCGACATCAAGCCGGCCAACGTGCTCATGGCTCCCGGCGGGGCGAAGCTCACCGATTTCGGGATCGCTCGCTCGCTCGAGAGCGGCGACATCCTGACGCAAGCAGGACTCGTACACGCGACACCCGCGTACGCCGCGCCCGAGGTCCTTGCTCGCGGCGACTACTCGCCGGCAGCCGACGTGTACTCGCTCGGTGCTCTCCTGTTGGAACTCGTCACCGGCGAGCCGGCAACCTCACATCGGGGCACGCGAGTCATGGTCACCGATTCCGGTTGGGCGCAGATCCTCGGACCGGCGATGTCGGGCACCCCCGCCGATCGGCCTTCCGCCGCCGACGTTGCGACCCAACTGGGAGCGCTGAACGCCGGACCACGGGCAGCGGCGCTACCTCCGACCACTCGCCTCCCGGCCGCCGATCTTCCAGCGACGGTGGTGACTGCCGCAACCAGCGCTGCAGTCGGATCTGCCCCCGCACCCCAACCACCCGAACCCGGGCGACATCGATCGCGCGGCCTGGTGTGGGCATTCGCCGCGCTCGCGATCGTCGTGGTCGGTGTGATCGCGTTCGCCGCTCGGGATTCGTCCGGCGACATCGTCGAGTCAGCGCGGAGCGGGTCGACGTCTGTCGCACCGGACACGACGCTGCCCCCGGAGACCACGCTGGCCCTCGACGCGCCGGCGCCGATCGAATCGGCACCGGCTGAAACCGTCCCGCCGGCCACTGTGCCTGCGCAGACCCTCGCCGTGGACCTGTCGCCGATCGCCGTGGCTCGCGACGAGTTCGTCGCATTCCTCGAGGGGCTGCCGCCGAACGAGATCAAGAGCAAGGAAGTCCGCGACCTGTCGACGAAGGTCGACGACGCCATCTCGGCTGCATCCGCCGGCGAGTCGAACCGGGCTACCGACAAGCTCGACGCTGTCGCCAGCGGCCTCGACAAGTACATCGAATCCGACGGGGACCGTGAGGTCGCTCTCGGGCTGCTGCTGGTGGTGTACGACTCGCTCGGCCTCGATCCCAACGCCTGATTCGACGAACACGCCGTGAGCCCATCGTCTTGATGGTTGGCGCACTGGTCGGAACCGAGGACTCCTGTCCTCGGAGTGCATCACGATGTCGACGGGAAGGTTGGTGTCGGTGACGGTGATGACCTCCGCGGTGGCCAGCGAGGTGCCACCCCACCCTTGGTTTGGGAGAGTCCGGGTCGTTCGTGGTGATGTACAGCTTGTAGGCGCCCGGGAGGTTGACGATGGTGGAGGCCGCCCCCGATTGTGCCGACGACCGCCGGTGGGCCTTCAGGATCGTGACCGGATCCGATCTAGAACCACTCTGGTCGTGGCTGGTCTGTCGCTCATTGCGGTGGGCTCCACCGGAAATGGTCGACAGCTCGCGGAGTCGATGATCGCCGTCCCGGGCAACTCTGTGACACCCCCTGCGTACTGTGCGATGTATGGATTCGGTTGCTGTCGCGGAGCGTGTGGAGCGCATTGTTGCGGTGCGCGATGACGTGGCTGCGTCGGATGATCTGATCGAGTCGGGTCTGGTCGCGGTGCGCGAGGTGCAGGCGTGGGCCGACGCCCAGCATGCGGTGTTGGTGGCGAAACTGTCGTCGGACGGGTTCGCTGAGGCGCGTGTGGCGAATGCTGCGAGGTCGTCGATCGGTGTGGCAGTGAAGTCGACGCAACGAGCCGCGACGTTGGCGTCGACACCAAAGCTCGCCGAGGTGTTGGGTGACGGCCAGATCACGGCTGGTCATGTTGATGTGGTCGACGCGGGCCGCGGCGCAGTTGCCGGTGGCGCAGCGTGGCGAGTTGTTCGAACGGGTCGACGCGTTGGCGGCGGTGGCTGCCGCGTCGACGGTGGAGCAGTTCGCTCGTCGGGTGGCGTTGGAAGCCAGACGGGTCCAGGCTGACGACGGGTTGGATCGGTTGGAACGGCAGCGTCGCAGTGTGCGGGCGTCGTCGTGGGTCGATGCCGACGGGATGTGGAACCTGCGCGGGCAGTTCGATCCGGTCACCGGGGTACGCCTCGCCGCGAAGTTGGCGGCAACGGTCGAGGCGATGTTCGCCGAGCAAGGTGCCAGAGGGGTGTCCGGATGATCCGGTCGAGAAACACAAGTTCCTGACCGGCCACGCGCTGATCGCGTTGATCGACGGCACCGCCGGGGTGGCCCGGTCGGGACGAGCCGAGTACGTGGTCGTGATCGACGCCGACGCCGATCCCGCCGTCGACGGGCCGGGTCCGGTCGCCGAGTGGCCGATCCCCGTCGAGATCCCTGCCCGGGTGCTCGCCGAGCTCGCCGGTGACGGCGACGTCCATGGGGTCGTGGTGCGTAACGGTGTCGTGTTGTACGCGCCGGGCGAGCTGAACCTGGGACGCAACACCCGCTTGGCGAACCGGGCGCAACGACGAGCACTACGTGGCTTGTATCGGGGGTGTGCGATCCCCGGTTGCACGGTCGGCTACGACCGTTGCAAGTTGCATCACATCGTCTGGTGGCGTCATGGCGGGGTCACCGATCTGGACAATCTGATCCCGATCTGTGCCAAGCATCACGCCAAGGTCCACCACGACGGCTGGGTCATCGAGCTCGGACCCCACCGCGAACTCACCCTCCGACTCCCCGACGGCTCGATCCACAACACCGGACCACCAAGCCGACGCACCGCTTGAGCGGCGCCCGGGCCTCGCCGGGCCTCACCGGGCCGAGCGCATACCGAGGTCGGTTCCGATCACCCTCGCGTCGGGTGTAGGCGATGAAAGGTCGACAGCACTCGCGTCTGCGTGCAGTCCGACGAGCGCGGCTGGTCGGTCGGCAACGCCGTCAGTGGGTTCAGGAGTCAATACGGTCTTGATCGGCGCGGACGACGACGACCGATTTGCCGAGCGTGGCGCCGGCTTCCATCTGGCGGATGGCGTCGGCGGTGTTCTCGAGGGTGAACCGTTCGCCGACGGCAGGGACGACGTCGCCGGATTCGATGAACTCGGCGAGCCGCTCGATCGATGAACGGGCCTCGTTGCTGATGAACGTCGTGAGGCGTTGTTCAGTGAACGGCGACAGCAGCATCGCTCGCAGTTGGCGGCCGATGCCACCGGCCCAACGACCGCCGTTCTCGCCGCCGACGATGACGAGCGTTCCACGGCCGGTCAGGGCGCGGCGGAGGCGGCGGACCGGGGTGCGGCCGCCGATGTCGATGATCAGGTCGTACTGCCGGCTGCCATCGGTTGGGTCGTCTTGCGTGTAGTCGATGACGTGATCGGCACCGAGCGAGCGGACGAGGTCGAGCTTGGCGGTGCTGGCCACGCCGGTGACCACGGCGCCGAGCGCCTTGGCCAACTGGACGGCAAAGGTGCCGACGCCACCGGACGCACCGATCACCAGCGTCGCTTGGCCCGCCTGAACGTCGCCCACGTCGGTCAGCGCCTGGAGCGCCGTGATGCCTGAGATGGTCGCCGCAGCGGCCTGCTCGAAGGTGGCGGTGCTCGGCTTGAGAGCGAGCTTGTCCTGCTTCGCGGTGGCGTACTCGGCGAAGGATCCGCTGGCGATGCCGAACACTTCATCGCCGGGGGAGAATCGGGTCGACGTCGGCGCCGACAGCGACGACCCGGCCGGCGACATCGAGGCCCTGGATCGGCTGCTTCGGCTTCGTGAACCCGAACCCGAGCAGCCGGATCAGGTAGGGAGTGCCGGTCATCAGGTGCAAGACACCCCGATCGACACCGGCGGCGTGCACCTCGACCAGGACCTCGTCGGCGCCGATCGCCGGCCGGTCGACGACGTCAAACTCGAGCTGGTCGGCTGAACCGTACGAGCGCTGCACGATCGCCTGCATCGTGGTCGACGCAGTTGCCGGCTCGGTGCCGGTTGCTGTGGTCGAGATGGTGGGGTTGGTCGTTGTGGTTGTCATGTTGAGTCCTCGGGTCGATGCTTGCTCAGGTCTGTCGTACTTAGTACGATCAGTTGCACAACCATAATCGTACTAAGTACGATTGTCAACCGAGAACGGAGAAGACCGCGGATGCCACGAACCACCGAGATCATCGCCACCACCGCGAGCGGGCAGCGGGAGGCGACGGCCGTCACTCGTCCCGGCCTCACCCGGAAGCGGGTGATCGCCACGGCGGTGGCACTCGCCGATGCGATCGGGGTCGATGCGTTGACGATCCGCAAGCTCGCCGTGGAGCTCGACGTGAAGCCGATGACGATCTACCACCACGTCGCCAACAAGGAGGCGATCATCGACGGCATGGTCGACGTGGTCTTCAGCGAGATCGACGTCCCACCAACCGACGTCGACTGGAAGAACGCAATCCGGCAGCGCTGCGCGTCGGCCCGAACCGTGCTGGCCCGCCATCCGTGGGCGGCACCGCTGATGGAGTCGCGCACCTCGCCCGGCCCGGCCACCTTGGAACATCACGACGCCGTGCTCGGATGCTTTCGGGCCGGCGGCTTCTCGATCGAGATGACCGCCCACGCCTACGCCGTGATCGATGCGTTCATCTACGGGTTCGCACTACAGGAGGCGAGCCTCCCGGCCACCGGCGGCGACGAGATGGCGGATCTCGCACAGTCGATGGCTGCCGTGATGCCGGTGGGGGAGTACCCGAACCTCGTCGAGTTCACCGCCGAGCACGTGCTCCAACCGGGCTACGACTTCGGCCGCGAGTTCGACTTCGGCCTCGACCTGATTCTCGACGGCCTCGAGGCTGCCGCCGCAGCCACGAGGTGAACACGGAGGAACTTCACCTCGGACCGACGGGGTCCGAGGGTTCGAGGCATCTCAGCCCTGGGCGCGCTCGCCTTTCGCAGCCTTGGTCACGATCGCGTCGATCCTGCGCTCCCTGGTGTCCTTCTTCGCTGCGCTGATCAGCCACCACAGCATCGCCTTGCGGGCAGTCGGGGGGAACCCGTCCCATGCGACGTCGGGCCATCGGGTTGGCGTCGAGCGTGGCGGAGAGGTCGTCGGGCTCCACGAGGTCCTCCACGGGATCGAGGATCGTCCACCAGCCGTTGCCTTTCGCCACGTCGACGGCGCGACGCCCGGCATCGGTCATCAGCCCGGCCGCCTCCATGTTCGTCACCCGCTGCCGGTTCAGCCTGGTCCAGGTGCTCTTCGGTTTGCGTGGTGTGAGGAGTTGCAGGCCTCGGTCGTCGTCGAGGCGGCTCGCGGTCGAGTCGATCCAACCGAAGCAGATCGCCTCTTCGACGACCTCGGGATACGGGCACGCCGGTCTACCGGTGACCGCCCTCCACGAGCACAGCCAGACGCCCGGCCTGGCGTCGTGATTCGCCTCGAGCCAAGAACGCCACTGCGCACGTGACTCGGCGTGATAGACCGGGTATCCGAACTTCCAAGTCGCCGGATGAGCGGACGCCGAACCGGGGACCGCGGCCATCGCCGCAACCGTACACAGCGACGGCGCCGCACCTCCCGGGAGCGGCACGTTCGAATCAGTCCAAACTGTGAGCGGCTCTGCGGACGCCCCAGCGGCTGAGACCGCGGTGTCGGCGTTGTCGCTGCCTTCGTTCGGAGCGAACGATGGTCGTGTTGCCTGCCGGGACAGCGCAGGGCGCGCAGGACAGCGCAGCGGTCTCGATGTTGTCATCAGCCCATTTCCGCCCTCCGGACCACGGACGACGAACGCGCATATGCCCTGAGCAGGGAATATGCGTCAAAATCTGAGTGGAGCTGGGGGGAATCGAACCCCCGTCCATCAGCCGGTGAACGAACTTGCTACGACCATTCCCGGTGTTGCCACTGACGCTGTGACACCGACGGGTCGGCTGTCCGCTCGAGGCGGACCACGCTCAGTCTTTCCTGAAAGTCAGCAGTCTTTCCCGCTGGCAGCAGTCTTTCCTGCCGTCATCCCTCACTTCTGTTGCCGGGCTGTGATGGATTGGCCCCGTGCGACATTTCTGCTCACGATGACTCTTCGCTCACTTGATGTGAATCAGGCGGCGAGAGCGAACTGCTCATCGGCAATTCTTTTGGTTGCCCCGTTTAGCGAGTCTGAGCAACTCGGGTCGCAAACTCGAACAGCGTTACTGACGTCGAAACCAGTCAGCCCCATGTTCGATATGTAATTGCCGGTCCCGAACCGAAGCTCGATGCCGACGGAGCCACTGTACTCCGGCCCGACGCGGTTCTGGCCGGAGGTTTCTCCCAACTCGGACCGATGTCCCTCGTCATGATGGACGCTTGGAGATCGCAGGACTACCGAACCGGCCAGCCGCATGAGGCGGCGCAGCCCTACCGCTCGTGGCCGTACTTGTTGGCCCGGTTGAACTCGGTCTGGATCTCGCGGTCGGCGTCGCGCTCGGCCATGTGCTGTCGCTTGTCGCCCTTCGTGCGGCCTTTCGCGAGGCCGAGTTCGATCTTCGCTCGGCCACCTTTCCAGTACAGGCGCAACGGCACGATCGTGAGGCCGCCTTGCGCGACACGATGATCGAGCTTGTCGATCTCGGCGCGGTTCATGAGCAACTTGCGGGCTCGATCGGGGTCATGGGCGCCGAAGCCGATGGCATTCGTGTACGGCGGGATGTGGATGCCGTCGAGCCACACCTCGCCGCGCTGCACACGGGCGTAACCCTCGGCGATCTGGGCATTGCCCTCACGAAGACTCTTGACCTCGCTTCCGGTCAGGACCATCCCGGCCTCGTAGGTGTCGAGAATGTCGTAGTCGCGGTAGGCGCGCTTGTAGGAGGCAATGAGCTGGGTGCCGTCGGTGCCGGCGCCCTTGTCCTTCTTGGTCTTCTTGCCCTTCGCCATCGTGGTGCCTCGCTGCCCGGTCGGCGCATCAGTGTGCGGATCCTGGGCGGTGCAACCCTACCGAGCGTCAGCCCGGCGGCTCCGATGGGTTCGGATCGTGGAGCGGATCGGCGTGCGGTCTACCGTCGGCCGCATGAAGATTCGCAACGGTCCGCTCGAACTCCACGTCGCCGAGGACGGCGATCCGTCGGCCCCACCGATCCTGCTCATGCACGGCATCACGATGTCCGGCGGCACCTGGGAGTGGCTCGTGCCAGTGCTCGCGGAACGATTCCGCGTGCTCCGTCTCGATTTCCGCGGTCACGGAGCATCCGATCGCGCACCGGGGGAGTACTTCCCTGGCGGCTACGTGAGCGATGCCGTCGCCGCCATCGAGCAGGCGGCCGGGCAGCCGTGCATCGTGATGGGGCACTCGCTCGGCGGTGCGACCGCCGCGGCGCTGGCGCAGCAACATCCTGACCTGGTCGTGGCCGCCGTGATGGAGGATCCGCCACTCGGATTGGCCGGCAATCCGAACGTCGACGCCGTCGAAGCGGGCCGGGCTGGAGACGACACGATGCTCGAGGGGAACTCGTTGCTCGAGTCGTTCAGGTTGATTCGCGAGTCGGCGCCACGGCTCCAGTCGTCGGGCATCACCTCCGACGTGCTCGAAGGAATCCTTGCTGCCGCGCCGACAGCTTCTGGTGGCACGTTCGGCGAATTGCTGCATCCCGACGGGATCGCTTCAATGGCCGCAGCGTTGCTGACCCTCGACGCCAGCGTGCTCGATCCGGTGCTGACGGGCACGATCAGTACGTTCCTCGATTCCGAGGCGCCGTTCCAGGTGCCGTCGCTGATCGTCTGCGCCGATCCGTCGAAGCCCGACGCCGTTGCCGACCCCGCCCTGGCCCAGCACTTCGCGTCGATCTCGCCCGCCACGGAGTTCGTCGTGCTCGACGGCGCGGGCCACCTGATCCACGACGAGCGAGCGTCGCGCGACGAGTTTCGTTCCATCGCCCTCGCGTTCATCGACCGCGTCACCTCGGCGCCCTCCTGAGCCCGGCTGCTCGTGCCTGTGACTCGCCTAACCTCCACGCCGTGATCGAGATCTCCAGATCGGCGTATGCCCAGATGGTCGGCGCGGCGCTCGACGCGTATCCGTACGAGGCGTGCGGGCTGATCGCCGGCCCACCGGCGGCCGGCGGGGGAGCAGGTGACCAGCGCGCCGATCTACTACCCGTGCAGGAACATCGCTGAGTCGGCGAGGGTCTACACGATCGACCCGAAGGATCATCTGCGAGCCGAGATGGACGCCGACGACCGTGACTGGGAGATCAACGGCGTGGTGCACAGCCATACGCACTCCGAGCCGTATCCGAGCCCGACCGACGTGGCCGCGGCACCCGACCCGTCGTGGCACTACGTGATCATCAGCCTCAAGCGGGAGTCGCCCGAGGCCCGCAGTTACCGCATCGTCGACGGCCGGATCACCGAAGAACCAATCGCCATCGTCTGACCCGGTTACGCCGGTGCCCGGCACCGGCGTAACCGGAGGAGTGGACCGGAATCTGGTGTGCCGGTAGAATCCCGACTAGTCGCATCGGATTAGTCGGAATGTCTCCGGCGACGTCGGTGTTGGGAGAGCTGTGACGAACACCTTGAACCCGAACTTCACGATGCCGGTCACGCTGCCTGGGATGGTCAACGACAGTGTGCTCGACATGATCGGCAACACTCCGATGGTCGACGTCTCCGTGCTCTCGCCCAATCCCAACGTTCGGATCATCGGCAAGATGGAGATGCAGAACCCGTTCGGGTCGGTCAAGGACCGCATCGCCAAGTCGATGATCGAGACCGCCGAGAAGGAAGGTCGCCTCCTTCCCGGCCAGACCATTCTCGAGCCGTCGTCGGGGAACACCGGCATCGCACTTGCTGCGATCGCGGGCATCAAGGGGTATCCGATCAAGATCATGATGCCGACGAGCGTGTCGATCGAACGTCGCCAGATGCTCGAGGTGTTCGGCGCCGAGCTGATCCTCACCCCCGGCGAAGAAGGCTCCAATGGCGCCGTCTGCCCGTGCGCTCGATCTCGCTGCGCAGCATCCGGAGTGGTACTTCCCCTATCAGTACGCAAACGACGCCAACCCGCGCGCTCACTACGAGGGCACCGGCCCCGAGATCCTCCGTGACGTCCCCGAGATGACGCACTTCGTCGCCGGGCTCGGCACCAGCGGCACCCTGATGGGCTGCGGTCGGTACTTCAAGGAACAGAATCCCGACATCCAGATCGTGGCCGTCGAGCCGCCGCTCGGTGAACGCGTCGAGGGGTTGCGCAACATCGGCGAGGGCTACATCCCGCCGATCTTCGAGAACTGGAACGGGTTCGACATCCTCGACCGCAAGCGCGTCGTGCGCCCTCGCGAGTCGATCGAGTGGACTCGTCGCCTCGTGAAGGAGTGTGGCGTCTTCGCCGGCATCTCCGCCGGGGCCGCGCTCGCCGGCGCGGCGAAGGTCGCCAGCCAGATCGACCACGGGACCATCGTGTTCATCGTCTGTGATGGTGGCTGGAAGTACCTCTCGACCGGCGCCTACACCGACGACCTCGACGTCGCCGAAGCCAACGCCGAAGAGATCATCTACTTCTGACGCTGACCTGCGTTCAGGTCCGGGCGAAGTGGGCGATGCTCGCGGCGGTCTGGCGGCTGATGTCGGGCAGCACGGGGGTGAAGACGTCCATGCCGTGCGACGTGCCCATCACGATGCGGCACTGGGCGGCGACACCGGCTCGCAGCAGCAGGCGGTAGAAGTCGATGCCCTCGTCGCGCAGCGGGTCGGCTTCGTTGACGCTGATGAACGTCGGCGGGCAGCCCGCTGACGTCGGCCTCGGTGGCGTGCGACGGCCAGGCGAGCGGGTTGCCCTCCTCGAAGTGCTCGATGCCGTACGCCATCGCGCCACGATTGTGGTGCAGGTTCAGCAGGTAGCCCTCGTTCTCGATCGACGACGGGAACCGCTCCTGCGGCCACTGTCCGGCGATGTACGGGCACAGCGCATACAGGCCCTTGATCAGCCCGATGTCGCCGTCGCGCAGCAGCATCATGCCGGTGGCCAGCGTCAGATTGCCGCCGCCGCTCTCGCCGGCGACGATCACCTGTGCCGGGTCGATGTGCAGCTCCCCGGCGTTCTCCACGACCCATCGCAGGCCCGACACGCAGTCGTGCAACCCGGCAGGGAACGGCTCGACCTCGGGCGCCGACGACGCCGTGACCGCGTTGCGGAAGTCGACCATGGCGACCGCGAGACCCTCGGCCGCGAGCACCCTGGCCCAGATCCGGTAGAGTCGCCTCGAAGGCGCTGCCGTTCTGCATGCCGCCGCCGTGGATGTAGTACACGCACGGCACGACGTCGTCGCCCTCGGGCCTGACGTAGCGGATCTTGACCGTGTTGCCGTCGGGCGTCGACGTGAACTCGTGGACCGTGATCGACAGCCCGGCCGACGATGCGACGTCCTCGGTGTCGAGCGAGTCGTACAGCGCGGCGCCCTTCTCGCGGATGGCGACTGCCTTGGGATGGTTGCTGATCTCGAGCAGCGTTTCGCGGCTGTCGACATCGGTCAGGTTCGTGACCGGAACGTTGCGGAGCGCCCACTTCACGCGGGGGTCGAGTCGCATGTCGTTCTCGAGGTCGGGCATGTCAGCGCTCCTCGCCGCGCACCGCGATGTTGAAGATCGCGTCGGCCATCTGCGGCCAGTAGAGCTCGGGAAGGTCGTGACCCATCCGCCCGAAGACCAGCAGATCGGCACCCGGGAATCGCGGCCGCCGTGGCCTCGCCGCCCGACAGTCCGATCAGCGAGTCCTGGCGGCCGTGGATCACCAGCGTGGGGACGTCGAGTGCGCCAAGCGCCTCGGTGCGGTCGCCCGACGCCGCAACGGCCACGAGGTGGAATGCAGTGCCTGCCGGATTGAAGCAGCGGTCGTACGACTCGGTGGCGACCGAACGCGATCGTTCCTCGTCGAACAGGTCACCGGCGATGATCCGCGTGGTCTCGACACTCTGACGGATCGCGCCGTCACGATCGGTGGGCGCCGGCGTGAGCATGGCCATCATCGACTCCGGGTCGGGTTGGCCGACCTCCGTGTGGCCCGTCGTCGACATGATCGTCGTGAGCGACAGCACCCGATCGGGGTGCTCGATGGCCATCGTCTGCACGATCATGCCGCCCATCGACGCGCCGACGATGTGTGCCGCGGGGATGTCGAGTACGTCGAGGAGCCCGACCGCGTCGGCGGCCAGCGTGGAGAGCGTGTACGGCGCGTCGATCGGTTGACCGCTGATGAACTGGGCGTAGAGGGCCATCACGTCGGGTGGGTCGCCGGCCGACTTCGTCGACAACCCGGCGTCGCGGTTGTCGAAGCGGATCACCCGGAATCCACGATCGAGGAGTTCGCTGATCAACCCGGCGGGCCAGACCGTCAACTGGGCGCCGAGACCCATGACGAGCAGGGCGGTCGGCGCGTCGTCGGGGCCGAAGCTCTCGTAACAGATGTCGATGTCGTTGACGGCAATGGTGGGCACGGGCCGATCATTGCAGGCAGGTGCCGCGGACAGTCGGCGCACACTCGATCCACGGTCGTCAAGCTCTGTGCAAGAAGTGTCGAAATCCGCCACTGAGCGCAGTGGGCCTGTCACAATGCCGCGATGAGCGATTCGGATCCGACACTTCCTGACGCGCCCGGAGCCAGTGTGCCGCCGCCCCCTCCGCCGCCTCCCCGTCGGAGCCCACGCTCCCTGACGCGCCGGCATGGAGCCGACGACGCAGATGCCGGCGACCGACGCGCTCGCCGATGACGGGATTCCGCCGATCATTCCGCCTGATGCCCCGGTCGATCCCGACGAGGTTCCGGAGGAGCCGGTCCCGTGGTACAAGCGGCCGGGTCCGATCGCCGCGTTGATCATTGCGCTCCTGGCGATCGGTGGCCTGGTCGCCTGGCTCGTGCTCGGCGGCAGCGACGACGAAGAAGAGGCGTCGGCGACGTCGACCTTCCTGGTCTTCGAGACCTCCGACGAGACCGGCGCGAAGATCGACGTCGGCTTCCTCGTCGATGTCCAGGGCCCTGCCGATGCATCGAAGGCGTTCGTCTGGCTGCGTCCCAAGGGCGTGCCACCCGGAGGCACGGCCGGGGATCAGACCGGATCTGATGGTCGTGTCGCATTCGAATGGGAGGCCGACGACACCGTCGCCGACCCCTCCGCCTGGCAG
Organism: Ilumatobacteraceae bacterium; assembly: GCA_963747375.1. Lineage (GTDB taxonomy): Bacteria > Actinomycetota > Acidimicrobiia > Acidimicrobiales > Ilumatobacteraceae > Sva-07. The sequence goes on from CAVVFL010000002.1 coordinate 244,769, forward strand.
TCGACCGTGACAGCGGTCGCGCAGGTTCCCCCCGGCTGGACGCCGCCCGGCCCGAACGTCGACTGCCTGCTGCGGCCGTTCGACGGGCCCGCTACGACCGTGTCGATGAACATCGAACTCGATTCGAACGACGACACCATCGATCGAGCTGCCACGGTGACCTTCCCGAACCACGTGTTCGATGCCGGTGATTCGGTGACCTGCAAGCTCGTCGCCGGCACGCCGGCGCCGACCACGGTTGTCGACACCACCGTCGTCGAGACCACGGTCGTCGAGACCACGGTCGTCGAGACGACCGAGGCGACCACGACCACCGTCGAGACCACGTTGCCCGCGACGACCGCACCGACGACGGTGCCGCCGGAAACCACGACGACATCGATCGACATCGTTCCGCCGACGCCGACCCAGACACTGTGGGACGTCATCGAGGCGTCGCCGTCGCTGAGCCAGTTCGAGCAGTTCGTCATCCAGGCCGGATATCAGCCGGCGCTCGACGACCCGACGAGAACGTTCACGATCTTTGCTCCGACCAACGAGGCGATCGACGCGTTCAGGAACCAGGAACCGGTGTCGACCGTGCCGGACGCCACCACGACCACGTTGCCCGCCGATGCGCTCAACAAGATCCTGCTGGCGCACGCCAACGACACCGAGATCGTGCTCCTGTCCGATCTCTTGAACCTTCCGAGCATCCCGGTCCTGTGCGGCGATCCGCAGCCGATCACCAGCAATCCGTCGACCGTCGGCGGCGCCGGGATCTACATCCAGGCTCCCCCCGCCGGCAACGGTGTGCTCTATCTGATCGACAAGGTCCTGACGCCGGTCAACCCGACGGCGGACAACTGCCCGGCCCCCTGATCTGACGGCAGCCGTCCGGCGTCCACTGGGCGCCGGACGACTGCCGTAGGCTGCACGACCGTGGAGCGGCCGATCGGGATGTTCGATTCCGGGTTCGGCGGCTTGACCGTTGCCCGGGCGACGATCGACCTGCTTCCGGCCGAGGATCTGGTGTACATCGGCGACACGGGCCGGTACCCCTACGGCTCCAAACCCCTCGACGATGTGCGCGGCTACGCCCACGAACTGGCGTGGAGCCTGGTCAACGACTACGACGCCAAGGCGATCGTGGTCGCCTGCAACACGGCGACCGCGGCCGGCCTCGACGACCTGCGCAGTGAGCTGCCCGTGCCCGTCATCGACGTGATCGCGCCGGGAGCGCGCGCACTCGTGCAGACCACCGTGACCGGTCGCGTGGGTGTCATCGGCACGGTCGGCACGATGGCGTCAGGGGCGTATCTCCATGCGGTCGTCGAGACCGGAGCGCCCGTGTCGTTGACGAGCGCAGCGTGCCCCGGCTTCGTGGAATTCGTCGAGCGCGGCCAGACCAGCGGCGACGAGGTGATGGTGCTCGCCGAACGACTGCTCGCCCCCATCCGCGACGCCAATGTCGACGCGCTGCTGCTGGGATGCACGCACTACCCGTTCCTCGCCCGCACGATCAGCGATGTCATGGGGCCCGAGGTCACGCTCGTGAGCTCGGCGGACGAGACTGCCTTCGAGGTGATGCATCGGCTCGGCGAACTCGGCCTGTTGCGCAGCGGCGAGTCGGGTCGGGCGCCATCGGTTCGTGTCGAGCGGTGACGTCGAGACCTTCCGCGAGCTCGGTGCTCAACTGCTCGGGCCCGAACTCGACCACACCGAGTCGTGGCGGTCGCCCGCGTGACGACACCGTGTGGCACCCTTGGTCGAGTTCACCCCACCCCTCGACTCCGCCTGAGTCTCTGCCTCTGAAGTACCTACCCTGAATGGAGACCTCCATGGCCCGCCCCGATGGACGCAGCAACGACGAGCTGCGACCGATCACCTTCGAACGAGATTTCACCGAGATGGCCGACGGCTCGTGCCTTGTCTCGTTCGGCAAGACCCGAGTGCTGTGTACCGCGTCGATCGACGACGACGTGCCACGGTGGATGCGAAACACGGGCAAGGGCTGGGTGACCGCGGAGTACTCGATGCTTCCGGGTGCGTCGCCCGAGCGGATCGATCGTGAGGCTGCGCGGCGGCAAGCAGAGCGGGCGGACCGTCGAGATCCAGCGCCTCATCGGCCGGTCGCTGCGCGCGGCCTGCGACATGAAGGCGCTCGGCGAACGCCAGGTCGTCGTCGACTGCGATGCCCTGCAGGCCGACGGCGGCACCCGCACGGCCAGCATCTGTGGTGGCTTCATCGCTCTGCACGACGCGCTCGAGCGTGTCGTCCAGCGCGGCGATCTGCCCGCGAATCCGCTCGCACTCGTTCTGCACGGCGATCAGCGTCGGCATCGTCGGAGGCACTCCCGTGCTCGACCTGCCGTACGTGGAGGACAGCACGGCCGAGGTCGACATGAACGTGGTGATGCTCCGCCCGATCGCCGGGGGTGAGGCGCGCTTCGTGGAGGTGCAGGGCACCGCCGAGGGCATGGCGTTCTCGCGGGCGAACTCGATGCGCTCGTGGCGCTCGCGGAGGGTGGGCTCGTGCAGATCGCGGATCTGCAGGCGGCGACCATCGCCACGCCGCCTTCGCCGCGCGCCGCTCGCTGAGGCTCCTCGATGATGCAGCTCGTGTGCGCTTCGGCGAATCCGGACAAGGTCGCCGAGATCCGGCAACTGCTCGCAGGGGTCGTCGACTTGTTGCCCCGTCCCGTCGGCGTCCCCGATGTCGTCGAGGATGCCGGCTCGTTGGTCGGCAATGCTCGGCTGAAGGCGGTCGCGCTCTGTGAGGCGACCGGCCTGCCGGCCGTCGCCGACGACACCGGCCTCGAGGTCGATGCGCTCGGCGGTGCGCCGGGTGTCGATGCCGCTCACTACGCCGGTGAGGGATGCAGCTACGCCGACAATCGCAACAAGCTGCTCGCCGAACTCGATGGCGTCGACGATCGACGAGCTGCCTTCAAGACGGTGGCGATCGTGGTGTGGCCCGATGGTTCCGAGCTGTACGTCGAGGGCGTGTGTCCCGGCGTGATCACCACGGAGGAGCGCGGCGAGGTCGGATTCGGGTACGACTCGGTGTTCCAGCCCGACGAGGGCGGGGGAACGACGTTCGCCGAGATGGGCTCGGAGGCCAAGAACGCCATCTCGCATCGCGGCGCGCCTTTCGCGCGCTGCTCAGCGAGTTGGCGCAACGGTGACGACCAGCCCTCGGTGATCGCTGCCGGGGATCTCGAAGTCGGCGACGTCGGTCGACACGAGGCCACCGGTCGTGAGTGCATGGTCGAGACGAACGAAGGCGGGCACGATCTTCCCGGCCGGCCATGAGGCCGAGAACCCCTGGCCGTCGACGATGTGCGCGTCGACGAATCCCGCGTCGAGCAACTCGCGGAAGTCCGGATGCCAGTACGAGGACGTTGAGATCGCCGACCACCATGGTCGGCGACGACGCGTCACGCCCGATCCGCCCGACCGTGTCGAGGTCGTGCTGCCAGCCCTCGAAGCTGATCAGTGGCGTCGGGATGTGCAGCGCCACGAGGCGAATGTCGCCGTCGGGACCGGCGACGGTGACATCGAGACTGTGGTTGTAGGTGTCGGGAGGGTCGCCGATCGGTCACCGGCTCGCGGCTCCACACGGCGATCCCGCCCGCATACCGATCGGTGCGGTCGGTGCGGTACGGATAGTCGTCGGCGAGCGGCGATCCTTCGAGGGACGACTGGTGCCCGCTGGTGTATTCGTTGAACACGATGACGTCGGGGCCGAGGTCGTGAAGTGTCGATGCGACGTCATCGACGCGGTCGTTGCTGTACAGGAGGTTGACGGAGGCGACACGCAGGCCGACGGCGTCGGCGATCGGTTCGGGTTGGTCGTCGGGGAACGCCAGCGGAGCGGCGAGGATGAGGATCCCGAGACCGATCGCCGAGCAGGCGGTCGCGAGATACAGCCGCCGACGCCACAGCGCGATCAGCGCGATCGGTGCGAGGAGGAGTGCGAGGTAGGGCGTGAGCGACTGGACGATTGCCACCACGAGCAGGCCGGTCCATCCGAATGCCTGCGTCAGCGCGATGGTGCCGACGACGGCGACGACCGCCCATCCGATCAGTTCGACGAAACTGTGGAGCGCCCGGCGCGGGCCGCCTGCAGGCACGCCAGCAGAGTACGGGAGCGTGGTGGCGCCCGATAGCTTCAGGTGGTCCGCCGACGTAGCCCAATTGGCAGAGGCACGGCGTTTAGGTCGCCGTCAGTGAGAGTTCGAGTCTCTCCGTCGGCACCTCTTCGAAAGCACGATCGACCTCAGGAGACGGGCACCCAGGCAAGGAAGAGTTGGATCACCTTGATGTCGGTGCGCTCGACGCTGACGGTCATCGAGGAGACCTCGTCGGCGAGTCGATCCCACTTCTCCCGCGATCTCGGTGACATCGGCATGGGCATCGGCCTCCAGATCGGTGAGTTGTTCGGTCAGTCGGGCGATCTTGTTCTCGGCTGGCATCGACCCGGCGATCTGAGGCGCTCGTGCTGCCGCGTCGCCGCGCCGCCGTTCCTGCGTCGCCGAGGATGTCGCCGATCATCTTCGACGTCGACTTCTTGCCGCCGAGAAGGCCTCCAAGGAACGAGCCTGCCGTCGAGAGCACCTCAGAGTTGCGTTTGCCCTTCGCCTCCTCCTCGAGCACCTCGACTCGATCCTCGGCGGCCTCGATCTGATTGCGCAGAGTCGTCGCCTTCGTCTGCGTACTTGTCGCGCAGTTCGGCCGTGTCGTCGTCGGCGCGTGCGTCGGCGGTTCGGCGGCAGCGAGCGGCGAACTCGTCGTCGGACTCGCCGGGTCGGCCGTACAGCTTCGAGGTCGGCGTTCGATCGGAATCTCCAATGCGAGCACGCGGATGAGGTGGTCCTTCAGGGAGCGCTCGATATCCGAGAAGTACGTCTTGGTCGAGATCGCGGCCGACGGCAGCCGGTAGGCGGCTCCCTGCGGTGCGTCTAGGCGTAGGTCTCGGTCGTCGTAGTCGACCTGCACGAGTCGCCGCCATGTCGATCGGTCGCCCGAGCGGGAACAGCACCGCCTCGAATTCCTCGTCGTGAACGAGGTCGGCCTTCGTCTCGTCGTATCGGATGGCCACGCGGGCCACGATCGCCGCCTCGAGCACGGTGCCGCGGCGAGTCACCGCCGACGTCACCGAGCCACGGGGCGGCGACGTCGACGTAGCGCACCGGCGTGCCGGCGGCGACCTCGGGCATCACGGTGCTCTCGTCGCGGTCGCCGGGACCGTCGCGGCCGCGTCCCGTGCCGTGCGTGGTGTCGGTGCGGGGCCCGCACGCCGGCCGGGGCGAGCGGCGTCGGGCGTCAGCATCGCGATCTGGTCGCGGGTCATCGGGCCGCGCAGGTACGACATCGCCCAGCGGGTGGTGAAGATCTCCGGCTGGTCCTTGCCGGCGCGGCGCAGCATGAACTCGCGCTTGCCGAGCCCCGAGATCGTCGCGTCGACAGCAGACACGTCGACGCTGCCGGCCGCCGACGCCATCCCGTCGAGCAGGCGCGCCTTGTCGCGGTCGGTCTGGAGGCGGCCGATCATCCAGGTGCCGGCGTTCGACATCGCCTTGTAGTCGAGGTCGACCGGGTTCTGCGTCGACAGGACCACGCCGACACCGAACGCACGCGGCCTGCTTCATCAGCGTCATGATCGGCTTCTTCGTCGGCGGCTTCTCCGTGGGCGGGAGGTAGCCGGCCACCTCGTCCATGTAGAGCATCGCCCGCAGGTCGGTCGTGCCGCTCTGGCGGCGCATCCACGTGACCAGCTTCGACAGCAGCAGCGACGTGACGAACTGGCGCTCCTCGTCCGACAGGTGTGCCGTCGTCACGATCGCACAGCGGCCCCGCCCGTCGGGCGTGTAGCAGCATCGACTGGATGTCGAGCGGCGAACCCATCGCCCACGACGCGAACGACGGCGACGCCAGGAGACCGTTGAGCTTCATCGCCAGCGCCATGCGATCGTCGGCGGGGAAGAACTGGTCGACGTCGAACACGCCGAGCTTGCGGATCGGCGGCGACGGGATCATCCCGACGAGCGTCATCAGGTCGAGCGCACGCCCTTCGCTCCACGAATGCTGGACGAGGTTCGAGAGCAGGATGTGCTCCCGGCTCGCCAGCGGATCGGCGGCGATGCCGACCAGGCCGAGCAGGCCGGTCACGTAGCCCTCGATCTCGTCGGCCACCACCTCGGCGTCGCTCATGTCGGCGGGCACCTGCAGCGACCCGACGATGTCGAGCGGCACGCCGGCCTGCGAGCCGGGCGTGTAGATCGTGAAGTCGGCCTGCTCGCGCAGCGCGCCGATGTCGGCGCCGGCGAGTCCCCAGCCGGCCAGCCCCTTGGTCCAGAGTGCCGCCTGGCTCGCGGCGAACTCGTCGGGCGTCTCGCCGGCGTTGTGGGCCTGTGCCTCGTCGATCCACGGCCGGAAGTCGGCGGCGGCGAGGTCGGGGAACGTGAGGCAGAGGTTGGTCAGGTCGCCCTTCGGGTCGATCGCCAGCACCGGCAGCCCGGCTCGCAGCGCCTCCTCGATCAGGACCACGCCGAGCCCGGTCTTGCCCGACCCCGTCATCCCGACGATCACGCCGTGCGTCGTCAGCGAGTCGGTCGGGACCGCCACGTTGCCCGACGCGTCCGTGCCGGTGCGTTCATGCGTCGCGGGATCGATCGAGCCGCCGAGGAACAGGTCTGCCATGGATGGCGACAGTAGCGGTGAGGGCCGGGTGCCCGGTCGAGTCGAGGACGACTCCGACCAATGGGCGGAGTCGTGCCAGAGACTTTCGACTCTGCCCCCGGCTGTCGCCCGGTCGTAGCGTCCAGTCATGACCCGGTGTCGCGTTGCTCGAGGAGTCGTTTCGGCCCTGGCAGTTGCTGCGATCGTCGCATCATGCGGCGGCAGTGACAGCGGCGGCAACGACGCGGCACCGGGTTCGGCCGCGACTGCGACCGAGAGCGAGGCGTCCACGGACGCGGCGACTGCGACCGACGCTCAGCGTCGAGCGACGCAGCGGACGAATCCGCGGACTCCGGTGGCTCGACGACGAACTGCGAGGCCATCTTCTCGACGGCCGAGATCGAGGAGTTCTTCGCCGAGCCCGTCGAGTTGACCGAGGAGACCAACGACAGCCTGGGGCAACTCGTGTGCACGTGGGAGTCGATCGAAGATCCCGACGACCTGGAGGACCTGGCGTCCAAGGTCCTCACGGTGCAGTTCTATTCGGGCTCGCCGGTCGAGGCGACGATGTTCTTCGACCCCTCGATCTTCGAATCGGTCACCACCATCGAAGGCATCGGTGACCTCGCCTACACCTCCGACACGATGGGGGACGACTACTACTTCGTCGACGATCCGGTCGGCGGGACGTTGGCCTACTTCGAACTCGACATGGGAAACACCGACGCCCCGAAGCTGCACACCGCCGACGACGTCGAGCAGCTCTTCCGCACGTTCCACGATCGCGTGACCTGAGCGTTGCGTCCGCCCGACCGCCCACCCCGAAATTCGGAGCGAACGTTGCGCTGAGCGCAACACTGGCCCCGAATTTCGGGGGTTGCGCGCCGGGTACGGTGCCCGCATGGCGTTCAGCGGATTTCCGGTCGAGGGCATCGAGTTCTACGAGCAACTCGCTGCCGACAACTCCCGAACCTTCTGGCAGGCGAACAAGGGCCGCTTCGACGCGTTCGTCAAGCAACCGATGGTCGAGCTGACCGAAACGCTCGCCGACTTCGGGCCGTTCCACATGTTCCGGCCGTACAACGACGTCCGCTTCTCGAAGAACAAGCCGCCGTACAAGACCGCGCAGGGCGCGTACGGCGAGTCGGAAGGCGGGACGGGCCACTACGTCCAGTTCTCCGCCGAGGGGTTGATGGTCGGCGCCGGGTACTACGCGATGGCCAAGGACCAGCTCGAGCGGTTCCGCACGGCGATCGACGGCGACGCCACCGGCACAGAACTCGCCGAACTCGTGGCCGACGCCGAGAAGCGCAAGTACTCCATCGGTGCCATCGACGAACTCAAGACCGCGCCGCGCGGCTACCCGAAGGACCACCCGCGTATCGAACTGCTCCGCCGCAAGGGGCTGATCGCGGTCCACGAGTTCGGCACCCCGAAGTGGATCCACACCGCCGGCGCCGCGAAGCGCATCCGCGACTCGTGGACCGGTGTCGCCGACCTGTGCGCCTGGCTCGACGCCCACGTCGGCCCCAGCACCCTGCCCCCCGACGACCGCCCCTTCTGACATGGTTACGCCGGTGCCAGGCACCGGCGTAACCAGTGCGTCGGGGGAAGATGCTTGACAGAATGTCAAGCGTGACTGCTGCCGACGTGATCGACCCCACCCGCGACGCCCTGGAGAACCAGTTCGGGTTGGCCGACCGAGTCATCGACGAAGCCGCCCGCGACAACAGCGTGCGCCGCTTCCGCGAGCAGGGCATCACGCTGCCGACCTTCGCCCAGCTCGAGGACCCCTCGACGTTCGATCACGCCACCAAGGTCGGCGACGCCGATCCGCAGGGTCCCGACGCCCGCAACCTGTGGCGCGTCCACTGGTACAACGACCTCGCCGGCAACCGCGTCGACGTGCCCGATCACGTCGTACTGCCGTCGAGCCTCACCGGCGTCGAGAGCCCGATCATCGTCGTGTTCGGCGACCGCTTCCCGATGATCACCGCCCACAAGGTGCTCGCCGCCTACGCCTGCCTGGCGCCACGCGTGGTCACCGGACAGTTCGACCCGACCCATCACCGCGCCATCTGGCCCTCGACCGGCAACTACGCCCGCGGCGGCATCGCGATCAGCCGGATCATGGCCAGCCGGGGCGTGGCGATCCTCCCCGAGGGCATGAGCCAGGAACGCTTCGACTGGCTCGACGAGTGGTGCGCGAACCCCGCCGAGGACGTCATCCGCACCCACGGCACCGAGTCGAACGTCAAGGAGATCTACGACGCCTGCAACGAACTCGCCCTCGACCCGGGCAACTTCGTGCTCAACCAGTTCTCCGAGTTCGGCAACCACCTCGGCCACTACCGGGTGACCGGCCGGGCCTTCGGCCATGTGTTCGAGACCGTGCGCGAGCAGTACGCGAAGGATGGCCGCGACCTGCGTCTCGCCGCGTTCACCTCGGCGACCGGATCGGCCGGCACCATCGCCGCCGGCGACCGCCTCAAGGAGGAGTACGGCACCAAGATCGTCGCCGTCGAAGCACTCGAATGCCCGACGATGCTCGAGAACGGATTCGGCGAGCACAACATCCAGGGCATCGGCGACAAGCACATCCCGATCATCCACAACGTGATGAACACCGACGTCGTCGTGGCGATCTCCGACAAGTCGACCGACGAACTCGACGCCCTCTTCAACACCGACATCGGCCGGCAGTACCTCGCCCAACGCAAGGGTGTTCCCGCCGACGTGATCGCCACCCTCGAACACTTCGGGTTCTCGTCGATCTGCAACGTGCTCGCCGCGATCAAGACCGCCAAGCTGCTCGACCTCGGACCCGACGACGCCATCATCACCGTCGCCACCGACGGTGCCGCGCTGTACCCGAGCGAGCGGGCCAAGCTGCTCGCCACCCGCTACGGCAACGAGTTCACGGTCACCGACGCCGCCGAAGTGTTCGGCGAGCACCTCGGCTCGGTCGACACCGACAACATGATCGAATGCACCGAAGCCGACCGGCGCCGTGTGTTCAACCTCGGCTACTACACGTGGGTCGAACAGCAGGGCACACCGTTCGAGCTGTTCGAATCACGACGTGACCAGAGCTTCTGGAAGGGCCTGCGCCGTTACGTCGACGTGTGGGACGACATGATCGACGACTTCAACGCCCGAGTCGCCCAGCTGATCGTGGGGAGCGACCCGATGCGCGTGACGGGCTGGCGCTGCGCCGTCTGCGACGCCACGGTCGCCGTCGCCACGCCGTTCCCGTGGCGCTGCCCGAACTCGACCGTCGACGACCGCCACCACGTCCTCGCGATCGTCAACGGTGGCCCGTCGACGTCGCATCCGTCGCCGGGTGAGCTGTCGTTGCTCGCCCACGACAGCGACCTCGCGTGGGCCGCCTACGCCGACGCCAACGGCCTCGATCGCGCCGCTCGGGCAGAACTCGTCGACTGGACCGACACCGCTGTCCGGCGGGTCGCGGGAACCGGATTCGTCCCGACCCCGTTCAGCCGGTCGGACGAACTGTCGGACGAGCTCGGCTTCCACACCGACGGCGGCGTGTGGGTCAAGGACGAGACCGGGGGAGTGGCCGGCAGCCAGAAGGCGCGCCACCTGGTGACGATCCTGCTGCACCTCCTGGCGGCCGAACGCATCGGGCACCTCACCGAACGGCCCCGGCTGGCGATCGCCTCGTGCGGCAACGCGGCCCTCGCGGCGTCGACGCTCGCCGCTGCCGTCGACTGGCCGATCGACGTCTACGTCCCCACCTGGATGACCGACGGGTTCGGATCGGAACTCGACCGCCTCGGCGCCACCGTCCACCGATGCGCACGCCGCCCGCACGACCCGCCCGGCGACCCTGCGATGTTCCGCTTCCGCGACGCCGTCGCCGCCGGCGCCATCCCGTTCACCGTCCAGGGTCCCGAGAACGCGCTCGCACTCGACGGTGGCCGCACCATCGGGTGGGAGATCGCCGAACAGGCCACGGTGCCGCTCGACCGTGTCTTCGTGCAGGTCGGCGGGGGAGCGTTCGCCGCGTGCCTCGGCGCCGGGCTCGCGGACACCTCGCCGGGCACACGTCTGCATGCCGTCCAGACGCAGGGCTGCGCTCCGCTCGCCCGTGCTTGGGAGCGTGCCCGCACCGATCACGGGCAGCCCGACGACATCGCCGCGACCGGCCGGCGATGGAGCGAGTACATGACGGTCTGGGACGATCCGCGCTCGATCGCCGACGGCATCCTCGACGACGAGACCTACGACTGGCTCGGGGTGTTCTCCGCGATGACGGCCACCGGGGGCTCGCCGGTCGTCGCTGCCGAAGCCGACGTCGAGTTGGCCCACGAACTTGCCCGCGCCGCCGGCTTCGACGTGAGCCCCACCGGAAGCGCCGGCCTGGCCGGGCTGCTGACGATTCGAGGCGACATCGCCCCGACCGAACGCATCGCGCTGGTGATGAGCGGAATCCACCGCTGACCCGGGAGACCGGCCTCCCGCGGGCGATCGCGGGAGCGCCGGAGGGACGTTCGCGACTACGATTCAGGGTGCGGATACAAGTTCCACCTCCGGCCGTCGAACGGCAGTAGTTCTCGGGGCTTGCGCCATCGCCCTCGCGGGGGTCGTGGTGTCGGGCTCCTCGATTGGCGCGCAGCCCGTTCCGCCCGTCATCGACCCCGTTTCCGTCGACGCGAGCGGCACGTTGCCGGTCGGCGTGTTCAATGCCAACCCCGCCGTGTCCGACACCGGTGCCGTGGTCGCGTTCGATGCGACCGACCAGGTGGACGGGTCGGGTCGTCGCGTCTGGATCCGTGACCGCACGGCCGCCACCACCACACCGGTCGGCGAACAACTCAGCGCGGCGCCGGGCATCAGCGGCAACGGCTGTCTCGTCGCCTACTCCGTTCCCGGTGGCCCGCCGACGAGCCCCACCACGTCGCTCAGGGTCGTCGATCGCTGCGCTGCGCCGAGCGGCCAACCGCTCCCCGCCGGCGCGCTGGTCGACGAGATCGCGGCGGTTGACCACGATGCCGCGCCGGCGCTGTCGTTCGACGGTTCGACGATCGTCTGGTCGACCGGCTCGGAGATCCGCCGTTACGTGCGTCCCTCGGCGACGGCCGATCACGTGCTCGTCGACTCGTTCGACGCCGCACTCGTTCCGACTGCCGGCACCGTGACGGGCGCCGAGCTCGACGTCTCCGACGACGGAACAACGGTCGTCTACGTGGCTGGGCCCCCGGGTGCGGCCCCGTTCGCTCCCGAGCCCGGCAACGTGTACGTCTGGAGCAGGCCCGAGGGAGCGGTCACCCCGACCATCGACATCCTGTCGCGAACATCGGCCGGAGCCCCCGGCGTTGCGTCTTCGGGATCGCCGACGCTCTCGGGCGACGGCTCGCTCGTGTTCTTCGACTCCTCGAGCACCGATCTGATCGCTGTCGGCACCGACCCGGTCACGGTCCCGTTCGTGGTCTACGTCGATCGCGTCGGCCCGGGCACGCGGGTCCTGGTCGACGATGCGAGCCGCCCGGCAGTGTCGGCCGACGGCCTGAACGTGGCCTACGAGCGCGCAGGTGCGATTCGCCTGGTGTCGTCCACGTCCGGCCGGACCTACGCGACCACGACCGACCGCGCCGTCGATGGCCTGGCGACCGCGAACCCGCTGAACGGATCGGCGATCTCCCAGCACGGGAGGTGGATCGTGTTCGACAGCGCCGACGGTGCATCCCTGACCGCCGACATCGACTTCCAGGCCGGCGTCGGTGTCTGGGCCGCCGATCAGCGACCCTCCGGCGGCTCGGTGGTCGACACGACCACGACAACCACCACGACCACCACGACCACGACCACGACGACCGTTCCGGGAGCCGGGAGTGGCACGTCGACGAGCACCACGACCACCACCACCCGACCGCCAGTTGTGGTGCGACCACCGTCGGCCACGACCGTGCCGCTGTCGACCGCGCCGACCACCCGCGTTCCGGTGACCACCACGGTGTCGAGATCCAGCGGGACGTCGCGGTCGCTCGCGGTCGACGACGACCGCGCGAGTGACGACCGTCGCCCCGGGTGTGCCGCTCGTGGTGCCCGCCACGGTGACCTTCGAACCGACGGTCGTCGCAGCAGGGCGGCGCACCGCGACCGCCTCGCTGTCGAATCCCGACGACTCGGACCGTCACCGTCGTCGGCGTTCGCGTCGATCCGGCCGACGCCTTCACGCTCGTCGACGACAACTGCACCGGCGTGTCGTTGCCATCCGGCTCGTCGTGCATCGTCGGGGTCCAGTTCGCGCCGATCGTCGTCGGACCCGTCGACGGCCTTCTCGACGTTCGTGCTCGCCGACGGCACCACCGTCTCCGGCGCGCTGGTCGGTGACGGCTCGGCCGAACCGACGCTCGACGTCGTCCCCGCAGTCGCCGCCGCCGGCCAGGTCGTCACCGTGTTCGGCGCCGGATTCCCCGCCGGGGCCGTCGTCGACTTCTCACGGTCCACGGTTCCCGACGTCGATCAGTTGACCGTCGATCCCGACGGCACCTTCGCTCACGTGTTCGTCGTGATCCCGAACACTCCGTCGGGCCCGATGACGCTCACCGTCGCCGCGCAACCCGATTCGTTCGCCGATGTCACCAGCTGAACTGCTCGTGTCGAGTCGCAGCTCCGATTCGAACACGGCCGCGTTCCGCAGCGCCGGCAGCTCGCTCCGGCGCTGACGCTTGCCGGCGAGCGGTCAGCGGACTCAGTCCACGAAGCCCAGGACGGCCAGGCCGACCGGGCAGTCGCTCAACCCGGGGCCGGGCGTTCGGCAGTCGACCTCGAGTGAGATCTCCGACCGGGCCTCGAACACGTACGGCGCCACGAGGTGCAGGTCGTAATCGCGGAAGTTGGCCAACTCGGACTGGAGCAACACCTCGCCGTCGCGCAGCATCGACACCGTGCCGACCGCTCCGGTCGGGTTCTGGAAGACCACATCGGTGACCGACAGCGTCTCGCCCGCAGCGATGGTCTGCGAATCGGTCTCGGAGTTGCCGCCGGCCGGCGCGACGCTCAACCGGAGGTCGGTCGGCACACCGAGGGGGAGTTCCTCGGCCTCGGCGGCCGAGCGCGTCGAGTTCGTCGATCTTCGCCTGGAGGGCGACTCGATCCTGTTCGAGCGCGTCGGCGGCAGCGTTGTCGGCCGTGTCCTCGACCCACGGTCGCAGGAACGCGAACCAGGCGATCGCGCCGATCAACAGTGCGGCGCCGGCACCGGCGGCAGCAGGACCGACCCAGCGAGCGATCTCGCGGGCGCTGCTCGTACGTTCCGGCGAACTCCTCGGTCGAGCCGTCGGAGCTCGTGGAACGCAACGACGAACGGGTGCTCCTGTGCGGGGCCATTCCAGTAGGTCACCGCCGGCGTGACCCGCAGCGCCACCTGGGCGGTGGCTCCCGGCGTGACGACGAAGGTCGGCTCCACCTCGAGGGTGATCTCCCCATCGAGCGCGTCGGTCTCCAGGTCGACCGTGATCGCGACGTTGCCGGAGTTGACGACCCTGACCGTGTGTCGTCCCGACCAGGGATCCGCGTGACCGCAACGGTGACAACTCGACCGAGTGCTCGCTGCGCGCCATGATCTCGACGGCAATGCCGGCGGACGCGTTGCCGCACTCGGAGGTCAACTCGACGACGGGTTGGCGAGCGCCGGCGGCCACGCTGGGGCCGACCTCGATGCTCACCGGGATGTCGAAGATCTGGTTCGGCTCGATGGCCGCGGTGGTGACGTCGAGCGCGACGGATTCGGCCAGGTCACCCGAGGGCTCGAGATTGACGACCTGCGGTTCCTCTTCGTTGTTGTGCAGCCGCAGCGTCAACGTGGTGGGCGCGCCCGGAACGAGTTCGATCGATTCCGGAATGAACTTGGCAGTCACGGGCATCGCCGGCGAACGCTAGCCGCAACGACGCCTGCGGTCGATTGCGTCCGAGCCGAGTCGCCCCGGCGAGAGCAGCGGTAACGTGTCGTCCATGTCGGATCTCATCTCACCGCAGGCCCTCGAGGGTGGTTTCGATCCTCGCTCCGCAGTCTTCGATCGCCTCCTCAAGAACCGGGTGATCATGTTGGGTTCCGACGTCAACGACGAGATCGCGAACCAGATCTGCGCGCAGCTGCTCTACCTCGAAGGCGAAGATCCCGGCCAGGACATCTGGCTGTACATCAACAGCCCCGGTGGGTCGGTCACCGCCGGTATGGCGATCTACGACACGATGCAGTTCGTCGGTTGCGACGTCGCCACGGTGTGTCTCGGCCTCGCTGCCTCGATGGGCCAGTTCCTGCTCACCGCCGGCGCCGCCGGCAAGCGATTCACGCTGCCCAACGCGCGCATCATGATGCACCAGCCGCTCGCCGGCCTGCGCGGTCAGGCCTCCGACATCGCCATCCAGGCCGAACAGCTCCGCTACACCAAGCTGCGCATGGCCACGTTGATCGCCGAGCACTCGGGCCAGACCCTCGAGCAGATCCAGGCCGACTCCGAACGTGACCGCTGGTTCACCGCCGAAGAGGCACAGGTCTACGGCCTGGTCGACAAGGTCATCCTCCGCCGCGGCGAGATCAGCTGACCCCCGGTTACGCCGGTGCCAGGCACCGCGTAACCATCACGGGGTGGTCGTGTCGGGTGTTGTCGGGGCGGGCGCCGTCACCGGGGTGTGCGGCACGATCGTGAACACGGGCCCGATGTCGACGGCGCAGTTGGCGCGCAGCCAGTCGTCGATCGCAGCGGCCGACTCCTCCGACGAGTAGATCGCCGCCAGGGCCTCCTGCTCCGAGGCCTGATCGCCGGGCACGACCGTGCTGGCCGTTTCGTAGGCCGCCACGAGCTGGTTCCAGTCGTCCTCGATCGCGAGCGGAGCGAGGTCGGCGATCTGTCGATACAGATCGAGCAGCGGGTCGATGTCGTCGGCGTAGGTCAACACCGGATCGGTGAGCGCCGCTTTGTTGGCGGCGACCTCACCGCAGAAGCGTTCAGCGTCGCCGCCCGAACCGTCGGCGCACCCTGCCGCAACCGCAACCACCACGACAGCCGCCGCGAGGCGCGTCCGTGTGGTTGATCGCTGAGGTCGGGGGGCCACGGCTGGCATTGTCGCACGAGCGCATCGCGAATCGGCGTCGTGCGGCCTTCGCTTCGTCGGTCGCTCCGGTCGCCGAGCGATTGTCACACCCCCTCGCTACAGTTCGAGAGGTCGGTTCGGCGCAACTGCGTCGCCCGAGGTCGTGGGGCCCGTTCGTCCCTCCGTAGATGTCCGGCGCGGTTCGCCGCGCGACGCACGGAGGTGGCGATGTTCGCATCGATTGCAGCAGCGATGGTGTTCGGGGCCGAGGGGTACCCGATCCAGGTCGAAGTCCAGGTCAGCAAGGGCCTGCCCGGGTTCCGCATGGTCGGTCGACCCGACGAGACCACGCGCGAGGCGCGTGACCGGGCGCGGGCCGCGCTCCAGAGCAGCGGGATCGACTGGCCGGCGGCGAACATCACCGTCAACCTCGCCCCATCGAGCGACCGCAAGTCGGGCTCGGGCCTCGACCTCGCCCTCGCGATCGGAGTGCTCGTCGCGATCGAGACGATCCCTCGCGAGGCCGTCGACGGGCTGGCGTTCCTCGGCGAACTCGGCCTCGACGGCTCGCTGCGGCCCGTCGCCGGGATCGTGCCGATGGTCGGCGTGCTGGGTGAACTCGACGTCGTCGTCCCGGTCGCCTGCGCCGTCGAGGCCCAGGTCGCAGCACTGGGACGTGTTCGGCTGATCTCGAATCTGACCGAGCTGCTCGACGTCCTGATCAACCAGGCGCCGTGGCCGGACCACCCGAGCGAACCGCAGGGCGACCCGGGGTTCGACGCGGTCCACCCCGACCTCGCCGACGTGCACGGCCAGCCGCTCGCTCGCCACGCCCTCGAGATCGCCGCCGCGGGGGCGCACCACACGTTGTTCATCGGCCCACCCGGATCGGGCAAGACCATGCTCGCAGCACGCCTGCCCGGGCTGCTCCCTCGGCTCGATCGTGCACGCGCGCTCGAAGCAACGATGGTGCATTCGGCGGCCGGCGCGGTGCTTCCGCCGGGCGGGCTCATCCAGCGTCCGCCGTTCCGGGCGCCTCACCACACCACCTCGGCGATCGCCCTCGTCGGTGGTGGCTCGCACACGCTGCGGCCGGGCGAGATCTCCATGTCGCATTGCGGGGTGCTCTTCCTCGACGAACTCGCGGAGTTCTCCCCGTCGGTGCTCGACGGGTTGCGCCAGCCGTTGGAGCAGCGGATCGTCACGGTCGACCGGGCGAACCTGCATGCGGTTCTCCCCGCCGACTTCCTGCTCGTTGCGGCGATGAACCCGTGTCCGTGTGGTGGTGGACCACCGGGGAGCTGCGTCTGCGGCGATGCGGTGCTGCACCGCTACGCGCGCCGCGTGTCGGGCCCGCTGCTCGACCGTTTCGACCTGCGCGTCAACGTGCATCGCCCGGCCGTCGACGACCTGCTGGCGAACGAGCCGGGGGAGCCGTCGAGCGTGGTGGCCGAGCGCGTCGAATCGGCGCGTGACCTTGCCTGGTCGAGGCAGGGTGTGCTCAACAGCTCGCTCTCGGCGCCGCAACTCGAAGTCGTCGCTCGTCTCGACCGGGGCGCGCAGCTGCACCTGCGCAACGAGATGGAGCACGGGAGGCTCAGCGGGCGCGGCTATCACCGAGTGCGGCGCGTCGCTCGAACGATCGCCGACCTCCGCGGCGACCAGGCCGATCAGGTCACCGAAGACGATGTCGCGCTGGCTCTGCGGTTCCGGGCCAGCCTCGCTGCGGCGCTTCGCGTCGGGAGGGCGGCATGATCCCGGCCGCCGGCTACGTCGCCGCCCTCGCCGGCTTCGAACGCATGACGACGGGGCGGCTCTCGTCGCTCCTCGCCGGGCGTGACCCCGCCGAGGCGTACGCGATCGCCGTGGGTCGACAGCGGCCACCCGACCCGATCGCGTCGCTGTTCGGACGCGACCCGACCCTGGCGACGTCGTGGCGAGCCGAGGCCGATCGTCGGCCGCCCGACGTCGCATGGGAAGCGTGCGTGGCCGGGGGCATCGCCGTCGTGGTCCCCGGCGACGCGACGTACCCATCGCAGCTGCTCGACGATCCGCGCCGGCCGGCGGTGTTGTTCGTCCGTGGCGATCTCGGCGTGCTCGACGCCCGGCGCGTCGGCATCGTCGGCACCCGCAATGCGACGCAACGAGGTCGCGAGACCGCAGCGCAGTTCGGCTACGAGCTCTCGGCGGCCGGGGTGGTCGTGGTGTCCGGTCTGGCGAGGGGCATCGACGGTGCGGCTCACCGCGGTGCGCTGGCGGTGGAGCAATCCACGCCGGTCGGCATCGTCGGCAACGGGCTCGATCGGCCGTACCCGAAGCAGCACACCGATCTCTGGAACGCGGTGGCCGAGCGTGGGGCGCTGATCTCCGAATGGCCACCGGGAACGAAGCCCGATGCCTTCCGCTTCCCGCTGCGCAACCGGATCCTGGCCGGCCTGGTCGAGGTGCTGGTCGTGGTCGAGAGCCGCGAACGCGGTGGCAGCCTGATCACGGCGCGCGAGGCCGCCGAGCGCGGCGTCGAGGTGTTCGCCGTTCCGGGTGCCGTGCAGAGCCGGGCGTCGATCGGCACGAACCGGCTCCTCTGCGACGGCGTGGCTCCTGCGACCGAGGTCGCCGACGTGCTCATGGCGCTGGGCCTCGACCAGCGTCGCGCCGGTCGCGCACGGTTCGACCCCCGGCGGCGTCCTCGCGGTGACGACCTCGCGGTGATCGACGCCTGTCGACAACGCCCACGAACGCTGGAGGAACTCGCCGCGCAGATGTCGTCGACGCTCGTCGACGTGGCACTGGCAGCCGCCCGGCTGGAGCACTCCGGTTGGCTGCGCGAGACCGGCGGCTGGTTCGAGGCGATCGACGATTGGGCCGACCTCGCATGATCGCCAGACGCGTTCCATCGTGCCCATCCACGACCTTGCCGCCTTCCGGGCAATACCATCGCCGGCGTGGACCCGTGGCGCATCGACGACTTCGCCGACGCGCTCACCTCGTTGTCCGACAACACGGTGGCGGCGTACACCTCGGATCTGCGCTCGTTCAGCGCCTGGTGCGCTCGCAGCGATCTCGTCGATCCGGCCCAGGTCAAGCGTGCGACGGTGCGTCGATACCTCGCGCATCTCACGACCCGACAGTTCGCCCGCCGCACGATCGCCCGCAAGACAGCGGCCATTCGCCGCTACTACCGCTGGCTCGTGGCGTCGGGGTTCGCCGACATCGACCCGACGAGCGGGATCTCGGTTCCGGCCGGCCAGGGCCGTCTGCCCCGGGTGCTCGATCAGCGCGAGCTGGCCGGTCTGCTCGACGGTTCGGTGCCCGATGGCGAGCCCGACTGGCGTCGACGGCGCGACGACGCCGTGCTGGAGCTGCTCTACGGGTCAGGGCTGCGTGTCGGCGAACTCTGCGGCCTGCAGGTGTCGTCGCTGTCGCTCGCGAGCGGCGCTGCCAACGTGTGGGGCAAGGGATCGAAAGAGCGTCGCATCCCGGTCAGCGAGCCGGCGGTTCGAGCGATTCGGAGTTGGCTGGCGATTCGCGGCGACGTGTTGCCGCCCGAGGCCGGCGACATCCTGTTCGGCAACGAACGGGGCCGGGCCCTGACGCCTCGCGACGTTCGCCGGATCGTCGATCGGCGCTCGCCCACGCCCACGCACCCACACGCACTGCGCCACACGTTTGCCACACACCTGCTCGACGGCGGCGCCGACCTCCGCGCCGTCCAGGAGCTGCTCGGTCACACCGATGTCGCAACGACCCAGCGTTACACCCACGTCAGCCGAGAGCGATTGTCGGCTGCCTATCGCGAGGCCCACCCCAGAGCATGAGCATCGTTCCCGACGACCCCGACCTCCAGATGCAGTGGACGCGGTGGTTGAACCGCAAGAACATGGCTGCTCGCGATCACCTGATCGTCCACTATTCACCGCTGGTGAAGTTCGTGGCCGGCCGTGTGGGCGCGGGGCTGCCGTCGAGTGTCGATCCCGGCGACCTCGTGAGTTCGGGTGTGTTCGGCCTGATCGACGCGATCGAACGCTTCGATCCCGAGCGTGGCGTCAAGTTCGAGACGTTCGCCGTCCCACGCATTCGAGGTGCGGTCTACGACGGCCTGCGCAAGCTCGACTGGGTGCCGCGTTCGATCAGGAGCAGGGCGCGCAGCGTCGAGAAGGCGATCTCCGAACTCGAGCACAAGCTCGGTCGGGGCCCGACCGACGAGGAGTTGGCGAAGCACCTCGACATCTCGGCAGAGGAACTCACGCGATGGCTCGCAGCGATCGCCAGCACCACGGTGGGTCCGCTCGATCGGGCGATCGCCGCCGGCGCCGAGCCGGCAGCGATCGACGGGCCAGGCTCCGGCTCGCCCGCAGCAGTGGTCGAAGACCACGAACTCGGCGAGATCATGCGCGCCGAGATCCGCAAGCTGCCCGACCGCGAGAAGCTCGTGTTGTCGCTCTACTACGACGAGGGCCTGACCCTCGCCGAGATCGGCCAGGTCCTCGGCGTCACCGAGAGCCGGGTCTCGCAGATCCACACCAAGTCGGTGCTGCACCTGCGTTCACGCCTGGCAGCCGCCGGCGTCGGCTGACCGGCCCCAACCTCGGCGCACTGCGCCCGGACACGACTCGACCGTCGGTCGTACCGAGTGGAGGGCTGATGACGCGAACAACGTACGGAGTGCTGGCAGCGGGTCTCATCGCTGCACTGATGGTGACGAGCGGCGTCGAGGCCGCGCCGTGCTGGCGCCCACCCGTTGACGGCGTGGTGGTCGATCCCTTCCGGGCGCCGGCGTGCACCTGGTGTGCAGGGAATCGGGGGATCGAGTTCAGCGTCGACCGCAACAGCCGGGTGAGCGCAGCCGGGTCCGGCAACGTCGTCTTCGTCGGGCAGGTCGCCGGGACACGGTACGTGGTCGTCGAGCTGCCGGGCGGGTGGCGACACACCTATGGTCGGCTGGCGAGCACTCGCGTCGTCGCCGGTGACGTCGTGCTCGCCGGAGCCGACATCGCTCGCACGACGACGGACTTCTTCTTCGGGCTGCGGGTCGGCGACGAGTACGTCGACCCGGCGCCGTACATCGGTGAGATGGTGGGTCGCGCCCGTCTGATCCCGGTCGACGGATCAGCGGCACGGGCCGCGCCACGAGCTCGGGCGCTGTGTCGGGTCTCGCCGACACGCCGATAGCATCGTGCGGGTCGATCCACCTGGATCGGCCGCTGTTCGCAGCGACGTCTCACAGTTCCGCTGGTCAACAAGCGGTCGTCCACGAGTTGGGCGCCGACCACGGGATGCAACCGCACAAGGAGCACATCATGGCCGTCATCACCATGCGCCAAATGATCGAAGCCGGCGCCCACTTCGGGCACCAGACCCGCCGGTGGAACCCGAAGATGAAGCGATTCATCTTCGGTGAGCGCAACGGCATCTACATCATCGACCTCGAGCAGACGCTCGGTCGGGTGGAAACCGCCTACGCATTCGTGCGTGACCTCGTCGCCGGTGGCGGCACGATCCTGTTCGTCGGCACCAAGAAGCAGGCCCAGGACCCCGTCAAGAGCTACGCCGACAAGTGCGGCATGCCCTACGTCAACGAGCGTTGGCTGGGCGGCATGCTCACCAACTTCGAGACGATGGGCAAGCGCGTCAACAAGATGCTCGAGTACGAGCGCATGCAGGCCTCGGGCGAGTTCGACGCCATGATCAAGAAGGAAGCCCTGCTGCTCGATCGTGAACTCACCAAGCTGCAGCGCAACCTCGGTGGCCTTCGCAGCATGAAGAAGGCGCCCGACGCGATCTTCGTGCTCGACACCAAGAAGGAGCACATCGCGGTGACCGAGGCCAACAAGCTCGGCATCCCGGTGGTCGCCGTCGTCGACACCAACGTCGACCCCGAAGTCGTCCAGTTCCCGATCCCGGGCAACGACGACGCGATCCGCTCGAACAGCCTCTTCGCCCGCGTCATCGCCGACGCCGTCGAGGAAGGCCGCTTCATCGCCAACCGGCGCAATCCCGCACCGGCGCCGGTCGCCGAGCGCACGCCGGAAGAAGAGGCCGAGTTCGCCGCCGCCCAGGCCGCCGCCCGCGACGCCGCCGCTCAGGCGCAAGCCGACCGCGACGCCCGTCTCGCCGCCGCCAAGGCATCCCCGGTCGTCGAGGAGGCCGCTGCCGACGCAGCCGCCGTCGTCGCCGACACCGGCGCCTCGGCCGAGGTCGTCGCCGAGGTGGCCGAGGAAACCGCCACCGAGGTCGCCGAGCAGGTCGTCGACAGCACCACCGACGACGTCGTTCAAGAGAGCACGGAGAGCTGAACATGTCATTCACCGCACAAGACGTCAAGGCGCTGCGCGAGTCGTCCGGCGCCGGGATGATGGACTGCAAGAAGGCCTTGCAGGAGAACGACGGCGACATCGAAGCGGCCAAGACCTGGCTGCGTGAGAAGGGCCTGGCCGCCAGCGCCAAGCGCGAGGACCGCGAGGCCTCGCAAGGCGTCGTGAGCCTGCTCGATCGACGGCAACGTCGGCGCCATCGTCGAACTCAAGAGCGAGACCGACTTCGTCGCCGGCTCCGACCAGTTCAAGGCCGAGGCCGACGCGCTGGCGGCACTCGTCGTCGCCAAGGGCGTCGACGCCGTCGAGCGAGCGCGCCTCCGAGATCGAAGCGCTCAAGGTGACGCTCAAGGAGAACATCAGCGTCGGCGAGGTCAAGCGCATCGAGGCCGCCGACGGCAACGTCATCGGCAGCTACCAGCACATCCAGGGTGGCCGCGGCGTCAACGGCGTGCTCGTCGAGATCGCCGACGGCACCGCCGAGCTGGCCCACGACGTGGCCGTGCACATCGCCTTCGCCCGCCCGAAGTACCTCAGCCGCGACGACGTCCCCGAAGACGTCGTCGCCGCCGAGCGCGCCACGCTCGAGACCATCAGCCGCAACGAGGGCAAGCCCGAAGCGGCGCTGCCCAAGATCGTCGAAGGCCGCATCAACGGCTTCTTCAAGGACGTTGCGCTGCTCGACCAGCCGTACGCCAAGGACGACAAGCAGTCGGTGACGCAGTTCATCGGCGCGGCGACCATCGTGAGCTTCGCCCAAGTCGAAATCGGCTGAATTCCACCCCAGCGATGAGCGACCGGCCCGTATACGGGCCCGTCGCTCATCGCTCTGGGGATTTTCCCGAGTCGGGCGGCGGTGGAGTACCGTCGGCGACGACATGGACGAACCCACCGACCCTCGCGGCGGCCCACGCCCGCCGTGGAAACGCATCGTCTTCAAGCCGTCGGGTGAAGCCCTCGCCGGCGAATCCGGCAAGGGCCTCGACGGCGCCACGCTGGACGCAACGGCCCGAGACATCGTCGATCTGCGACAGAACCTCGGCGTCGATGTCGCCGTGGTCGTCGGTGGCGGCAACTTCTGGCGTGGGCGAACCGGCTCGCTGAGCGGCATGGATGCCACGCAGTCCGACCACATCGGCATGCTCGGCACCGTGATGAACGCGCTGGCCCTGCAGGACGCGCTCGAACGCCTCGGGCAGGACACGCGGGTGCAATCCGCGATCGAGATGCCCCGGATCGCCGAGGCGCTACATCCGGCGCCGGGCGGTGCGGCACCTCGAGAAGGGCCGCGTCGTGATCTTCGCTGCCGGCACCGGCAATCCGTTCTTCACCACCGACACCGCGGCGGCGCTGCGGGCGGCCGAGATCGAGGCCGACGTCGTCATCAAGGGCACGCACTCCGGCGTCGACGGCGTGTACAGCGCCGACCCGCGGTTCGATGCGACGGCGACCAAGTACGACGAAGTCGGCTACCTCGAGGTGATGACGAAGAACCTCAAGGTGATGGACGCCACGGCGATTGCGTTCTGCCGTGACAACGGGATCCCGATCGTGGTGTTCGACATGTCGAAGCCGGGATCGCTGCGCAGCATCGTGCAGGGCGGCCACGAGGGCACCCTCGTCCACGAGGTCTGAGATCGGTCGGGCGTACCGCCCATGGTCTGCTCCGCGGCATCGGTCTGGGTACGCTGGCGGGCGTGATTGACGAGACCCTGCTCGAGGCGATGGAGAAGATGGACAAGGCGGTGGAGCACACACAGCACCAGTTCTCCACCGTGCGAACCGGGCGGGCGACACCCTCGCTCGTCGAGCGCATCACGGTGGAGTACTACGGTGCACCCGTGCCGCTGCAACAGATCGCGTCGATCTCGGTGCCCGAGGCTCGCCAACTCCTGATCAAGCCGCACGACCGGGGTTCCCTCGAGGCGATCGAGAAGGCCATTCGCGACAGCGATCTCGGGGTGTCGCCCAACAACGACGGCATCGCCATCCGTCTGTCGCTCCCGCAGCTCACCGAAGAGCGTCGCCGGGAGTATGTCAAGGTCGTCAAGCACATGGCCGAGGACGGCCGGATCGCCGTGCGGAACCTGCGTCGCGACGCACGCAAGGCGATGGAGACGGCCGAGAAGGACGGCGAGATCTCCGCCGACGAACTCGAACGAGCCGAGAAGGAACTGGAGAAGGTGACCCACGATCACGTCGAGCACATCGATGTGGCATTGGGGCGCAAAGAGCACGAACTGCTCGAAGTATGAGCGTCGCAGAAGCTGCGGAGCCGGGGAAAGGGACCACACATGAGCGATGACCGCAGGACGTCCGACGACGGGTCGACGGGTCGGCCGGGATCGTTCGAGTCCGACATGGATTCGTTCGACCCCGACGAGTTCGGTGGACCGCTGTTCGGCGCCACCACCGAGCAGCCGGTCACGTCGGTCGACGACGAGTTGGCCGCCGAGCGGATCAGCTTCGGAGCGGACGATTCCGGAGCGCTTCCGCACTGGACCGAACCGCCGACGGGCGAGATCCCGAGGATCCCCGTGACGGAGCGGCCCGAGAGTCCGACCGACGATCTCGACGTGTGGTCGTCGTTCGCGTCCGACTCGGCGCCGGCGCGAGACCGAGGCCCCCAAGGATCCGACGGGAGAATTGTCGTGGCACGACGACGAGCCGCCGGTCGAGGAGGTGCCGCCTGCGCGCACGACCGGACGCACCGCCGTGGTCGCCGACGACCCCTGACGAGCCCGCCCGTCGCGAGCCTGCCCGCATCACGATCGGAACCGATCCGTCGGGCATGCCGCGCCGCCCTGACCCCAAGCGTCGTGGTGGCGCCCCCCAGCGGCCGCCGAGCGCCGGAGCGACGGCACCGGCGCCCGACGGCCGCAATCTGCCGGTGGCGGTCGCCAGCGGCCTCGTCCTCGCCGCGGTGTTCCTGGCGCTGTCGATGTGGCGTCCGGCCGGCGTCGTTGCACTCGTGACCCTGGCCCTCGGCCTCGCGTCGGTCGAGTACTTCTCGCGCGTTGCCGACAAGGGATACCGCCCGGTGATCGCTGCGGGCGTTGCGGCCTGTGTGGCGGCGCCGCTGGCCGCGTACTGGGTCGGCGACAGTGCGCTGCCGCTCGTGGTGGCGTTCGCGTTCTTCGTCGGAGCCATCGGGTTCATCGCTGCCGACTCGATCGAGGCCGGGCCGATGCCGAACATGGCGATCACCATGCTCGGTGTCGTGTGGATCGGCGTGCTCGGTTCGTACGCGGCGTTGATCCTTCGCTGGTCGAACTTCGGCGCGGGCACCCCGTGGGGAACCGACACCTTGGTGTTGGTCGCCGTCGGGCGTGGTCTTCAACGACATCGGCGCCTACTTCCTCGGTTCGGCCATCGGCAAGACGCCGCTGCGTCCGTGGATCAGCCCGAACAAGTCGCTCGAGGGGCTGCTCGGTGGCACGGCGCTGACCCTGCTGGTGATGCTGATCATCGGGATGCGGGACCTCAGCGACACGTGGTCGAGCACCAGCCACCTGCTGATGCTCGGCATCGTGATCTCGATCATGGCGCCGCTGGGCGATCTCACCGAGTCGATGTTCAAGCGCAACCTCGACGTGAAGGACTTCGGAGCGATCATCCGTGGGCACGGCGGCGTCCTCGACCGCTTCGACGGGTTCCTCTTCACGTTGCCGGCGGTCTACTACCTGATGCTCGTCGTCGAACCGTGGACGACGCTCTGACGATCGATCGATCGTGACACCCACCCGGGTTGCGATCGCCGGATCGACCGGTTCGATCGGCACCCAGACACTCGACGTCGTGCGCGTCGAGAACGCTCGCACCGCAGGTGCGTACGACGTGGTGGCACTCGGCCGTCGGGAGTTCGATCGATCTGCTGATCGAACAGGCGCGGGAGTTCTCCCCATCGATCGTCGCCGTCGCCGACGAGGCCGCGCGGCGAGTGGTGGCCGAGGCGCTCCCGGGCATCGAGGTCGTCGACCGATTGGCCGCCGTCGTCGATCCGGCCGACGTCGTGGTCAATGGGGTGGTCGGCTTCGCCGGACTCGATGTGACCATCGAGACGCTACGCGCCGGCAAACGGCTCGCCCTGGCGAACAAGGAGAGCCTGATCGCCGCCGGCCCCGTGGTGCAGCCACTGCGGGCGACGCCGGGCGCCGAGTTGGTCCCCGTCGACAGCGAGCACTGCGCGCTGCACCAGTGCCTGCGCTCGTCGTTCAACGGTCAGGCCGAGGTGGCCAAGCTGCTGCTGACGGCGAGCGGTGGGCCGTTCCGCGGACGATCGGCAACCGAGCTGGCGCAGGTGACCATCGAGGCGGCGCTGGCGCATCCGACCTGGAGCATGGGTCCGAAGATCACCGTCGATTCCAGCACGCTGATGAACAAGGGCCTGGAGGTCATCGAGGCCCACGAGCTCTACGGGACCCCGTACGACGACATCGACGTGGTGGTGCACCCGCAGTCGATCATCCACTCGATGGTGGAGTTCACCGATGGGTCGACGATCGCCCAGCTCAGCCTGCCCGACATGCGTCTGCCGATCGGCTATGCCCTGGGGTACCCCGATCGCATCGGCAGTCCGTTCGGCCGGATCGACTGGTCGGCGCTGTCACGGCTCGACTTCGAGCCCCCTGACCGGGCCACCTTCCGGTGCCTCGACCTCGCCTACCAGGCCGGACGCGCCGGTGGAACCGCCCCGGCATGGCTGAGTGCCGCCAACGAGATCGCAGTTGATGCATTCCTTGCCGGAACATTGCAATGGAATGAGATCCCTGACGTGTGTGTTGACGTACTGGCGATGCATGATGGTGTGACCCCCCACACCGTCGACGACGTGATCGAGGCCGACGCTCAGGCTCGGCGGATCGCCCGTCAACTCCTGTCGAAGTGATGGAACCGATGACCGACCAACTCACACCCACCGACCAGCCGACGGACGATCAGCCCGCCGCGTTCGCCCCGCCGAGCCGCAGCGACCGCGTCAAGAGCGAGATCATGGCCGGCGGCTCGGTCACCGAGATGAGCGACGACGAGTTGGCCAATGGCTGGACCGGCTACCTCGCGATGGCCGCGATCATGGGTCTGTTCGTCTGGCTGGCGTTCGTCAACATCTGGATCTTCGTGTTCGTCGTC
Organism: Ilumatobacteraceae bacterium; assembly: GCA_963747375.1. Lineage (GTDB taxonomy): Bacteria > Actinomycetota > Acidimicrobiia > Acidimicrobiales > Ilumatobacteraceae > Sva-07. The sequence goes on from CAVVFL010000002.1 coordinate 271,936, forward strand.
GGTGTGGTCATCTCGATCTTCCTGCACGAACTCGGGCACTTCGCCACGGCCAAGTGGACGGGCATGAAGGCCACGCAGTTCTTCTTGTTCTTCGGGCCCCGGCTGTGGAGCTTCCGTCGCGGCGAGACCGAGTACGGCGTGCGGGCGATCCCGCTCGGCGCCTTCGTGCGGATCATCGGCATGAACCGGATGGACGAGGTCGATCCCGCCGACGAGGCACGCACCTACCGCCAGGCGACGTTCCCTCGCCGCCTCCTCGTGATCAGCGCCGGCTCGATGATGCACATCATGATCGCCATCGTGTTGCTGTTCACCGTCTACTCCACCCAGGGCGAGATCACGGCGCAGGACGAGCCGGTCGTCGTCGTCGGCGCCGCCGACCCCGGGGCTGCCGGCATCCGAGGCCGGCATCGTCGCCGACGACGAGATCGTGTCGGTCGGTGGCATCGCCGTCGCCTCCTCGATCGAGCTCGGTGAAGCGGTCCGCACCTTCGAGCCCGGTGACATCGTCGACGTCGTCGTGATCCGCGACGGCGCCGAACAGACCGTTGCCGTCGGCCTCGGCGCCAACACCGCGGTGGGCGCCGAGAACGAACTGTTCGGTACGGCACTGCTCGGTGTGCGCAGCTACAGCCCGCCGCTGTATCAAGATCACGGCATCGTCGGGTCGGCCGTCAACGCCGTCACCGACATCGTGCCGGTGTCGTGGGAGTCGATGCAGGGGATCGTCAAGGTCGTCAACCCGGTCAACATGATCGGTCACCTCGCCGGCACGAACGACGACCTGTCGAGCCGTCCGACGACGCTGTACGGCGTGGCCACGGTGTCCGACGAGGTGGGCGATTCCGGTGGATTCGCCGGCGTGCTCTACCTGCTCGCCGTCCTCAACATCTTCGTGGGCGTGTTCAACATGTTGCCCCTCCTGCCGCTCGACGGTGGCCACGCGGCGATTGCCTGTTACGAGCGATTCCGTGAGTGGCGCGCCGGCACCAAGCAGCGGTACTTCGCCGACGTCGAGCGGTTGATGCCGTTCGCGATGGGCGTCATCGTCGTGCTGGCGATGTTGATGTTCAGCGGGCTGTACCTCGACATCACGCAGCCGATCGGATAGTCCTGCTCCGTGGACGTCTCCAGCTCACTCGTCGAACGCAAGTCCACCCGCCAGATCAGTGTCGGCAACGTGAAGGTCGGCGGCGACGCCCCGATCACGGTGCAGTCGATGACGATCACCAAGACCGCCGACGTCGAGGGCACGCTGCAGCAGATCTACGCGTTGGCCGCTGCCGGTGCCGACATCGTGCGCTGCACCTGCAACGAGACCGAAGCCGCCGAAGGGTCTGGCGCAGATCGTGCCGCGGTCGCCGGTGCCGATCATCGCCGACATCCACCACCAGTACAAGATGGCGATGGCAGCGATGGAAGCGGGGGTGCAGGGCCTGCGCCTCAACCCGGGCAACATCCGCCGCCCCGAGCACATCAAGACCGTCGCCGCCGAGGCTCGTGACCGTGGCATCCCCATCCGAATCGGGGTGAACGCGGGTTCGCTCGATCCGTCGCTCTACGAGAAGTACGGCAGCGCCACACCCGAGGCCATGGTCGAGATCGGCCCAGCAGGAGATCGCCTACTTCGACGAGGTCGGCTTCGAGGCGATCAAGATCTCGGTGAAGGCGTCGAGCGTGCCGCTGATGGTCGAGGCCTACCGCCAGCTGTCGCGAGGTCACCGACCATCCGCTGCACCTCGGTGTCACCGAGGCCGGTCCTCCGCCGGCCGGGTTGATCAAGGCCACGGCCGGGATCGCCACGCTGCTGATGGAAGGCATCGGCGACACGATCCGCTATTCGCTCACGGCCGACCCGGTCGAAGAGGCTCGTGCCGGCCGTCAGTTGCTCGAGGCGCTCGGCCTGCGTGAGCGCAAGAACGTCGACCTGATCGCCTGCCCGTCGTGCGGCCGCGCCGAGGTCGACGTGATCGACGTCGCCAACCGGGCGATGGCCGCATTCGCCGACCGCGAGATCCCGCTGCAGATCGCCGTGATGGGCTGCGTCGTGAACGGTCCCGGCGAGGCCCGCGACGCCGACCTCGGAATCGCCGCCGGCAACAAGCGCGGGCATCTCTTCGTCAAGGGTCAGAACGTCGCCGTCGTGCCCGAGGACGAGATGGTCGACCAGCTCGTCGAGTGGGCCGAGTTCATCAACGAACACGGTGTCGACGCGGCGCTGGCACGAGTCGACCTCGTCAAGGCCGCTCGGGAGGCCGAGAAGGATCGCGCCAAGCTCCTCGGCGACCAGGGCGACGACGCCAACCACACCACCGAGAAGATCGTCGAGATCCGCAAGACCACCCGCGCCTAGCGTTACATCCGGGGTCAGACCCCAGATGTAACGGTTGTGACGACGAAGGTGCGGACGGTGGGGGACAGGGTCGTGCCGGGCGGGAGGTAGAGCGTCTGGCCGTCGAGGCCGACCGTCAGCTCGTGGCCGGTCGACGTGTGGGTCTCACCCGGCTCGACACGAACGAGTGTGCAGCCTGCTTCGGGGAGCGGATACCGGCCGGTCCGCGCTGCGTTCGGCATGATCGGTTGGGTGAGTGGGGTCGGGTCGAGGATGTGGAGGAGTTCGTCGACGTCGACGTGCTTGACCGTCAGGCCGCCACGCACGACGTTGTCGCTCGCACCCATCAGTTCGATACCTGCGCCGCCGAGGTACGCGTGCAGGTTGCCGGCGGTCAGGTGGAGTGCCTCGCCCGGCTGGAGCGTCACTCGGTTCAACAGCAGCGTGACGACAGCGCTCGCGTCGTCCGGGTACCGAGTGGCCAGTCTCGTGACGAGCTGTGCCTCGGGCCGAGTGCTTCGGGCGCACGCGACGACCGTCGGTTGGGGATCGAAACGGCCACGGTAGATCGACTCGATGGTGGCGGCGACCCCATCCGATCGAAGCGCATGTCCCAGGCCGTCGGCGCCGATCGATCCCAGCAGCGTCAGCGTCGCGCCGACCGGCCGCACCCCGCAGAGTGCGTCGAAGCGGGTGAGCGCGCAGAGCAGCTCCGGCTTGGCCCGATCGTCGGGATACACGCCGCGGGCGAACCCGTCGATCGCCTGAGCGGTGGTCGGGTGGACCTGCAGCGACAGGGGATCGGCGGCGGCGAGCACCTTCAGCAGGTAGGGGAGGTCGCCGGTCAGCTCGACCAGGGGTCGTCCGTCGACGGTGGTCGCAGGCCCGTTCGGATGCGTCCCCAACCACAACTCGGCCCACGGCCGGCCGTCGGCGGTCACTCCCAACAGCTCGGGGATGAACGTCTGGTCGCCCCACGCATAGTGCTGGACGACGCCCTCCACAGCGATGGGCTGTTCGACCATCAGAGTCCGAGTTCTGCGGCGCGGGCCAGCACGCCGTCGCGTTCGGCACCGATGGTCGTGGAGTCACCGTGACCGGTGTGGACGATCGTCTCGTCGGGCAGCGTCAGGAGCCGATCGCGGATCGAGCGCAGGATGGTCGCCTCGTCGCTGAAGCTCCTGCCGGTGGCCCCGGGACCGCCGCAGAAGAGCGTGTCGCCGCTGAAGACGGCCCCGGCGGCACCGTCGTGGAAGCTGCAACAACCAGGGGAGTGGCCCGGGGTGTGGATCACGCCGAGTTCGTGGCCGCCGACGCGGAGCACGTCGCCCGGAGCGAGCTGACGATCGGGCGCCTCGCCGGGCCACACCACGTCCCACAACATGCGGTCGTCGGGGTGGAGCAGGATCGGGGCATCGACCGCGTCGCGCAGCGGGATCGCCGCATTGATGTGGTCGTTGTGGCCGTGGGTCAGCACGATGGACGACGACCCGGCGGCCGTTGACGGCCTCGACGATCGCGGCATGATCGTGGGCGGCGTCGAACACGATGACCTCGCGGTCGTCGCCGACGATCCAGATGTTGTTCGTCACCTCCCATTCGCCGCCATCGAGGGCGAAGATCCCATCGGTCGTGACCAGCTCGACACCCATCAGAACACGACGACGCTGCGGAGGACCTCGCCGCGCTCCATCTTGTGGAATGCCTCCTCGACGCCGTCGAGACCGATGGTCTCCGACACGAAACCGTCGAGGTCGAGGCGCCCCTGCAGATACAGGTCGATGAGCATCGGGAAGTCACGCGATGGGAGACAGTCGCCGTACCACGACGACTTCGAGCGCGCCGCCCCGACCGAACACCTCGATGAACGGCAACTCCAAGGTCATCTCCGGGTTCGGGACGCCGACGAGCACGACGGTGCCGGCCAGATCGCGCGCCTCGAACGCCTGCTTGTAGACCGCGGGGTGGCCGATCGCCTCGATGCACACGTCGGCGCCGAAGCCGCCCGTCGCCGAACGGATGAACTCGACCGGGTCGGTCTCCTTCGAGTTGCAGACGTGGGTGGCGCCGAACCCCTTCGCCCACTCGAGCTTGCGGTCGTCGATGTCGACGCCGATGATCGTCGATGCGCCGGCGAGGCGGGCGCCGGCAATCGCCGCGTCGCCGACCCCACCGCAACCGAACACGGCGACCGACTGGCCGCGGGTGACGCCGGCGGTGTTGAGGACTGCGCCGAGCCCGGCCATCACGCCGCAGCCGAGCAGACCCGCCGCAGCGGGGGAGGCGGCCGGATCGACCTTGGTGCACTGCCCGGCGGCGACGAGTGTCTTGTCGCAGAACGCACCGATGCCGAGTGCCGGCGACAGTTCGGTTCCATCGGTCAACGTCATCTTCTGGGTGGCGTTGTGTGTGTTGAAGCAGTACTGGGGCTGGCCCCGTCGGCAGGCCCGGCAGTCGCCGCACACGGCGCGCCAGTTGAGGATCACGTAGTCGCCCGGAGCGACATCGGTGACACCGTCGCCGACCGACTCGACGACGCCGGCGGCCTCGTGGCCGAGCAGGAACGGGAAGTCGTCGTTGATCCCGCCCTCGCGGTAGTGGAGATCGGTGTGGCACACGCCGCACGCCTGGATCGCGACGACGGCCTCACCCGGCCCCGGATCGGGGATGACGATCGTCTCCATCGACACGGGTTCGCCCTTCGCTCGGGCAATGATTCCACGGACCTCTTGACTCATGCCGGCGACCGTAGCGCGCCAGATTCCGAGTCGATGTGTGGAACCGAGGAGTGGTGGGAGACGTCGAACGACCATGAACAAGCGACTTGTCCCTCTGGTGCTCGTGATCGCCGGACTCGGTGTCGCCGCCTGCGGCAGCGACGGCGCATCGTCGTCGTCGCCCAGTTCCGACTCGACGCTGCCGTCGGTGCCGACCGACAACGAACCGCCGCGTGCGTACCCCCACCCGGAGGGCGCCGACGACGTCGTGATCTCCTACGCCGAGCTCGGCGGGTTCGCGCCCCTCGAGTACACCTTCCGGCAGCCGCCGAACATCCTGATCTCGGGTGACGGGCGGGTGTTCACGCCCGGCGCGCAGATCGAGATCTACCCCGGCCCGCTGCTCCCGGCGGTGCAGGTGCAGACGATCACCGAGGCCGGCATCCAGAACGTCCTGAGCGCCGCCGACGAAGCCGGACTGCTCGCCGACCTCGACTTCGCCGAGGACTCGCTCGTGGCCGACGCCAGCACCGCAACGGTGACCATCAGCGCCGGGGGTGAGACCTGGATCCACGAGGCGTACGCGCTCGACTTCGCCGGTCCCGACGGTGACCAGACCACGCCCGACCGTCAGGCGTTGCGCGACTTCCTCGCACAGCTGAGCGATCTGGCCACCCTGGCCGGTCCCGGGAATCTCGGCGAGTCGGCCCTCTTCGAGCCCGACGCCTACGCGATCGAGGCGATCGTCGTCGACGACGTCGCGACGTACGGCAACGGCGACATCGATCCGACGGTCGAAGCGTGGCCATCGGATGTGTCGGTGCGTCTCGCCGACGCTGTCGACCTGCGCGACGATCCCGGCCGACGAGGTCGGCGAACTGCTGCAGTCGGCCAACCAACTCACGTTCTTCACCGACGCCGGTGTCACGTACCAGGTCGTCGCCCGCCCCGTCCTGCCCGGCTCGACCTGCTGAGGTTACGCCGGTGCCTGGCACCGGCGTAACCGGGTCAGAAGAGGCGGAGGGCGGACTGTGCGGCCCGGGTGCGTCGCGGCTGGCGAGATCCGTCCGGAGAACGCCGCGGCGAACACCAACCGTGGCAGCCGAGCCAACGCCAACACTCGAGGCGACTGGTCGCAGTTCAGTCGGGTCGACGGCGACTTCGCCGGCACCACCGACGAGATCATCCAGTGGGCCGCCTGCAAATGGGGCATCGACGAAGACATCGCCCGCGCCCAGGTGATCAAGGAGTCCTACTGGTACCAGTCCGCCAACGGCGACAACGGCGAATCATGGGGCCTCGGCCAGGTCCGCGACGCCTTACCACCAGTCGGCGTTCCAGTACTCGGTCAACGCCCGCACCTCGTCGGCCTACAACCTCGACTACACCTACGCCTCGTGGCGAGCCTGCTACGAAGGCGTCTACACCTGGCTCAACACCGTCGAACGCAACGGCACCTACGCGCCGGCGACGTGTGGGGATGTGTCGGCCTCTGGTTCAGCGGGCAGCTGGTACGTCAGAACGACGCCTACCTCAACCAACCGGCGACAGCGTGTTCAGGTACGGACCGCCCCACAGCACGCCGAGCAGAGCGACCAGCCCGATTGCGACCAGCGGCCGAACCGACCGACGGGCCCTTGTATCCGCTCGGAACCGCCCGGTGCGGAGGCGACACAACCGGTCGCGGGCTCGCATCGATTGCGAAGATCGCGCTCTGGTAGCTGAGGGCGAGGCGGCGGAGGTGGCGGCGGAGCAGGAGGTGGCGGCGGCGGAGGCGGTGGCGGCGGAGGAGGTGGCGGGGGAGGAGGAGGTGCAGTAACTGCACGTGCAGGCGCGGGTGGGCGTGGAGGCGGCGGTGGCGGCGCGGCGCGTTGGGGAGGAGGAGGTGGCGATGGCTGGGCGCGATGCTCGTGAGGGTCGGGCGGAACGAAGACCACGTAGTCTCATCGGCTGCGGAGCTGCAGCCCTTGAAGCAATCTTGAAGGAATCTAGAACAGTCGGAGTCGTCGGGCTTCATGCCGCGGAGTTCGTCGTAGTCGACCTCGACCCAGCGGAAACCGCGTGACTCGGCGAGCACCTTGGCCTGAGGCTTGACGATCTGGGCGACGAAGACGCCGCGGATCTCGCCGAGCGACGAATCGAGCTTCAGCCGTTCGATGTACCGCGTCAGCTGCTCGACACCGTCGATCTCGCCGCGGCGCTTGACCTCGACGGCCACCACCGTGTCGGACTCGTCGCGGCAGACGAGGTCGATCGGGCCGATCGCCGTCGGGTACTCACGTCGCACGAGCGTCAGCCCGTCCTCGATGGCGTGGGGGCTGGCCGCCAGGAGTTCCTGCAGGTGCGCTTCGACACCGTCCTTCTGCAGGCCGGGGTCGTCTCCCAGTTCCTCGGCCACGTCGCTCAGCACCTCGTGCAGCGTGATGGTCAGCATCTCCTGCTTCGGGATTGGTGACCACCCAGTGATCGCCGTTGTCGACCAGCGTGTTGGGTGCGTTCATCCAGTTCAGCGGCTTGTAGGCGCCGCCGTCGGCGTGGATGGCGACACAGCCGTCGGCCTTGACCATGATCAGGCGGGTGGCCTCCGGGAGGTGGGCGTCGAGGCGACCCGAATAGTCGACCGAGCAGCGGGCGATGACGAGACGCACGGCGGGCGACGCTACCTGGCGAACCGAGGCCGCTCGGCTTCGGCGTGATCGCGCATGCGCCGCTGGATCAGCTCGCGGCGTTCCTGCAACTCCCGGTAGGTCAGGCGGTTGACGCTGGCGTCGAGTCCCATGCTGGCGCGTACGCCGTCCATGTCGAACTCGACGGAGGTGGGGTCGACCCCGAGTTCGCGCCCGAGACGTTCGCCGTGCTTCTGGGCGAACAGCATCGAGATGTTGGCAACCTCGCCGAGGATGTCGAGGTCGGGGGCGAGCCGGGCGATCGCACCGTCGAGGAACACCATGTTCTTCACGTAGAGCATCAGCTCCTTGGGGAGCTTGGCGCCGTAGCCCAGCAGCGCCTTGACGACGCGCTGCACCTCCTTGACCATCTCCTCGCCGGTGAGGGTGGTGGGGTCGATGACCTCGTCGTCGAGGCGCAGGTCGCGGATCACGGCCTCGATGTCGGTGTCCATGGGGAGCGCTCCGAGGTCGCGCAGCGCCGCCATCTGACCGCGGGTGTCGTTCGTGGTGGCGCCGAGCATCAAGCGCAGGAACGCGTTCCGACGGGCGCCCGTGAGGCGACCGACGATGCCGTGGTCGAGCAGGGCCGTGCGACCGTCGGCGAGGACGAACAGGTTGCCGCCGTGCAGGTCGCCGTGGAAGATGCCCTCGACGATGGCGCCCTCCATGAAGGCGATCATCGCCGTGCGCACGACCTCCTCGGTGTCGATGCCGGCGTCTTGCATGCCGACCACGTCGTCGAAGTTGAACCCGTAGATGCGCTCCATCACGAGGACTCGGCGCGTGACGAGCGACGGGTGTGGCCGTGGGACGAGGTAGCGGTCCTGGCCGAGGTCGTGCAGCATCACTGCGATGTCGAGCATGTTGGCCGCTTCCATCCGGAAGTCGAGCTCTTCGACGATCGTTTCGGCGAACAACTCCACCAGCGCCGGCGGGTTGGCGAGCGCAGCGACCGGGATCCTCCCGACGAGGTACGGAGCCAACCAGGCCATCACCTTGAGGTCCTTGCGGACCAGCGACGCAACGGTCGTGCGTTGGACCTTGACGACGACCTGTTCGCCGGTGAGCAGCGTCGCGGCGTGGACCTGCGCGATCGAGGCGGCAGCGAGTGGAGCCTCCTCGAAGTGGCTGAACACGTCCTCGAGCCGAGCGCCGAGGTCTTGCTCGACGGTCAGGCGGACGACCTCGAAGGGCTCGGGCTTCACCTGATCGCGGCACTTCTTGAACTCGGTGACGAGCTGGGCGGGAAACAGTCCGTCGCCGGCGGAGATGATCTGGCCGAGCTTGATGTACGTGGGCCCGAGTGTCTCGGCCGCGACCCGCAGGCGGTGAGAGATGTCGGCCTGGCTTGCGTCGGAGTCGGCGAATCGCCCTCGGCGCTTCTTGATCATCCACGGCGCGATCGCCTTGCCGAGGTGGCCCACGACGGTGAGGACGCGGGCGCCGGGAGGAAGCTTGCGCGGGCCGGTCAGCTCGGGCACTTCCGCCTGGGCCTGTCGACGCAGGGTCGGGGGGAGCGCAGACCATCGGATGTGGTCACGGTCGAGGACCCATGGGCCGTGTTCCGTGAATGAACCCCATTCGAGATCCGACGGGCGGGCGGTCTCGACGGGCAGCGAAGTCACCCTGACATGATGCCGGATTCTCGGCAGTTCGTCGCCGCGAGGCAACATCGAGTGATGAGCGAACGACCATTCCGTGTACTGGGTCTCCAGCAGATCGCCATCGGCGGACTCGACAAGGGCGCGCTGACCGGTCTGTGGACCGGGCTGCTCGGCGTCGAGAAGGTCGGCGACTACGTCAGCGAGTCGGAGAACGTCGACGAGGACATCCTCCGATTGGGTGTGGGTCCCCATGCCGTGGAGATCGACCTGATGCAACCACTCGATCCCGATCGATCACCCAAGGTGCATGTGCCGACGCTCAATCACGTGGGTGTGTGGATCGACGACCTGGCTGCCTGCGTCGACTGGCTGACGCAGCAGGGCATGCGGTTCACGCCGGGTGGGATCCGCAAGGGTGCAGCCGGCCACGACGTGTGCTTCATCCACCCGAAGGGCAACGACGACACCCCGCGAAGCGGCGAGGGCGTGCTGATCGAACTCGTCCAGGCTCCACCCGACGTGATCGCAGCGCTGGGCTGATGACCGACACGGGGGGTGCGGGGGCTGACGCTGGTACGGGCCCGCTCGCCGGGCTGCGAGTCGTCGAACTCGGGGTCTGGGTCGCGGGACCTGCGGCGGGTGGCATTCTGGCCGACTGGGGGGCCGACGTCATCAAGGTCGAACCGGCCGCAGGCGATCCGCAGCGAGCGGTGTTCGGGTCGGTGGGCCTCGACGGTTCGATGCCGGTGCCGCCGTTCGAGGTCGACAACCGCGGGAAGCGGTCGATGGTGCTCGATCTTCGGGATTTCGACGACCACGCCATCTTCGACCGGTTGTTGTCGACGGCCGACGTGCTGGTGACGAACATGCGACCGGGTGCGCTGGAACGCCTCGAACTCGGGCCGGATCGGATCTGTGCTCGCCACCCACGCCTCGTGTACGGGGCGATCACCGGCTACGGCCTGGACGGCACCGATCGCGATCGGGCCGGCTACGACGTCGGCGCGTTCTGGGCGCGGTCGGGGCTCGCGCACACGATGGCGCCGCCGGGGGAGATGCCGCCCGGTCTGCGCTCTGGAATGGGCGACCACCAGACCGGGATGACGCTCGTCGCCGGCGTCATGGCGAAGCTGGTCGAGCGGGAACGGACCGGCCACGGTGGCCTCGTCAGTACGAGCCTGCTGCGCACCGGGATGTACTCGATCGCCTGGGACTTCGGCATCCAGCTGCGGTTCGACCGGCGCGAGTCGACCAGGTCACGGGACAAGAGTCGAGCACCGCTGATCAACAGCTACCGCGCAGGCGACGACCGGATCTTCTGGCTGATCTGCCTCGAGGCTGATCGGCACTGGCCCAAAGTCCTCGCCGCGCTCGATCGACCGGAACTCGCCGACGACCCGCGGTTCGTCGATGCGACCGCACGGATGAAACAGTCAGCGGAACTGATCGCCGAGTTCGACGCCGCGTTCGCGACGCGGCCGCTGTCGGAGTGGGCCGACCGGTTCGACGAGCACGACGTGTGGTGGGCGCCGGTGCAGTCGATCGTCGATGTGATCGCCGACCCGCAAGCACAGCCCGGCTTCGTCGACATGACCCCACGCGACGGCGACGAGCCATTCCGCGCGGTGGCGACGCCGGTCGACTTCGACGGCCACACCATGCGACCGGGCCCGGTGCCGTCGCTCGGTGAACACACCGCGGAGGTCCTCGACCAGCTCGGTCGATCGACCCCGTGAGACCGATGTCTCCTTGACCGTCACGAGGTGTGTCAGTACCGTCGCCAACACTCGGCGGTGCGGGGGCACCGATTCACCGAGCCGACGAAGGTGAGATCGGATGGGGAACGTGCCGTTGGTGACCGAGGATGCGTCGCCGGAGTTCGTGACGCGAGCGCTGCGATCGACGGGGGTGATCGACGCCGACACCGAGGTCGCCGAACTCGAGCACGACCGGATCGGAGAGGGCGTCGGGTTGTTGTGCAACCTTGCCCGACTGACGCTGCGCTACAGCGGTGCGGCGCATGGCGCGCCGTCGAGCGTGATCTTGAAGGTGCCATCGAACCTCCCCGAGAACCGGGGAGTCGGCGATCACTTCGGGTTCTACGAGCGTGAGGGCCGCTTCTACGCCGAGCTCGGCGAGTCACTCCCGGTGCGCACGCCGCACTGCTACTACAACCACATCGACGTCGAGAGCAACGAGTTCGCGCTGATGATCGAGGACTTCGGTGGGCGCACCATGGTGAGCCAGGTGGCCGGTGTCGAATTCGAGCGGGCCGCCGAGTCGCTTCGAGCGCTGGCGCTCGTTCACGCCGAATGGTGGCAGTCGCCCAAGCTCGACACGCTGACGTGGCTCCCGCGTGCGACCGACCCCATCATGCTGTCGGCCGGCGGCGAGTACCGCAAGGCGTTACCGACGTTCATCGACCTCTTCGGATCCGATCTGCCCGACGGCGCCGTGCGATTGGGCGAGCAGGTCGGAAAGTCGTACGAGGAACTCGCCACAGAGTTCGACGATGCCCCGACCACGGTGTGCCACGGCGACTTCCGCGCCGACAATCTGATGTTCGACGACAGCCAGTCCGGCCGGGAGCATGTCGGCATCATCGACTGGCAGATCTCGATGCGCAGTCCGGGCATCGGCGACGTCTGCTACTTCCTCACGCAATCGATGACGATCGAGGGCCGTCGGCAGCACGAGCGCGACCTCTTGGAGGTCTGGTATTCCAGCGTGTCATCGGCCCTCGGTGCGCCACCGGACGGGTACTCCATCGACACCGCCTGGGACGACTACCGGGCGGCGACCGGCCAGATGACCGTGTACAGCGTCGTTGCCGGCGGAGGCATGGACCCCTCGAACGAGCGCGGCAAGCAGTTGGTCACCGAGATGGCGAACCGATCGTTCACCGCTGCGCTCGATCTCGACGCCGCAAGCCTCCTTCCCGCCTGACCCCTCCCGTTCGTGCCCCCACCCAACCAGGCGATGAGTGGGTGGCCCGGATGACGGCTCGTCGCTCACCGCTCAGAAGTTGGGTGACCGTTGCGATGAGTGGGCGGCCCGGATGATGGCTCTTCGCTCATCGCTCAGAAGTTCGGGGGGCGCTTCTCGGTGAGCGCGCTGACGCCTTCGCGGTACTCGGCGGTGCCCATCGCCTCGTCGAGGAGACGCAGTGAGTCGGCGACCGAGGCGGCGGGGTCGTGGCGCAGGAGATCGTCGGCGATCTGGCGCTTGGTCATCGTGACCGCGTTCGGGCCGACCGTGTCGGCGAGGAGCCGGCCGTAGCGCCGGGCGGTGGCCAGCGTGGCCTCGCCGTCGGGTTCGACGCCGTTCCAGAGACCCCAGTCGGCGGTCTCCTCGCCGGTCACCACGCGGCCCGACAGCAACAGATCGTTCGCCCGGGTGACGCCGACGACGCGGGGCAGCATCCAGCTCGCACCGTATTCCGCTGGGAGTCCGAGCTTCGGCGCCGCCGTCGTGAGCTTGGCGTCGGCGGCGACGAATCGGAGGTCGCAGAAGAGCACGAGCGAGAGTCCGACACCTGCACACGCGCCGTTGACGGCGGCGATGATCGGAAGGCGGTATCCGAGCTGCCACGCCATGTCGGTATCGAGGCGATCGCCACCACCGGGCATCGCCGGCTCGGCGGGCAGACCGCTGTCGTACCCGCCGCGTTCGCCGTGATCGGCGAGCGCTTTCGAGTCGCCGCCGACGCAGAACGCCGGGGGAGTGCCGGTGACCACGACGGCGCGGACATCGTCGCGAGGCTCGAGCTCGGCCATCACCTGGCGAAACTCTGTGTGCATCGTGCCGGTCCACGCGTTGTGGCGGTGCGGTCGGTGCAGCCAGACCGTCGCCACCCGATCGCTGATCTCCCAACGGATCGCCGTGAGCTCGCCGTTCACCGACGAGTCGGCGCTTATCCCCACAGCGCCTTCAGGACCGGATCGGCCAGTTCGGGGCGGCAGACGATGAAGTCGGGGAGCCATGGGTCGCGGTCGTTGTAGACGATCGGCGATCCGTCGAGCCGGCTCACGTGGAAACCCGAAGCGAGCGCGACTCCAGCCGGTGCCGCCGAGTCCCACTGGTACATGCCGCCGTCGTGGACGTAGATGTCGGTCTCGCCCATGACGACCGACATGGCCTTGGCGCCGGCGGAACCGAGTCGCACCGCTTCGCAGTCGAGGCCCTCGGCGACGAGCACGGCTGCGTACGGAGCCCGGCTGCGTGACGTGACGAGGCGGGGCCGCTCGCGGGTGAACGGTGGCATCGGTGCCGGATCGTCGGTCGAGAACGTACGGTCGAGTGCGGGGAGGCTCACGGCGGCAGCACCGAACCGGTCGCCGGTCCACAGTGCGATGTGCACGGCCCAGTCGATGCGGCCGGGTTCGCTGTACTCGCGGGTGCCGTCGAGGGGATCGACGATCCAGACACGGTCGGCGTCGAATCGCCGAGGGTCCTCGCGGCCTTCCTCCGACAGGACGGCGTCGTCGGGTCGATGCGTCGCGAACTCCTTGGCGAGAAATGCCTGGGCCAGCGCGTCGCCGGCATCCTTGACGTCCCAGGTCGACGCACCCGAAGCGAAGAGCTCCTCGCGGGCGTTGACGAGCAGTCGGCCGGCCTCGGTCGCCAGTCGAGTGGCGAGCTGACCGTCCGTCTCCTGCATCAGGCGAGCTTCTTGTACTTGAGACGGTGGGGCTGATCGGCTCCAGCGCCGAGTTCCTTCTTGCGGCGCTCCTCGTACTCGGAGAAGTTGCCCTCGAACCAGCGCACCTGGCTGTCGCCCTCGAACGCCAATACATGTGTGGCGACGCGGTCGAGGAACCAGCGGTCGTGGGAGATCACCACTGCGCAACCGGGGAACGATTCGAGCCCGGCCTCGAGCGCCCGCAACGTGTCGACGTCGAGGTCGTTGGTCGGCTCGTCGAGCAGCAGCACGTTGCCGCCCGACTTGAGCAGCTTGGCGAGATGCACCCGGTTGCGTTCGCCACCGGAGAGGTCGCCGACGCGCTTGCCGTGGTCGGTGCCCTTGAAGTTGAAGCTCGATACGTAGGCACGTCCGTGGATCTCGCGGCCGCCGACCTCGAGCACCTCGGCGCCGCCCGTGATCTCGTCGTAGACGGTGGCGTCGGGGTCGAGGTCGTCACGGTCCTGGTCGACGTACGACAGGTCGACCGTGTCGCCGATCTTGATCGAGCCGGAATCCGGCTGCTCGCGTCCGGCGAGCATCTTGAACAACGTCGACTTGCCGGCACCGTTCGGGCCGATGATGCCGACGATGCCGGCGGGCGGCAACGAGAACGAGAGGTTCTCGATCAGCAGACGGTCGCCGAAACCCTTGTTGAGCCCTTCGACCTCGATCACCTGGTCGCCCAGGCGACGTCCGGCCGGAATCGAGATCTCCAGCTTCGACGCCGTGCTCTCGGCCGACTTGGTTTCGTTGTACAGCTTCTCGTAGGCGGCCAACCGGGCCTTGCCCTTGGCCTGACGGGCCTTGGCGCCCATGCGGACCCACTCGAGTTCGCGGGCGAGGCTGCGCTTGCGGGCCTCGTTGCCCCGCTCCTCGCGCTCGAGGCGTTCCTGCTTCTGCTCCAACCAGCTGGAGTAGTTGCCCTCGAAGGGGAACCCCTTGCCGCGGTCGAGTTCGAGGATCCACTGGGCGACGTTGTCGAGGAAGTAACGGTCGTGGGTGATGGCGACCACGGTGCCGGTGTAGTCGCCGAGGAACCGCTCCAGCCAGTCGACCGACTCGGCGTCGAGGTGGTTGGTCGGCTCGTCGAGCAGCAGGAGGTCAGGGCGCGACAGGAGCAGACGGCACAGCGCGACGCGGCGCCGCTCGCCTCCCGACAGCACGGTCACGTCGGCGTCGTCGGGCGGGCATCGCAACGCATCCATGGCGATCTCGACGTTGCGTTCGAGGCTCCACGCGTCGGTCGCGGCGATTCTGTCCTCGAGCCGGGCCTGCTCCTTGCCGATCTTGTCGTAGTCGGCATCGGGGTCGGCCCACATCGCCATGACCTCGTTGTAACGATCGATGATCCCCTGCACGTCGGCCACGCCGTCCATGACGTTGCCCTTGACATCCTTGGTGGGATCGAGCTGTGGTTCCTGGGCGAGATAGCCGACGGTGAAGCCGGCGGTGAGGCGGGCCTCGCCGGAGTAGCCGTCGTCGAGGCCGGCCATGATCTTCAGCAGCGACGACTTGCCGGCACCGTTGTTGCCGAGGACGCCGATCTTGGCGCCCGGGTAGAACGACAGCGAGATGTTCTCGAGCACCGTCTTGTCGGGCGGGTAGTGCCGAGCGAGCTTGTAGGCCTGATAGATGAATTCGTGCGCCATGGTGCGGTGGAGGCTACCGCCCACCACCAACCCGAAATTCGGAGCGATCATTGCGCCAGGCGCAATGATCGCTCCGAATTTCGGGTTGTCTCGGGTGGGTTCAGCCCGTCAGGCGGGTGATGGCGTCGTGGAACTCGGCGATCGTGTCGTCGATGATGTCGGCGACGGAGCGCACCGACTCGATGCGACCCGCGACCTGGCCCGACAGTGCGATCGCGGCGTTCATGTCGCCACCGAAGTAGAGCGCCTGCGGATCGCCGAAATCACCGAACACGTTGTGCTCGGCATCGACGAGTGCGGTCGTGCGGTCGGTGCGCAGTGCGCGCAGCGCAGGGGAGTGGCGCTGGTTGAGGAACAGCGTGTCGGTCTCGGCGGCGTCGATGATCGCCTGCTTCCAGTTCTGGTGCACGGGCGACTCGGCGGCCGACACCATCCGTGTTCCCATCTGCACACCCTCGGCGCCGAGGGCGAATGCGGCAGCCATCGTGTAGCCGTCGGTGATGCCGCCGGCAGCGATGATCGGTACATCGACCTTCGATCGCACGAGCGGCAACAGCACCATCGTGGCCACCGGAGTGGGGCTCTTGAAGCCGCCGCCCTCGCCGCCCTCGACCACGAGCCCGTCGACGCCGGCGTCGACCGCCTTGAGTGCGGCGGCGAGTGTGGGGACCACGTGGTACACGGTGAGGCCGGCCTCCTTGAGGATGCCGGTGTACTTCGTCGGCGACCCGGCCGACGTGGTGACGAACTTGATGCCCTGGTCGATGACGAACTCGGCGATCGCGGGGTCGCGAACGAATGCCTGGGCGATGTTCACGCCGAAGGGCCGGTCGGTCAGGTCGCGCATCTTGCGGATCTCGTCCTTCACCGCGTCGAGTTCTCCCGACGAGGTTTCGATGATTCCGCACGCACCCGCCCTCGACACGGCGGAAGCCAGCTGCGAGCGAGCGATCCACCCCATCGGCGCCTGCACGATCGGAATGTCCACGCCGAGGTCACGGCTCACGCGATTGTCGAACGCGGCGGGAAGGGGAGGTGACGACGTCATCCCGCCATCTTGCCGATCAGGTCGTCGCCCCGGGAAACCGGAGGTCAACCGATGACGAGCGGAAAGCGCGGGTCGCCATCGAGCGGGCCGCCCGGGACGAGACCGTCCGGTTCGTACGGCGGCGACGTGGTCCACGGTCGGACACCGAAACGAGCGTCGCCGCCGAGCCATCGCAAGCTGACCGCCCGGCGGCGGGTGGTGAGCTCGTTGCCCGGTGCGCCGTGCAGCGTTCGGAAGTGGAACGCCAGCACATCGCCCGGCTCGACGTCCCAACCGAGCACGGCGTGGCCGTCGAGCAGGTCGCTCTCGGGTGGAAGCAGTTCGAAGCGATCGTCGGCCGCGCCGTAGGGCGTGTGGTCGATGAACTTGCGCGGGACGAAGCGGCGGCCCCACAGATGCGACCCGGCGATGAACTGCAGTCCCGACGTCGCCGGCACCGGGTCGAGGGCGATCCACATGCTCACGTTCTGCATGCCGTCGATGCCGTAGTACGGATCGTCGTGGTGCCAGGGCGTGGCCTCGGAGGCCCCCGGTTCCTTCACCAACACGTGCTCGTGGAAGAACCGCACCGTCGGCGACTGCATCAAGGCGCCCGCGAGTTCGGCGAGCCCGCTGTGGAACACCACCAGTTGGTATTGCTCCACGACCGGCCACGTGACGTAGTCGCTCCAGAAGCCCACCGCTTCGTTCGGGCTCGTGTACCAGTGCGACCACTCGCCGGGATGTGTCCGGTTGTACTCGACCCCGTCGGCCAACAATTCGAGAGATCGACTGTCGACGACTCCTCGCAGCACCGTGGCGCCATCGCGCTGGAACTGTTCGACGTCGACGTCCACCCGATCGTTCACCCGCTGATCATCCCAGATCCGACAAGTGGACCCGAAACGCCGCCACCCGTCCCAGGTCGTGCGGAGCGGGGACGTTGGGCCCTGGCGACGAGGCCTCCGAGCCGATGAGCCTGTCACTGTGCAACTGAACGGTTCGGTGTGATCGCGCTCGCGCTCGCCAGCGCAATTGCGGCGATCGTTGCGTTGTTCGGAACTCGCGCCTTGATCGGCCTGCTCGGACAACGCGGTGCGAGCCAGCCGATCCTTCAGCAGAATGCCGCGAACGCAGTGGTGCCCCCACACCAACACAAGGCGGGCACGCCGACTCTGGGCGGGTTGGCGATCCTCGCCGCAGCGCTCGCCGGCTACCTCATCAGCCACGTTCGCGCCGGTGTGGTCTTCTCCGACCAGACACTGGTGGTCATCGGCGGGATCCTGGCGATGGCCGCACTCGGGTTCATCGACGACGCGTCGAAGATCCGTGCCCGACAGAACCGGGGCGTGTACTGGAAGGTCAAGGGGGCGGTGTCGCTGCTCATGTCGTTCGCGATCGCTGCGGTGCTCGTTGCCACGACGGACATCGACACGCGACTCTCGTTGACGCGCGCTGGACTACCGGGATGGGAGCTCGGCCCGGTGCTGTGGGTGTTCTGGGCCGGGATCATCATCTTCGCCACGGCGAATGCCGTGAACGTCACCGATGGGCTCGACGGGCTGGCGGCCGGTTCGGCGCTGTTCGGCTTCATCGCCTTCACAGGGATCGCCTTCTGGGCACTTCGAAATCCGGTCATCTACGGCGATGTCGTCAATCCGTACGATCTCGCCGTCCTGGCCGCGGCGTTTGCCGGCGCATGCGGCGGGTTCATCTGGTGGAACGCAGCGCCGGCTCGGATCTTCATGGGTGACGTCGGAGCGCTCGCACTGGGCACGGCGCTGGCGCTGCTGGCCTTGACCACCAACACGCAGCTCCTCTTGCTGTTGATCTGTGGGATCAACGTCGTCGAAGCAGGTTCGGTCGGCCTGCAGATGACGGTGTACCGGGCCTCGGGGCGCCGCCGCCGGCTCTTCCGGCTGTCGCCGATCCACCACCACTTCGAGTTGGCAGGGTGGCCCGAGACCACGGTGATCGTCCGGTTCTGGCTCATCTCCGGCGCATGTGTCGCCACCGCGGTGGCGATCTTCATCGCGGACTACACCAACCAGGCCGGACTGCCCTGAGGGTGTCCGCGTTCGACCGGCGCGAGCCCCGCCTGGCATCGCCCGCGCGCACATCGCACTACGGTCGGTTCCATGGATTCCTTGACCACCTCGCCGTTCGGTTCGACCGGACACGAATCGACACGAGTGATCTTCGGGGCCGCGGCCCTGGGCGGCATGAGCCAGGAGCGAGCCGACGCCACCATGGCGAAGGTGGGTGAGTGGGGCATCAACCACATCGACACCGCCGCCGGATACGGCGCGTCCGAGGATCGGCTTCAGCCGTGGCTCGCCGAGCACCGCGACGAGGTGTTCCTCGCGACGAAGACCGGTGAGCGCACTGGTCCGGCGGCACGCGCCGGGCTGGAACGATCGCTCGAGCGGATGGCAGTCGATCGCGTCGACTTGATCCAGCTCCACAATCTCGTCGAACCCGAAGAGTTCGAGGAGGCATTCGCCCCGGGTGGAGCGGTCGAAGCCCTGGCGGCTGCACGCGACGAAGGGCTCGTCGGCCACATCGGTGTGACTGGCCACGGTCTGCGGATCCCCGGGATGCACGTGCGCAGTCTGGAGCGGTTCGACTTCGCGTCGGTGCTGTTCCCGGTCAACTTCATCCTCCTCGACAACCCCGCCTACCGCTCCGACGTCGAGGAACTGCTCGGTGTGTGCGCCGAGCGCAACGTGGCGGTGCAGACGATCAAGTCGATCGCGCGTGGTCGATGGACCGACGCCACGACCGCGCACTTCAGCTGGTACGACCCGCTCACCGATCCCGTCGCGATCGGGCGGGCCGTCCGCTTCGTCCTGTCGAATCCGCAGTTGTTCCTCAACACCACGAGCGATGCTCGATTGCTCCCGTCGGTGGTCGAGGCGGCGTCCGGCGACCTGACCCGGCCGACCGACGACGAGATGCGAGCCGACATCGCCGCAGAAGGCATCACCCCGCTGTTCGACGGCGCCGCACTCGAACGGATCTGATCCCGCCCACCCGCCCCACCCGCCCCACCCGGAAATTCGGAGCGAATGTTGCGCTGAGCGCAACATTCGCTCCGAATTTCGGGTTTGGGTTTGGGGTTTGGGGTTCGGGTTCGGGTTCGGGTTTTAGGGGCAGGTCAGGTGGAGCGGACGGGGGCGATGCGGACGGGACCGCGGCGCTCGGTGACGTCGGTGTATTCGGCGACGATCGCCTTGATCTGGTCGCCTTCGAGTTCGTCGCGCTCGCACAGGCCGTCGGCAATGCGCAGCAGAGCGTCGCGGTACTTCGACGTCATGAGCGCGGCGCGCTCGGAACCCTCGGTCAGCAACGCCTCGGCCGCCTCGCGGCTCCGCTCGTCCGACAACACCTTGGCCACGAGATTGGCGGCCGTGGGAATCGCGGCTGCTTCGAGGCTCAGCAGGCCCGGCCCGTTGCCGAGCTGGCCGACCAGTTGCGAGGCGATGTTCGTCGCGACCGCGAGGTCCGATGAGATGCCGCTCGATGCTTCGCCGTACTCCTGGAGCTCGGCGGCACGACCGGCGAGGGCGACGGCGATGAGGTCACGGGCGTCGCTCGGCGTCTTCAGGAACCGCTCCTCGACGTCGCCGTGAGCGACGAGGCCGAGGGCCGCCGAGCGACGCAGGATCGACGCCATCTTCACGTCGCGACGGGTCAGGATCGCCGTGAGTGCGTGGCCCGCCTCGTGGATGGCGATGCGCCGACGCTCGTCGGGGTGGTACCCCATCTCGTGGGCGACGCCGACCTCGGTGACGAGCTGCGCCTGCAGGACGTCGGTGACGTTCATCGACGTGCGGCTGTAGCGCAACGCGATGATCAGGGCCTCGTCGAGGAGCTTCTCGATCTTCACCGGCGTGTAGCCGGCTGACAGGTCGGCGATCAACGCCGCCGTCACGGAGTCCTCGTGGTTCTTCTTGTTCAGGTAGTACTGGGCGATCTCCAAGCGGTCGGCACGCGGCGGCAGGTCGAAGCCGATCACACGGTCGAATCGACCGGGGCGCAGCAGCGCCGGGTCGAGGTCGGCGGCCCGGTTCGTCGAGGCGACGATCAGGATGTTGGCCTCGCTGCGGGTCGGACGAGGGCGGCGCTTGTCGGCCGGCAGGAACGTGTTGAACCAGTCGATGCAGCTCGCCTTGAACTTCTGACGGCCGGTCGGGAGATCGAAGCTCTGCATCTGCACGAGCAGTTCGTTGACGACGCCGACGATGCCTTCGCGCATCGAACCGCTGTTCATGCCACTGCGAGCGCCACCGATGGCGTCGAACTCCTCGATGTAGCCGATGGCGCCGCCCTCGTCACGCGCCGCCTTGCGCAGCGCCTTGAAGAACGAACGGATCTTCTTGTTCGTCTGGCCGTAGTACATCGACTGGAACTCGCTGGCCGACACGAACAGGAACGGCACGCCGGCCTCGGCGGCCATCGCCTTGGCGAGGTACGTCTTGCCGGTGCCGGGAGGGCCTTCGAAGAGCACGCCACGCCGAGCGTTGCCGCCCATCTCGCGCTGGAAGGTCTCCGACGCGAGGAACAGGTTCATGCTGTCGATCGCTTCGCGCTTGGTCTGGTCGGCGCCGACCACGTCGTCGAGCCGGATGTTCGAATCCGACGCCCGGAGCAGTGTGTGGGGCGACTTCCCGGCGGTGAGGAACGGGATGAAGATGACCGTGCCGAGGATGACGATGAGCCCGAGCGCGATGACGATCTCGGGATTGCCCATCAGCCAGCCGGGGATGCCGGGGCGGATCGGGTTGTCGTTGACGAGTCGCCAGAACAGATAGGCGAACACTGCGCCGAGCAGGATCAGGGTCTTGCGGAGCCGCTTCTGGCGGGTGCGTTCACGGTTGGCGTTGGCGTCGATGTCCTTGCCGCTCAACATCTCGCCAGTGCTCAATCGGGCCAGTTCCATGCGGTTCCCCTGTCTGCTGTGACGCCGCTGTGACGGAGCGGTCGGCATCTCGGTGGTGTTCACCGAACGTAGCCCGGCAACACCGACAGTGGTCAAGGCCTGCGAGTCAAGCCTTGGTCAAGTTTGTGTGAGGAACGTGTGGGGAGGATCGGTGCCCTAGTGTTCGCCACATGATCGCTGCCTACGACGGAACCGGTTTCAAGGTCGTGCTGTTCCTGCACATCCTCACGGCGCTCGTCGCCTTCTCCCCGGCATTCGTGCACCCCCTGCTCGCCAACCAGACCAAGGGGTTCGACGCCACCGCTCGAGGCAAGGTCCTCGGTCTGCTCGCGGGCAACGGGCGACGCATCTACGCCCCGGCACTCATCCTCGCCGGGCTGTTCGGTTTCGCCATGCAAGGGATGTCCGACGGGGTCATCGAGTTCAGTCAGACCTGGTTCTGGATGGCGGTCGTGGTGTGGATCGCGATGAACGGAATCCTGCACGGGATGCTGCTGCCCGCCGAGCGTGCCGTGGCCGGCGGCGATGAATCGGCGGTCAAGAAGGTCGACACCGCCGGGATCATCATGACCGTGTTGCTGCTGGTGATGCTGTACCTGATGGTCTTCAAGCCGGGCTTCTAGAACACTCGGCCGCCGACGAGCACCGGCGGTACGCTGGCGCCCGTGGCAGCACCAGATGGTCAGGGGTCAGGATTCGGCGCGAACTCGTGGCTCGTCGAGGAGATGTACGAGCAGTTCGTCACCGATCCCGCATCGGTGAGCGAATCGTGGAGGGAGTTCTTCGCCGACTACCAGTCGCAGGCCCCGAGCGTCGCCGCCGCTGCTGCGACGTCGACACAGGTGCAGGCGGTCGTCGAGGCATACCGGGCGCCATCCGACGTCGAGATTCCCGCGAAGGCAGCGGCCAATGGAAACGGTTCGACGCCGACGCCGCGCGACGCCTGCCCCGGCGGCGAGCCCGTCGGTGGTGGCGACCGAGGACGAGCCCGGCAAGCCCATTCGCGGAGCCGGGCGCGGCGATCGCCGCGAACATGGAGCGCAGCCTCACCGTTCCGACGGCCACCAGCTTCCGCAACGTGCCGGCCAAGTTGCTCGAGGTGAACCGCAAGGTCGTCAACGGATTCCGGGCGCGCACCGGCCAGACCAAGATCAGCTTCACCCACCTGATCGGCTTCGCCATCGTGCGCGCCATCGCCGACCAGGTGCCGGCGATGAAGAACACCTACGCCGAAGGCGCCGACGGCAAGCCGCGTCTCGTCGTCAACGACCACGTCAACATGGGCCTCGCCGTCGACGTGCAGAAGTCCGACGGCAGCCGCACGCTCGTGGTGCCGGTGCTGCGCAATGCCGACACGCTCGACTTCGCCGGATTCCTCGCGGCGTACGAGGAGATCATTCGCAAGGTCAAGACGAACAAGCTGACCGTCGACGACTTTGCCGGTGCCAACGTCAGCCTCACCAACCCGGGCACCATCGGCACCGTGCAGTCCGTGCCGCGGCTCATGCCGGGCCAGGCCGTCATCGTCGGCGTCGGCAGCATCGACTACCCCGCCGAATTCGAGGGTGCCGACCGGTCGAACCTCAGCTCGATCGGTGTCAGCAAGGTCGTCACCGTCACGAGCACCTACGACCACCGGATCATCCAGGGCGCCGAGTCGGGAATGTTCCTCAAGCACGTCCACGAACTGCTCCTCGGTGAGCACGACTTCTACGAGGACATCTTCCACGCGCTCGACATGCCGTACGAGGCGGTCAAGTGGCGGCCCGACACCAACCCGATCGACCGCGAGGAGGCGATGCTCGCCAAGCAGATGGCGGTCGCCAAGCTGATCCGGGTGCACCGCGTGCGGGGCCACCTGATCGCCGACCTCGATCCCCTGCGCTGGAAGGAGCCGGCGACGCCACGCGAACTCGACCCGGCCACGTACGGCCTCACCATCTGGGACCTCGACCGCGAGTTCCTCACCGATGGTGTCGGTGGTGTGCCGAAGATGCGCCTCGGCGACCTCCTCGGCGTGCTGCGTGATGCATACTGCCGCACGATCGGCGTCGAGTACATGCACATCCAGAACACCGACGAGCAGCAGTGGATCCAGGAGCGCTTCGAGGGTCCGCAGGCGCCGCTGTCGAAGGATCAGAAGGACCGGATCCTCGAGCGTTTGAACGCCGCGGAGTCGTTCGAGAAGTTCCTCGCCACGAAGTACGTGGGCACGAAGCGGTTCGGCATCGAAGGCGCCGAGTCGGCGATCCCGATCCTCGACGCGATCCTCTCGAACGCGGCCGACGCCAGCTTCGACGGCGCTGTGCTCGGCATGGCCCATCGTGGTCGTCTGAACGTCCTGTCGAACATCATGGGCAAGAGCTACGAGGCGATCTTCTCGGAGTTCGAGGGGCACATCGATCCGTCCTCCGTCCAGGGCTCCGGTGACGTCAAGTACCACCTCGGCATGAAGGGCAAGTACGTCAGCCCGTCGGGCGCCGACGTTGCGATCGAACTCGCCGCCAATCCGAGTCATCTCGAAACGGTCGGGCCGATCGTCATGGGCATGGTCCGCTCGATGCAGGATCAGATCGAACCTGCCGGCTCGTTCAGTGTGCTGCCGTTGCTGATCCACGGCGACGCCGCGTTCGCCGGCCAGGGTGTGGTGGCGGAGTCGCTCGCGATGAGCGACATCGGCGGGTACCGCATCGGCGGCACGATCCACCTGATCATCAACAACCAGATCGGATTCACCACCGCCCCGCTGTACGCGCGGTCGTCGCTGTACTGCTCCGATGTCGCCAAGACGATCCAGGCCCCGATCTTCCATGTGAACGGTGACGATCCCGAGGCGTGCGTGCACGTGGCCCAGTTGGCCTGGGAGTACCGCCAACGGTTCCACAAGGACGTCGTGATCGACATGGTCTGTTATCGCCGTCACGGTCACAACGAGGGTGACGATCCGAGCTACACCCAGCCGCTGATGTACAAGGCCATCTCCGAGCGTCGCAGCGTGCGCAAGCTCTACGTCGAGACCCTGGTTCGACGCGGCGACATCACCGTCGACGAGGCCGAGCAGGCGCTCGGCGACTACCAGGGCAAGCTGCAGGTCGCGCTCGACGAGACCCGCTCGCAGGCACCGGCCGCGATCACCGTGCCCAAGCCGCCACGCCCCCTGGGCGTGCTGCCCCACATTCCGACCGGAGTCGATCGGGCGACACTCGACCGCATCTTCGCCAAGATGACCGACTACCCGGAGGGGTTCACGATCCACCCGAAGCTCGGCCGCCAGTTCGAGACCCGCGCCGGCATCTACGCCGAGGGCGAGGTCGACTGGGCGACGGCCGAGGCGCTCGCTCTCGGGTCGCTCGTGCTCGAAGGTCATCCGGTTCGTCTGGCCGGGCAGGACTCGCGTCGTGGCACGTTCAGCCAGCGTCACGCGGCGCTGATCGACTTCGAGACCGGCGAGGCGTGGATCCCGCTCGACGATCTCGACACCGAGGCGCATCTCTGGGTGTTCGATTCGCTGCTGTCCGAGTACGCCGCTCTCGGCTTCGAATACGGCTACGCCCACGCCAATCGTGACGCGCTCGTGATGTGGGAGGCGCAGTTCGGCGACTTCATCAACGGCGCCCAGATCGTGATCGACCAGTACATCGTTGCCGCCGAGGACAAGTGGGATCAGCAGAACGGCGTCGTCCTCCTGCTCCCGCACGGCTACGAAGGCCAGGGTCCCGAGCACAGCTCGGCGCGCATCGAGCGGTTCATGACGCTCGCCGCCGAGGACAACATGCAGATCGTCAACACCACGACGGCGGCCAACTACTTCCATCTCCTGCGTCGCCAGGTGCACTCCGAGCGCCGTACACCGCTGATCGTGTTCAGCCCGAAGCAGGGCCTGCGGATGAAGCAGACCCGGTCACCGATCGACGAACTCACGACTGGATCGTTCCAGGAGATTCTCGACGACCCGGGCCAGATCGACGCCGACGCGGTGCGCCGCATCGTGTTCTGTTCCGGCAAGGTGGCATGGGATGCGATCGAGGAACGCGATCGTCTGGGTGCTCCGGTCGCGGTCGTGCGCGTCGAACAGCTCTACCCGCTGCCGACCGAGCAGATGATGGCGATCCTCAAGAAGTACCCGAACGCACGCGAGCTCCGCTGGCTGCAGGAGGAGCCCGAGAACATGGGTGCGTGGAACTTCGTCGAGCACAACACGTGGCGGATCAAGGAGCAGGGCTACGACCTGCAGCACGTGACTCGCGTCGAGTCCGGCAGCCCGGCGACCGGCTCCAAGGCCATCCACGACCAGGAACTCGCCGATCTCATGGAGCGCACCTTCCGCGGTCTCTGAGGCGATCCGTCCTCCGTGGATTGCGTGAGCGCAACGTCGAAGACGTTGCGCTCAGCAATGGCAAACGGGATCCGTCGAGCGACGACTGTGCGAGCGATGACGGCTCACCGAGCGCGCGCGGTGGCGCAGAACCAAGAGTGTGTCAGCGCAGTGCGATTCCGAGCACTGCACTCGAACTCGGTGATCGCCTGGTCGGCGGCGGTGACCTTGATCGTCGTCATGCCCATTTTCGCGGCGGGCTTGAGGTTGATGCCGAGGTCGTCGAGGAACACGCACTCGTTCGGGCTCGACGCCGACGAGGTCGCAGGCGATCTCGTAGAAACGCGGCTCCGGCTTGCGGCAGCCAACCTTGCTCGACTCGACGATGTGATCGAACATCACCATGACGTCGCCGACGTCCATGCGCTGCTCGCCGCCCACCACGTTGTTGGTCAGGCAGGCGGTGCGATAGCCGGCACGGATCACGCGATCGAGCGCAGTCACCATCTCCGGTCGGATCTCGCCGGACAGCAGGCCCAGCACATCGGCACCGGGAACCCGGTTGCCGAGGGCCTCGGACTCGTCGGCGAACAGCGCATCGAACTCGAGGGGCGACACGTCGCTGCGCTCGAGGAGCGCCCAGGCGTTCGTGTCGGGATTGGTTGCATTCACCGACCGGATGAAGTCCAGCGGCAGGCCGTGGGCGGCCTCGTACCGGTTGAACGCTTCGAAGGGACTCGAGAGGATCACACCACCGAAATCCCAGAGCACTGCTCGGATCATGACGGGCGAGCCTACGATGGCTCCGCGGCAGCCGACCTCATCGAAGTCACGATGACGTGCGGCGTGCCCCAACCGACTCAGGAACGAGAAGCAATGACATCAGGAAAAGGGCCAGCCCACGTCGTGGTCGACGGCTCCAACATCGCCACGGAGGGCCGTTCGCTGCCCAGCCTCGCCCAGTTGAGCGAGGCGGTGATGAGTTTCATGGAGGAGCACCCCGACACGGCCATCACCGTCGTCGTCGACGCCACCTTCGGCCATCGCATCGACAAGAAGGAGGTGAAGGAGTTCGAGGACGGCATCTCCAACAACGAACTCGTCGCTCCTCCAGCAGGTGCGGTCGGCCGCGGCGACGCCTTCGTGCTCGCCATCGCCCAGAAATCGAATGCGTCGATCCTGTCGAACGACTCCTTCCAGGAGTTCCACGCCGACTACGAGTGGCTCTTCGACGAAGGTCGCCTGATCGGCGGCAAGCCCGTTCCGCACGTGGGCTGGGTCTTCGTCGACCGGCTTCCCGTTCGAGGCCCCGTCAGTCGCAAGGCGACGGGGTCCAAGGGTGGGTCCCGTCGCGGAGCGAAGAAGGAAGGTGGCGACTCCGAGCGCCGAAGCGGCCGCAAGGCGAGCGATGCCGCCAGCCAACCCATGCCGGTGCCCAAGACGCCGCCGCCCGGCCGGTCGCCGAAGTCCGAGGCCCGGGTACCCGACGAGGTCGAGGCGACGCCGGCCCCACAACGGCCCAACGTTCCCAAGTCCGGTGACACCGTCAACGACCTGATGCCATTCCTCGAGTTCGTCGAGCACCACCCGGTCGGCACGAGCGTGAACGGGACCGTCGAGTCGTACTCGTCGCATGGCGCCTACATCTCGATCGGCGAGAACGGCGTGCGCGGGTACGTGCCGCTGCGCTTGATGGCCGACCCGGCACCGCCGAGCGCCCGCAAGGTGATGAAGCTCGGCGAGTCGGTGACGGTCGTCGTGGTGAGCTTCGCGCCGCTCCGGCGCAGTATCGACTGCGCCGTGCCCGACATGGCGCAGGCTGCCATCGTGGCGGCGCGGGAGGAACAGGCCGAGGAGAGCTCCGCGCAGGCACCGGCCGCATCGAAGCGGGCACCGAAGAAGTCCGCCGCGAAGCAAGCCGCTCCGGATGCGGAGTCCGACGAGGCAGCGACAACGGTTCCGGCCAAGAAGGCGCCTGCCAAGAGGACTGCAGCCAAGAAGCCGGCCGCACCGTCGAGCGCTCCCAAGCAGCCGGCCGCCAGGAAGGCGGCGGCGAAGAAGGCCGCATCCACCACACAGCAAGCAAGGCCAAAGGCTCCTGCGAAGAAGGCCGCTGCCACGAAGGCACCCGCGAAGAAGGTTGCAGCGACGAAGGCTGCAGCGAAGAAGGCTCCCGCCACAACGGCACCTGCGAAGAAGGCTCCTGCGAAGAAGGCCGCTGCCACGAAGGCTCCGGTCAAGAAGGCTCCTGCGAAGAAGGCTCCTGCCAGGAAGCGGACGTCGGCCTCGGGAGCAAACGGCGGCTGACATGCGTGTGGTCACGTGGAACATCAACTCGCTGCGCGCTCGCCAGGAGCGCGTGGAGGAATGGCTGGGTGAGGTGCAGCCCGATGTGTTGCTGCTGCAGGAGACCAAGCTCGCCGACGATGCGTTCCCCGCGTTGTCGTTCGAAGCCCTCGGCTATTCGAGCGCGCACTACGGCCAGGGCCAGTGGAACGGCGTTGCCATTCTCTCGAAGGTCGGCATCGACGACGTCGTGGCGAACTTCGCGGGCGATGTCGAACCCGATCCGGACGCTCGGATCATCACCGCCACGTGCGGTGGCGTGCGGGTGAGCAGCGTGTACGTGCCAAACGGCCGATCGCTCGACGACGACCACTACACCTACAAGCTGTCGTGGCTCGACCGGCTCGTGGCCCACCTCGATGCCGACACCGACCCGAACCAGGCCGTGATCGTCGGCGGCGATTTCAACATCGCACCGGACGATCGTGACGTGCACGATCCGGCGAAGCTCGTCGGCGCCACGCATGTCAGCCAACCCGAACGCGACCGGTTGGCGGCACTCGAGGAGTGGGGGCTCGTCGATGTGTTCCGCCGGCAGCACGCCGAGGATCGCGTGTACTCGTGGTGGGACTATCGGGCCGGCGACTTCCACCAGGGGCGCGGCATGCGCATCGACCTGTTGATGTGCTCGGCCTCAGTGGCGGCTCGTGCGGAGTGGTGCGTTGTCGATCGCAATGCCCGCAAGGGCAAGCAGCCGAGCGATCACGCCCCGGTCATCGTCGACCTGGTCGACTGATCGTCGACCGAAAGCACGACCTCGATGATCTGCGGGGCGAGTTTCTCGGCGGTGATGACGCCGAACGAGGTCGCTGCGGCCAATTCGTCGGCAGACGTCGGGCGGACGCGCACGATCGCATCGAGGTCACGGTCGCTGCAGAGCTGCGAGGGGAGGATGCCGGCACGTCGTGCGGTGTCGTCACGCCAGGCGCGTATGGCACCGACCAGGGGGTCGACGTGCGCACGAGGTCGTCGAGGCGGGGGAGCTGGGCGGCGCGTCTCGCAGGTCGATGTCGCTGATGAACGGACTCACGGTGCGGGCGTAACCGCCGCGGCGAGTCGCTCTGGTGACGACGAGCCGATCGGTCGCCCGGGTGAACGCGACGTAGAGCAGTCGGGCCTCCTCGGCCTTGGCCGTGGCCGTGCTCGCCGACTTGTGCGGTACGAGGCTGCTCTCCACACCGGTGACGGCCACCGTGTGCCATTCGCGTCCCTTGGCGGCGTGGAACGTGAGGAGATCGACCCCGCCGGTGGTGGCGTCGTCGAACGGGTTCGTCGTTGCGACCCATGCCCGGAAGGTTGCGCCGTCGCCGAGCGGCTGTTCGCGCAGGAAGTCGAGCGCCGCCGCGGCCACGCGCCGCTCTGGATCGGGTTCGTCGGAGGTCGCCGTGTTCGCCGCCTGCGACTCGGGTGTGTCCAGCACATCGTGCGCCCAACCACGCAGTCGCGATGCCGAACCGAGGGCGGCGGCGTGGCGTACCGCGGCCTGGAGCGGCGAGCCCGTGGCATTCGCCGAGCGTCGCACGGCGATGCCGGCGCTCTGGAGCACGTCGGCGAACCCGGTCAGCTGGGCATTGGTTCGGGCGAGTACGGCGACTTCTCCCGTGCGCACGAGGTTCGGATCGCATCGCAGGATGAACTGCGCGGTCCGCTTGGCCTCGTCGAGTTCGTCGTCGGCCACGATCTGTTCCACCGTCGGCCCGTCGGCGCGGTTCGAGACGAGCGGACTCTGCTGGCCGCTCGTCGTCAGAACGTGGACACCGGCTGCGACCACCTGCGGCGTGCTTCGGTGATTGACGGGCAGGCGGATGATCTCGACTCCGGGAAATCGTGTCTCGACGTCGACGAGCAGGGTCGGATCGGCGCCATTGAAGCCGTAGACCGCCTGTGACGGATCGCCGACCAGGAAGAGGTCGTCCCGCCCGGCGCGCAAGAGGTCGACGAGTGTGTGCTGGAGCGGGTTGAGGTCCTGTGCTTCGTCGACCAGCAGGTGCCGGAACCGCCAGCGGACGGTGTCGGCGAACTCACTGTCGCGTCGCAGATCGCGAATGGTGTGGGCCAGGACGTCATCGAAGTCGATCACACCGCGTCGGCGCTTGAGGGTCTGGAAGCTCGTGTAGGCCGCGGCGCACTGGTCGATCCCCGGAGCCGGATGTCGCTGGGCGCGGCGAGCGGCCGACGGGTACAGGCCGGCATCGATGCCGCGCGCCGATGCCCAGTCGATCTCGGCCAGGAAGGTTGACAGGCTCCGGCGGTCACCGGCGTCGATCGAGTCACCGACGAGGCGCCGGCGATCGGAGACCACCGTGAGCGGCTGTTGCTCGGTGTCGGCCCAGCGCTGCTTGAGCACCCCGAGCATCACCGAGTGGAACGTGCCCGCTTCCACATGGTCGCGCAGCCCGAGACGCAGAAGTCGGCGGCGCATCTCGCCGGCGGCCTCGCGTGTGAAGGTCAGCGCGAGCGTGTGGCGGGGCTCGGCTGTGTCGATGGCGATGCGGTAGGCGATTCGACGGGTGAGCACCCGGGTCTTGCCCGACCCGGCACCGGCGATCACGGCGACCAGGTGCGATTCGGTGGTGACCGCGGCGCGCTGGTCGGCGTCGAGGTCGGCGATCAGCCCGTCCGGATCCACCCCGCAACTGTACGACGTCCTCCGCCTGCCGCCCACGCCTCCCAGGTCGTCACGAAGCGATGAGCGGGCGGCCCGGATACCGGCTCGTCGCTCATCGCCTGGTGGGTTGTGGGTGGGGCGATGAGCGGGCGGCCCGGATAGCGGCTCGTCGCTCATCGCCTGGTGGGTTGGGCTGGCGAACAGGTGTTCCTTCGGTAGAATGCTGCGATGGCCGAAACCGTCACGCCGCCGCCCAGCCCTGCCATGGCACCGGAAGCGATGCTGCTGGAAGCCGCTCCGGCAAGCAACTACGCCGCACTCGACGATGCGAAGTTCCGCGTGGTGTCCGATTTCGAGCCTGCCGGCGACCAGCCTGCCGCCATCGCGGCGTTGAGCAAGGCGATCGACGAGGGCGAACGCTTCCAGACGCTGCTGGGCATCACCGGGTCGGGCAAGTCGGCCACCATCGCCTGGACGATCGAGCAGACCCAACGCCCCACGCTGATCCTGGCGCCCAACAAGTCGCTTGCGGCGCAGCTCGCCCAGGAGATGCGCGAGTTCTTCCCCGACAACCGGGTCGAGTACTTCGTCAGTTACTACGACTACTACCAACCCGAGGCCTACATCCCGTCGAGCGACACCTACATCGAGAAGGACAGCTCGATCAACGACGAGATCGACCGGCTCCGGCACTCCGCAACGGCGGCACTCTTGACCCGTCGTGACGTGATCGTGGTGGCATCGGTGTCGTGCATCTACGGCATGGGCAACCCCGAGGAGTACCGGGGCAACCTGCTCGACCTCAGCGTGGGCGTCGACTACGACATGCGCAACATTCTGCGCCGGCTGGTCGACATGCAGTACGGCCGCAACGACATGACGCTCGGACGTGGCAACTTCCGCGTCCGCGGCGACACGATCGAAGTGCACCCGGCCTACGAGGAATCGGTGCTGCGCATCGAGATGTTCGGCGACACGGTCGACCGCATCACCACCATCGATCCGCTCACCGGCGAGCAGCTCAGCGACCTGCCGCGGGCGCATGTGTTCCCCGCCACGCACTACGTCACCGGGCCCGAGCGGTTGAGAACCGCGATGGCGGGCATCGAGGTCGAGCTGCAGGAGCGGCTGAAATGGTTCGAGGAGAACGACAAACTGCTCGAAGCGCAGCGACTGCGGATGCGCACGTCGTACGACCTCGAGATGATGAGCGAGGTCGGCTACTGCAACGGCATCGAGAACTACTCGATGCACATGGACGGACGTGTGCCGGGCCAACCACCGTTCACCCTGCTCGACTACTTCCCCGACGACTACCTCCTGGTGATCGACGAGAGCCACGTCGCGGTGCCGCAGCTGCACGGCCAGTTCGCCGGCGACCGCAGCCGCAAGGACATGCTCGTCGAACACGGCTTCCGCCTGCCATCGGCACGTGACAACCGGCCGCTCACGTTCGAAGAAGTGCTCGAGCGCGTCAACCAGTGTGTGTTCCTGTCGGCCACACCGAGCCCCTACGAGCTGCGAGTGTCGACCAACATCGTCGAGCAGATCGTCCGCCCGACCGGCCTCGTCGACCCCGAAGCGATCATCAAGCCGACCAAGGGCCAGATCGACGACCTCATGGAGATGGTCAACGATCGCATCGCCCGCGGCGATCGTGTGCTCGTCACCACCCTGACGAAGAAGATGGCCGAGGATCTCACCGATTACCTCCTCGAGCAGGGTCTTCGGGTGCGGTACCTGCACTCCAACATCGACACGATCCAGCGCATCGAGATCCTGCGCGGTCTCCGCCTCGGCGACTTCGACGTCTTGGTCGGCATCAACCTGTTGCGAGAAGGTCTCGACCTTCCCGAGGTGTCACTCGTGTGCATCCTCGACGCCGACAAGGAGGGATTCCTGCGCTCGGAGACGTCGCTGATCCAGACCATGGGTCGCGCCGCGCGAAACGTCGACGGCCAGGTGGTGATGTACGCCGACACGATCACCCGCTCGATGGAGGCGGCGATCGGCGAGACGCAGCGGCGCCGCCAGGTGCAGCTGGCGTACAACAAGGAACACGGCATCAACCCGCAGACGATTCGCAAGGCGGTCGGCGACATCCTGTCGCTGCTGCGACCAGACGACACGGCGCCGTTCCCTGGCAAGGACAAGCGTCGTCAGCGTGAGCGCGACAAGGTCCAGCGTGATCTCAAGTCGCTCCCGCAGCAGGAGTTGGCCCGCCTCATCCAGACGCTCGAGGAGGAGATGCACGAGGCGTCCGCCGAGCTCAAGTTCGAATACGCCGCCAAGTTGCGCGACGAGATCAACGACCTGCGGCGCGAGCTCCGAGACGCCCAGTAGGGTCGCGTGCGTGGGAAGTAGCTCCAGCAAGCCTCGCAAGGGCCACGAGAAGTCGAAGCACCTGCCGAAGGTCGGTTCGCCGGCGAACGAGGACTGGGAGCACGAGACGCATCAATCGGCGATGTTCGGATCGACCGGCAGGATGGTCGCCATCGGTCTCATCGGGATCCTCGCCGTGATCGGGCTGCTCCTCCTCACGCTCTGACCGGTCGAATCGACGATCGGGCCGTCGGCTACCCTCCGACGGACGGCGCGGACGGATCGGGGGTGACATGGCCGACAGCATGATCGGGATGGTCGCAGTGATGTTCACCGATCTCGTCGGCTCGACCGAACTCCGGTTGCGCATCGGCGAGGAGGCCGCTGAGGTCATCCGGTCACAGCACGATGCGGTCCTCGCCGAGGCGGTGACGTCGAATCACGGCCGTGTGGTGAAGCGTCTCGGCGACGGCATCATGGCAACGTTCGCCAGTTGCACGCACGCGCTCGTCTGCCGCGGTGGCTGTGCAGCAGGCAATCGACGTCGACAATCGTCGAAGCGTCGGTGAACGTCTTGCGGTTCGGATCGGGGTGTCGGTCGGCGACGTCAGTTTCGATGCTGATGACTGCTTCGGTCTGGCGGTGGTGGAGGCGCAGCGACTCGAGGGGTCGGCTGAGCCCGGCACGATCAGGTGCGCCGACGTCGTCGCGTATCTGGCGCGGGGCGAGGGGACCACGAGTATCGCCATCTTGGCCCGCTGGTTCTGAAAGGACTGGCCGAACCGCTCGCCGCCAGCGAAGTTCTTTGGA
Source organism: Ilumatobacteraceae bacterium (assembly GCA_963747375.1). GTDB lineage: Bacteria > Actinomycetota > Acidimicrobiia > Acidimicrobiales > Ilumatobacteraceae > Sva-07. Next base: position 305,961 of record CAVVFL010000002.1, read on the forward strand.
ATCCGATCCGGGAGGTGGCGGCGAGAGACGAGACCCTGCCATCGGTACTTGCCGGTGCGGGGCTGCCGTTCTCCGGTCGAGCCGAGGTGTTCGAGCAACTGAGCGAATCGTGGTCCAACTGTGCTGCCGGCGGTTCGGACGTGGTCCTGCTGGCCGGCGAGCCCGGGGTCGGCAAGACCCGGCTCGCCCAGGAATTGGCGCGCCGGATACGTGGAGGTGCCGTCGGCAATCCGATCGGCGACCACCCGTCGAACGCTGAACCGGTGGTGCTCGCCGGGCGCTGTGACGAGGACGCGGCTGCTCCGTTTCAGCCGTTCGGTGCCGCGCTGGAGTGGTTCGTTCGTCACCAGTCGCCCGATCGACTTCGAGTGGGACTCGGGGAGTTTCCCGGCGACCTCGTTCGACTGGTACCCCGTCTCGGGGATCTCGTCGCGGATCTCCCGGCACCGCTGCGCGACGAGCCGGACGCCGAACGCTTCCGCTTGTTTCGAGCAGTCGAATCGTGGCTGACGGTGGGTGGAGCCGATCAACCGCGCCTCCTCGTCATCGACGATCTGCACTGGGCCGACAAGCCGACCCTGCTCCTTCTGAGGCAGCTGATCCACAGTCGTCCGGCGGGTTTGATGATCGTGGGGACCTATCGCGACACCGACATCGATCCGGGACACCCGCTGGCGACGCTGCTCGCCGACGTCCGCACGGTGGACGGCGTGTCGCGGATCACCGTCGACGGACTGGACCCGGACGGTGTGCGGGAGTTGCTCGTGCGGGCCGGCGGCCACGAGCTCGACGCCGTCGGGCTCCAGTTCGCCGAGCGGGTGCAACGCGAAACGTCCGGCAACCCATTCTTCGTGGGCGAGGTGCTGCGCGATCTCATCGAGAACGGAACGCTCATCGAGCGGGGCGGCCAATGGACGAGTGAGCTGCACGTCGAGGAGGCGGGCATTCCCGATGGTGTCCGCGAGGTGGTCGGTCAACGATTGAACCGGTTGGGTGACGCCGTCGAGCGGGTCCTGAGGTCGGCTGCGGTGATCGGCTACGAGTTCGACGTGGACCTCCTCGCCGACATGCTCGGACAGGGCGTTGACCACGTGCTCGATGCGCTCGACACGGCAGCCGCGGCGAACCTCGTGATCGAGGTGGGCGTCGACCGACATCGGTTTGCCCATGCGCTGGTGCGTGAGGTTCTCCATGCAGAGTTGTCGTCCAGCCGGCGAAGTCGCGAGCATCGAAAGGCGGCCGAGGCCCTCGAGGCCCGTCATCGCGACTCGCTCGACGACGTGACGCCCGAGCTCGCGATCCATTGGGCCGAAGCATCTGTCGGTGGCGATCGCACCCGCGCGATCGAGTTGGCGGTGCGCGCCGGTGAGCTCGCCGCGTCGCGTGGTGCCTATGAGAACGGGGCCCGCTGGTTCGAGCGGGCGCTCGACCTGATGGCCGACGAGGTCGGCGAATGGGCCGATGAGCGTCGCGAGGTGCTCGTCCGACTCGCCGAGGCCGAGGGGGTGTCGGGAGCCGCAACCGACGCGCGCCAACACGTGCTGGATGCAGCACGCGCTGCAATCGGCGCCAACGATCCGGTGACGGTCGTCGCGGCGCTGCGGGTGCGAGCTCGACACAGCTTCAGCGCCAGTGACCCGACCGATCCCGAGCGGGTCGACGTGCTCAGCGAGGCGTTGTCGATGAGTTCGCTCACAACCTGGCAGCGTGCTGCACTGCTGGGGGAGCTGGGCAAGGAACTGATCTTCGAACGAGACATCGAGGGCCGTCGTCGTGTGCTCGATGAGCAGCAGTTGTTGTTGGAGGAACTCCCCATCCGTGAGCGTGTGCAGCTCGTCGCGACGGCGGGCGCGACCTCGTATGTCTGCGCGAGTCGGTCGGTCCTGCAGCGGCAGGCCGACGAGGCCCGCACCGTGCTCGACGACGCATCACCGATGTCGGCCTCGGAGCGTTGGCGGATCTGCGGCCATCTGGCGTACACGGCACTGCATCTCGGAGACCGCGACGTGCTCGACTGGGCGATCGATGCGATGTCGTCGTTACGCGGAGAGACGGGCGCCGTGCGCGACTCGATGACCCTGCTTCACGAAACGATGCGCAGCATGGTGGACGGCGATGTCTCCACGGCCGAGCTGCTCGCCGCCGACCTCGTTCACCGGCTCGAGGCGCTCGGTGTGCCCGAGGCGGTTGCGTACCGGTCGACCACCACGCTCGCCATCAGTCGCGAGCGCGGCACGATGAACGATCTGGCACCGCTGATCGACGCACTCGCCGAATCCGGGCATCGGCAAGGGCCCGAGCGGGCGACGGCGGCCTTCGTCCGGTTCCTGAGCGGGGACCTCGATCGAGTGCGGATGGCCCTTCGCGAACTCGACGTCCAGGACTTCGCAGATGACGCGACCCTTCAGCTCTGCATCGCGTTCTGGGCGGAGGTCGTTGCCGGGTTGCGGAGTGAGGTGCACTGCCGCAGCTTCGTCGATCGGTTGGCGGGCAACTCGGGGGTCAACCTGCTGATCGGGGGCATGTACCTCGGCCCGGTCGATCGTCTGCTGGCGTTGCTCCACGATGCTCTGGGCGAGCACGAACGCGCCGATGCGTTGTTCGCCGCGGCGACGCAACTGCAGATGGCGTTGTCGAGCCCGACCTGGGTCGCACGGACCCAGGTCGATTGGGCGTCGTCGCTGCTCGCGCGCGGTGAGCGAGATCGAGCTCGGGTCGTTCTGGACTCCGCCGCGGAGAATCTCGGCGACCTCGACCTCGCCGAGACTCGGCAGCGCCACGTCGACCTGGTCGCCCAACTTGCGATCACTACCTGACCCGCCATCAGGAGCGGACGTCCGGGTGGCAGTACACATGTTCGCACGGTAGGATCGCGCAGCGATGGCCGCCCGTACCTCTGCCGCCGAGCCGGCAACGAAGCCTGCTCGAACCCGCCGCACCGCCAAGGCCGACGAACCGCAGATCATCGTTCGGGGTGCTCGTGAGCACAACCTGAAGAACGTCAACGTGGAGCTGCCGCGCGACAAGCTGATCGTGTTCACGGGGCTGTCGGGATCGGGCAAGTCGAGTCTCGCGTTCGACACGATCTACGCCGAGGGCCAGCGTCGATACGTCGAGTCGCTGAGCTCGTACGCCCGCCAGTTCCTCGGGCAGATGGACAAGCCCGACGTCGACGTGATCGAGGGCCTGTCACCGGCGATCTCCATCGACCAGAAGTCGGCGAGCCGCAACCCGCGCTCCACCGTCGGCACCATCACCGAGGTCTACGACTACCTGCGTCTGCTGTACGCCCGCATCGGCATCCAGCACTGCCCGAACGACGGCACCAAACTGCAGCGCCAGACGCCTCAGCAGATCGTCGATCGCATCCTCGACATGGACGACGGCATCCGGTTCCAGGTGCTCGCGCCGGTCGTGCGCGGGCGCAAGGGCGAGTACGACACGTTGCTGCAGGACCTCTCCGGGCAGGGGTACGTCCGGGCGCGCATCGACGGCGAGACCGTCGACATCGACGAGTTCCTCAAGCGCGACGAGCGCCTCGCCAAGTACGAGAACCACAAGATCGAGATCGTCGTCGACCGCCTCGTGTTGAAGGAAGGCATCGAGCGACGCCTCACCGACTCGCTCGAGCAGGCGCTCGGCCTGGCCGACGGTGTGGCCGAGATCGAGGTCGTGCCTCGCGAGGGCGCGAAGGGGCTGAAGCGCAGCCCGAGACCCTGACGTTCAGCCAGCACCTTGCGTGTCCGGTGTGCGGCACGAGCTACGACGAGCCGGCGCCACGCAACTTCTCGTTCAACTCTCCGTACGGGGCCTGCGTCGCGTGCGACGGGCTGGGGACCACGTTCGAGGTCGACCCCGAGCTGCTCATTCCCGACCCCGAGATGTCGCTCGTCGACGGTGCCATCGCCCCCTGGCGCAGCGCCAACACGCAGTACTTCACCCGCATGCTCGAGTCGGTCGCCGAGGTGCACGAGATCGACATGAACGCTCCGTGGGAGGAGCTGACCGCCAAGCAGCAGAAGGTCATTCTGCACGGCGTGAAGGGCAAGATGACCGTCAAGTACAAGAATCGCTACGGGCGGTCGCGGTCGTACTCGACCGAGTACGAGGGTGTGATTCCATGGATCAAGCGCCGCCACGAGGGCAGCGACAGCGACTGGGCCCGGGAGCAGTACGAGGGGTACATGCGCCTCGTCGCCTGTACGTCGTGCGACGGCGCTCGGCTCAAACCGTCGACGCTGGCAGTCACCATCGAGGGCAAGCACATCTCCGAGGTCTCCGACATGCCGATCGGCGAATCGGCCAAGTTCCTCGCGGCGCTCGAGTTGTCCGAGCGCGACCGGATGATCGCCGAACGGGTCACCAAGGAGATCAACGCCCGGCTCGGATTCCTGCTCGACGTCGGCCTCGACTACCTCACGCTGTCGCGCTCCGCCGGCACGCTGGCGGGTGGCGAGGCGCAACGCATCCGGCTCGCCTCGCAGATCGGTTCGGGACTGGTGGGCACGCTGTACGTGCTCGACGAGCCGTCGATCGGGCTGCACCAACGTGACAATCGACGCTTGATCGACACGCTCACCCGTCTGCGTGATCTCGGCAACACCGTGATCGTGGTCGAGCACGACGAGGAGACGATCCGCGAGAGCGACTGGATCGTCGACATCGGCCCGGGTGCCGGCGAGCACGGCGGAGAGGTCGTCTACTCGGGCAAGGTTCCGGGGATTCTCAAGGTCAAGGAGTCCGTGACGGGGCAGTACCTGTCGGGCCGCAAGTCGATCCCAGTGCCCGAGCATCGTCGCCCGCAGGGACTCGAATCGCTGCGCATCGAGGGGGCGCGTGAGCACAACCTCGCGAACATCGACGTCGACATTCCGCTGGGCAACTTCGTGGCGATCACCGGAGTGTCCGGATCGGGGAAGTCGACGCTGGTGCGCGACATCCTCCTGCCGGTGCTGATGCAGCGCATCTACAAGTCGAAGATGTCGGCCGGCAAGCACAAGCGGATCAACGGCATCGAGTTCCTCGACAAGGTCATCGACATGGACCAGTCGCCGATCGGGCGCACGCCCCGTTCGAACCCGGCGACCTACACCGGCGTGTTCGACAATGTCCGCAAGCTGTTCGCCTCCACCAACGAGGCGAAGGTGCGTGGGTACATGCCGGGCCGCTTCTCGTTCAACGTCAAGGGCGGACGCTGCGAAGCCTGTTCCGGCGATGGCACGTTGAAGATCGAGATGCACTTCCTGCCCGACGTGTACGTGCCGTGCGAGGTCTGCAAGGGCGCCCGGTACAACCGTGACACCCTCGACATCGAGTTCAAGGGCAAGAACATCGCCGAGGTGCTCGACATGCCGGTCGCCGAGGCGGTCGACTTCTTCGCCAACCAGCCGGGGATCGCCCGGTACATGCAGACGCTCGTCGACGTCGGGCTCGGCTACGTGCGCCTCGGGCAGTCGGCGCCGACCTTGTCGGGCGGCGAGGCGCAGCGGGTGAAGCTGTCGGCCGAACTCGCCAAGCGCTCCACCGGCCACACGATCTATCTGCTCGACGAGCCGACCACCGGCCTGCACTTCGACGACGTACGGCGTCTGCTCACCGTGCTCCAACGGTTGGTCGACCAGGGCAACACGGTGCTGGTCATCGAGCACAGCCTCGACGTGATCAAGACCGCCGACTGGGTGATCGACCTCGGCCCGAACGGCGGCAATGGCGGTGGCATGGTCGTCGGCGAGGGCACCCCCGAACACATCGCCTCTCTCGAGGCCAGCCACACCGGCCGCTTCCTCCGCGACGTCCTCTGACGCACCCAGTTCCCAAGCCCCTCGAGCGATGAGCGGGCGGCCCGGATACCGGCCCGCCGCTCATCACTTCCCCTTTGAGCGCTCGAGCGATGAGCGGGCGGCCCGGATACCGGCCCGTCGCTCATCACGCTGCGGTTCGGTGGCGGAGGTCGGCGTGCTGGGAGGCGATCTCGGCCATCGTCTCGTTGAAGTGTGTGTCGTATTGGGCCTTGCTGATGCGGGTGGTCGTCCAGCCGACGGACGCGGCTGCACGGTCGCGCGACCTGTCGGAGGCTGCGCCCGAAGTCTCCCGATGGCGCGGATGCACGTCGACCTCGATTGCCCACTGGAGATCAGGTATGGCGAGGTCGAAGCGAGCCCGGCCATATCCGGGGAGTTCGATGCCGTACTGACGTACGAGTCCGCGAACACCGGCGTGGCGGAGGGCGCCTGCGACTCTGACTTCGGGGTGCGATTCGGCTGCGCCACCTGGCAGGCGACGATCGAGCGCTCGGAGGAAGACGTCGCGCCCACGGCCGCTGGGGTGAGAGCCAATCGACCGCGACGGCGAACATGTCACCGTCGGTGAGGTCACCGTCGTGCACGACTTGCTCGATCACCGACAGGAGATCGTCGGGTCGAAGCCAGCGGGCGAGGTCGTACGCGGTCCGCGCTCGGCTGGTGATCCGTATGCCATCGGACCGTTGGACGACGTCGACGTCGTGGCGGGCATCGGTCCGGTAGGGCACCACCCATTGAGCGATGGCGGGATTGCTCGCACGAGGTGCCAGCACGTGAATCCGATGATCCTTCGGCAGTCGGCGCAAGCCCCACAGTCGACCAGCCGTCGGCCCGGCGATGACGACGTCGGTGCGGGCGAGACAGACCGCTGCGCACCTCGACAACTCGTCGAACGGCACGCTCGGCGATCGGTACGCACCCCGGAGCGAAGGCATGATCGCTCCGGTTTGCTCGAGGTGTCGGAGCTGCCGACGAGTCAAGCCGGCGCTGATCAGTTGACCCACGGCGGCGACACCATGCTGACGAGCGAACAACTGGTGGGCCTCGGGCGTGAGCTGTGTCACGTTGAACCTCCTGATCGTGATCACGTCGAGGAGGGAGTCGGTGCGCCAAGCCTACGCGTCGCACCGACCCGGACAACGAGCGATGAGCGACGAGCCGGGATTCGGGCCGCCCGCTCATCGCTCGGATGTTCGAATCTGGAGCGATGAGCGACGAGCCGGGATTCGGGCCGCCCGCTCATCGCTCGCTTGGGGGAACGTGGGGTCAGCGGTTGCGGAGGCGTTTGCTGAGGTCGTTGAGGCGCTGTTTCTCGGCGCCGGTCAGCGAATCCATGCCGTTGGCGCCGATCTTGTCGAGCAGCGCATCGAGTTCGATCTGATCGGCTGCCGTCGGGCCCGATGGCGGCGGCATCGGCGCCGGGGCGTTCTTCCACGGCCCGTCGACCACCTTGGAGTTCGACGACGAGCCACGCGACTGCTTCTTCGGCTTGGACTTCTTCTTCGGCTTGTTTCGGCCCGAGCCGTCGAGCGGCAGATGGGGGATCGGCCAACCGGTGGCGAGGCCGAGCGAACGGCCGGCGACCAGTGCAACCGCAACCGACACCAGCAGGAAGATCGTCTGGCCGGTCGCGTTCACCCCGGTGAACTGCAACAGGTTGAGCACGGTGAACACCGCAGCGAGTGCCCACAGCGGGACGACCTCGAACCACTTCACGCCGGGATAGGTGGCCGCATAGACCCAGATTCCGCCGAGGAAGAGGTTGCTCAAGCCGAACTGCTGCATGAAATCGATGCTGCTCGACAGCGGGCCGAGCAGTGTGAGGATCAGCGCCGGCACGATCGCCATCGTCAGGATCCAGGCGACGAACTTGCCGCGCCCGAACAAGCGCCTCGAGCTGCTGGCCGAACAACCAGAAGAACACCAGACCGAGGAGCGGCCAGATGGCCGGTTCGGTGGCGATCGGCCAGGTGAAGATCCGCCAGATCTCGAAGTCGCGCACGAACGCCGGAACGAACGTGAGCTTCGCGAAACGGTCGACGCCGAGTCCGTACACGAACATCGATGCCACCGCGAGCACGCAGATGATGTCGGTCGTGGTGACGTCGTAGCGCCCGGCGCGAAACCAACCATCGTTCGGTCGTCGGCGGAAGATGGCGGCGAACTGGTCGGACATCGGGCATCACGGTATCCGGCCGTCCGTATGCTTGAGACGTCATGCAGATGATCGTGCCCAGGATCGTGCCCGGTCAGAGATGGTGAAGCGTCCTCCCGCCGGCACCATTCCGGAAGCGCCGGGCTCGTACCAGTTCAAGGACGCCCACGGCCGCGTGATCTACGTCGGCAAGGCGTCGAACCTGCGCCAGCGGCTGTCGAACTACTTCCAGTCGCCGGTCAATCTGCACCCGCGGACCGCCCAGATGGTCGAGACGGCCGAGTCCGTGGAGTGGACGATCGTGCGCAACGAGGTCGAAGCGTTGATGCTCGAGTACTCGCTCATCAAGCAGCACGACCCGCGTTTCAACGTGCGCCTTCGCGACGACAAGAGCTACCCGTTCCTCGCCGTCACCATCGACGAGCAGTGGCCCCGAGCGCTCGTGATGCGTGGCCGCAAACGCAAGGGCACGCGTTACTTCGGGCCCTACGCCCATGCGTACGCAATCCGCGACACCCTCGACCTCCTGTTGAGGTCGTTCCCCGTGCGAACGTGCAGCCAATCGAAGTTCAATCAGCACGAGCGTCTCGGGCGGCCGTGCCTGCTGTTCCACATCGAGAAGTGCGCCGGCCCGTGCGTCGGCGAGATCGAGGAGATGCCGTACCGCCAGCTCGTCACCGACCTGTGCGAGTTCCTCGACGGCGACACCGACGAGATCGTCGACCGTCTCGAAGCCGACATGCAGTCCGCGGCGACCGCTCTGGAGTTCGAACGGGCCGCCCGCCTCCGTGACCGGTTGCTCGCCGTCCGCAAGGCGATCGAGAAGCAACAGATGGTCGCCGAACGCAGCGAGGACCTCGACGTGATCGGGATCGCCGAGGACGAACTCGAAGCCGCGGTCCAGGTCTTCTACGTCCGCAAGGGGCGCGTCGTCGGCCGCAAGGGGTTCATCCTCGACAAGGTGGAGGAGCTCACGCCCGGGCCGACTCGTCGACCGCATCTTGGAGTCGATGTACGGCGACGACCCGATCCTCGGCGTTCCCAAGCAGGTGCTGGTTCCGTACGAGGCCGAGGAACTCGCGACCTACGAGGAGTGGCTCTCGATGGGTCGGGGCTCACGGGTGCAGGTCAGAGTGCCCCAGCGCGGCGACAAGCGCTCGCTGCTCGAAACCGTCACCCGCAACGCCGAGGGAGAGTTCACCCGTCACCGGATGCGGCGGGCGAGCGATCACAACTCTCGAAGTCGAGCGCTGACCGAACTCCAGGACCACCTCGGCCTCCCCGAAGCTCCGCTCCGGATCGAGTGTTACGACATGGCTCACCTGCAGGGCACCGACTACGTCGGGTCGATGGTGGTGCTCGAGGACGGCCTGCCGAACAAGCGTGAGTACCGCCGCTTCAAGGTCAACGACGTGGACGGCAACGACGACTACGCGGCGATGGCCGAGGTCGTTCGCCGTCGCTTGCAGGCGTACCTCGACGAGCGTGACCGTCCGGTCAACGAGCGCGGCGACAAGCCCGGCAAGTTCGCCTACCCACCGCAGTTGCTGCTCGTCGACGGCGGCAAGGGCCAACTCAGCGCCGCCAAGCGGGTGATCGACGAACTCGATCTCACCGACGAGATCCCGGTGGCGGGCCTGGCGAAGCGATTCGAGGAGGTGTTCATTCCCGGCCGGAGTCAGCCGGTGGAGATCCCGCGGGGGAGCGAGGCGCTGTTCATGCTCCAGCGCATCCGCGACGAGGCGCACCGGTTCGCCAACACGTTCCACCGCGAGCGGCGCAGCAAGCGGATGACCACCAGTTCGCTCGACGGGATACCCGGCCTCGGTGAGGTTCGCCAGAAGAAGTTGGTCAAGGCGCTCGGTGGGGTCAACGCCGTGAAACGGGCCGATCTCGACGAGCTCAAGGCGCTCTCGTTCCTGCCGGATGCCGTCGCCGAATCGGTGTTCGCGAAGTTCCACCCGGCCTGACGAGCGTCACCCGAGTTGAGGGATCACCTCGGATTGCAGTGTGCGATAGTTGGCGAAGCGATCCTCCGGTGTCGCACCGAGCGTGAAGTCCGGAACGATGAACTCGTCGAAGCCGAGTTCGGCGTACTGGCCGAGCTGGTCGACGAGCTCGTCGTTCGAGCCGATGATCGAGCGAGCTCCCATGTCGCCCCCACGGATGTTCGCGGCGAGTTCGGCATTGTCCGACATGAACACGAGTGCCTGAGCCGACTTCCACATCGTGCCGGGGTCGCGGCCCACCTGTTCGCAGGCGATCAGCAACTTGTCGAGGGCGCCGCCGGCCATCTCCGGACCGCCCCACGTGTTCCACTCGTCGGCGTGACGGGCGGTGATTCGCAACATCCGCGGGCTGCCCGTGCCGACGAGGATCGGCAGCGGTGACTGCACCGGCTTCGGGTCGGCCGGCGCGTCGATGATGCTCGTAGAAGTCACCGCTGAAGGTCGTCCGCTCCTCACTGAGCAGTGAGCGGATGATCTGGATCGCTTCGTCGAAGCGGGTCACGCGGGGCCCCGGTTCCTGCAGCTCGATGCCGTACGCGTGATGTTCGTTGATCTGCCAGCCCGCGCCGATGCCGAGCACCATGCGGCCGTTCGAGATGTGGTCGATGGTCGCGGCGCGATTGGCGAGCACGGCCGGGTGATGGACCGAGGTCGGCGACACCAGCGGGCCGATCCGGATGCGGTCGGTCACCGCAGCGATGGCGGGCAGCATCGCCCAGCACTCGTGGACGTCGCCCGGCTGGATCGTCTCGCTGCCGGTGTTGGGCATGTAGTGGTCGGCGAACCAGAGCCCGTACCAACCCTCGGCGTCGGCCATGCGGGCGAGGTCGAGGACCTCGGCGGGTGGGCGTTCGGGATTGGGCCAGACGGAGAACTTCATGCGGCGACCGTAGCCTCCGACCCGTGACGGATGACTTGTGGGAAGCCCATGCCGACTGGTGGATCGACGGATTCACCGAGGGCGCCGACCCCGAGTACGTGGAACAGATCCTGCCGATGGCGCTCGACGAGCTGTCCGGCTTCGAGCAGATCCTCGACGTCGGCTGCGGCGACGGGCAGATCAGCCGGCTCCTCGCAGCGGGCGGCGCGTATGTCGTGGGCATCGATCCGACGTGGAATCAGATCCGCAGTCGCTCACGAGCGCGGCGGGGGAGCGGCGTTCGTGCGGTCCGGCGCAGCCGAGTTGCCGTTCGCCGACGCGAGCTTCGATGCGGCGGTTGCCTGCCTCGTGTTCGAACACATCGACGACGTCGACGCGGCGATCGCCGAGGTCGCCCGAGTGGTTCGGCCGGGTGGACGGTTCTCCTTCTTCCTCAACCACCCGCTGTTGCAGACGCCGGGCAGCTACTGGATCGACGACCACACGGTCGATCCCCCCGAGCAGTACTGGCGCGTCGGGCCGTACCTCGCCGAGCAGGCCTTCGTCGAACAGGTCGAGCACGGTGTGTTCATCCGGTTCGTGCATCGGCCGTTGTCGCGGTACCTCAATGCACTGGCCGATCACGGCCTGGTGCTCGAGCACATGGTCGAGCCGGTGCCGCCCGACGGATTCCTCGCCCGCGCCGAGGAGTACGCCGAGGCCGCCGCCATTCCCCGGCTGCTCTACCTCCGCCTCCGCCGCACCTGACGCAGCGCGCCCCAGACCGCGGCGGCGATGAGCGGGCGGCCGGTATGTGGGCCCGTCGCTCATCGCTGAGGGGGTGGGGGCGGGAGCGATGAGCGGGCGGCCGGTATGTGGGCCCGTCGCTCATCGCTGAGGGGGTGGGGGCGGGTCGGTAGGGTGACGGGGTGGCCGACATCGTGCTGATCACCGGGTTGTCCGGGGCCGGTCGCTCGGGTGTCGCAGACGTGCTGGAGGACCTCGGTTGGTTCGTGGTCGACAACCTGCCGACGGCGCTCATCGGCACGATCGTCGAACTCGCCGCCAAGCCCACCAGCGACATCGAGCGACTGGCGCTGGTCGCCGGTCGTCAGCACGCCGAGGTGCTCACCAAGGTCGGCGAACTGCGCGCCGACGGCCACGACGTGCGCATGGTGTTCCTCGATGCGTCGACACCCGAACTGGTTCGCCGCTACGACGCCACCCGACGGCGCCATCCACTCGCCGACGACGCCGGCGGCCTCGTCGAATCGATCGAGCTCGAACGATCGATGCTGGAGCCGGTGCGCGCCGCGGCCGATCTCGTCATCGACACCAGCGATCTCAACGTGCACCAACTCAAGGAACGCATCGACCATGCCTTCGACACCACGAGCGGATCGCGGCTCCAGGTGGCCGTCGAGAGCTTCGGGTTCAAGCACGGCCTGCCGCTCGACGCCGACATCGTGATGGACGTCCGGTTCCTGCCGAACCCGCACTGGGAGGACGACCTGCGCCCGCTGACCGGTCACGACCCGAAGGTGCGCGACTTCGTGCTGGAAACCGCAGCCGGCTCCTCGTTCGTCGATCAATTCGACGACCTCCTGGCGATGCTCGTGCCGCAGTACCAGGCCGAGGGGCGCAGCTACCTCACGGTGGCCGTCGGCTGCACCGGTGGCCGCCATCGGTCGGTTGCGGTCGCCGAGGAGTTGGCCGCCCGGCTGCGTCAGCGCGGCGTTGCCGTGCGCGCCACCCACCGCGACGTGTCGCGCTGAATCGTTTCCGGTCGGGAATCCACGGCGAACTACAGTTGGTTGCGGACAACGTCGTTCCCCCACCCGCCCAGGAGGCACCCAGTCATGACGATCAGAGTCGGCATCAACGGTTTCGGACGCATCGGACGCAACTTCTTCCGTGCTGCCAAGGCGAGCGGGGCCGATTTCGACTTCGTGGCCGTGAACGACCTCGGGTCGATCGACACGATGGCCCATCTCCTCCAGTACGACTCGGTGCTCGGGCGGTATCCCGAGAAGGTGTCGGCGACGAAGTCGAGCATCAAGGCCGGCGACGACACGCTGCGCGTGCTCAGCGAGCGCAACCCGGCCGACCTCCCTTGGGGTGAACTCGGCGTCGACGTGGTGATCGAGTCGACCGGGTTCTTCAACACCCGTGACGCAGCGAGCGCCCACCTCGACGGTGGCGCCCCGCTCGTGATCGTGTCGGCACCGTGCACGAATGCCGATGCCACGTTCGTCTACGGCGTCAACCACAAGGACTTCCGGATCAGCCAGCACAAGGTGATCTCCAACGCCAGCTGCACCACCAACTGCTTCGTGCCGATGGTGAAGGTGCTCGACGACAACTTCGGCGTCGAGCAGGGCCTGATGACGACGGTCCACTCGTACACCGGCGATCAGGTGCTCGTCGACGGTCCGCACAACGACCTGCGACGCGCTCGCGCCGCGGCGATCAACATCGTGCCGACGTCCACGGGCGCAGCTCGTGCAACGTCGCTCGTGTTGGAGTCGATGAAGGGCAGGCTCGACGGCACGTCGCTGCGGGTGCCGACGCCGACCGGCTCGATCACCGACTTCACCGCCACGCTCAAGAAGGCGGCCACCGTCGAGGAGATCAACGCCGCCTTCGCAGCGGCGGCGAAGAAGTCGCTCAAGGGCGTCCTCAAGTACACCGAGGACCCGATCGTGTCGAGCGACATCGTCACCGACCCGCACTCGTGCGTGTTCGACGCCGGTCTCACGATGAGCCTGGGCAAGCTCGTGAAGATCAACGGTTGGTACGACAACGAGTGGGGTTACTCGAACCGCCTCGTCGATCTCACCATGTTCACCGGCGCCAAGGTCAAGCGCTGACCGCGATGGGCGACACCACCTCCGCCATCCCGACGCTGGAGGACCTGGAGGCGACGATCGGTGACCTGACCGGCAAGCGGGTCCTGGTCCGAACCGACTTCAACGTGCCGCTCGACGAGGACGGCCGGATCACCGACGACTTCCGCATCCGCGCCGCGCTGCCGACCATCGAATGGCTGGCCGAGCGTGGCGCGGACGTCGTCACCGCGAGCCACCTCGGCCGACCCAAGGGTGCACCAGACCCGAAGTACTCGATGGATCCCGTGCGCGCTCGGCTGGCCGAACTCGCGCCGGGCGTCGAGTTGCTGGAGAACCTGCGGTTCGATCCGGGCGAAACGGCGAACGACCCGGCGTTCGTCGCCACGCTGGTCGAGGGCATCGACGCCTACGTCAACGACGCGTTCGGAGCGTCGCACCGCGCGCACGCATCGATCGTCGGCCCCCCGCAGTTCGTGCCCTCCGCGATGGGCCGCCTCCTGCAGAAGGAGGTCGAGGTGCTGCTGGGCTTGCGCAATTCGCCGAAGCACCCGTTCGTCGCGGTGCTCGGCGGCGCGAAGATCTCCGACAAGCTCGGTGTCGTCGAGGCGCTGCTCGAGGTCGTCGACTCGCTCGTGATCGGCGGCGCGATGTGCTTCACGTTCTTCGCGGCGCAGGGCAACCCGATCGGTGACTCGCTGTTCGAGCCCGATCAGGTCGACACGTGCCGGCGGTTGCTGGCGGAGGCCGGCGCCAAGGGCAAGACGATCCACCTGCCCGAGGACATCACCGGTGTCGACGCCCGGGGCGAGTACGCCACATTCGGGACCCGCCTGCCCGACGGTGCCAAGGGTTTCGACATCGGCCCGGGATCGGCGGCTTCGTTCACCGATGTGATCATGGACGCACGCATGGTGTTCTGGAACGGCCCGATGGGGATGTTCGAGGACGAACGATTCGCCAACGGGACGCTGACCGTCGCTCACGCGATGGCCGACACGAAGGCGTTCACGGTCGTCGGCGGCGGCGATTCCGCGGCGGCGCTCGCGCAGTTCAAGCTCGACGACGAGGTCGATCACGTGTCCACCGGCGGCGGCGCAAGCCTCGAACTCCTCGAGAACGGCGATCTCCCCGGGCTTCGAGCCCTACGCGAAGGAATCCGATGACCCGACGTCCACTCATCTCCGGCAACTGGAAGATGAACCTCAATCACTACGAGGCGATCCAGACCGTCCAGAAGCTGTCGTATCTCGTGCCGAAGGAGACGCTCGAGGCGGGTCGACGTCAGCATCCATCCGCCGTTCACCGACATCCGCAGCATCCAGACCGTGATCGAGAGCGAGGACTTCGACTTCCATCTCGGCGCTCAGCACTGCCACTGGGAGGATTCGGGGGCGCTGACGGGTGAGGTGTCGCCCGCCTTCCTCGCCAAGCTCAACGTGGTCTACGTGATCGCCGGCCATTCCGAGCGACGCGAGCTCTTCGGCGAGACCGACGAGATGGTGAACCGCAAGGTCGCTGCCATCCAGGCACACGGGATGACCCCGATCATGTGCTGCGGTGAAACACTCGCCGAGCGCGAGGCGGGGGAGACCGAATCGAAGGTGCTCGGCCAGATCGAGGCCGGACTCGCGGGTCGCACGAACGAGCAGATCGCGTCGCTCGTGATCGCCTACGAACCGATCTGGGCAATCGGCACGGGCAAGACCGCCACATCCGACGATGCGCAGACGGTCTGCGCCGCCATCCGAGGCCACGTCCTCGAGCTGACCGACGACGCGACGGCCGACGCTGTTCGGATCCAGTACGGCGGATCGGTCAAGGGAGCCAACGCCACCGAGCTGATGGCGCAGCCCGACATCGACGGCGCACTCGTCGGCGGGGCGAGTCTCGACGCCGACGAATTCGCCAAGATCGTCCAGTTCGACACCTGAGCACGTCTGATAGACGCGGGTCTGACCTCTGGCCTCACCCATTTCACCAAGGGTTGAAGGTCGACTCTTCACACGACCGAAACTTGGTTGGCTACCCCTTGGTAGGTAGCGCTGCTATGGTCGGGCGATCGTTGATCCACAGGGAGGGGGTCGACGTGTTCGGTTGCGGTTGAACGCTGGCTCAGTCAGGCGGTTCCCGTGCCACCCATACCTCCCGTTCTGACCCCAATCCAGGAGGACACTACGTGAACACCACACGACGAGGCCGCAAGATCCTTGCGCTCGCCGCCGCCTCCGCTGTGATCTTCGCCGCCTGTGGCAGCGACGACAACAGCGGTTCCAGCGACACCAGCGATTCCACAGCGACCACTGAAGCGACGACCGACGGGACCGACGCCCCCGCCAGCACCGATGCCACGACCGAAACCACCGAAGGTGGCGAAGCAGCTGGGGAGGCTGTCTTCCAGATCACCTACGAGCTGTCCGACACGGCAGTCTGGAACGACGGTTCACCGATCACGGTGGCCGACTTCCAGTGCACCTCCGACGCCACGCTCAACACGCCTGGCTCGCTCTCGACCACGGGTTACGACAAGATCACCTCGATCGAGCAGGGCGCTTCCGACAAGGAAGTCATCGTGCAGATGTCGGTCGCCTATGCGCCGTACAAGACCCTGTTCGGCAACGGCCTGCTCAAGGCCGACGAGTTCGACGACTGCAACGACGTGTCGGAAGCCTTCGACGGGGGCATCACGTTCTCCGGACGTGAGTGGATGCTCGACAGCTGGTCGGCTGAGCAGATCGTCATGGTCCCGAACCCGGGCTACACCGGTGCGAAGGTCCCCGGCTACGACCGCATGGTCATCGTGCCCGCAGAAGACGGCCCCACGCTGCTCAAGTCGGGCGCGGTGGACTTCATCTTCCCGCAGGCCTACACCGGCATCGACGAAGAGCTCAGCGATCCGAACGTGGCGTACGACGCAGCCCCCGGCGGCTCGTACGAAGCGCTCTACTTCCAGCAGGACCCGTCGCTCGAAGGTCCGTTCTCGGACCCCGTGTACCGCGAGGCGTTCTTCAAGTCGATCGACGTCCAGGGTCTCTACGACCAGATCTATGCGCCGTTCGCGCAGGGTCTGCCGTTGCTGACCTGCGGCCCGATCGCTCCCGGCCCGTACTGTGACCCCGAGACCTTCAAGGACACCTACGACCCCGAAGGCGCCGTGACGCTCCTGACGGACGCCGGCTGGACGCAGGACGCCGGCGGCAAGTGGGCCGACCCTGACGGCAATGTGCCGCAGGTTCGCTGGATGGTCAACACGGGCAACACCCGCCGTGAGAGCGCCCAGGCCTACCTCATCCCGTTGATGGCAGCTGCCGGCTTCGACGTCGTCGCCGACAACTGTGAAGCGCTTCCGTGCGTGTTCGAGACTCGTCTGCCGTCGCTCGACTACGACATGGCGATGTACATCAGCACGGTGTCGCCGGACCCGACCTACCTGGTCGCCACCAACCTCTGTGATCAGATCCCGAACGAAGCCAACGACTTCCAGGGACAGAACAGCACCGGTTGGTGCAACCCGCAGGCCGACGAGCTGCTGCTCGCCTCCGACAACGAGCTCAGCGAGGGCAACCGCGAGCAGGAAGTCAAGGATGCGATCAAGCTGATGCGTGAGGACTCCGTCCTCATCCCGACGCTGCAGTTCCCGAACATCGGCGCCTACCGCACCGACCGCGTTGCGAACACGCAGGCCGAGCTGGCCAACTACCGCGCCGTCAACGACTGGTACCAGTGGGAAGACGTCGACGGAGACGGCCAGATCGTCTTCGGCGCCGAGCAGTTCCCTGCTCCTGACTGCCCGAACCCGATCACCGAGTGCTCCAACTCGTCGTGGTTCGTGTGGACGACCTCGTTCGCAGTCCTCCCGGCGCCGTTCGACGCCACGGCCGATCAGACCTTCGTGATCTCCGAGATGCTGGCCGGCGAGCCGGTCGTCGAGCAGCTCTGATCGTCAACGGTCATCGAATACCGAAGGAAATCGAATTCTGAAGTAACACGGTGAGTTGCGTAGGGGCCGGAACGGTTCCGGCCCCTACGCTCACCATCTCGTTCATCGTTCGGAGCTGAGTACCGACCCATGTTGCGCTTCATCGTCAGACGACTGCTCTGGCTGATCCCGACCGTCCTCCTCGTCACCTTCCTGGTGTACTGCGCGGTGCGGATCGGGTGGAACCCAGTCGCCACCTATCAGCGGGCAAACCCCCGGGCGTCGAAGGAAAAGCTCCAGCAGTACAAGGATGTCAACGGCCTGTACGAGGGCTTCGGCGGTTACGTCCGCGGCTACTTCACGTGGCTGTGGGCGTTCATCCAGGGCCCCGATCAGTGGCCCCGTTCCATCAAGGGCAGCGGCGAAGTGTGGCCGACCCTTCGATATTCGCTCTTCAACACGCTGCGCCTCGCCGGAACAGCAGCAGTCCTCGGCATCGGCATCGGGTTGTTCTTCGGTGTGGTCGCCGGCAAGCGCCCCGGTTCGTGGATCGACAGCGCGGTGAACACGATTGCCTTCTTCGTCGGCTCGGTCCCGCCGTTCGTGTCGGCCGTGATCCTGCAGCTCGCCTTCGCAGTCCAGCTCGGCTGGCTTCCGGCCGCCGGTGTGTACCCGCCGGGACATCAGGGATTCGACCCGTGGCTGATGGGCAAGTACATGGTCCTTCCCGTGATCGTCGTCGCGGTCCAGACCATCGGCAACTACACGCGGTACATGCGCGCATCGCTGCTCGACGTGGCGTCGGCCGACTATCTGCGCACCGCTCGTGCCAAGGGTCTGAGCGATCGACAGGTTCTTCGTCGACACACGATCCGCAACTCGCTGATTCCGATCGCCACCGTGGTCGCCATCGACATCGGCGCCATTCTCGGTGGTCTGATCATCACCGAGAACATCTTCAACTATCCAGGCATGGGCGTCTTCTTCATTCAGGCCGCCACGACCGGTGACTTCCCACGACTGATGCCCTTCTTGGTGATCATCACGGTGTCGGTGTTGATCTTCAATCTCCTGGCCGACCTTTCGTACGCCTATCTCGACCCGAGGATCAAACTTGACTAGTTACCAGCCGGTTCACGAGAGCAGAGAGTTCGAGTCCTTCGACGAGCTGTACGAGGTCTCCGAACAGGAGGGTCTCGACGTCGCGACGTTGACGCCGCGCCAGCTCGCCTGGCTCCGGTTCCGGCGCCACAAGGCGGCGATGGTCTCGTCGGTCATCTTCGGCATCCTCGTGGTGATGGTCGTGTTCGCGCCGTTCTTCGCTCGGTACGGGGTCAACGAGGCGGTGTTCCCGATCTCGGAGGGCCCCAACCAGTTCCTCGAACCGCAGTCGGTCGCGTGGTTCGGTACCGACGACATCGGCCGTGACATCTACTCCCGACTGCTCTACGGCATGCGCACCTCGATCTTCATCGGGGTGGCGACGGGCATCATCGCCACACTCATCGGCACCGCGGTCGGCGCCATCTCCGGCATCCGCGGCGGCAAGCTCGACGACGGCATGATGCGCGGTACGGACGTCTTCCTCGCGTTCCCGTTCCTCGTGGCGATCATCGTCGTTCGCGAGTTCATCGGAGGGTTGAGCTTCCTCGAGCCGATCATCGGCAACAAGACGTCGATCCGGTTCATCATCTTCCTGCTCGCGATCTTCGCCTGGATGGGCGTGGCACGACTCGTGCGCGGCCAGGTGTTGTCGTTGAAGGAACGCGAGTTCATCGAGGCGGCCAGGGCGGTCGGCGCCTCCGAACGCCGCATCATCGTGTCGCACCTGATCCCGAACTCGATCGGTCCGATCCTGGTCGCGCTGACGATCACGATCATCGGCGCGATCGTCGCCGAGTCGACGCTGGCGTTCTTCGGCTTCGGCCCGCAGCCGGGCTCGGGCGGTACCTCGCTCGGCAACCTGGTGTTGCTGTCGCGAGGCGGCGCCACGCAGGGCAACTGGTGGCTCGTCGTGTTCCCGTGTGGCGCGCTGGTGTTGTTGGCGATCTGCATCAACTTCATCGGTGACGGCCTGCGCGACGCATTCGACCCGAAGATGGATGCCGGCAAGTGAGCGCCAAGCGTGAGCCGGTGCTGTCGCTGCGCGACCTGAAGGTCGAGTTCAGCACCCCCAACGGTCCGGTCCAGGCGGTCCGAGGCATCGATCTCGACCTCGAACCCGGCGAGATCCTCGGGGTCGTCGGCGAGTCCGGATCCGGCAAGTCGGTGACGTTCCTCGGCATGCTCGGACTGCTGCCGAGTTCCGCCAAGATCACCGGTTCGGCCACCGTGAACGGGACCCAACTCGTCGGGGCCTCCACGGCGACCATGCGATCGGTCCGTGGCCAGCAGGTCGCGATGATCTTCCAGGATCCGTTGTCGGCGTTGAACCCGGTCCATCGGGTCGGCGACCAGATCGTCGAGATGATCCGCGCTCACCAGAACGTGTCGAAGAAGTCGGCCGCCGCGACGGCCGTCGACCTGCTCGGCACGGTCGGGATCCCGCAACCCAAGGACCGCACGAATCAGTATCCGCACGAGTTCTCCGGTGGCATGCGCCAGCGCGTGATGATCGCGATGGCGATCGCCAACGACCCGCAGGTGCTGATCGCCGACGAGCCCACGACCGCACTCGACGTGACCGTGCAGGCGCAGATCCTCGAGGTGATCGATCGGCTGCGCGAGGAGATGCGCATGGCGGTGGTGATGATCACCCACGACCTCGGTGTGATCGCCCGTGTGGCCGACCGTGTCCAGGTGATGTACGCCGGCCGAGCGGTCGAGAAGACGAACGTCGACGAGCTCTTCGCCCACCCCACGCACCCGTACACCGAGGGCCTGCTGCGGTCGATTCCGCTGCTCGGCCACCAGCGCTTGCTCCCGATTCCGGGCTCGCCGCCGAACATGTTGCGGCCCCCGAGCGGCTGTGCGTTCCGTCCGCGGTGCCCGTACTCGCTCGATGCGTGCGCAGGCGACCTGCCCGAACTCCGTGACATCGGAGATGTGCAATCGGCGTGCATCCGCGCCGAGGAACTCACCTTGGGAGTGTTGACGTGACGGCGGCGAGCGAGGCTCCGGTCCTCCAGGTCACCGATCTCACCAAGATCTTCGAGGTCAAGACGACGAAGGGCGTCCGTTCCATCAAGCTTCCCGTGCAGGCGGTGTCGAGTATCTCGTTCGACATCATGCCGGGGGAGACGTTCGGACTCGTCGGCGAGAGCGGAAGTGGCAAGACAACGGTCGGTCGCTGCCTCTTGCGACTGATCGAGCCGACGTCGGGTTCGGTCGAGTTCAAGGGCGTCGACATCGCCAGCCTGAGTCGTAGGCAGATGCGGCCGCTGCGTCGCCAGATGCAGATCGTGTTCCAGGATCCGCAGGCGTCGCTCGACCCCCGTCTCACCGTCGGCTCTGCGATCTCGGAGCCGTTGCGCATCCAGAAGGTCGAGGGTGACCATCGCAAGAAGGTCGCCGAGTTGCTGGAATTGGTCGGGCTGTCACCGGACCATGCCGGTCGGTTCCCGCACGAGTTCTCGGGTGGGCAGCGCCAGCGCATCGGCATCGCCCGGGCCTTGGCTCTCGACCCGGAGTTCGTCGTGCTCGACGAGCCGGTCTCGGCGCTCGACGTGAGCATCCAGGCCGGGGTCGTCAACCTGCTCCAGGATCTGCAGGAGCGACTCGGACTCAGCTACCTGTTCATCGCTCACGACCTGTCGGTGGTTCGTCACATCAGCAAGCGCGTCGCTGTGATGTACCTCGGCAAGATCGTCGAGATCGCGGATTCGGACGATCTCTACGAACGCCCGTCGCACCCGTACACGAGAGCGCTGTTGTCGGCGGTGCCCGAGGCGGACCCGGTCAGCGAGCGGACCCGTCAGCGGATCATGCTCGAAGGTGACGTGCCGTCGCCGATCGATCCGCCGAGCGGCTGCCGGTTCCGGACCCGCTGCCCGAAGGCGCAGGAACTGTGCGCCCAGGAAGAGCCGGCGTTGATCGATCGCGGTGCCGGCCACCCGGTCGCGTGCCACTTCCCCGAGGACGTGTCGGTCGAGATCGCGCCCTCGGTGGGCTTCGAACCCTCTGTCTGACCGGTAGGATTTCCGACCGTGCGCGACGTCATGCTCTACATCACTCTGACCCTCAACGTGGTCTCGATGGGCGCTCTGATCGCTGGCATCTTGATGCACAGCGGCCGTGGCGGTGGCCTGTCGGACATGTTCGGTGGCGGCGGTGGAGCGGCGCTCGGGTCGACCGCTGCCGAGCGCAACCTCAACCGGATCACGTTCGTCTTTGCGTTGATCTGGTTGTTCACGGTGATGGCGCTGCCGTTCCTCTACGACTAGTCGTCAGGAATTGGTGGCGCTGTGCCAACAGCGAGATAGGGTCACAGACCCAAACCCACGTCGGAGTGGCGGAATGGCAGACGCGCTAGCTTGAGGTGCTAGTGCCCTACTTATGGGCGTGGGGGTTCAAGTCCCCCCTCCGACACCACACAACCAGGGCATATGCCCTGGTTGTTGGCTTTTTCGGGGAGCTTCGAAACCTGGAGATCGGCCGTTTGTCCGCGATTTGTCAGCAGCTCGAAATTTCGGGATCTTCCTCGGAGTCACCCGGTCGCGTCGAGTCGCCTGCGGCCGGAGGCTCTCGATTGCGAATCGGCCGTAGTCGGAGCAATGTCTCCGTTGGCCACGCTCCGTGTTGATCTCGTCGTCGGTCGCATGGGGGCGGATGGTCAAGTGCGCTAGCGCACTTGGGGGCCGTTCCCGAGCGGTCGTTGTCCTCGGCAAACGGTGATTCTGTGCGGCGAAGTGTGGGCGGCTCCACGTCGCTGTTCGGCCTCTGCTGAACGCATGGTACGAGCCGATGTCCGTCGGATGACGATGTCGTCGGGTGCACCGGTGACGAGTTGTCGCGTCAGTCTCGGTGGCCACGCGGACCGACCGTCTCGTTCAGATCCTGCTGTCGGCGCCGAAGGAACGATCGTTCCGATTCGTTGGTGCTGCACTCGAGAGCGCGGTCCAGTGCGGCGGCTGCGTCGTCGAGACGATCGAGTCGGGCCAACACGTCTGCTCGGGCGGTGTGGAAGTACACGTAGCCGTTGACGTCGCCGGTGAGGTCGTCCGCTCGGGGAATCGCATCGAGTGCGGTGAGTGCCGCGGCGGGTCCGTGTACGTGGTCGACGGCGATCGCTCGGTTCAGTGCGACCAGCGCGCTGGGCTGGCGCTGCAGGAGCACGTCGTAGAGGCGCAGGACCGCTGGCCAGTCGGTGGCGTCGAAGGTGGGTGCAGTGGCGTGCAAGGCGGCGATTGCCGCTTGGAACTGAAAGGGGCCACCGTGCTGGAACGAGTGTGCTCTCGCCAGTTCGGCGAGACCGCGAGCGATCATTGGTTGGTCCCACTGAGTCCGGTCCTGGTCGGCGAGCAGGATCGGGCTGCCATGGTGGTCGAGGCGGCTGGATCGTCGGGCGTCGGTCAGCAGCAGCAGCGCATGGAGTCCTGCGACTTCCGGATCGGTCGGCACGAGCTTGCTCAGGAGCTCGGCGAGCCAAATGGCCTCTTCGCAGAGATCTCCTCGGATGAGCGCCGTGTCCGTTGCGCTGGCGTGGCCCTCGGTGAAGATCGACGAGATCACCTCGCACACGGCACCGACGCGCTCGGTGAGCGTGTCCAGATTCGGTGGATCGAAGGGAATTCGTGCGGCCCGGACCTTCGTCTTGGCGCGGGTGAGTCGACGCGTCATCGTTTCTTCGGACACCAGAAAGGCACGGGCGATCTGTGGCGTCGAGAGCCCGGCAACGATCCGTAAGGTCAACGCGACCTGCGCCTCTGGCGGCGAGCGCGGGGTGGCAGCATCCGACCAGGAGCGCGAGCTGATCATCGAGGGCCTGCTCACCGTCGAGGTCGACGTCCGCCGACTCCGCGCCGTCGGAGATGACGGTCGCGACATCGGCGGCCAACACCGGGAGACGATCTTCGAATCGTCGCAGTTCTGCGGATCTGATCGATGGCTTTGCGTCGTCCGGTCGTGATCAACCAGGCGCCCGGTCGGTCGGGGACCCCATCGGTGGGCCATCGTGTCGACGCCTCGATGAATGCGTCTTGTGCCGCGTCTTCCGCGATGGTGAGGTCGCCGACGTCGCGCATGAGCGTGGCCACCAGCCGTGGCCACTCGGCGCGAAAGACGTCGGCGACACCCATCAGATCCGTCCGCTGACCGAGCCGGCACCCGTCAGCTGTCGAACTCCATGACCGGTCGAACCTCGATCGTGCCGAAGTGAGAGTTCGGAATCCTGGCGGCCCAATCGAGGGCTTCGTCGAGATCGGCGACGTCGATCACGTAGTAGCCGCCGATCACTTCCTTGGACTCGATGAAGGGCCCGTCGGTCACGATGCGCTTGCCATCGCGGACCTGGACGGTGCTTGCGGTGTCGGCGCCCTGCAGCGCTTCACCGGCGACCATGGCCCCCGCCTCCGCGAGAGCCTGGCTGTAGGCAGCCCATTCGGCCATGTAGGGGCCAAACCCTTCGCTGTCGGGGGCTGGTTCGTCGGCGGGGTTGCTTGCGAGGAGGAGCATGTACTTCATGTCGTGACGTCCTTTGTGTCGATGATCATTGTTGATTGTCACAGACACGACGAACGGCCCAACGAGATCCGGACACATACGTCGAGATTCCGCCCGAAATTCCGGGTCGCTGACCGGACGCGTTCCATCCGGCCTGACGCCAACAAATCGCTGAGGCAGTTGCTGCGACGGAGAACGGCCGAATCACGACGGCTACGCCTCATACGGTCAGAGAATGCGGCGCATGACTGGACGGCTCGGGTAATGTGCGACCGATCTCGGAGAATCCTTGACGGAGAAGGTGCGTTCCGGTGAACAGGGCCGAGCCGCTCACCCGTATTCGCCTGGAGAGCGTCGGTATCGACTGGGTGACCCTCGACCACGTCGCTCCGTGAGCTCGTGCCCGTTCGAGGGCTGCCTTGAGTAGCGCCATGGCAAAGCCGACTCCGCGATGTCGCTGATCAACGGCGAAGCAGACGATTCCACCGGGCATCGGGTTGATCCAAGAGGATCGGCCGAAGCGCTCGGTTGCGTTGGACACCGGGCACATCGGCGCGAGGCATGATTCGGCTCCCATCGACATCGCGGGCTTCGCGAAGCCGCTGGCACCGACACCACACCGAGGCCAAGTCGGCGTTCATCGCCAACGTCATCGAGCGTGCGAACACGCGTCCTGATCGACGTGCCAGTGTTTCTCTCGATCTTCCTGACGCCCCCGAGGATCGCCCAACAACAAGGTGTCCCTGAAATGCTGGTCGGTGAGACTCGATAGCGCTCCAGACAATCCCGAACACCCGCGCCCACGCCGTGCCGCACTGCGAGGCCCAACTGCGGCACCACGTAATTCCGAGAAGATGCGCGCCGATGTTCCGGGCAGACTGCGCTGATGGCCGACGCGCTGGATGATCCCCCCGAGCTCCTGTTCTCGTCTCCGGCAAAGATCGCACAGCCGCTTGTCGATGCACTGACCGCTCGTCACGCATCACTGCGACGTTCTGTGTTCGTTGCGATGGATGGCCGAAGTGGCGCTGGGAAGTCGACGCTCGCAGCTGTCCTCGCAGAAGCATGCAGGTCCCATGGCGTCACCGTCACGGTCATCGGGGGCGACGACTTCTACGCCGGAGGCACGGCGGAGCGTTGGGACCAACGGTCGCCAGCGGAGAAGGCGGACCAAGTGATCGACTGGCACCGCCAGCACCGAGTCCTTGACGACCTTCGCCTTCGCGGGAACGCCAGCTGGTACCCATTCGATTGGGAGGCACCTGACTGGAACTCTGATCGCGTTCCCCTGCGATCGACACCGATCTCGATGACGTCGGCCGACATCGTCATCCTCGAAGGGGCCTACAGCGCTCGACCTGAGCTGCACGACGTCCTCGACATTCGAATCCTGCTCGACACTCCACCGCAGCAGCGCCGACGTCAGCTCCTCGAACGCGAAGGCGAGCACTATCGGACCGACTGGGAAGCACGTTGGTCGGCCGCCGAGGACCACTACTTCGGAGTGATCATGCCTCCCGACCGCTTCGACCACGTGCTCTGACAGCCGAACACGTCCCCACGCACAATCACGATGAATCGGCCAGGACTCGCGCTGCACATCTACCCAAGTCGAGCACCCGATAATCCCGTTCAGTGTCAGGTGGTGTGGTCTCGGGGATTGGCTCATAATCCCGCTGACCGTTCGTGGCCAGTTATCCCTGTGCCGTCCCGGGACTCGTCGGACCGGCCGGTGTGGCTTGATAGGAGCGTGGCATCGCCCCCACTGAGGTGTGCCCACCGACCACAAGCCGGCTTCGTCAGCCGACGATGGTGACCGGCATTGCGAGCGGGTCAACTCGCCTGGTAGGGCGTCACAGAGCGCCGGCGATGCGGCGCGGAGCAGAGCCTTGCGGCCCGTGATTATCGCTCGGGTCCTCAGGCGAGATCGACCGATCGGAAGTGCCGAACTCGCGCAGGTGGGGTGCCGTCGGTGCGGGGTTGTTCTGGTCGCCCGACCGGTGCCCCTATCGGTGGAGTTGGCTGCTGTCAGCTGGCCTTCTTCTCGTGCGGCTGCCGCTGCGATTCGTGCCGTTCCCGGACGTTTTCCGGTGCATTCCGAGATGATCATGCACTGCCCCTTGAAGCGGTCTGACCTCCCACGGTGCGCCGGTTCCCGGTCTGCCTGGGCGCTCCTGGAAGGCCGCTGTGACGACGTCGTTTAGCCCATGCCGCTACCGTCTCACGATCGCGGAACACGTTGAGGTCGATCATGACACCAACGCTCGTGGTCGATGACGAGACCCGGTAGGAGCCGGATGGACCCGGTCACGCAACTACGCTGGGTACGTGGCCAAGCTGAGCGCTGCCGATCGGAAGCGGCTCCCGGATCGCGCGTTTGCCTACGTGGACCGTGCGGGCGTGCGACGGCTGCCGATCATGGACGCGGCACACGTTCGGAACGCGCTCGCTCGGTTCGGCCAGGTCGAGTTCGAGGACGAACAGGCCCGAGCGCAGGCACACGATCGGTTGCTGCGCGCCGCGAAGCGATTCAAGATCGTTCCGATCGGATTCATCAGCAGCGAGATCGAGTCAGCCCGCGCCGCAGTCCCCGACGCTGCGGTTCTGCCGACCGGCTTCGTCACGATGTTGATGACGGACATCGAGGGCTCGTCGTCGCTGTTGGCAGTCCTCGGCGACGGCTACGCCGACCTGCTGGCCGATGTGCGTGAGATCCAGCGCTCCGCCGTTCTCGCCGTCGGCGGATGTGCCGTCGAGGCACGTGCCGACGAATTCTTCGCAGCGTTCGAGAGTCCGGCCGCTGCGGTGACTGCCGCGATCGACGCACATCACCGCCTCGCCGCGGCGTCGATCAGCGGCCACCACCAGGTCCGCATCCGGACCGGCATCCACGCCGGGTATCCGAAATTGGCCGAACCAAACTACGTCGGGATGGCTGTCCACGCCACCGCACGAATCTGCGACGTGGCTCACGGCGGCCAGATCGTCGTTTCGGAGGATCTGACGACGGCGCTGACTGGAATGCGTCCGTCGGGTGTTCGGTTCCGCAAGCTCGGCGTTCAGAGGTTGCGCGGCATTCCGGGCAACATGCTGCTGTCGCAGGTGATGTCGCCCGGACTGCCGACCAAGTTCCCGCCCCTTCGCACCTGATCGACCGGCACCGCGAGCGCAGCCCGCTGAATCACGTTGGCCGACGATTCGCGCTCCGATCTACGCCGGCGTGATCGAGCGCCGTCACGACTGAGAGCACTCCTTCACGAGACGACGCCGTGGTCGAATGATCTGGAACGGGGTGACCGGTCACAGTCGTGGGGGTCAGGAGCGGTCCCACCTGCATCGGTGAGCGTGACTATCGAGCGGCCTGCATGGTGCCGAAGGCGTGCGACTTCGGCCGGATATGTGGGTGTGGCCGGGTCTGTTGCGAACGCGATTACCGGGCGGTCCTGACCATTTGGGATAGCATATGGTCATGGCACGCCGAGAAGTTCTTGTCCAGCTCGACGACGACCTGGTCGCACGGCTCGATGAGCTTGCGGAGCAGCTCGGAACGAACCGGTCCGAGCTGCTTCGCAGGGGCGCCACCGCAGTGATCACCGCCGAAGAACTCGTAACAGCTGACCGAGAGCTCGTCGCGGGGTACCAGCGTCAGCCACCCGACCCTGCACTCGTGCAGTCGGCGCGCCGTCTCGCGGCGCGGACCGCGCCGGCGTGGTAGCTCGAAACGACATCATCTGGGCCGACCTCGGGCCTCCCGCTGGACGCCGGCCCGTCTGCATTCTCACCCGTGATGCCGCCATCGCAGTGTTGAGTTCGGTCACGTGCGCACCGATCACCCGGAGGATCCGTGGTATCCGCACCGAGGTCGAGGTCGGTCCCGAGCAAGGACTGCCCGAGCGCTGCGTCATCAGTTGCGACAACGTCATCACGGTGCCGATCGAAGACCTTGACGATGAACCAGTCGGTCGCCTCGATGAGGTCACGCGGGCGGCACTCGACGTCGCTCTGCGGTTCGCGTTGGACATTGTCTACTGAGGCCCGCCGTCAGGCGAGACAGTATCGAGCACTTGCGGCACACAGTTCGCATGATATGTGGGTGTGCGGCGCACTGGATCCGAACTCAACGCGGAATTATCGGGCGGCTATTGGGGTCCGCGCAGGTCGATCTCGATGCCGAACAGAGATATCAAGTCATCGTCGATCAGTTGGCCGACAACGACGACTGCGTACACGAGTCGACCGCCGGCAACGAGGTAGCGGTAGTCGTTTCGCTCCGGATAGAGGCGGAGCAGTTCATCGAAGCGTTCAGCGAACGTGTCGGCGATCGTTGGGAGTTCGATCAACAAGAAGTCGCTCGCCGACGGTTCTCCGTTGGGGCCACGTGCCTCGCCGAGCTGAGCGTCAAGTTCGGTGAAGAACTGTGGGTCAACGCGAACCGTGCGCCGGGTCACTGGCGGGTGGGGCGACCCTCGGTGGCGGCGATGCGAGCATCAACCTTCTGCCGGGCTCGGTCGACGAGAGTCGACGGGACGTCGTCGGGGTGAGTCACGAATCCGGCTCGGATCGTCGCATCGCGTTCGTCGGGGGTCAGCGCTTCGAGTTCAGCGGCTGACCAGATCCGATCGACGTCCATCTCCAAACTGTACCCGCTCGGCCATCGGCGAGGTCAGACATCGGTTGACGGTTTGTCGGTGCGCGCCGGCATGCCTGCTGCAGCGCTTTCGGTACCGTGTGGTGGGTGAGCAACACGCCGCAGCGTTGCAGCTGGCTGACATGGGAAGCGGGCCGACGGTGACTGCGACCATTCGCCGAGTCGCGTCCGTGGTCATCATCCTCGTCTTCATCGCGGCATGCGGCTCGTCGCCCAGCAATGACAACAGCGGCCCCGTGGACATCACCGTGAATTCGAACGGCACGAGTGATCTCACGTTGTTCGTCTCCAACCAGAGCTACCGCGACAGCGAGGTCGACATCACAGTCACACTTGACGGTGAGACCATCATCGATCGTGACTTCAACGTGGGAGACCAGCACAACTACATCGAACACCGGATCCGCCTCGACGCTGGAAGACACACTCTCCACGCCGCCACAACCACCCTTGACGGTGAAGAGGTCGAACTGTCGGAAGACTTCACAATTGATCCCGACCAACAGCGTTACGCCGCACTCGACTACTGGCACTACGAGCCGACGGGGCTCGACGACCCGACAGCCGATCCGCCCAAATTCACCTTCAAGATCCAGGACGATCCGATCGGATTCGCCTGAGTACCCGACTGCCGGCCAACGACCTGAGCGGGTGGGCTCTTGGCGATCACAGTCGGTTAGGGACGCTCACCCGAGCCTGATCGCGATACTCGGACGGCTACTCTTGAGATGTCGACGAAACCATCTACTGATCGGTTGACGGCATGTCCACCACCGACGACAAGCCCAGTGCGACGAAGCTCTGTCCGTACTGCGGAATTGCCGTTCGTGAGGGCGAGGATGCGACGGTGCTGAATGGAGTGCAGTTCCACAGTCCCTGTCTCGAAGGCACCGAGCCCCACGCATCATTGAGCACGCACCGGCGGGACGAGCTGAGCACGATGAATCAGCTGGCTGACTACCTGTGATGTCGGCCGCCCTCGCACACTTCACGCACGCATAAACGAGACACCTCGACACGTTGCGGTGACTGACTGCGGCCCAAGCGTGGCGCCAGACTTTCACAGGCACATCGGCCGCAGTGCAGCGCTCGGTGTTCGCAGTTCTGATGTGGGAGATCTGGCCGAGCAGAGCCGGCGCGCTGGTCGGCCTGGCGACGGCGGAGGCGAAGTACTTGCCTCGCGATACTCATGCCTCGGCCGTTGCGTTGCCGTCGGATCCGACCCGTCGAAGTCGTTTCGGGGCGCTCGGCCGGCGAAATGAACAGACCTGGACGCTCAGCTGATGAGTCCGAGGACAGCGTCGACGGTCTCGCTTATCGAGCCTGACGCGTCGATGATCGGCAGCTGTAGCCCGCGATCTTGAATCGCAGCCAGCTCGGGGGCGCGATCGAGGTGCCAGGCCAGTCCGTCGGACTCGGTTCCTCGGTGTCGTTGTCTCAACCGCGCTTCGATGGTCGGCGTCGGAGCAACGAGTCGGACCGCGAAGACCGATGTTCCGACGGCTTCGTCAAGCCGAACGAGTGCGTAGTTGTCTTGCACGACCCAGGCCAACACGAGCAGCTCAGCGCCAGCATCGGCGTAATTCCCGACGAGCGACGCAAGGTTGCGCAGGATGAGGTCGTTGTTGAAGGGATCGTCAGCTCGCACGGGCCAAAGGCGCGAGAGCTGGTCGACATCGAGGAAGGCTGCCGAGCGTCCGTGCGATGCTGAGCGCTCGGCGACTGCGTATCCCGTCGTCGACTTCCCGACGCCCACTGTTCCAGTGACGAGAGCAATGCGCATCGGCAAAGTATCTCTTCACCGCAGCATCTGGTAGCGGATCAACGCTCTATCGGGAGGTGGCTGCCACGAAGGCTGCCCGAACCGCCCGGACGCGTTCTGCCCACTCAACGTCTGATAGACGCACTTCGCCGTCTTGCGGATTCAGGAGGCGGAAGGGGTCGTCATGTTGGTACTGCGGGAGCACGTGGCAATGGACGTGGGGCATACGGAAACCCATCGAGAGATTCGCCAACTTCACTGGATCGAACAATTCGTAGATCACCTCACCCATCGTTGACACGTCATTCCAGAAGCCGCACCTTTCGTCCGGCGTCAGATGATGTAGTTCGGGTGCGTGTCGCTTGGCGATCACCACGGAGTAGCCCGCTTGGGTTTGATTGACGCTGAGACGCACGTAGCTCCAGTCCGTCTCCAAGATCAGGTCTCCGAACGGGTTGGTTACCATGGGCGCGTCTGCGCACATTCCGCACTCGTCGCCGTTCCACATTCGGCGCCATTGGTCCTCGGGCCACCAAGCCATCACCGGGAGTATGTCGGGTGCTGCGATTGGCGGCGACGGCGCACATAACGCGAGCGCCGTAACCCGACATCTGTCGACCGCCGGCCGCTCATAACGGCCCAAGTCCAGCGCCGCACTTTCACGGGCGTGTCGACCCTGGTCGTGCGTTTGTTCTGCTCGGCCGGGTGAGTTCTCAACTCTGGCGCGGCCCGAGGGTTGGCTCAGGCGTTGTAGTCGTAGAAGTACTCGTCGATCAGGCGCACGTCGGACTCGCGAGGATTGCGCGCACGCATGGCGGCGGCAGACACGCGCGTGAAGTAGTGCCAGTCACCGAAGCGGTCCCATTTGCGCACGCAGACCGTTGCCGGTGCCGAGCGCACGTTGCGGAATCGGCGCTTCGTCGTGCGGCCATGCAGACGCAGCCGTCGAGCGAAATCGAGATCCTCGGCGATCCGCAACTTCTCATCGAAGCCGCCCACCGCGTCGAAGTCGTCTCGGCGGCACCAGAACATCACCGCGCCCGATCTCGTCAGCACCATTACCGAACGCCCGAGGAACCCGGTGACCGCCAGGCCGAGGGAGTTTCGCTCCATGACGATGCTGCACCCTCCTCCGACGAAGGCGCCCGAGTCGACGAGGCGACCGACTTCGACGAGCGCGTCGGGGTGTATCACCGTGTCAGCATCGATCGTCACCACCACCTCGCCGGTCGATGCAGCGACGCCGGCATTACGGGTCGCAGCAATGTTGCGGTGATCGTCCACGACGACCACAGCACCAGCGGCCTCCGCAATGCGCTGCGTCGCGTCCGTACATCGGTTGGCGACGACGACGATCTCTGCGCTCGAACCGGAACGCACGACCGCACGTCCGAGTGCCTCCAGTCCGCGTGGGAGCAGCGCCTCTTCGTTGTGAGCGGGCACGATGATCGAGAACCGAGGACGCGAGGCCACGGAGAGGTATCGGCTGCACAGTGGGTTCCCTTGAGGGTCAGAGATCTCTCATCGATGCGCTCGGTGCGACACACGCACACTTCGACATGCAGAATCACGGTGCACCGATTTGGACTTGCGCCGCATCGCTGCCCGAGTGCGGCGCCACACTTTCACGGGCATGACCACCCGAGCCGGGCGCTCGGGAATCCCGGCGCTCGTCCGGCAATCGCTGGCGGTCTCGATCTACCAGACTGGTCCGCATGCCAGCAGGGCTCGACGGAAACCCGCGACCGATTCGAACGTTCGAACGAGACGCCGTGCTGAGCGCCATCGCCGACCGAGTGCACAGTATCGATCGCCATCGTGTGCTGGTCGGCATCGACGGCCGATCGGGGTCGGGAAAGTCCACGTTCGCGGATGAGTTGGCAACCCATCTCGGCGAGCGAGGAGCGGCCGTGATCCGATCGACGACCGATTCGTTCCATCGGCCGAGTGAGGAGCGACTCGCGCGTGGGGCGACCTCGGCCGACGGCTACTACCTCGACTCGCACGATCTCGATCGCATCGTCAACGAACTCTTGATCCCGTTCCACCAGGGCGCCGACCATGTCCTCGCCGCCGCGTTCGACGAGCCGACCGACACCCCACGCGAGCATGTCGTGGACGTCGCCACCGATGCGGTTCTCGTGTTCGACGGTCTGTTCCTGCATCGGGCGGAGTTCGCAGCGGTGTGGGATGTTTCGGTCTTTCTCGACGCCGATGAACGGCGGGATACGGAATGGTTGCAGTACCTGCTGGCGGACCTACCCGACGACGTGTCGCAGCGCGCCGTCGAACTCGATCGTCGACTCGACACCGCCCGCTGGCCCCGGTACCGACGAGGTTGGGACAGCTACATCGACGATGTCGCACCGCGCAGCCGAGCGACAGTCGTCGTCGACAACAACGACCTCTCACAACCGAGATTTCTGGAAGCGACCTGACCAGCGACGCCAGAACCGAGGCGCCGATCCGATGGTGTCCGGCACTCGACGCGGGCAGTGATCAGGCGAGGTCCCACCAGAAGTTCACGTCACCGAACGGCTTGCGGTCGCCTCTCAGCGATTCGTACAACGCTTGCGCCGCCCCGTTGCGCCCGCCCGTCGACAACCAGAACTTCGTCGAGCCCCGACCGCGAGCGAGGTTCATCGCCTCGGTCACGAGGGCAGAGCCGACGCCCTGTCGCCGCCAGTCGTCATGGACATCCAGCTCATGCAGGTAAGTCGTGAGTCGTCCACTCGGCGAGCGCATCTGCACGCCCCATGCCAGCCCGACAGGCACCCCGTCGATGTACGCGCCAAGAACGAAAGAACTCGAATCCCGCAGGAATGCCTCAGCCTCTTCGGATCGGGCAGTCTGCGCCGTCGGTGACCCGGGAAGCACTGCAGCGAACAGCACCACCAACTGGCCTGCTTCGCCCGCGACGAGCTCTCGGATCTCCACCGATCAAGTATGACCGCCACCAGGATCCCAACGACTGTGTCAACAGTGCCGAGGAGGGGCACCCGATATCGGCGCCCGATACTCAGGACCGAGCTCACGCAAGACGCGCCGCACCACGGCCCATTCGTGGTGCCGCACTTTCACAGATGTTCTTGTGTCTTGATCGGTTCAACTGATGTCGGCGAAGTGATGGAGCATCACTGGTGAGCCGTCGGTTGTCATGTCGAGCACGGCGATGTCGGGCATACGAATCGATTGCCAGTAGGAGAGGGCGACATCGCTCTGGATCGCACCGAGTTCCACCAGCAGCGATGTCAGAACCCGACCACCGCTGCACACCACGATGTCATCGTCGGGCAGGGTTGGGGAGATCGACCTCACTCCGGCGAGGAATCGAAGCCCTGCATCGCGCGATGGCTCCCAACCGGCGGCCGGCGCTGACGTCGGCGATGCGAAGAGGTGACCGACGCTGGAGAGGAACTCCTCGTGGGGCAGCCAACCAGCTTCGGTTTCACGAAACGCATCGTCGATGGAGATGTCGATGCCCAGCCTTTCGGCGGTTGGACGCAATGACTGCACCATCTTCGGTTCTGGACCGGCTGCCAGAATTATGGCGCCCGCGAGCCAGGGCGATGATGCGAGGTTGGCCGCTTGGCGGTGTCCTTCGCTCGTGAGCCCCCACGTCGATGGATGCGCGGCGGCGTCGATCGCCGATTGGCAGTGCCGAACGAGAACCACACTCACAGTCTGAGAGTACGGCGTCCGAGGTGGGGTCGGTCACGGCGAGACAGCGTCAGCGTCGTGATACTTCACTCGCACAGAATCCCCACCGCCGTACCACGTGGCGCGCCGTATCGCGGCTCAATGGTGACGCGAGATGATCCCGATCGGGTCGTCGAGCGTTGTCACCGGCGATCTGTGGGGGATGGTTCTCGTCGGCGAAGGCGCGGACCGATACAGCGCGGAGGCCGTGTCGGACTGACGCGTACGATGCTCCGGGTGGAAGCTGAACCCGACTGCGTCTTCTGCCAGATCATCGCCGGTGATGCGCCATCGACCACGATCGCTCAGAACGAGAGGGCGATCGCATTCATGGACGCCAATCCAGCCACCCCTGGCCATGCACTCGTGATTCCGCGATCGCACTCCACTGACCTTCTGGATGTCGACCGCGAAGATCTTGCGGCTTGCGCAGACCTTGCCCAGCAGGTGGCCAGGCGAGCCAAGGAGAGGCTCGGAGCAGACGGTGTAAACCTGCTGAACTGCAGCGGCGAGGCGGCCTGGCAATCCGTGTTCCACTTCCACCTCCACGTCATCCTGCGGTTCAAGGATGACGTTGGCAAGGACCGCATCGGGCTGCCCTGGGAGACGGTGCCCAGCAATCTCGACGAGGTCCAGCGGTTCGGCGCGCTGCTTGTTTGAAAGAAAATGGTCGCAACTCTTGCGACGGCCTCTCGCACACTGTCGGCAGAACCGCACAGGTGGTCACTGCGCCACGGGCTGAGGACGCGGGAACTACCGAATCGTGACGTCACGCAATCCCGCCCTTCTCGGCACCCATCCGGCAGCCGTCGGTTGCCGATGACATAATCCCACTCCGTGCATGCGCCACGACGCGACTCGGTCCTGCTGTCAGTCGCCGTGGGTTTCGTCTCGCTCGGCGTCATTGCCGAAGTGATGCACAGTCGCGCCGCGTCGCTCCGGGTACCCGAGAGTGCAAGGACATCGGTGGTTGTCCTGGGCTTCCCATCGCTGCGTAGCGGTCGGCCGCACCCTGTTCAGAAGTGGCGAGTGAAACTTGCCAAGAAGACGATCGACCGCCACGGGGCGCATCGAGTTGTGTTGTCAGGTGGCACGACCAGCGGCGGGCCAACCGAGGCGTCGGCAATGGCCAAGCTCGCCAACGCAGCTGGCATCGATCCAACGATCACCGTCCTGGAATCGGAGTCAATGAACACGTGGTCCAACGTCGAGTTCTCGTCCAGGCTCGTTGAAGACAGCGCCGTGGTCATTCTCGTCTCCGACCCAGTCCACGCGGCGCGGGCGAGGAAGTACTGGCTGCAGCAACACCCGTGCGACACCGATCGAGTCTTCGTGACCCCCTGCGCAGGGATCGGAAGCTGGTGGATGAAGATTCCGACCGCCCTCGATCCACTTCGGCAATCGGTGCAGTCTGTGTTGCGCGCCGACGCATGACGTGCGCTCATGACCACCGTCGACAGCCGTACCTTGGCACCGAGTCACGGCCCAAGCCGGGTGCATGGGAATCACGAATCGGACGGATTGGCCGAGGTCGTGGCTTGGAGTTCCGTCGCGATCTTGCGTCGTAGCTTGTTGGATAGCTCGGAACGCTCGTCGTCCGTCACGTCGATCACGCCGTGCGACTCATGCATGAGGGCGGCGAACTGTTGCTGGTCGTAGGGCACGTCGGGAGGGAGTGCGACGACGTGCCAGTGCACGTGTGCGTTGCCTTGTTGACTCCCGAGGCTCAGGACGTAGATGCGTTCGGTGGCAACCGTCTGCGACAGCGCTCTGCCGATGGCACGAACCAGGGTCTGCATCGCGAGGTAGTCGTCGAGTGGAAAGTCCTGGACGACGTCTTCTCGGTGTGCGATCGGTGCGACGAGGACGTAGCCGCGCTGGACGTGGAAGTTTGGCAGGAACGCGATGTGGTGGTCATCTCGGTGGACGACGAACTCTCGTCGTGGGGATTCACCGGCCGCGACGCGGCACACGAAGCAGTCACCACTTCGGGAGCGTTCGACGTAGGCGGCAGCGTCGAACGGACGCGTCGATCGTCATCCACAGGGAAAGTCTCGCGCTCCCGCGGCTCGCCTGCGGCCGTGTCTGGCTGGCTACGGTCCTCGCATGACGGCTCATCCACACGACGCGGCGAGCGCGCATCGGCTACTGCCCACGAAACGCATGGGTGCCGGTGCGGTGATTCAAGATGCCGATGGCAGGGTGCTGATCGTGAAGCCGACCTACAAACCGGCCTGGGAGCTGCCGGGCGGTGCGGTCGAGGACGATGAGTCACCGAAGGGCGCCTGTGCTCGAGAGTTGCGCGAGGAACTCGGGATCACTGTCGCGATCGGTGATCTGTTGTGCGTCGACTACAACTCCTCGACCCTTGACTACGTCGAGAGCCTGATGTTCCTGTTCGCCACCGAACCGTTGGATGCAGGGACCATAGCGACGATCGAGTTGCCGTCCGACGAACTCTCCGACCACCGATTCGTGTCGGTCAGCGAGGCGGTCGATCTGCTCGGACCACGCGTCGGTCGACGACTCGGAACCGTGCTCACCGATCGAAGCGGTGTCGGTATCTACCTCGAGAACCAACGCCGGCCAGCGTGATACCGGCGGCCGGCCGAGAGGCGCCCCGGGTTATGGTCTGGCCGTGAGTGCGAACGACCCGCTTCGCAGTGACCTTGCGGCATCATCGGAATTCGAGCCGGCCCGATACGCATTGTCGGCCGTCGTGTACGCAGAACGGGATGACGAGATCCTGCTGCTGCAGCGCGCTGAAGGATCGGCGATGGCCGGACAGTGGTTCCTGCCGGGCGGTTTCGTCGAGGCCGGTGAACTTCCTGAGGAGGGTGCTCGACGCGAGCTCTTTGAAGAGGGCGGGGTTCGCATCGACGGCGACCTCGAGATCATCGGCTGCTACCCGATGTATGTCTACGGGTACGACATGCTGCAGATCTCCTATCGCGGTCGAGTGACCGATGGTGAGGTCACCATCAGCCACGAGCACTACGGCGCACGATGGGTCAAGGCGTCGGACATGCGAGCGCTTCTCACCGACGACGTGATCGCCGACATGGCCGGCGGCAACGACGACGTCGCCCGCTTGCTCGGCCACATTCGAGCCGATCTCGACCGATATCTCGCACGAGTCGGATCGGCTTGATGCCGTCCCTCGCGTCGAGCCAGTGGTCGGCGGTGCACCTCGAAGGCGCCCGATAACAGCGCACAGAATCACCGCCCTTCGGGCCATCAGTCCGCCGCATCGCGGCCGAAGCGGCGCACCCGATATTCGCGTCGATGATGGGCGACCCATCACGGATGGTGGTCGCGTCTTTGGCTACCTGATTGACGGTTCGACCCGCTGCATCGCGCCGTTCGAGGTGGACGGCGTCCGAGTGGAGGCCGGTCCAGGGTGCTGGTTGATCGCACTACACGTTCGGACCCGATTCTGCCAGCACGCGGCACGTCTACACCTTCGGGAAGAACTGGACCTCGATGGCCATCGGGAGCAAGTGCTGGAACCGAAATGTCGGATGGCCATCAACTGGCTCCTGGATCGCACCCGCTGTGACCCCCAGTGCCTCGACCTCGGTGTGCAGGCGGTACACCTCCTCGGCCGAGCGGACCGAGACACCGAAATGCTCATAGGCGCCTGGAACCATCGGCGGCTCGTGTTCTCGAATGTTGATGTACGCGTCGTGCCCGACTGCGATCGTCAGACGGTCAGACGTCGACACGTTCGACAGTTCCTGCCATCCGAACAGCTTCGAGTAGAAGTCGAGCACGTCGGCCCGGAAGCCGGGCGTGAGTGTTCCGACTGCAACGCTCATAGCGACGTGTGTGAACGCCCGAGTGCGCATTGCCTCTGTTTAGTGCAGACCAACGGCCCGAGCGACGCCGACATCTCGCGCGATCACCCGCCCTTTCGACACGCTCCGGCGATGAGCCCTCGATGGCTCCGCTCGCGAGACCGGCCGCTGCGCAGACGTGGTCCCATAATGCGGTCCCGAGTATCCCTGGCTCCGGTGCAGCTTCGTATGAAGCTCGGCGGGTCCTCATGTTCTTCCTCGGAACGGTCGGGACGGCGCCGCGCATGTGTGGTCTCGGTCTCGCCAGTAGAACGCTGATGCCCACGTTGTCAGCAGCCGATACCGACGGTGTACCCGCATTCTTGGAGACGTCATCAACGCAGAACATCGAGTTCTATTCGACCCTGCGGTTCGAGGTGGTCGATCATCGGCGAATCACCGGTGGAGGACCCGACGTGTGGGCGATGCTCCGCCCGCCGCTGGTCGGCGGGCGTTCATGACCGCTCGACGGTGCACGAGGAGTTCTCTGCGGTCTCAGATCCACCAGTCGGTGAGCGTCGTTTGTATCCGGGTGCTCGCTTGGTGAAGCCAGTCCGGGCGGTGGTTGTGCAGCATGGAGAGTGCACGCAGTGTCTGGCATGCGGTGAGGAATGCGGCGGTCGGTGCGTCGCAGTGCTCATGGACCGCCGCAACCACCGCCGCAACGGCGTTGGGTTCGCAGGACTGTGGATACATCTGACACGCGAAGGCAAGGTTGACGAGATCGAAGCGCCAGTCACCGGGCCCCGCGATGTCCCAATCGAACACACCAACCACACGGTCCGCGTCAACGTGGATGTTTCGCTGATGGAAGTCGCCGTGCACGATCGTGGTCTGTTCGAGGACAACGTCTTCGGTGCGGTCGAGTACGGATCGGAGTGTGGCATCGAACGCATAGGGGAGCGGGCCGAGTTCGGCAAGGGCTCGTCGGGAGACGTCGCGCGCCAGCGCGTCCCATGGTCGGCGCATTCCTGAGTCGGTCTCATGGCGACGTGCGAGCTCGAGGAGCTGTTCGGCGTGCCCGACGCTGAACCTGAGCGGCACCCTTCCAGGCAGGACTTCTTGGAGTGACCAGATGACGGCGTCTGCGGTACCGGTTTCCACATAGCGCGACGCCGGATAGTCGAATTCTCGCAGCCGTGCCGCCATGGCCGCGCCTGTCGCCCATTCGGGCGCAAGCTCCAGGTCTGTGCTCGCCTTGAGTACGAGAACCACCCCATTCCGGCGTTCGACGAGGGCTGCACCGAACATTGAATCGTCGAGGCGTCGAACGATTCGCAGCCCGAGGACATCGGCAGCCATCTCGATTGGTCCAGCCTGCGTCACGCAACCACTCCAGGAGCGCCCTGTTGTCGTCCGATGGCAGGCCGACGCTGCTCGTCGCTCGCCGTCGACTGTCCAAACCACATCATCGGG
The DNA here is from genome assembly GCA_963747375.1 of Ilumatobacteraceae bacterium. Taxonomy (GTDB): domain Bacteria; phylum Actinomycetota; class Acidimicrobiia; order Acidimicrobiales; family Ilumatobacteraceae; genus Sva-07. The sequence continues at coordinate 345,511 of CAVVFL010000002.1, forward strand.
GCGGCCCTACGGCGTCTCGAGTCGTGGCTCGAGTGCTGACTGGGACACGTTGATGTCTGCGATCTCGTCGAGGAGGAGACGAAACTGTCGATAGCGCCTCGTGCCCACGTGTCGTGCCCATTCCTCCTCCAGTCCTTGCAGCACGAGGGTCAGGCGATGGGTTGCGTCGTTGCCGAGGCGAGTTCGGCGGACGACACGTACGCGTCGGTCCAGTGGGTCCGACTCGGAGACGAGGTAGCCCTGCTGGGTCAATTGGGTGACGAACTGGCCGATTCCTTGTTTGGTCATTCCGACACGCTCGGCCAATTCGGTGACGGTGATCCCGCTGTCGGGTGGGACGCTTCCGATCACGCGGAAGTGTGAGGGTCGCAGCCCGTCCTCGCCGTCAGTGAGGATGGCGTGGCGAACCTGTTCCATCAGTGACCCCAACGCCATCATCACGTGGTGCTCGTCGTCCATAAAGTCACTTTACAATCAACTAGGTAGTAAAGTAGATTTTCTTTCATGAACCGTGAACTTCTCGGTGCCGCAAATGTGACCGATGCTGAGTTGGAGGCGATCGTGGCGGCGCATCTCCACGAGGAGACCGTCAGCGTCCGCGACGTTTGCGTCGAGCCGGTCGACTATCACGTGCCGGCGATCACGACGGCCGGTCTGTGGTGGGTCCGCGGCCGTGCCGAAACGTCGGCCGGGGAGGTGCCCTTTCGGATCTTTGTCAAACAGGTGCAGAACTGGTCGCGGTCGTCGCACTTCGCAGTCGTTCCAGCCGAGATCCGCGAGATGGCCGCGGCGTCGGTGCCGTGGCGAACCGAGGTGTCCATCTACCGGTCGGACCTGGCTGACCGGCTCCCCGACGGCCTGTCCATGCCTCGGGCGCTCGCCGTCATCGACATCGATGAGCTCTCCAGCGCCATCTGGCTCGAGGAGGTGCCGACACATGACTGGCCGTGGGACACCGAACGGTTCACACGAGCGGCGTACTTGCTCGGTCGACTCGCCGGCAGTTCGCGCGTCGCGCCACTGGCGCAGATCGATGATCACCGATGGACCGTGCGCGACTATCTGCACGGTCGCTTCGAGCACCAGGTCGTCCCGCTGCTCCACGACGATGAATTGTGGGCGCACCCGCTGGTCGCCAAGGCATTCGGGAGCGACCTGCCGCGAGCGCATCCGCGACGCGCTCGACGTCGTGCCGGCGTGGTTCGAGGAACTCGCAGACGCCCCCCATCTCGTCGGTCACGGCGACGCCTGCCCCAACAACCTCCTCGGTTCCGAACGACCCGAGACGTTCGTGATGATCGACTTCGGTTTCTGGAAGCCGCTTCCGATCGGGTTCGACCTCGGTCAACTCCTCGTCGGTGACATCCAGCTCGGCCGACGGCCCGCCGACGATCTGGCTGCAACCGACGCTCGGATCATTTCCGCCTACATCCATGGATTGGCGGCCGAGGGATACACCTTCGATCCGACACGACTGACACGACTTCACCTTCTGCAGATGGCCGTGTTCACCGGATTGTCGAGCATGCCCGTCGAACACCTCGACTCGCCACCGAGCCCCGAGCTCGATCAGCTCGCAGCATCGAGGGCCGCCATCACCACCTACTGCCTCGACCAAATCGAAGCCACCGAGAACCCGATGCGAACGTGACGTCGACCCACGCTCGGCGAGAGGCGCAGCAGAATCCACGCGGTGCCCAACGTCTGAAAACGTGTCCTGACCAGGCTTAACGCGACGAGACGGTATTCGACGTGATGTCCTGATACCGGAGTTGAAGTCCCCCTCCGACACGAACCATATGCCCAACCGGGTGTGTGGTCAGGATCAGCCGGTTGACCTGCGGTTCGTAGGTCCCGCTGATGCCGACCGCGTCATAGAAACGTGCTCGCTCGGCAGGCTCACCGCTCGCGAGGAGTCCGGTCAGTCCACCGATCTCGATCAGCGCCTCACGGACGACGTCTCGGTCGGCGAGTGTGCTGGTGGCTTCCCGGCGCAGGTCGTCGAGGCGGCGCTCCGCGATCTGGCGGTTGGCGATGGCTTCCTTGAGCCGGCCGGAGACGGTCGCGAGGTCGACGACCAGAACACTCTCAGGAGTGGGAAGTCGTATGCAAGCATCATGGGCTCCTTCGAGTAGTGAACGGTCGGACATCACCATGACAGCTCCAGACCGGCGCCGTCGTGATCCGTCCAGAACCCCAACACTCGAATAGACGACCCGCCATCCAGCCAGCAGGTCACGTCAGAGGTCGACTCGGAGCTTCATCCCGACGACCACTGGGACGGTCCGCGGTCCGCGAACCTGCCCTCCTGCCCAACTGACGCCGCGGACGTCGGCGATGTGGAACTCCGGCATGGCCCGTAGCCACTCTTCCACGGCGACTCGAAGCTCCATGCGGGCGAGGTTGGAGCCGGCGCAGCGGTGGATGCCGAGACCGAATGCGGCGTGTCGGTTCTGTTCACGGTCGAGGATGACGCTGTCGGGATCGGTGAACGCCTCGGGATCGCGATTGGCTGCGGGGAAGTTGAGCAGGACCCGATCACCGTTCTGGATCGGGCAGCCGGCGACGACGACGTCGTCGGTTGCGATGCGGGCCATGGTGACGGGCGAGTAGGCGCGGAGGAGTTCCTCGATCGCGGTCGGGATGAACTCGGGCTCGTCGACGAGGCGGAGGCGGTCGTCGGGATGGGTTGCGAGGTGCCACAGCGACGCCCCGATCGAGCTCCATGTCGTGTCGACTCCGGCGACGAGTGTCAGGGCGGCCGTGCCGAGCACGTGCGCTTCCGGGACGGGTTCGCCGTCGATCTCGGCGTGGAGCAGGTCGCTGATGAGGTCGTCGCCCGGGTTCGTCTTGCGGTCCTCGATCTGTGCGATGAGGTAGGCCACGATCGAGTTGCGGCCGTGCTCGCGGCGTTCGGTGTCGTGCGCGAACTCGAGGATGTCTCGCACCCAGCCTGTGAAGGTGTCGGCCATGTCGGCCTGCACGCCGAGCAGCTCGGCGATCACCCGGGCCGGGATCTGTTGGGCGTACTCCGTGGCCGCATCGCCGTGACCCCGCTCGGCGATCTGCGTCGCCAGGCGGCGGCAGAGCTTGCGTGTCATCGGTTCATATTGCGCGACACGGGTGTGGGAGAACCAGGGGAGGATGAGTCGACGCGACCATGTGTGGATCGGGGCGTCCGCCGATATCGGTGGAATGCCCGAGGGCAGGACGTCATTGTCGAGCGATTCGACGACCGAGACGCTTCTCGAGCTGAAGTGCTCCACATCGCGGGCGATGGCCTCGACATCGCGGTACCGGGTGGGGAGCCACGAACCCCCGTAGCGGTCACTGTGCCCGACGGGGCACGTCGAGCGGAGCTCGTCCCAGATCGGGTACGGATCGGTGACGTAGGCCGGGTCGAAGATGTCGTAGTCGGTCGCCCAATCGAGCCTGGTCTCGTTCATGATGGTCGTCGCTCCTCGGCGAGGTCAGTTGCGGCCGTCGAAGTAGGGGCGCTCGCCGCGGGTGGTGACTCGCCAGCCGGAACGGGTTTCGGGGAAGTAGTCCCAGCTCGAGTGGTGCTGGACACAGCGGTTGTCCCACAGCGTCAAGGTGTTGGGCTCCCACTGGATCCGGCACTGGAAGTCGACGCCGTTCGCGATGTGGTCGAAGAGCATGCGCAGCAGTGCTGCGCTCTCGGCCTTCGACACACCCTTGATCCGGTCGGTGAACCCGCTGTTCACGTAGAGCGCCGTGCGCCCCGTGAGCGGATGGGTGCGAGCGATCGGATGCACGTTCGTCGGGAACTCCTCGCTCGACGTGTTCCCGTAGGCGCCGCGCCACGGCAGATCGCCTGCGTGGATGGCATCGAGCCCCGAGAGGAAGTCGCGCATCGGTGCCGACAGCGACTCCCACGCCTGGTACATCGACGCGAACGCCGTGTCGCCGCCACTCGACGGCGTCACCTCGATGCGAAGCATCGAAACCGCGGGTGGCTCTTCGTCGCACGACACGTCGCTGTGCCAACCCTCGCCGGCCACGAAGCGCGAGTTGGCGTCGGCGTGGATGCGCAGCGCCTCGGGATGCTCGGCGTCGGGATAGGCAGGGTGTACGTGCAGCGGACCCATACGCCGTCCGAAGTCGATCTGTTCCTCGAGGCTCATCTGCTGATCGCGAACCGCCACGACACCGCGATCGGCGACGAGCTGGCGGAGTTCGTCGACCTCGGCGTCGGACATCGCCATCAGCTGGAACCCGCTGATGACCGTCCCGACATGTCGGCCCAAGTCCTGCCGCTGCATGGTGCTGAGCGTTGACATCTGATTCTTCTCCTCGACCTCTTTGACTGATGACACTCGACAGTGCCACGGTGATACTCTAGAGTGCCATCATGGTCCTGTCGAGTGAAAATGTCGAGTCCATCGAGTTGCCGCGACTCCAGGATGAGACGACCGCGCTGCTGCGCCGGCGAGTCCTCGGCGCAACCAGGCGTCTGATCGCCGAGCGTGGGCTGGACGTCTCCATGGACGACATCGCCGAATCGGCCGATGTCGGGCGACGGACACTCTTTCGTCATTTCGGCAATCGCGACGACCTGATCGCCGCAGCCGTGTCGTCGGCGCTCGACTGGTACGACGTCCAATTGGACCTGGCCATGACGTCAGATCAGGCACTCGAGGAGTGGTTGCACGACCTGGTCCAGGCACTCCACTCGATGCACGCCGGTGCCGGACTCGGGTTGTGGCAGCTCGCGGCCAGGGACGAGACCGAGTTGACCACGCAACTCCGAGCGATCAACGAACGACGTCGGGCCGACCGGATGCGGACGACCACCGGGATCGCGCGTGCCGCATGGCGACACGCCGGCGGCACCGGGCGGTGCCCGATGGTGGTCATCGATGCCTGCGCGCTCACCATGTCGTCGTTCGTGACCCGTTCCATGGTGAGCGATTTCGGGAGAGACATCACGCAGACTCACCCGGGGCACCGTTGCCTTGCTCACGGCGCTGCTGCGGTCCGAGGCCGACAGAAGCAGGTTGGCGGACGCCGAAGGAACGGAGGCCCGAAATGGCTGACGCCATCCGATTCCACGAACACGGCGGACCCGAGGTCCTCCAACTGGAGTCGGTCGAGGTGCCACCTCCCGGGCCAGGGGAGGCCACCGTCCGTCATCTCGCGGTGGGCGTCAACTTCGCCGACACCTACTTCCGAACCGGCCTCTACCCGGCGCCGCTACCGGCGGGCCTGGGCGTCGAGGCGAGCGGCGTGGTCGAAGCGGTCGGTCCCGACGTCGTCGAGTTCCACATCGGCGACCGAGTCACCTACACCGGAAGCCCGCTCGGCGCCTACAGCACCGAACGCACGATGCCGGTCGAATCGCTGATCCACCTGCCGGACTCGATCGGGTTCGACACCGCCGCGGCCATGACGATGCGTGGCCTGACGGCCGCCTACCTGCTTCGCCGCATCTGGCCGCTCCACGAGGGAGACACGGTGCTGTTCCATGCCGCAGCCGGAGGGGTCGGGCTGATCTTCGGACAATGGGCGACCGTCCTCGGGTTGAACGCCATCGGCACGGTGTCGAGCGACGCAAAGGCGACGCTCGCGCTCGCCCACGGCTACTCCCACGTCATCGAGTCCGGCGGTGACGTGGTGGGACAGGTGAAGGCACTGACGAATGGGGAGGGCGTGCGAGTCGTCTACGACGGCGTCGGCCGAGACACCTTCGACACGTCGATGCGTTGCCTGGGTCGTCGATCGCTGCTGGTCTGTCTCGGCACTGCCTCGGGCCCCGTGCCTCCGATCGACCCTCCCGCCCTCGCTCGACGGCGGTCGGCCTATGTGACACGACCGGCGCTCGCCGACTACATCGCAGATCCGGTCGAACGCGGCGACCTTGCCGGCGAACTGTTCGGTCATGTGGCCGCCGGTCGCATCGACGTCGAGATCAACCAGCGGTATCGCCTCGACGAAGCCGCCGACGCCCATCGAGCGCTCGAGTCGAGATCGACGACCGGTTCGTCGATCATCGAACTGGACCCATCGTCCGGAAGGAGGAAACTGAGATGACAAGAACTCCGTCTGTCCAACCGCTCACCCCTGCGATCGGTGCCGAGATCCTCGACATCGACCTGGCCGAGGCCGGGCGCAATGCCGACCTCTTCGGATGGGTGCACGAACTGCTCATGCACCACAAGTTGCTGATCTTCCGCGATCAAGCGCTCGCTCCCTCCGAGCACGTCGCGTTCGCCGAACGGTTCGGTCCCCTCGAGGGGCACCCCATCCAGCCGTCGCACCCTGACCACCCCACACTGCTGTTGATCCACCGTCAGGCCGAGCGCTCCACCTACGAGAACGTGTGGCACACCGACGCCACGTTCCGAGCCGAGCCCCCGATGGGGGCGGTGCTCAAGTGCGACGAGTGCCCGCCGGTGGGTGGGGACACGATGTGGGCCAACATGGCCCTTGCGTACGATCGTCTGCCCGACAGGGTCAAGGAGCGCATCGGCGAACTGCGGGCGCAGCACAGCATCGAGCATTCCTTCGGTGGAGCGATGACGCCCGAGAAGCGGGCGGCCCTGGTCGCCGACAATCCGCCGGCCGAACACCCGGTGGTGAGAACGCACCCGGAGACGGGTGAGTCGGTGCTGTTCGTCAACCAGGGCTTCACCACGCACTTCGTGAACTTCCAGCGTTACGACCGCATCCGCGTGGGGCTCGACTTCACGATGGAGGCGAACAACCTCATGAACTACCTGTTGAGTCAGGCGTCGATCCCCGAGTATCAAGTGCGGATTCGCTGGCGTCCGGGGACGGTGGCGGTGTGGGACAACCGCTCGACGCAGCACTACGCCGTGCACGACTATTGGCCCCACCCGCGGAAGATGGCCCGAGCCACCATCATCGGCGACAGGCCGGCGTCCGTTGCACACTGAGCGTGATGGAGAGGATGCCGGATTCCTCTCGGAATGGAGGGTCATTTTGCCCCAGCGCGTGTGGGCGAGCGTGCCGGGGCTGCTGCGGTGCGGGCAGGCCTTCCACACGAATGACCCGAGCGAAGTGAGACGATCATGACGGGCTCTGGCGTTCACCCTGCTGAGACCATCGCACGTCGATGACTCTCGCGACGTCTCACGATGACGCGCAAGCCACGCAGGCGTACCTGACGACAAGATGACTCGTCATGGAACGCACGGCGCATCGCTCCACATCCCGCGAGGTCGTACGCGTGGCCTTGGGCGTGTGTCGCCGTCGGGCGATGACGCTGGCATTGATCGGCACGATCGTGTTCGCACCGTTGGCAGCACTCGAAGCGTTCGCTGTCGGCTTGATCCAAGATCGTGCGAGCGGAGCCATCGGCCACGGGACCCTCGCGCTGAGTGCATATCTGGGCATCAGCTTGCTGATGTTGGGTTCAGCACTGTGTGCCGGTCTCCTCGACACCGTCGTCGGCCACGAATTCGGTGAGGAGGACCTTGGCTGGCGACTGGCAATTCCTACGTTGCCGTACAAGCGCCTGATCGGCGTGGATGTGTCGCAGGCACTGATTATCGGCAGCCTTTCGGTGCTCGGTTTCGTTCCCGGGCTCATCGCATTCACCCTGACGTGCCTGGCCGGTTCGCTGGTGATGATCGAGGGCCGTGGAGTGCGATCGGCCCTCGGGCGGTCGGTGGCGCTGGTGCGGCGACGCTTCGGCATGACGATCCTCGTCGTGACTCTCCCCGTAGCAGTTGAGCACCAGGTCATTCATGCCTTGACAGCATCGATCTCGATGTCGTTCGGGACCGCATGGCTCTTGCACGCTGTTGCTGCGGTCGCCTTCCTCGTGCCGGTGGTCGTGGTCGAGATCACCCTCGCACACCACCTCCGCAGAGACGAAGACCCCGCAATCGCGAGCTCCCGCAGGTAACCGTCGCCCGTCGTCCTGTGTCTCTGGTGCCTGTGGCGCACCTGGGTCAATGTCGTTCGAGTCGCGCAATTGTGGCCTCGCAGTCTCACCCGGTCGCCGATCACCGCTGGCGACGATCGCACCGCACGGCTGAGCGAGCGCCGGCGGCTCTCGTTGCCGAGGCCAATGATCCTGAGCTGACGCCCTCCCTATGAGAACGTCCGATGACTCCAGTCGGAGCGACTCGGAATCCTGACGCTGCATTTGGCGACCTCGGTGGCAGTCGATCGCCTGCGGAGTGAGGGCGAGATCCGATGGCGCACCGATCGATCTCATCGTCGGTCCCCGTCTCGAGGGCGAGTGGCCTCGGCTTCCTTGTGCTGGCCCGACACGGTCGGGAGGTGGCATTCGCTCAGCCGCCGATGAGGCCTTCGGCTGCCTCTGGTGGCTTCCGGACTTCGCACTTTCCGCTGCGGCCGAGGGCATGCTCGGCACCTGAGCGCTCAGCGCACGTCGAGGCGGCGGCGGCGAGAGATGGGCACGCCCAACGGAACGACCGTGGCTCGTCGCCTGATCCGTTCGGCGTCAAGCTTTGCTCCGGTGATGACGAGGGCGACGAAGTTCGGCGTGCCGGTGGGCGCACCCGAGGTCGCCTCCGTTGACACGAGCACCGATCCCGAGACGGTCTCCTCCACCGGGACGTAGCGTCCGCCATGCCGTCGCCAACGCTCCATGAGGACGATCCCAGCGATGAGACCGGCCACCCAGAAGAGCACCATGGTTCGGATCGATGACATCAGCACCTCACTTCTCGGTCGCGTCGCCGGACCGAGAACGTACTCGATGACGGCAACAAGTGCGAGACTTCGCTGCGAATGACTGTCGACCCACTCGAGCGCGGCTGGCTCATCGTCCAGGGATTCCCGATGTACCACCGGGAGTGTCGGATCGCTGGGCCCGATGCGCCCGCGATGGTTCACGTGCACGGCTTCGGGATTTCGGGGACCTATCTGGAGCCGACAGCGGCCGTGCTCACGTCGCGGTTCCGTACGTTCGTGCCCGATCTTCCGGGCATGGGTCGCAGCATGCGACACGACCGTCCGCTGGACCTTCCGGGGCTCGCCAGAGCGCTGGTCTCGTACTGTGATTCGGTTGGTGTGGAGAAGGCCACCTTCGTTGGCAACTCGCTCGGGTGCCCGATCATCTGCGAGGTGGCCGCATCGTTCCCTGAACGGATCGAGCGTGCCATCCTTGTGTCGCCGGCGGGGGGTCCGGGCAACCAACCGTTGGGTCGCGCCATCGGGCAGATGGTGCTCGACGCTCCACGCGAACCGCTCGGCATGGTGCCGATCGCCGTGCGGGACTATCTGCGTTTCGGGGTGCTGCAGGGGTGGCGGCTGTTCAGGTCGATGACCGAGTTCCCGACGCTCGAGCGGGTGCGTCACCTGGACATGCCCACACTGATCGTCGCGGGCGCACGCGACCCGCTCGTGCACGTCGAGCGAGTCAGCGTGTTCGCCGGGCTGCCACATGTATCGGCCGTTCGGGTGCCAGGGGCGCACGCACTGAACTTCAGCGCGCCACGACTCATCGCAGCGCTCATCGAGGCCCACGTGGACGGGTCACCGCTGCACACCGACGTCGGGCCGCTCTCGGTGAGTGAACTCCTCGACATCCCAGGCTGAACCGACCCGCTCCGTGGGTCGGACAAGTGGTGCGCCTGACATCACTCGGTCGATGATTCGGCGAGCGCCGCATTCACGGCATCGTCGATGCTCGTGTGCACGCGCTCTGCGCCGAGCAGCTCGATCACCCCGTCCGCGTCGAGCACGGACCGAACCGCTGTCTTCAACCGTGCGAAGTGGAGCGAGATGCCGCGTGCGTCGGCGGCCTGGACGAGCCGGTCGAGTTCGTTGGCCCCTTGCGAGTCGATGAAGTTCACCGACTCGAAGTCGATCACGACCCGGTCGACCGGTGGGTCCGGTGCATCGACCCGGTCGCGGAGCTGATCGATGAATACCTCGGTGGTGACGAAGTACATGCCGCCGTCGAAGCGCACGATCAGGAGTCCGTCGTACGTTTCGTAGTCGGGGAAATCGTCGAGAGCACGGAATGTCGTCGATCCTGGGCGGCGGCCGAGCTCGCGCACCGGTGGACTTGCGTTGATGTAGACCAGCCAGCCGAGCGACAAGATGATGCCGACGATCACGCCGGTGAGCACACCGGCGGTCAACACACCGACGATGGCGAGGAATGCGATCCAGAAGTCGAACCGGCTGACGCGCCAGAGGCGTCTCATCTGGGCGACGTCCATCATGCCGAACACGACGGCGTCGATGATGATCGCCCCGAGGACGGGTTTGGGGAGGTCGGAGAACATTGGGGCGAAGATGAGCAGTGTGAGGATCACCACGATGCCGGTCACGACCGACGCCATCTGTGTCCTTGCTCCACTGGAATCGGCGAGCGAACTGGCCGACAGGCTCGTCGACACAGGCATGCCCTGGAAGACCCCGCTGCCGACGTTCGCCACGCCCTGCGCTACCGATTCGTTGTCGACGCGGATCCGGTAGTCGTGGCGGGAGGCGAACATGCGGGCGTCACCCACCGTCTGGGAGAACCCGATCAGCACGAGCGCCAACGCCGCCGTTGCGATCGTGGCAGTGTGCTCGGTGAACACCGACCATCCGGGAACGTCGGGTGCCGGGAGTCCGCGTGGCACGTCGCCCACCGTCGCGACGCCCCGATCGGCCAGGTCGAACACAGTCGACGCGATCAGACCGCCCACCACCAGCACCGAGCGCGCCGGGAAGCTTCGGCCATGCGAATCGCGCAGCGAGGATCACCCCCAGCGACACCACCCCGACGACCATCGTGGCGGAGTGCCGTTCGTCGAAGGTCGACGCGAAGTCGGATGAACTCGCGCCAGGCGTTCTTCCCGGAGCTGTCCGTCCCCGCGAGCTTGGGCAGTTCACCCACGACCACTTCGATCGCCGCGCCGAACAAGAAGCCGGTGATCACCGCCTTGGACAGGAACCGTGAGATCCAACCCATCTTGAGCACCGCCAGCACCACGAACAGCAACCCGGCCACCAAGGTCACTGCTGCGACCAGTGCCGGGGCGTCCTGGGGCGGCACTTCAGCGGTCACGACCGCGCTCCCGGCCACGGCGGCGAGAGCGGAGCTGGGGCCGGTCGAGATCTGCCGTGATGTGCCGAACAGCGCGTACAGCAGCGCTCCTGCGGCGGCGGCATAGAGCCCGTTCTGGATCGGGATGAGTGCGATCCCGGCGTACCCGAGAGCCTTGGGAACGACGAGGGCAGCGACCGTCACACCGGCGATGACGTCGAAGCGGAGATCAGATCGCTTGTACCGGGGCAACCACTCGTTCATCGACAACACACCCATGGGTCCTGCGACCTTTCTGTCGTGTGATCGATCATCGTGCCTGATAGGCGGCCACACATCCTCGACGACGGAAGTATTGCCGGTCACTCGGCGAGCCGGCGTTCTTCGCACCCGACCATGATCGGCGTCTCTGGACACGAGTTGTCGAGATCTTACCGCCCACTACCGCACGACATCTTCCTCTGGCGCAAGCGTCCTCCATCGACAACGATGTGCGTTGACATTCCACTCGGGCATGTCGAGACGACATTCGGTGAGGTACACCGTTGGGAGTAAGTCGTGACAGTCACTGAGTCCAGTCAGGCGCTCGCTGCCGCGCCGGTCCCAGAACCGGTGCGAGCAATCAGCCCGGACACGCCGTTGGTTCTCGACACGACCGAGCTCCGATGGTTCGTTCGCGGGCCGATCCCTGCCGACGTCGCCGATTGGTTCACCGGCTCGACCGGCGTTCTCGAGGAGCGATGCGACGCCTACCTGCTCGACGGCCGCAGCGACATCGGCGTGAAGCGCCGATTCAGGGAGACATTGGAACTCAAGATCCGGCAATCACTCGACGGGAGCATCGAGCTCAGCGACGGTCTCGCGGGTCAACTCGAGGAGTGGAGGCGCTGGAGCCCTGCCGACCGTCTCATCGACGACGGTGTCTACGGACGGTGGATCGACATCCACAAATCGGTCGTCAAACGCCGATTCTTGACGGACGGAACCGAGATCACCTTCTCACCGGTCTCCGAAGCATCCGGTACCGGATGCGACGTCGAGGTCGCTGACGTGACCGTCGGCGCCTCGCACTGGTGGACGTTCGCGTTCGCGGCGTTCGGTCCGCCCGTCACACGAACCGAGACGCTGCTTGCGGCGTGGCAGGCATTGGTCACCGCCACACCCTGCCCGGAACCATTTGGCCCCCGTACCGGTCGCGCGATGGGCTATCCCGAATGGCTCGCGCGCTATTGGTGAAGTCGAACCCAACAGTCGAATGTCAACCGAGTTCCTCGAACGAGGAAGACCGCACAGAACGAGCGCTCCGTAACCCGGCCCCACGGTGAGCATCGAGCGCCACAGTCCGAAGCCTCTTTCTGTCAACCCCTGATTTCGGTAGGTCCCGCTGATGCCGACCGCGTCATAGAAACGTGCTCGCTCGGCAGGCTCACCGCTCGCGAGGAGTCCGGTCAGTCCACCGATCTCGATCAGCGCCTCACGGACGACGTCTCGGTCGGCGAGTGTGCTGGTGGCTTCCCGGCGCAGTTCGTCGAGGCGTCGTTCGGTGATCTGGCGGTTGGCGATGGCTTCCTCGAGCCATGCCGACACCGTGGCGAGGTCGACGTCGTCGTCGAGCAGGGCGCGGCACTTGGCGATCTGTTTGTCGCACTGGCGGAGTTCGTGTTCGAGTCGGGCTCGCAGGCGTGTGGCCTCGGTGTCGGGCCCGGGGTCGAGGGTGCGGGCGATCGTGTCGTCGATCTGGTCGGGCGCGAACAGGTCGTCGAGCCAGTCGTCGAGCTGGGGGAGGATGTCGTCCGGTACCGACGCAGGGGTTCGATCTTGTTGCGCACGCCGGCGACGGGATTCGTGATCGTCACCAACCCCGCCGACTCGCCGGTCGCCAGCGACCCGACCGGAGCGAAGAGGTCGATGAGGATTGCAACGCTCATCGTGAACAACGTGCCGAGCACGACGGCGATCGCGACCATCGCGAAGCTGGAGCCTTCCCAGCAACCGCAGCTCCCGTGGAACTACGTGAGCCGGCCTCGTGGACCGTCGCCGACCGGGTCGAGGTCGCTCTCCTCGTTCCAGCGCATCAGTGTGCGGCAGGGCGAGGCCGTGGCGTCACGCGATGGTTCGTGTGATGGTGTCGATGTAGCGGTGCATCGCTTCGTCGACCCTGCGCTGATCGCCCGACACCGCGAGGTCGACTTGGAGACCGCGCACCATCGCGAGGAAGCCGGTGGCGACGTCGCGCGCTTCGTTGTTGGACAGGCCATGGTTGCGCAGGCTGGCTTCCACGGGGCCCAGGAATTCCGTGATCAGGGTCGGCTCCAGTGAGGCGAACCGGCCAGGATCGTGTCCCTGCGTGGCGACGACTTCGAACAGCAGGAGGAACTGTCGGCGTTCTGCCGGCCCGCAGAGACGTTTCCAGGCGGCCCGGAACGACTGCGCAAGCGGGGCGTCGACGGCCGATGTGCGTGGCCCGCTGAAGATGTCGTTTCGGATGCGCTCGATCACCTCGGTGACGAGTTCCTCCTTCGTCCCGAAGTGGCGGAGCAGCGTCGAATGCGACACACCGAGCTCTTCGGCCATGGGTCGCAGGGAGAGTTCGGTGAAGCCATGCTCGAGGACGTACTCCACCGCAGCGGCGAGGAGTTCGGGTCGGCGATGCTGATGGCGAAGCGTCCGACCGTCGACCATGTCCTCGGCGATGCTCACGTTGATGAATTCTAGTTCGGCGCTTCGCCATGAGCCGATCGCCGCCCAGACGTTCGGGTGGCCGATGGCGGCGAAGCTGGTCTCAGCGGGCGAGAATGCCGAGTTCCAGCGCCGCGGCGACCGCACCTGACCGCGAGGTCGCTCCGAGCTTGCGGTAGATCCGTCGCACGTGCGACTTCACGGTGTGTCGGGAGATGTGCAGCTCGAAGCCGATCTCTGGCAGGCTCAGGTGGCTCGCGAGGAGCTCCAGGATCGTCCTTTCGCGCCGGGTCAACTGCTCGACCGCGAGCCCCGAGGGTCCCGCGGGCGTCGGCGGTGCAGTGGCGTCGACGAGCCGCGTTCGCGGCCTCGCCGGGGTGCCCTCGAGATCGAGACGAGCGGCATCCACCCACTCGGCGAGTCGCGTTCCGGTGCCGGCGAGCCGGAGTTCCTCGGCGAGGCCGAGCAGGTGCGGTCTCCAGGCCGATCCTCCACGCGCGTGATCGATTCGCGCCCGTTCGATGAGCGCGATCGCGAGCAACAGGTGAGGCCCCGGCCGTGGTGGTGGAAGCAACTCGGCCAGGTCGACCCACCCGTCGGCAGCATCGAAGTCGCCGCAACGCCTGGCATCGCGAGCGGTGACCACCAAGGCATCGACCATGCCGGGGAGATCGGGTTCGCCGTCGGCGCGCCAACGCTCGATCGCCCGATCGGCCACGGCCACCGCGCTGTCGGGATGCCCGGCAGCGTCGAGTGCGCCGGCCAAGACGCTGAGGGCCGACGAGTCGGGCAGGAGCAAACGGGCCGCGGAGACGATCGAACGTGCAGCTTCGACCGCGCGGGCCGGATCTCCGAGTTGGCTCTCGATCCTGACGTCCCAGTGGGCAATGATCTCGTCGAGCGGCTCGACTCGACCGTCCGGACGCAACCGCTGCGCGGTCTCCCAGCGGGCATGCATGCTGTCCGCTCGCGCGTTGACTGCGTCGTAGACGGCGAGAACGCACTCGAGCCGACTCCGCAGCCAGCGGTCGTCATCGGCCACTCGTTCGGAGCAGAACTCCCACCATTTCGGGCCGTCCGGGCTGGCGACGAGGGTGAGAGCCACACAGTGATCCATGGCCCGATCGAGCGACTCGGCGATCACGTCGTCCGGAATTGCCGTGAGCCAGAGATCGAGATCGCGTCGGTGAGGTCCGACGTAGAGGGACGGGAAGGACTGGACCACCAGTTCGTGGGCCAGCGCGTGATCTCCCGCATCGAGGAGGTGTTCGATCGCTTCGATGCCTCGGCCGTGCGCGACGAGCCACTCGGCGGCGAGGCGATGATGGCGGCGGGCCAGGTCGGGATCGCGTCTGCGCTGCTCGTGGCGGAGCAACTCCGCGAGCAGCGGATGGAATCGATATTCGTCCGCTCCGCGTTCCACTCGCGACACGAAGATGCCTTCTGCGGCGATGGTACGGAGGACGTCGGCGCTGTCGGACCGTCCGGAGACAGCGTCACAGATCTCGGGGTCGAGCGTGCGCAGGATCGCCACGGCAGAGAGAAAGTCGCGCCGTTGGTCGCTCTGGCGATCCAGCACCTCCTCGAGCAGGAACTCGGCGACCGAGGTGTTCGTCACCGAGAACCGATCCAGCAGCTCAACCGGTTCGGCGCCGTCCTGGATGGCCAGGGCGGCCAGCCGGATACCGGCGACCCACCCCTCTGTGCGTGCGTGCAGCGCAGCGGCCAGTTCGTGTGTCGGTTCGACCGACGTGGCGGCGAGCAGTTCCCTGGTTTCGTCGAGCCCGAAGGCGAGATCTCGCTCGCGGATCTGGGCAAGGCGGCCCTGTGCGCGTTGACGGCCGAGTGGAATCGGGGGATCGCTGCGACTGATGACGATGGGGTGGACCGAGGGAGGAAGGTTGGCGAGGAACCAACCGAGCAGTCTCCAGTCGTCCGATGACAACAGATGGGCGTCGTCGAGAACCACCAGCGTCGGCGGCATTTCGGGGTCGTCGGCCAGCAGCTCGCCAACCAGCTCGGTGAGGATCCGGTGTGGCTCGACCTCGTCCATGTCCAGCATGTCGAGGAGGTCCAGTGGAACGTCGGGACGCGCATGCTGGATGGCGCGAGCGAGCAGGTCCGCGAGGCCGGGTCGCAGAGCGGCTGCGCTCGTGAGGCCCACCCATGTCCAGGGTTCGCTGCGCCCGTCGATCCATGTCCGGACCAACGTCGTCTTGCCGGATCCCGGTGGACCGACGACCAGTGTCCACGACGCTCCTGAGGCGGGACCGAGCCGCTGGTCGAGACCGATCCGTCTCACCAGCGTCGTCGGGGGCTGGGGAGCTCGGAACGACACGTGCATGGTCGGGTGAGCCCGATCGTCCGGCGGCTCAGCCATGCGAGCAACCTACCGGAGTGGCGGCTCGTCCGCGTGAACGCCGGTCGATCTCCCTGGGACCCGTGGCGTCGAATCGGTCGTGCGGGGATTAGGGGAGTGGTTGCGAGTGTGGAGTGTCGGAGACGTGGAGATCGACGACCCGGAGTCCGAGGTCGCGCACTCGTGTGAGAAGGCCGTGCACGGCCGCGTCGTCCACCAGTTCACCGGTGAGGACGGTCTCCACCTGCAAGTCGACGTCGTCGAACATGGCAGCCACGGTGGGCCCGATCGGGCCCTTGAGCCTGACGAGTACCCGCTTCACGACCATCGGTCCGATGCCCGCGGCGGTGTGTCGGACTCGGGTCCTCGGTGCGACGGAGACACTGGTACCGACACGAACCTCATCATGGACGACGAGTGGGATTGCGTCATCGCCCCGATGGTGTGAATTCGCGCTGGTGGCGTCGGCACGAAAAGAGCCCCGATGGGGCGATGCGCCGACGTCTCGGCACCGCGTAGAAACGTCGCATGACGAAAACGGCAGCCGGACCGAATGGTTGGACTAACCGATCGGTTCGGATTACATTTCGTACTAATAGCCCGAGCGCGCGCTTCGGGCAGTGCCAGCCGACCCATGTCGGTTCATCCGCCCCGCAAACCGACTGACGCTTGTCATCAAGGAAGAGACTGGATTCACGTGACCGAAACGAGTGAGACGTCCGGGTCGACGATGACCCTCCCGAAACCGGTCCCGGATGGCCGTGTGCCGAGCGACCGGGTGCCGGCTGATCAGCGGATCCTGGGAATCGACAAGCGAACGATCTGGCCCGGCGTGGTCCTGTTGATCGTGTTCCTCTTGTGGTCACAGTTGATGCCGTGGATCAACGACCAGGTCGCACTCGACAATCCGATCGTCGCCGGTGATGTGATCAACCTCGGCAACGGTGAGGTCACGTTCGTTCCCGCCGTCGGCTGGGATCTCCTCAGCGGGACGCTGCTCACGGACGGCAACGAGGATGCGGCCTCGATCCCGTCAAGCGCCACGTTGTTGTCGGAGACGGTGTCCTACAGCGCGAAGTCTGGTAACTGGGATGGGACGGCCAACGAGCTGCTCGACCAGGTGATCAAGGTCAACGACAGTTTGGACGAACTGGGTGTCAAGGACGAGCAGAACCGGATCTCGATCACGAACGCCGACGGCGTGCCGGGCGAACTCGCGTACCTGGTCGGGGTGGATCAGGCGGCGCTCATCGCCACGTTCGTGTTCGAACCAGAGGGTGGCGGGACGAAGATCGGCGTCGACATCGAGGTTCGGGGCGAGCCGGCCCAATTGAAGGAGTTGGCCGAGGAGTACGCCCCGATGATCGAAACCACGACGTATCGGCCTGCCGGCCAGGAGGCGAACTGATGACCGACACCGCATCACGCACCATTGACGACTCGGCCGTCGCTGCCCGTCGGGCCGTGATCGACGAGAGTGGGTGGGGTGCGCCGTTCCGGTTCATTCAGGTCCACAACTTCACCTTCTGGGTGGTGGTGCTGCTGTTCGTGTCGGGGGCTTCGCAGACCTACCGGGGTTTCAGTTCGTCCGCTCAGGCGTACACCGACTCGTTCGCTCAGGGGACGGTCTGGTTCGGTCTCTTTGCCATCTTGTTCCTGTGGTTGTTCTCGCGCCTGGATCGCTACTCGTCGATCCCGGCGAAGGCGAAAGTCGTCGCGTTCCTGTTCAGCGGTTTGGTGTCGACGTTCGCGATGGCGGCGATCAACAACGATGCGTTCCGGTCGATCCTGGCCAAGACGGTCAGCCTGGAGTTCATGCAGGTCTGGAGCGCCGGAGCGACGGCACCGTGGTCGGAGGAGATCGTCAAGATGCTCCCGGTCGTGTTGCTGATCGGGCTCGCTCCGCGGGTGATGCGATGCGCCTTCGACGGGCTGATCATCGGCGCGATCTCGGGCCTTGCGTTCCAGGTGTTCGAGGACGTTGCCTACACCTACGGATCGGCCGCAGCCAACTTCGGTCAGGCCGAGTACGGCACGAAGACGCTCTTCATCCGCACGGTGCTCTCGACCGGCCACTGGACGTGGTCGGCCTTGTGCGGTGCCGGGCTGATCTACCTCATCGGCCGGCCTGGCGAAGCGCCGCGCCGGGCTTTCGGCATCGCTCTGATTCTCTGGGGAATGTTCCTGCACTGGTTCTGGGACTCGATCGGCGGGATCACCGGCGGCGCCGCCTGGGGGATCGGGCTCTACGTCCCGCTCACCCTCGTCTGCGTGGGGAGCTTCATCTGGATCTACCGCAAGACGGTGGTCAAGGAACGCGACTGGGCCCGGGCACTCCTCGCAGCTGAGGTCGACCGTGGCGTCATCACGGCCGGCGAACTCGACGCTGCGGTCGGTTCCCGCAAGGAGCGCAAGCACTTCGTCAAGTCGCAGCCGAACCATCGCAGCACCAAGCACGTGCTCGAAGCGACCACCGACCTCGCCGACGAGATCGCAGTCGCCTATGCGAACGACACGCCCGAGGTCGAACACGCCCGGGCCGAGATTGCTCGTCTGCGCGGCTAGGTCTGGTTCTCATGTCACGTGAGCAATCCGCCCACGACGCCGTCCAGGCGCTCATCGCCGACGACACCATCATCGACGTCGCCCTCACCTACCCGCGCGGCTACACGAAGTCGCAGGCCTACGGCATGGCGGCCGGCGGGTTGATCGGCGGGAGTGACTTCGTCGGTGTGGGTGCTGTCGTCGGCTCCGCCGTCGGCGGGAAGATCTTCACCAATCTGAAGGAGATTCCTCCGACGATCGTGCTTGCCGTCTCCGAGACTGCCGTGTACACGCTCGGACGGAACAAGATGGGTCTCGTAGGCGGCTGGGACAAGCTCACCAAGATGGTCAAGTTCGACCGCAGTACGTTGCGAACCACTGTGCATCAGCGTGCCGTGACACTCGAGATCACCCTGACCGACACCGAACACGACGTGTCCGTCGAACTCGAAGCCAAGCGCCTCGGCAACCTCGGCGTCAAGGAGATCACCGAACTCCTCACCTCCTCGTGATCGAAATCACCTGGTGATGCTGGCCAAGTTGATCGGAGCGGCGGGCGAACGAACTCACCGCCGACACGCACAGAGTGAGTGAGGGGGCAACGATGCGACGAGGGACAGGCGGAACACCGCGGCGACGACGGTTGCCGGGCGTGCTGCTCGCCACCGCGACCGTCGCGGGCGGATTGGTCGCCGTCGTCGCCCCGTCGAACCCTGTCGCCGCCGTCGCCAACCCACCGATCGCCGACAGTTGCGGCGTCGACGTCACCCTCGTGCTCGACGCGTCGGGATCGATCTCGTCGTCGCATGCCGTCGACACGGTCCGCGGGGCTGCCGACTCCTTCCTCGACTCGCTGATCAACACGAACTCCACCGCTCGAGTCATCCAGTTCGGCACGCTGTCGGCCCAGCTCGCACCGCGCACCATCGTCGACACCACCTCTCTCGCCAGCGGTGGCGCACTCCGCAACGCGGTCAACGGCTACTACAACCCGCGGCCGCCCCGCCCGAACGGCGTCAATCTCTACCAGTACACGGGATCCAACCCGTCGAACTCCAACAGTTTCAGGCTCAGCAACAACTCGAGCAGCGAGCAGTACACGAACTGGGACCAGACCCTCAAGCAGGCCAACACCGACCCGTCCGACCTCGTCGTGTTCATCACCGACGGCGATCCCACGGGATACGACTTCCGAGCCGGCGATCCCTTCGGCCCGCCCGCCGTCGCCTTCGGCACCGATCGGAACTCAGCAGGGTCCGCGCTCACCCTCAGCCGCGCCGTCGAGGCCGCGGACGCACTCAAGGGCAGCGGGTCGCGGATGCTGACGATCGGCGTCGGGTCGGCACTCTCCAACCAAGCGAGCGTCGACCGGCTCAAGGCCGTGACGGGGCCGCAGGTGAAGCGTGATGCCGACATCGGCACCATCACCAGCCTCAACGACGTCGACGTCGCGTTGGTCACCAACTTCAACGACCTGGCCGAGGTCCTGCGCGGCGTGGTGCTCCAACTCTGCTCGCCGTCGCTCACGATCCGCAAGCTCGCCCAGACCAGCACCGACGGGTCGTACCAGCCCGCCGCGAACTGGGCGATGACCGCCACACCGACGACCGTCAACGGCCAGTTCAACTGGATCCTGCCTGACGCCACCCCGGCCGTGTCGAAGACGCTCCCCACCGACTCCAACGGCTTCGCCCAGTTCCAGTGGGAACCCGATCCCGGCGACCAGGACTCGTCCGCCACCGTGTCGGAGGCGATCCAACCCAACTACGACGCCGGTCGACCGAGCGACGACGACTGGCACTGCGAGCTCCGCGACGAGAAGGGCAACCTGCGGATCGAGGAAGGCGAACTCACCGTCGCCGGATCGAACGCATCGTTCGCGCTCGACCCGATCGGGCAGGAGATCGTCACGTGCACCGTGTGGAACTCGTACGACTACCAACCCGACATCATGCTGACCAAGGTGAACGCCCCGACCGAGGTACGCGGCGAACTCACCCCGGCCGCCACCGTCACGTCGACGTTCGACGTCGTCAACCCCGGCAACACCTCGCTCCGGAACATCACCGTCACCGACGACAAGTGCAGCCCCGTCGCGCCCGTGCTCGCCGCTGGCCGCAACGTCGGCGACACGACGCCGGCGAACGGGCTCCTCGACCCGGGCGAGACCTGGCGGTTCACCTGCACGAAATCGGTCAGCGACGACCGCGCGAATATCGGAACCAAGCCGCTGAACATCGTCAACACGGCCACGGTCCTCGGCATCGATCCGGTCGGCACGACCGTGAGCGCGACCGCCACCGACGACGTCGACGTGTACGTCCCCCGCATCGAGCTCATCAAGCTCGTCGACGGCGAGAAGGCGGTGAACGTCCCACCGAGCACCGACGTCACCTACACGTACTCCGCGACCAACACGGGCAACACGCCCCTCGGAACGATCACGCTCGCCGACGACACGCCGCCGTGTACCAACCCGACTCCGGTGACGAACGGCAACGGCGACACGATCATGGACGTGGGCGAAACGTGGACCTGGTCGTGCACCGGGACACCCGACACGTCCACGAAGAGCGACATCACCAACACGGCCACCGTCACCGGTACCCCGCTCGACCCGGCAAACGCGAACGTTCCGTTCCCGGGCCCGACCGTGTCCGACACCGACACCGCCCGCGTGTTCGTCGTGGACGCCGGGATCACGCTCACGAAGGTTGCCAACCCGACCAGGCTGGTGCTCGACGTCGACACGACCATGACCGGTCAGGTCACCTACACGTTCACCGCAACCAACCAGGGCAACGTGTCGCTCAACCGGACCGGCGCCAGTGCGGGGCCGCCATCCACCACCGACCCGGGGTGGGTGCTCGACAGCCAATGCCTCGGAGCCGTCGGCTACGTCTCAGGCGACACCAGCCCGGCCAACGCCATGCTCGACCCGGGCGAGACGTGGACCTTCACGTGTTCGGCGAACGTCGGAGCTCCCACGACCAACGTGGCGATCATCATCGGCGTCCCCTCGAACGCCGACGGCACACCGATCTCCAACCTGCCACGCGTGGGTGACCTCGCCGCCGCCTCGGTCGACGTGGTCCGACCCGGCATCGGCATCGTCAAGACGACCTCGACGCCAGTCGTGCTCTCGACCGGCATGACGACGCCACCGATCGGCGGCCCCGACACGCCGACGCCGCGGCCGGCCCAGTATCGCTACGAGGTCACCAACGAAGGTTCGCCCGAACTCCCATTGGACATCAGCGCGACACCACCGACAGACGACAAGTGCAGCCCGGTCGTCCCCGAGCTGCAAGCTGCGCCCAACGACGCCTACAACACCGGCGACACCAACACCGACGAGCTCGTCGATGTGGGCGAGACGTGGGTCTACACCTGCGAAATCCAGCTGAATCGGACGGCCGACTCGAACGTCGCTCCCGTCGGCAACCGCTCGGGACTCGTCGAGAACACGGCGTCCGTCACCGGCGTGCCGGTGTATCTCCAGACTCGCTACCCCGGAATCACTGCCGCCGACACGGCGCAAGTGCTCGTGATCGAGCCGGGTGTGACCCTCACCAAGACGCCGTCATCGACGATCGCCCAGGCCGGCGACGACATCACCTACACCTACGTGGTCGGCAACGCCGGCGATGTGGGGCTGTCGATCATCGCCCCCGACGACGACCTGTGCACCGACGTCGAGCCGACGGTCCAGGCCGCCCCCAACGAGGCGTTCAACATCGGCGACCTCGACCGCGACGACCTGCTCGACGGCGCCAACTCCGGCACACCCGAGCAATGGACGTTCACCTGCGTCCAGACCATGGCGCTTCCCGAACCCCCGGCGACGACCATCGACAACACTGCCACGGTGATCGGTATCGACCCACTCGGCAACGTCTACGAAGCCGTGGCGACCGCCTCCGTGCGGGTGTTCGACCCGGCGATCCATCTCACCAAGACCGTCAGCGAGTCGCTCGTGCCGGTCGGCACGACCGTCACGTATGACTTCGCCGTCACCAACACCGGCCAGAGTCCGATCGCCACCGATGACCTGCTGGAGAACCTCGTCCTCGCCGATGCTGCCAGTCCGGCAACACCGACGTGTGACGCGCCCACGTACATCAGCGGCGACATCGCGCCGCTCGGCCAACTCACACGCGATCCTGCGGAAACGTGGATCTACCGATGCTCGGCGGCGATCTCCGAACCGACGGTGAACGTGGCGGGCGTTCGCGGCACTGCCGGCACACCGATCGGGCTCCCGCGAGTCGACGTCTTCGACTTCGCCGCCGCGTTCGTCCAGACGTTCACGCCGGCGATCGACGTGATCAAGACCGCCAGCCCGACCGAACTCGCGGCCGCCGGACCCGTCACGTACACCTACGAGGTCCGCAACACCGGCGACGCCCCGCTCGGGAACGTGTCCGCACGGATCACCGACGACAAATGTGCGCCCGTCACCTACGTCTCGGGTGACGACAACGCGAACGGTCTCCTCGACACACCGAACAGCATCTTCGAGGACGCGGCCGACGAAGTGTGGACCTTCACCTGCATCGCGTCGATCGCGCAGACCACCACGAACACTGTCGTCGTCACCGGGACACCCACCGACGGCGGCGGCGTCGAGCTGTGCGGCCCGCCGCCGAATCTGTCCGTCGCCGCGTCGCGCATCACGCAGCAGTGCGACGTGACCGACCAGACCCAGGCGGTCGTCACCGTGCCGCAGACCCAGCCGCCGACGCCCGGGTCGATCACCGTGGTGAAACGGACGTCGATCCCGACCGCCGACACGTTCCGCTTCGCCATCGGCACCGACGAGTTCACCATCCCGAGCGGCGGGACGCACACCACCAACAACCTGCTACCCGGCACCTACGTGGTGTCCGAGTTCGCCACGGTGGGTTGGCAACTCAGCCTGATCTTGTGCACCGACGCGAGCGGCGCGGCGATCGGATCACGCAACGACCAGACCGCACGGATCGACCTGCCGCCCGGCGGCACGATCACGTGCACGTTCACGAACACGTACGCCGGCGGCTTGCCGGCAACCGGTAACGAACCGCTCGCACCGACGATCATCCTGGCCATGTTCGCCGTCGGACTCGGTGGCGTCCTCCTGACCGTGGCCACCCGCCGGCGACGAAGCGCCCGCAGCACCGCGTTCAGATACCACCCGTGAGTGAGCACGACATCACCGTCGGTCTCACGACAATCGTCGTGCTGGGCGTCGGCGCCCAGTGGATTGCACGACGTCTCGGGTTCCCGGCGCTCCTGCTGCTGCTCCCGGCCGGGCTCGCTGCAGGTGCGACCGGGCTCGTCGATCCGGAGGGACTGCTCGGCGACACGTTGGTCCCGCTCGCCACGCTGCTGGTCGCGCTGTTGTTGTTCCAGGCGGGGCTCAACCTCCGGCTGGACGAACTCCCGCGCCCGGCGCGCGGTCCGGTCGCCCGACTCGTGACCATCGGGTTGCTCGTCACCTTCGCCGGTGCCGCCGCCACGCTCCTGCTCCTCGCCGACGTGCCCCCGGAGGTGGCCGTGGTCACGGCGGCCGTGCTCACCCATGGCGCGCATCAGCGGCTTCGGCGAAACCCTCGAGGTTTTGATCATCGCGATCCTGTTCATCCTGCTGGCGCGCTCGTGAAGGTGGAGGACCTGATCGACAACCTGCCCACGATCGCGGTGCAGAAGGGATGACTCTGAGCGACTGCGCCCGAGTTGACAAGTGACGACGGGCCACCAGAGTCGCTCGGACCTGGTCATTCACGTCGTGGGGTGATGGTGTGACTCATCCCTCCGACACCGAAGAACTCGGCACGATCATTGAGTGCTCGAGTCGTGCAGCGATGCGGCGCATTGGACGTCGGCACGGGCCCGTCCTACCGATGGACGAGCGGGAGCTCCTCCCAAGCAGTGTCCCCGCCTCGGCGGCGAAGCTCCTGGTACCGGTCGGTCCCCAACTTGTGCGCGACACGATCTTGGGACTCCGACAGCCGGCGGACATCGAAGTCGAGGGGACCGACGGACCCGGCTGCGCCAATCGCGTCGGCGTAGCCTGCGAGCACCGCAGACTCCACGAAGTCGCCTCGCTTCTCGGCGACGATCGAGAAGAAGTGCGCATCGAAGGTCCGGTCGAGAACGGTCGTTGCGGTGGTGGTCGTGTCGGTGAACTCGGCAATGGCGTCGTCGAGTCGGCCGAGATCGATGAGCAACATGCCGAGTTCCCAGAACGTCGAACCCTTGCCGGCGACCCGAAAGACGTGATGGGCGCGTCGTATGGAGTCCTCGGCCTCGTCGAGTTGTCCCAACGCGCGGTTGGCGTGACACGCGAAACACAAGAGCATCGCCCCCTCCCACTCATCGACAGGCGTGTGGGACGAAACGAAGTCGAGGATCTTTTCGTAGTCGCCCTCGAGCATCCGAAAGCAATTCCGCACGACGTCCCCGTGCACGTTCATGCTCTCTGACTCGGCAATCGAGACCAACTCGAGGACCTCCGATTTCGACGAAGCATCGTTCATGACCCACGCAGTGAGCATCCGGTTCTGCAGCGGCGCGGACCAGAACCGGGATCCGGATTCTCTGAGTGCGAGGTGCGCTTCTCGGTACAGCTGGTCGGCCAGTCTGACGTCATCGGCCAGCATGACTGAGGCCAACGCGTTCGACAGGAGGCCTCGAGACGCCCCATCGGACAACGACCGCAGACCTTCGGCGCGTGGTCGCAGCGAGTCGACCACGACGTCGTCACAGAGATTGCTGGCGTCTGTCAGCGCGAAGGCGAGACCACGCGGCACGGCCGGTGAATCGTCATCGACCAGCGCCAGCGCGCTGGTCAGCCACTTGACCGATTCCCGGTACATGACCCGGTTCCAGAAGTAGGTTCTGAGATCTGCCCCGATCTGGAGCGCGACCTCCCCTCGCTCGGCCTCGATCGCCCATGTCATCGCAGCCCGGTAGTTGCCGAGGTCGTCGTCGGCGATCTTCATGTACTCCAAGTCCGCTGTGTTCAACCGATCGTCGACCTCGGCGGCTGCCGATCGGAAGTACTCGGCATGCCGCTCCCTCGCCTCATCGGCCTCAGCGGCTTCGACGAGCTTGTCGAGCGCGTACTGCCGAACAGTCTCCAGCAGTCGGTATCGAGGGCGGATCTCGGCCTCGAACGTCACGATCGACGCCTCGACGAGGTGACCCAGCAGGTCGAGCACTTCGAAACTCGGCAGGGTCTCGCCGGCGCACACCTCCTCGGCGGCCTCGAGCGTGAACCCGTCGTAGAACACGGCGAGACGCCGAAGCAGCGCCTGCTCCTCTGCGCTGAGAAGGTCGTACGACCAGTCCATCATCGCCTTGAGCGTCCGCTGGCGCTCGACCGCCGTGCGGCTTCCCCCGGTGAGCAGCCGGAACCGGTCGCCCAGGTGCTGGGAGATCTGGTCGACCGTGAGCATCTTCAATCGGGCGGTCGCCAACTCGATAGCGAGCGGGATGCCATCGAGCCTCACGCAGAGCTCGGCGACGGCGGCGAGGTTCGCCTCGGTCACCACGAATCCGGGCTGGACGAGACGAGCACGTTCGGCGAACAACTCGACGGCGTCGGCATCGTCGTCCACCCTGAGCGACGGCACGCGCCAGAGGACCTCGCCCGTCACGGCGAGCCCCTCGCGGCTCGTGGTAAGGATGTGCACGTCGGGGCACATCCGAAGAACGCGATCCACGAAATCCGCGACATCGTCGATCAGGTGCTCGCAGTTGTCGATCACCAGGAGCGTGCTGCGTTTCGACAGAAAGCGCAGCAATCGGTCCACTGCCGAAACGGTGGAATCGGGGGGCACCGACACGGCGCTCGACACCGTGTCGGCGAGCAGGCCCGCCTCGCCGAGTCCGGCCAACTCGACGAACCAGGCACCGTGCCCGAACTCTCCCAGGAGCTCGGCGGCAACCTGCAACGACAATCGTGTCTTGCCGACGCCACCGATGCCGGTGAGCGTGACGAGCCGCGACTCCCGGACGAGATCGGTGACCTCCTTGATGTTCGCCGCCCTGCCGACGAACGTCGACAGTTGGATCGGCAGATTGTGTGGGGCCCGTTCGAGAGTTCGCAGCGGGCGGTCGTCCTCGGCGCCGGTGCAGACCACCTGGTGGAGGCGGATCGGCTCGCCGAGATCCTTGAGGCGGTGCTCGCCCTGATCGACCAGCACCGCGCCGGCAGGAACCTGGTCTCCGACGAGCTGTCGCGCCATGTCGGAGACGATGATCTGCCCTCCGTTTCCGGCATCCATGACGCGGGCAGACCGGGTGATGGTCGAGCCGAAGTAATCGCCGTCGACCGGCTCTGCTTCACCCGAGTTGAGTCCGATCCGAACCTTGAGCGGCGGCCCCTCCCAGGGTTCGGATGCGAGCGCCGCCGACACGGTGGCGGCTGCTGCCAGTCCGGCCGACCCGGACTCGAACGCCGCAGCGAAACCGTCGCCGGTGTGCTTGAAGACGCGGCCGCCGGCGCTGGCGACATGGTCACGGAAGATCTCGTCGTGACGGGCCAACGAGCGGCGCATGCCCGACGGATCCGACTCCCAGAGTCGCGTGCTGCCTTCGATGTCGGAGAACATGAAGGTGACGACGCCGCTGGGAAGACCCATTCCGGCACGTTAACGCTCCTGCCAAGAGGCCAGCTGCCCCACCTGCGTACACGACGAGCTCCCTGGCCTCGTCGATCCCGACATCGGCGGCCCGGCGTCCGCGGTTGCCTCTCGTGGGTGACCCTCGGGGTGGTTCGAGGCTGTTCCTGGTCGCTTGTCAGAATGCTTCCGCCCGAGTAGCAGGTTCCGGCGCACTGTGGCGAAGACCTGGTTGTCCGCGATTTGTCAGCACGTTCCTGTGTGCGGTCAGTCAGCAGGTTCCAGGAAGAGCCCGGTTCTCCACCATTGACCTGAAGTGTCGCCCGAATCGGGTGAACGGGACCTTCGGCTCTGCGATCGATATGTCTCATACTCATAGACTCATGGATACTTGATCGAGATCGATCGAGACGATTCGAGGAGGACACGATGCGACGTTCGATTGCGGGAGTGATGTGCGTGATGGCGCTGCTCGGCGGCATTGCCGCCTGTGGGCCTGACGGACCGGATGCGGCCGGTTCGGTCGCAGCGGGCTTGTCGGGCGATGGCGCCGCTGCGGCGGCAGGTGGCCTCGTGCCGGGTGACTCGGTGCAGTTCGTGGCCACCGAGTTCCAGTTCGTGCCATCCCAAGTCATCGCCGAGCCGGGCACCTATACGGGCACGCTCGTGAACGACGGAACGATGGAACATGACATCAAGATCGGCGATGCCGAACCGGTCGTCGCGGCGCCCGGCGAGACCGTCGAATTCGAATTCACGATCCCCGAGGGCGGTGCACCCTTCATCTGCTCCATCCCCGGCCACGCCGACGCAGGGATGACCGGGACGATCTCGACGTCGGCCGACTCCACCGCCTCCGCGAGTTCTGCCACGCCCGCCCACGCCGCAGGCGCTCCGACCGAGTCGGCCGTCGCAGCCGATCCGGATGCGCCCCCGTACGACTATCGCGATCCGCGCGCACCGAAGCGCGGCGAGGGCGAGGGCATCACCCTGATCCCTGGAGGCGCACCTGACGGGGGCGATCTCATCGAGGCCGAGTTCGTCGTCGAGGAGAAGCTTGCGACAGTTGCGACAGGATTCGTGCAGAAGATCTGGACGTTCAATGGCACGATGCCGGGTCCGGTGATCCGAACCCAGGTGGGCGACACCGTGCGGGTACATCTCGTGAATCCTCCGGAGGCCAGCGTGTCGCACTCGCTCGACTTCCATGCCTCGCAGGTCGCGTGGAACGACGAAATGAGGTCGATCGCTCCGGGTGAGGAGCTGATCTACGAGTTCACCACCGACTATGCGGGCGTCTGGATGTATCACTGCGGAACGGACCCGGTGTTGCACCACATCGCCAACGGCATGTTCGGGATGGTGATCGTGGAGCCCGAGGGTGGTCTGCCACCCATCGACAAC
Organism: Ilumatobacteraceae bacterium; assembly: GCA_963747375.1. GTDB lineage: Bacteria > Actinomycetota > Acidimicrobiia > Acidimicrobiales > Ilumatobacteraceae > Sva-07. The sequence goes on from CAVVFL010000002.1 coordinate 374,105, forward strand.
GAGTTCTTCATCGTGCAGCACGAGTGGTATCTCGGGCCTCAGGGCGACGTGTCGTCGTTCGCGAAGGCCAATCAGGGCGCGCCGTCGCCGGACTTCGTGATGTTCAACGGCGCGGCGTTCCAGTACAAGGACACGCCGATCGAGATCCCGACCGGTGAGGAGATCCGGCTGTTCGTGCTCGACGTCGGCCCGTCGATCGACTCGTCGTTCCACATCGTGGGCACGATCTTCGACAACGTCCGCAAGGAAGGCATCGAACTCGCCAGAGGCAACGACGGCAACTGGGGCTCCCAGGCAGTCGACCTCGCCCCAGCACAGGGAGCGATCATCGAGCTGCAGGCCGCCGAGGATGGGCTGTACCCGATGGTGACGCACGCCTTCAACTTCCCCGGTCGGGGAGCCGTCGGCCTGCTGCAAGCCGGTGACGGGGAGCCGTGATGGCGGTCGCGATCGCCCTCGAGCCGCTCGTCCTTGGCGCGGCACCGCCCGAACGGTAAGTGTCGTACTGTGCGACTGGAAATCACTCAACGGGCCGACCTCGCTGTTCGCGCCCTCGCGTTGCTGGACTGTTCGTCGAATCGTCTGAAGAGTGCTGATCTCGCCGACGAACTCGGCACCACCGCCGGCTTCGTGCCACAGGTGATGGGCCCGCTCGTCCGGGCGGGCTGGATCCGGTCGGTACCCGGGCCGACCGGCGGCTACGAAGCCCTCGTTGCCCTCGGCGACCTCACGGTTCTCGAGGTGATCGAGCAGATCGATGGCCCCACCGATACCGGACGATGTGTGGTGGCTGAGCGGCAGTGCGATGCCGATCAACCGTGCGCACTCCACGTCGCGTGGGCTCGCGCCCGTGGGGAGCTGCGGGCCTCGCTCGCGGGCTTGACGCTGGACACCATCGCAGGTTGCTGATGCCGTGACACTCGACCACGCCGACCATCAGGCTCCAGCACGCTGGCGTCGGGTCGCACTGCCCAAGGAGCACGGTGGGTGGGGACTCACCGCCGAGCCCGTGCTGCTCGGACTCCTCGTGGCGTTCTCGTGGGCCGGCCTGGCAATCGGTGCCGCCGCGTTGCTCGTCTTTCTCGCCCGGACGCCCCTCAAGCTCGTGGCGGTGGATCACCGGCGCGGTCGCCGTCTGGAACGCGATCGCCTCGCCCGACAGGTCGCCATGGTCGAGGTCGGCCTCGTCGTGGCGCTCGGCCTGTTCGCGATCGTGTCGGTCGGCGCACGATGGCTGGTCCCCGTCGCAGTTGCACTGCCGCTCGTCGCAGTCGAACTCTCGTACGACGTGCGCAGCCGGAGTCGCCGACTGATCCCCGAGTTGTGCGGGGCGATCGGAGTGTCGGCGACCGCCGCCGCGATCATCGTGGCCGGTGGCGGGCCGAGTCGCCTCGCCGTCGCTGCGTGGCTTGTGCTGGGGGGCAGGGTGATCGCCTCCATACCGTTCGTTCGCGTGCAGATCCAGCGGCTCCGTCGCGGCGAGATCGCACTCGGGCTGGCCGACGCTCTCCAGGTCGTGGCGGTTGCCGTCGCTGCAGCGGCCGTGGTCATCGACACGAGCGTGGTGCTGGGCGCATGTGTGGTCGGCATCATGGCGGTTGCCCAGGCGATCGGGATGCGCCGCACGCCCGTACCTCCCGCCGTTCGAATCGGGATCGTTCAAACGCTCGTCGGTGCCGGCGTCGTGGTCGTCACGGCACTCGGTGTGTTGACGCTGTCCTGACACCTGCCTCGGTCGGAACCACGTGATCGTTCGCGACCGTTGTGGCCGCGGGCGCCTCCCACCACTGTTCGCGCCGGCGCGCCGCGGCGGCAGACGCGGCGGTCGCCAGCCGGGTGTTCGACTGGATCGATGGAAGCTTCAGGGCGTGCACTGGCGAGCACGCTGAACGGGCAGTTGAAGTCGCCGTAGACGATCAGGTCGACGCGTTGATCGCCTCGCACGCGGACCTCCTTTGTTCCATACGAGAGTGGAAGTATAGTCAGAGCGACCGATGCCGGAGGGACGGGATGCGATGACTGGTTCGAAGAGTGAGCGTGATGCCGGCCGTGGCACCACGATGCCCCGGGACCGCCCCGCGCATCCGGTGTGGAAGGCCAACCTGCTGATGGCGGCCATCGTGGTGCTGCTGATGGCACTGGCGGTGTTGAGCACGGTCGGCGACCGATGAGCCAGTTGCAGCTCGAGGCGCGAGCGCTCGGTGATCCGACGCGCCACGAGCTGTTCCGCTACATCGCCGACGCCGAGCGGCCGGTGGATGTGGCCGAACTGACCGCGCATCTCGGGCTCCACCACAATGCGATTCGTCAACATCTGGCCAAGCTCGTCGAGGCCGACCTCGTGACGGAGGCAACCGCTCCACCGCTCGGACGTGGAAGACCGCGGTTGCGCTACACGGTGAACGCTTCGGCGGAGAGCAAGTGGGGAGTCACTGGACCGTACGAGCGGCTGACGCTGCTGCTGTCGGAGATCATCCGCAGTGGCGACTCGCCCGTCGAGGTCGGGCGACGCGCCGGTCGCGCAGCGGCATCAGGGGGCGATCATGCCGATCCGGTGGATGGTCTCGTCGGCGCCATGGCGCGCCATGGTTTCGAGCCGACGATCAAGCGGCGGGGAGCGCAGGTCGACATCGTGTTGGGAGCGTGCCCGTTCGAGACGACAGCCTTGGCCGATCCCGACACTGTCTGCGGGCTGCACCTCGGCCTCGCGTTCGGCACTGCCGACGAAGTCGGTGGTATCACCATCGACGAACTCGTCACGCGTGATCCGCGGCGAGGGCAGTGCCGCCTGCGGTGTCACGTCGAATCATGACCTCGCCGATGGACACGCTCGATGAGCGGATGAGTGAGCGGTCCTGTTCGCAGGAGCTCGATAATAAATACAGCAAGGACTAGAAACAATTCCTCCGGGCCGGTAGTCTGTGGACATGGATGTGAGGTGCCGGGTCGAGTTTGCGATCGCTGCGATCACGCCAACGAACAGAGGAGCACGCCATGCAGACATCGCTGCGCATTGATGGGGCCAACTGCCCGACCTGTTTCAACCAGGCGCTCGACGATCTCGGTCGTCTCGACGGGGTCCGAACCGTGCACGGATCGATCGGTGGGCCGTGCATCGAGATCGACCATCGCGACGACATCGAAGTCGACCTGCTTGCCCAGACCATCCGCAACCGCCTCCACGGAATCGAAATGTTCGCCAACGAGGTCCGGATGGTGCCGCTCGAACCGATCGCCCTGCCAACGCAGTGCACCCACCATCGAGGAGTTGAAGCGCTGGACAGCGACTCGAAAGCCACCAGCGCCCACGCCGACGTCATCGATCCGGCAATGACCCTCGGCGAGATCGTCACACTCCACCCGTCGCTGGCATCCGAACTCGAACGACACGGTCTCGACTACTGCTGTCACGGAGATCGGACGCTCGCCACTGCTACAGCGGAGGCCGGGCTGCAACTCGAGACCGTGATCGAGGAGCTCTCGGCCGCTCGCGTCGACGAACCGAAGGCCCCATGGGCGTCACTCGGCCAGGTCGAACTCGCCGACCACATCGAGGCCGTCCATCACCGCTACCTCTGGGCCGAGCTGCCCCGGATCAGCGCACTGGTCGACAAGATCGTCGGCGTCCACAGCGACCGGCATCCCGAGCTCGCCGACGTGCAGCGGCTCTACACCGAGTTGCGCGCCGACTTGGAACCGCACCTGCGCCGCGAGGAGCACGAGTTGTTCCCACTGATCAGACAACACGCATCGCCCGACTCGCGGACCGGCGGGGTCGCCGAGCAGATCGCAGCACTCGTCGCCGAACACGAAACCGTCGGCGCTCTGCTGGAGGAACTCAAGAGTGTGACCGACGGCTACACACCGCCATCGGACGCGTGCGCAAGCTACACGGCCTGCTATCGAGCGTTGGAGGTTCTCGAGGCTGACACCCATCAGCACGTCCACAAGGAGAGCAACGTACTTTTTCCGATGGTGGTCGGGAGCCACGATGCGCGACATCGAGCGATCGTTCGCACGGAGAGTCTCGCTCGCCGTCACTGATCCGGATCACCCAACAGATATCGGGCGTCGCCCTGCGGTGCGTGCCTACTATCGACGAGTGGTGGAGTTGCGATCGATGACGATCGACGATGTGGCTTTGCTCGTTCGGTGGGATGGCGACTCTGATGTGGTGGCCGCCATTGGTGGCCGTGGCGCCGATTGGTACGACTGGTCGGCGGAACTCGTCCGTGACGTGTCGTGGCGTGAGTTGCTGATCGTTGAGGAGGACGGCAGGCCGATTGGCTTTCTGCAACTCATCGACGCCAGCGAGGAGGAGTCGCACTATTGGGGCGACATCGAACCGGGGACGTGGGCGCTGGACATCTGGATCGGATCGCCCGACGATCGAGGTCGCGGACTCGGTGCGGAGGCGATGAAGCTCGCACTGGGCCGCGTCTTCGACCAGCACGGCGCTGAGATGGTGGTGATCGATCCTGCCGTCGACAACCGTCGGGCGATTGCGTTCTACGAGAAGCTTGGCTTCGAGCGCGTCGGGGTCCGCGAGCTCGGCGACGATGAGTGCGTGGTGATGCACCTTTCGCGGAGTTCGACCGACTGACCTGCCGACCGAGAGCGCTCGAGTTCGCCGGCGACGAACCGGCGGTCGGGGACACGGGACTGCGCCGACCTCGGAGTCGTCCGGCGACGAGCGACGGCACCGTCGGCAAGACCCCTTCGATGCCGAGTGATTGCTCTGCATGTCAGCAGGCGGGTGCGGACGCACCCTTTCGTGAGCGGTTCGTCCGTCACGGCGGTTGGCGGGTGGCGCACGACTTCAGCCGGGTGCTCGGAAATCACGTCGCCACCAACGTCCACTGCGCATGGCGGGAACCCTGCTCATCGCTCTTGTGCGATCATCGTATGTATGCGATGATGACCGGGTGGCTGGGATCGAGTTGCACGACGAGATCGTCGAGTGGATGGCAGCCTCGACACAACCGAATGGGACCACACCGTCATCGTTGTCGACCGACTCGCTGATCTCGGATCGATGGCGCGCATGCCGTTCTCCAAAGCGCTCGGCGACGGGCTCTTCGAACTGCGCTTCACGCTCGGCTCAACCCTCAAGGATCCCGACATGGCCAACCACTCCCGCTGGGAAGACGTCAAGAAGCAGCGCCCCGACCCCAGCGACAACACCCGTGTCGGTGTCGAGCAGGACCTTGCGCTCGGGCAACTCATCTACGACTTGCGCACCGAGGCAGGACTGAGCCAGCGCGAGCTGGCCGAACGCATGGGAACAACGCAGTCGGTGATCTCACGCCTCGAAGAAGGTGGCGGAGCCCGCAACCGACTCGACACCCTCGGACGAGTCGCCGTTGCGTTGGACCGTCACCTCGTCGTGTCATTTCCCGAGGTCGTCCCCAAGCGACTCAAGGACGCAGTCCAGGTCGCCTGACCTTCGACGCCCGCAGATCCGCACATAGGAACGGGGCGTGCTCGAACGAATGGCTGAGTCGCCCGACCTCGAGCGCGCTCGCACGGCGTTCAATCGTGTTGCTCACCGGCCCGCCAGCTCACTCCGACTGATGCAGTTCGGCGTGCCGCCGGCCACTCGTGATCAGGGTGTCGCTTGTCAGTAATTTGTCCGCGAACTGGGTGAAACTGGCTGATATCAGACATCACCAGACGACACGAGCTGTCGCCGGAAACCGCCTCTGAGCAGGAGAAACGGTCGACAACATGTCCATCGTCACGAGCGGATATCCGAAGATGTACGCATCGCACACGATGCGTCCGTGCCCTTGGCGGGCGGCTTGCTCAGAGCGGATCGAGGGCGTCGGACGGCCGCGTGCCCATGTAGATGAGCATGCCGATGAACGGGATCACGAGGATCACGAGCGCCCATCCGGCTTTCGCCCATCCGCCATAGTCACGGCGCCGGAAGTTGTCGATGAACGCCCAGATCACCGCAAAGAAGATGCTGAACAGCATGAAGAACCAGAACATGGCCCACATCAAGCTCAACAGCGGAAAGTCGTATGCCAACACAGTTGCCTCCTCATGGTTTCGGTCACTTCTCAGCCTGCTCGATCGCGCGCGACCGTGAAACACCCGTTCAGGGTGAAGTTTGTGTACGACATCGGACTGTCGGATCGTCGACGCAGATGCGCGACGCGACCGTCGGCGGGTTCGCGGGACGACACCGTGTGCTCCACCGACGCAGGCTCGGCCCGTGCCGACACCGCCAACGGGGATGACTCTGGCGGGCTGGTGCGCAGCCCAGCGCCGGCGAGAGCGACGTAGCACGCGTCGTACGCGGTGACGTTGTCACGCAGCTCCCATGCACGCCGCAGGAGTACTGCTGTCGGGTAGATGGTGATGGGGAGGTCCACCAGGTCGTCGATCGCAGTGGTTGCTCGTGCCACGGTGAGTGCATCGCTGGCGAGTGGACGACGGATGACCGAGACGGCCTCGACTCGGAGCAGATCGGGTGCAGCCAGCGATTCCCGGTCGCCCGCGTCCCAGTTCCTCATTGTGGGCGGGTGCCCCCGCAGAGCATTTCGCCACTTCCGCGGCTCCGTCATCGTCCGTAACGTCGAATCTGGCAACCGGTTGCGCCCGGAGATCTTGCACTGCTTGCTCGACCGCACCGGACGCGTGAGAAGGAGAACGACATGAGCAAGGTCAAGGTCGGCGTCGCCGGCTACGGGGTCATCGGCAATCGTCTCGCGGCTGGGGTGACCGCCCAGGACGACATGGAACTGGTTGGCGTCGCGGACGTCGCCCCGACCCTCGCAGTGCGAGCGCTGAAGGAGCGGGGAATGCCGTTTCCGCTGTTCGCCGCCGTGCCCGGTTCCGAGCGCGTGCTCGGTGACGCGGGCATCCCGGTCAGCGGGTCGTTCGACGATCTGCTCGGCGAGGTCGACGTCATGCTCGACTCGGCGCCGGGCGGGATCGGCGCGAAGAACAAGGAGCGGTATCTCGAGCACGGCGTGAAGGCCGTCTTCCAAGGCGGCGAGGCGTCGTCGGTGGCCGACGTCTTCTTCCACGGCACGGTCAACTACGAGCAAGGGCTCGGGGTCGACTACCTGAAGCTGACGTCGTGCAACACGACTGGGCTCATCCGCGCCGTGGACGCCATCCATCGGGCGGTCGGGGTCACCAAGACGTTCATCACGATCGTGCGCCGTGTGGCCGATCCGGGCGACACCCACCGCGGCCTCACCAACGTCCTTCAGGTCGAACCGGTCCCCAACCATCAAGCCGTCGACCTGATGCACATCATGCCCGAGATCGATGCGACCGGGATGCTGATCCACGCCCCGGTGACTCACGGCCACATCATCACCGTGTCGGTGACGCCGAAGGAGAAGATGTCGGTCGACTCGGCGATCGAGGCGTTCCGGGCCTACCCACGCATCATGGTCGTGCGCATCGATGAGGGGTTCAACTCCAACTCCTCACTGTTCCAGTGGGCCCGATACATGGAGTACCCGCGAGCCGACATGTACGAGATCGGCCTCTGGGAAGAAATGGTCGGGCTGTCGGGCGACGACATCGTCTTCGCCATCAACATCCCACAGGAGTCGGTCACGATCCCCGAGACCATCGACGCGATCCGGGCGGCGATGAAGATGCAGCCGACGGGCGCGGAGGCGGTCGCGGCAACCGACGGCTATCTGAAGATCTCGTGAGCATCCCGTCGAGCGGCGATCTCGACGTCGCCGGAAAGCGAGTGCTCGTGCGAGTCGACATCAACTCGCCGATCGACCCGGACACCAAGCGCATCGTCGACGATGCCCGGATCGACAAGTCGGTCCCGACGATCCGCGATCTCGCCGAGCGATCGGCGCGGGTGGTGATCCTGGCGCACCAGGGCGACGCGCTCGACTACCACAACCTGATCCCGACCGAGGAGCACGCGGGCAAGCTCGCCGCACGACTCGGTCGGCCCGTGCAGTGGGTCGACGACGTCGCCGGCCCGGAGGCGCGGCGGCGCATCAAGGCCCTGGGGGATGGCGACGTCCTGCTGCTCGACAACATCCGCATCTATGGCGAAGAACTCACGACGTTCGAGCGGGACGTCGACCTCACACCGGAGCAGATGGCGAACACGTACCTCGTGCGCAACCTGGCGCCGCTCTTCGACGCGTATGTCAACGACGCGTTCGCAAGCGCGCATCGTGGCGCACCGTCGATGGTCGCGTTCCAGCGCCTGCTCCCCTCGGCAGCTGGGCTGCTGCTGAGCGCCGAGCTGGCCGGGCTCGCCAGCATCATCGACGCGCCGGCGCGACCGGCCGTGTTCTTGCTGGGCGGTCTGAAGGTTTCTGACGGCTTCTCGATGATGGGTCGTGTACTCGGCGACGGAACGGCCGATCGGGTACTCACCGCCGGGGTGCTCGGCGAGATCTTCCTGATGGCAAATGGGGTTGCGCTGGGCGGGCCGACGGAGCGGTTCGTCCACGACCACAACCTGGCCGGATACATCGGCGAGGCTCGAGGGCTCCTCGCTGATCACCGGGAGCGGATCGCGCTGCCGGTCGACGTCGCCGTGCTCGACGGTGGTAGGCGGCACGAGCTCGCGGTCGACGACCTCCCTGTGGACGAGCTCTGCGTCGACATCGGCGAGGCGACGATGACGATCTACGAGGACGCGATCGCTGCAGCCGGCACGGTTTTCGCCAACGGGCCGGCCGGTGCCTACGAACAACCCGGCGCGGACGTCGGAACCCGTCGGCTGTGGTCTGCCGTTGCGAGCGCACCCGGCGTGAGTGCGATCGGCGGCGGTGACACCGTGGCAAGCGCCCGGCGCTTCGTCGACCTCGACGACATCACTCTTGTCAGCACCGGCGGCGGCGCGCTGATCCGCTACGTCAGCGGGCAGTCCCTTCCGCTGCTCGAGGCCTTCGACGCATCATGAGAGTTCGTACACCACCATCGCCTCAGTGACGCGGCCGCAGCGCCAGGAATGTCGCGTCTGCGCGCTGATCCTCCGTGTTGGGCCACGTTGAGCTTTGGGGCGTATTTCATTTCCGGGCTCTCCGTTGGTAGCAGTTTCGCCGGCAGAGCGATGGCCGATGGCGAACGACCGAGGGCGGGCGGCTGGAACCGAATCCACCTCATCGTCGGCGACATCGAGAGCGAGGGCGCCCGGCTCACTGCCGCAGGAGCGCGGCGTCGATCGTCATCCATCACCACCGAGGCCAGGACAGGACAGCGATCCAGCCCGGAGTGCCAGGTAGTCGGCGATCGCGACACAGGCGACGTTCATGTCATCGAAGCTCTGATCCAGCCCGGTTTCGAGGATCCCAACCGAGATCAAGGCGAAGGCCTCGTCGCCCTCAGCCGAAGCAATCGCGGCCCGCAGGTCGCCCATCTGTCCGACGATGCTGCTCGTCGCATCCGACAGCCGCTCGTGGTCGGCAGCCAGGGGAGGCGGCGGATCGACGCTGTCGATCACCGAGGCGAGTCGCTCGAGCGCCTCTGCGACTGTCGCGATGAAGAGGTCGGCCTGGGTGTGGGCGTCGCCAGCGCTCTCGACCTCGACGGTGTCGCCCGTTGCGGTGAACTCGGTGAAGCCGGCCTCGAGCAGGTCGAAGTACGCCTGATCTTCGGGACTGCCGTCAGGGATCCTCGGCAGAACCCCGCCGTTCAATATGCGCAGGAACTCTCGTGTGGCCGCTTCCGCATCAGCGCCGACCGCGACGTCGACCGGGGTACCTGACGGGTCGTCGAGCGTCGCCCCGTCGTCGTCGACGACGATCGTTCGCCGTTCGATCTGCAGCAGCTCGGGCTCGACGGTGGCGACTGCTGCAAGTTCGTCCCACAGATAGATGCCATCGGTGAAGCCGCGGCTCGCGACGACTTGTCGTTCGGACTTGCCGACCGCCGATTCGAGCAGGGCGACTTCCGCAACGAGGGCATCGGTCCACGGCACGTCGTTCGTGGCGTCCAGGGGCACGAACAGCACATCGACACCAGAAGCGAGCACCAGCCTGGCCGCTTGCGGATCGATGTACAGATTCCACTCCGCGGTCGGGGCCGCCTCGACGTTTCCCGCCACCTCGACGGCACCGCCCATGATCACGACGCGTTCGACATTTTCGACAAGATCCGGCTGATCGCGAAGGACAACACCCAAGTTGGTGAGCGGCCCAACCGCCACGATCGTCACCGGTCGGTCGGCTGACCGAAGCGTGTCGGCGAGCAGTACTGCGCCATCGACCGGGGGTCGTGGCGTCGCGACCGGCAACACGACACCCGCCAGCAGGTTCGAGAACTCGCGGAACTCGTCGGGCCAGTCCCGATCACCCACGAGGGGCGGTTCGACGCCACAACCCACTGGTACATCGGGTCGGCCGGCGATCGACAGCAGCGACAGCGTGTGCCTGACGCCCTCGTCACAATCGGACTCGCCTCGTTCGGGAAGCGTCACCGCCAGCAGATCGACGTCGGGATGCGAGGCGAGATAGAACAGCGCCCCGATGTCGGAGATCGTCGGGCTGTAGTCGAGTACGACCGGCATCCCGCCGGACGGCGAGACAGTCACGGACGCCGCGGTGGGTTCCGAGCCGGAGTCGACGAGTGCCGGCTCTCCATCGTCGGCGCAACCTGCTGCCAGACCGAGCACGGTCAGGACCATGACGACAAGTCTCGCGTCGGCCCGTCCAGGTCTGCGCTTCATCACGGTGAATCCCACCTTTCAGTCATCGTGAGCCCGAGGATCGGGTTCACCAGACCTGTCGCGTTGGACGGCCGCAACGGTTCGGAGTCGAAACCAGGATCGCGTCGGAGCGATGCAACGCCGCCGTCGATTCCGCGAACCGTTCGCCGTCCCGGGCGCAACAATTCCCGACGGATCGAACCTCTGGTCCAAGATCAGCGAAAGTGGGGAACTCCTCGTGAACAAGCAGGTGCACACAGCACTCGGTCTGTCGGTTGTTTCGGTCGTCGCCCCGAGCGACCTCGGTCGCCGATCGGGGTCGTGATGCCAGTCGTGGTGTTGATCGTGTGCGTTGGTGCGACGGTGGTGCTCGGCCGCGTCGGACGGCGCTCGGCGACACGTGAGTTCCCGATGACCTGGCCGACGACCGAGGCACTTGGCGTTCCGGCGATTCGGCCGCGGCCGGCGATCGTGGTCGTCGTCGCCTCCATTCTCGTCGGAGTGGCGCTCGGCGCCGTGGCGCGAATCTGGATGCGCCTGATCGCACCCGATCCGGAGTTCACCATGGCGGGCACGGTCGGCATCATCGTGGGGTTCGGGCTGCTGTTCACCGGCGCTGGACTCTCGCTCGCGGCCCGTCGCAACGCTTGGCGCCGCATCCCCCTCGGAGTTGCGCGGAGCCTGGGTTGTTTCCTGATCCTGCCGGCGTTCGGCGGGGCGGGCCTGCTGGCATTTCCATCCGTCTTCCTTGGTGCACTCGCGGTCTCGAGATGGGATCTGCGTCTCCCGCTCCGTGTCTTCTTCGCGTTGGCCGCGATTGCGGTGACGGCGCTCGTCGCGTTCACCCAGATCCCCGATGAGGACCTCCCGACGATACGAACGGTGGTCGGCATCGCGCTCTACCCGGTGCTGCTGTGGCCGATGCTGCTCGCTGCGCGACTCTCGCTGATTCGTACGGCACCGCTCGAGGTCCGCAGCAACCCGTGAAATTTCCGGCCGGTCGTCGTTCTCGTGAACAACCTCGCGGTCAGAGCGTCGATGTGTTCACGAGAATCGCCGGTCGACGCCGTTGTGCAGGACCCAGCTTCAGCGGTGGGCGTTCGGACGGAAGTCCGCCGACATCGCTTCGTCGTAGTAGCGCACCGCGACGCCCCGTGGTGGCACGATGGCGTCGATTCGGGTGATGTCGTCGTCGGTGATGTCGACATCGACGGCGGCGAGGTTGTCGACGACCTGGTCGTACGTGCGGGGCCCGATGATCGGTGCGGTGATGCCCGGCCGGGACGCACACCATGCGAGTGCGACCTGTGAGACGGAGCAGTTCTTCTCGACGGCGATGTCGCGAAGGAGGTCGACGAGGTCCCATCCCTGCTCGGTCGCGCGCCGCCCGGCGTTGTCCTTGCCGTCCTGCCAGCGGCCTTCGGTGGCACCCTGCCGGCGGTCGTACTTGCCGGTGAGGAGCCCACCGCAGAGCGGTCCCCAGGGGATGACAGCGAGGCCGAAGGACTGCGCGGCGGGGATCACTTCACGTTCCGCGGTGCGGTCGAGCATGTTGTAGGCGGGTTGTTCGCACACGAGCCGGTTGAGGCCGAGTTCCTTGGCGACCCAGATCGACTCGACGATCCGCCAACTCGGGAACATGCTGCCGCCGATGTAGCGGACCTTGCCGGCGCGGATCAGGTCGTCGAGCGCCCGCAGCGTCTCGTCGATCGGAACGTCGGCGTTGCAGCGGTGCATCTGGTAGAGGTCGATGTGGTCGGTGCGCAGTCGTCGCAACGAGTTCTCGCAGGCGGTGATCAGATGTCGTCGACTGACCCCTCGGGCGTTGATGTCGCCGCTCTGCGGGAAGTTGAACTTGGTCGCGAGCACGATGTCGTCGCGCCTGGCGTCGCGGGCGAGCGCTTCGCCCACGATGCGTTCACTCTCGTTGGCGTTGTAGATGTCGGCGGTGTCGACGAAGTTCACGCCCTGGTCGAGGGCGTAGTCGATGATGCGGTTCGATTCGGTCTGGTCGGTCTTGCCGCCGAACATCATCGTGCCGAGGCAGAATCGGCTGACCTGCACTCCGGTGCGGCCGAGTGGGCGATAGTCCATTGCTCGTGTCCCCCTTCGTCGTGAGCGAATCGACAAGCTACACGGCCCGCCGCGACGGGTTCTCGAGCACGGTTGCACGATGCGTCGTGCCGGGAAGGTCAGGGCGCAGGTGCCGGCGCGCCGTTCTGAGCCGCCACGAATGTCTCCCACGCCACCCAGTCGGTGTGGATCTCGTCGAACGTCGCCGGATCCTTGGCGGCCAGGTTCTCGCAGAAGCTGCGAAGCCCGTCGTCCGACTCACCGACATCGATCCACGTCTGTTGCCACATGGGGTCGCTCGAAAAGATCTTGAACTTCGCGCTGTCGACGCAGTCCTCGACCTTGTCGCGTACCTCGGGATCGACCATCGCGAGGGCGTCGAACCCATTGTTGATGCCGCTGCCGAGAATCGGATTGACGCCCCCAGCCTGCGTGGCCGGTTTCACAGCACACCCGAGCGACACCAGCAGCAGCGAGCCGGCGAGCACACCGACGCGCAGATCCGGTCTGCGTGTACTCACGACCGACCCTTGGACCTACACATCAACTCAGTCATCGGCATCACTGACCGACAACGTGAGGCCTTTCCCGGTCGACCTCTGACGATCCTCAGGTTGTGGCCGGCGCGACACGCGTGGCCCACTCGACCAGCGTCCGGGCGAAGAGTGCCGGCTCCTGGCCGTGCATCGAGTGGCCCATGGTGGGGAAGTCCTTCCCAGTTGCCGATGCTCCACTGGTCGCCGAGGTACTTGCTCCACAATGCGAACATCGGTCCGATGCCCTGACGCACCGATTGCCCGGTGGAGGTGTTCGCCTCTGATGCGAACAGTGGCGGATCCTCGTAGCACGCGGCGCGCACCTGACCGGGCTTGGCATATGCCGACAGCCACGCCGAGAGCACGCCTCCAGAGGAGAGACCGCTGTCGCGTCCGGATCGTGGGGTCCGAATCGCCTGGCGTACGTGCCCATGGTCAGTTCTCCTCCGTGCGCGTCGGGTCGATTGCAGAGTGGGTGACGGTCGACGCATCCCCGCTGACTCCCAGCGTCGGGAAGAGCCGTCGGGTGTTCTCGGTGAGGCGCTCGACGGTCGAGCCCGCACCGCCGAGCGCGCCGGCGGCCAACTCCACGACGAACTCGGGTGTGAACGGATAGTCGCTGCCGTAGTGAAGGTGCTCGAGTGTGGTGAGAGCGAGGATCGCATCGAGCTGGCGCGGCACCGGGAAGCCGGCCAGGTCGTAGTGCAAGCGAGCCAGGTCACGCATCACGTCCGTGCGAGCGTCGACGTCGGTGAGCATCAGTGAGAACGCGGCGACACGATCGGCGATCATCGGGAGGGTTGCACCGGCGTGCGGCACGATGAACTCGATGTTCGGATGCCGCGCCACGGTGCCGTTGAGCACCAGGTTCACCACGGCGCGGGTGGTGTCGAAGAGGAACTCGATCATCGGTCGGGGCCGCCCGAGTGATGTGTGTTCCCAGCACGCGGGCGACGTGGGATGCAAGAACACCCGTGCGTGGCGCCGCTCCAGCTCGTCGAAGATCGGTTCGTAGACCGGGTCGCCGAGGTAGCACCCACCGACGTTGGTCAGCAGCACGACACCGTCGACGTCGAGGTGCTCGTAGGCGTAGTCGATCTCGGCGATCGATCCGTCGACATCGGGCGCCGGCAGCGATGCGAAGAGCCCGAATCTCCCGGGGTGATCGACGACGGCTCGCCGGCCCTCGAGGTTCGCCTCGCGGGCCAACGCTCGTGCCGCCGCGTCGTCCCCGAAGTGGACTCCAGGTGAGGAGATCGACAGCACTGCGGTCGCGATGTCGAGCCGGTCCATCATCTCGACGTGCTCGATCGCGGTCCATGGCGGGAGCTGAGGGAAGCCGTCGGGTTGACCATGGCCGGCCTCGGTCGCGGCGCGGCGATATCCGTCCGGAAGGAAGTGCGCATGGACGTCGAGGCGTGGGGTCATACTCGCTGTGACTGTACGTCCACCACGAACGCGGGGCGTACGACGAACCGAGGCAGGTCTCGTCCCCCCGAGGATCAGCGGTCGCGGAGGCCCTTGCCGTCCAGGATCCTCTGGGCGTTCTTCTCGACTCGTGCCTCACGGGTGGCGGTTTGCTTGGCCTCTGAGACGTACAGGTTGTACTCCCGCCGGCGGCCGGGGGTCAGTGACTCGAACGCGGCCTTCAACGCCGGGTCCTGGTCGAGGCGATGCTGGAGCTCCGCCACCAGGACGAGGTCGGGCGTCGGGCTCGACCTCGAGGCCGGCCTCCTCGACATCGATGGCCTCGCCCACGTATGCCGCGACGGTGTCGGCGAGCCGGGCAACGTCGGCAACCGAGGTGAACCGAATGCGGCGAGCCGATCGTGAGTTGGGGCCCTGCTCCTCGAGAACGCCGTGCGCATCGTTCAACAAGGCACCCTTGAAGAACATGAGGGCGAGGAACTCCTTCATCTCCTGGAGAATGACGATGTTCTTGCCCTCATGGCTGTAGCAGGGCTTGCCCCACTTGATCTCCTCGGTCAGTCCACAGCCCAGGAGGATCGGCCGGAGTTCGGTCATCTCCTCCGGCCATTTCCCGGACCGTCGGATGTAGGCATCGATCTGAGGGTTCGCCACCACCCGATCAGCGTAGGCGCCGGCACCTCTCAAGATTCGTTCAACTCGGCGGCGTTCGCTGCACATCGTGGTCGATGCTGCCGATAGAGGGTCATGAACGCGATGCGGAACCGACCACACCACGACGAGGGATTCACCCTCGTGGAGTTGCTGGTCGTCATCGTCGTGCTCGGGGTACTCGCAACGATCACGGTGTTCGCCGTTCGCGGCATCACCGACCAGGGCGAGGAGAGCGCCCGGGTCTCCGACGAGAAAACCCTCGTCACCGCCGAAGAAGCCCACATGGCCCGTTTCGGTTCGTACGCCGACGAGATCACACTCGTCACCGTCGGACTGCTGACCGACGAATCGCAGCGCCACGACATCACGCTCGAGCCCAGCGGTGACACCTATACGATCGTCCCTGCTGGAAGCGGCGTCCCCATGCCGCCTGATCCTCCGCCCCCTCCCGACGTGCCGCCGGCGCCGGATGTGCCGGTTCCGACTTCGTTCGCCGGCTTCGCCGGCGAGTCGTTCGGGTCGGGCCCGAATCGGATCGTCGTCATCTCCGACGGCACGCAATGGGCCGCCCAATGGGCGTCGTTCGTCGCGGCCGGGAACACACTCGCTACCACCGAGGTGGTCTGGTTGGGTGCCGGCGACGTCACGTCAACCGCCGATGTGGACGCGATCGTGGCCGCCGGTCCGACCTATCTGGTGGCGGCCAACTCGGTTCCGGTCGGCGGAACGTTCGTCGGCCAGTACCTCTCGAGCGTCGTGGCGCCTGACGATTTCTGGTGGGGTCACAACCAGGGTGGGCTGGCCCTGATGCTGGCTCACTACACGTCGGTTGTCGTCCCAGGCGGATGAGATCGAGCCGGTCGGCCCTTCGACCGCCCCGGTGAGCGACCGCGCGTCAGAAGCGGCCACCGTCGACGAGGAACTGCTGCGCCGTGCACGCGGCGCCGTCGTCGGCGGCGAGGAACAGCACCATCTGAGCGAACTCCGGGGCGGAGATGCGACGCTTGAGGGCCTGGTCGCGCAACGTGCCCGCCTCGCCTTCGGGTGACCACCATTTGGTGAGTTGGCGATCGGTGGCCACCCATCCGGGCAGGACCGTGTTGACGCGCACGTTGTCGGGCCCGAACGTCCTCGCCATCGTGCGCGTGATGCCCTCGACGGCCGACTTGGCGATCGCGTAGCCCGGAAAGAAGTCCTCCTGCATCATGTAGCTGCTCGAGCCGATGTTGATGATCGAACCGTTCTGCGCGGCGATCATGCCGGGCGCCACGGCCTGGATGGCGAAGAAGTAGTGGCGAAGATTGGTGTTGAGACGATCGTTCCAGTACTCGACCGTCATGTCCTGCCACTCGTGCCGATCGTCGCTCGCTGCGTTGTTCACGAGCACGGTGATTCCGCCGAGGTCCGCTTGGGCCTGCAAGACAGCGGCCCGCAACGCCTCGATGTCGACGAGATCGACCTCGTAGAAGCGCGGTGTGTGTCGTGGCTCGCTCTCGCGGCAGCGCTCGATCGTCTCGGCCGCTCGGGTCGTGTTGACATCGACGAATGCGACCTTCGAGCCCTGCGCGGTGAACTGCTCGACGAGCGCGGCGCCGATGCCGTCGGCCCCACCGGTCACGAGGACGGTCCGATCGACCAGCGATGGGTACGACGCGTAGTCATCGGGAGTGGGTGCTGTCGGATCGGTCATTGGTGGTCCCTTTCGTGGTCAGAAGTCGTAGAGCGCGGCTGGGTTCTGCACCAGCACCTGTCGGCGGAGCTCATCGGTCGGCAACCAACGATCGCGCAGCGCGACCAGTTCGGCCGGCGTCGGTGGTGTCGGCTGCCCCGGATGGGGCCAGTTGCTCGCCCACACGAGGCGGTCGGGCGCCCGAGCGACGAGGGCATCGACGAGGCGGGTGACGTCGTCGAAATCCGGCGGGCCGACGCTCGACGATTCGTACGGCGCCGACAGCTTCACGATCGCCCCGTGGTCGACCAGGGTCAGCAGCGCAGCGAAGGCGGGAGCGTCCTGCTCCACCGCCGGCATGAATCGACCGACGTGATCCACCACCAGGCCGACGGGAAGGCGGAGCAGGCGATCGACCCGACCGGGGAGCTCGCGCCCGTCCAACTGGAGCTGGATGTGCCATCCGTACGGTGCGATGTTGCCCGCGACGGCCTCGAGCACCGCCCACGGAAGTGCGCCACCGGGGAGCATGTGGAATCGGGCTCCGCGTACGCCGAGGTCGGTGAGCCGTGCGAGCTCCTCGGGAGGGACGTCCGCATCGATCACCATCACCCCACGCGCTTGACCACCGAACGTCGCCATCGCGTCGAGCTGGCAGGCGTTGTCGAGGCCGTACGTGGTCGGTTGCACGATCACGACGCGTTCGGTTCCCAGCGCGTTCTGCACCACGCGGTAGTCGTCGGGGGTCGCATCGGGCGGGCGGAGCAACGCCCCGGGAGCCACCTGATGTCGGTGGTCGTAGAAGTGGACGTGCGTGTCGCAGACGAACTGCATCACTGGCGGGTTCGGTTCCACCACGCGTGCAGGCGAGTGGCATGTTCGGCATTCAACGCCCGTGGCGGGATGTCGCCGGCGAGCATCGCTGCCACCTGCTCGACGCTGCTCGCCGCCTGGGCATCCGCGTTCTCAGGGGTGAGCCCGCCGAGGTGGGGGGTCGCCACGACGCCCGGAAGTGTCGCCAGCTCGGGGGAGGGGCGCTGATCGCTGCCGCGGCCGACATCGAGTCCCAGACCGCCCAGGTGACCTGTGCCGAGTGCCTCGGCGACCGCGTCGTCGTCGAGCAACTCACCGCGACTCACGTTGATCAGGATGGTGCCCCTGCGCATCAGCGCGAGCTCCGGCGCAGCGATGAGATTCTCCGTCTCCGGAGACCCGGGTGCCAGGGGAAACACGACGTCGGCCGTCCGCAGCAACTCCTCGAAACCGACGAACGTCACGCCATCGACACCCCGGCCGATGACGAACGGATCGTGAACCATCACATCCATGCCGATCGCCACCAGGAGGTCGGCAAGATGTGAACCGATCGATCCGTACCCGAGGATGCCGGCGGTGCGGCCACGCAGTTGTCGCCCCGGCCGCTGCGCCGGGGAACGCCCGGCCGCATACTCGAGCGTCGAGGCGCTGATGTTGCGCGCCACGTCGAGCAGCAGGCCAACGGCCAGCTCCGCAGTCGAGGCCACGAAACTCTTGTCGGCTCTGGCGATCAGGACGCCGTTGGCCGACGCTGCATCGACATCGATCGTGCTCGTGTCGACGGCGCATCGCAGGAAGGCAACCAGGTTCGGCAGCTGCTCGAAGACGGCGGCTTCTCCCGGCGTCGATCGGTGGGCGACGATGACGTCGCACTCGGATGCCGCCTCGATCAGTTCAGCGGTCGTGAGGTCGCGTCCTGTCGAATTCGGAACGACCTGGGCGATCTTCGTGAGGTGGGGGAGCGCTCGGCCGTAGTACGCGTCGAGGTCCTCGGCATTGTGGGTCAGGAACACGTGCACCGCACACAACGCTAACTCGGCGAAACGACACCCCGATGGCCGACCAGTTCGCGGCGGTGGCTCTGCTGACCCCGACGAGCGTCGGTCACGACTCCAGCGCCTCCGCCAGCTGGTCGTATGCGTGGTCGGGCATCGAGGTGTACAGCAGTTCGGCGCCGGCGAATCGACGCGCTTCGTCAGCGAGGGCAGCGACGTGCACGTGGTCGGCCAGGATCACGACGGTCGACGTGCCCGGCTCGACCGCTTCGCGGAACCAGCCGACCCACTCGTCGGGAATGCCGAGATCGACGATCTTGGCCGTGACCGCCCCGGTGGCGGCGCCGATGCCGAGACCGGCCACCCAGCCGACGGGACCGCCCACCAACAGCCCGAGCAGGCTGGTCCACATGGCGCCCGTCAGGGCAGCGCGACCTGGTGTGGGGTCCATCGTCTCGACCACCTTGACCGAGCCCGAGTCGTCCTTCGTCACCACGACGGCGTCCTTCAGTTCGAGCGAACCCGAGTCGCGCAGGCCGCCCATCGCCAGGAGGAACTGCTGGGCCACGACGAGCCGATCGAACGACACACCGATGATCACCGGGGCGCCGGGGTCGGACACCACGCGTGCCCCGGGCTCGACGCCGGCTCGCAGCGACGGGTCGGGAGGTTCGAACACGGGTCGGGAATCGTCATCCACCGGCTCGGCCTGTTCGGTCACGACACCAGTGTGCCAGTAGTTCGGTGGTGAACGCCCTCAGCGCTCGTCAGCGCGACGTCTCGACGACGATCTTGATCTCGTCGGCACCGGCGGCCAGGTCGGCGAAGGCCTGGGGAGCATCGTCGAGCGGGACCCTCCGGGTGACGAAGGCATCGAACGGGATGTCGGCGCGGGTGGCAATCGCATCCAATGCGCTCTGGTGTTGTTCCACCGACTGGCCGATGCTCGTGGCCACGGTGATCTCCTTGAGCGCCCAACGCTGCACGTCGAACGGAAAGGGTTCCTTCGGCAGACCCTGGAGGATGACCGTGCCGCCGGGACGAACGATTCGCCACGCGGTTTCGATCGTGGGCAGCACCCCAGCGGCCTCGACGACGACGTCGACACCCACCGGGCTGACCTGCTTCAGGGCACGGGGGATGTCGTCGGCCGGGTCGAACACGAGGTCGGCACCCAGCCGTTGCGCGAGCTGGGCCCGGCCCGGCCGTGACTCCACGGCGATGATGCGTTCGACCCCGGCGAGCCGCGCGGCGATGATCGACATCAGCCCGACCGGCCCGCAGCCGAGCACCACGAGGTGACGAGCCGCCCGGACTTCCGGCCGGTCGAGGGCTCGAACTGCGACGGCAAACGGCTCGGCCAACGTCATCACAGCGGGATCGACGTCGACCGGCGGCAGGAGCACTCGATCGGGTGGGCACGTGACCAACTCGCCCAGACCTCCGAACACGCCCCCGAATCGGACAGCGCCCAGACCAGGCGCGCTCCGGCAGAAGTGATCGAGCCCGTCGAGACACAATGGACACATGCGACAGCAGTTCGTCTGGCTGATCACGGCGACCCGGCCGGCGTGCTCACCCGTGAGCACCTCGGCCGCGATCTCGTGGCCGAGAATCACCGGCTGGCCGCGACCGACCTTCCATGCCGACAGGTCGGAGCCGCACAAGCCGTTCGCCAGCACTCTGGCCGTCACCTGATCGCGGACGGCGATCGGTTCGGCCGTGTCCTCGACGCGGAGATCGGTGGGACCATGCAGGACGGCGGCACGCATGGTCCGAGTCTTGCCGGTCGAGCGGCCGCTGGAGTCAAACGCGTGAGCGCATGCAACGCTGGTGGAAAGGATCGAGAGGCTGTGAACCATGGGGGACCCGATGTACTGCGAGGCGACGTTCCACTATCACGACGGCGAGGCGGGGGTCGCCGTCGTGTCGACCGTTCTCGACGGCCGGAGCCCAGGGGCGCCGGCCGACTTCGAGCGCTGTGGCTTCACGCTCGTCGAGCACCACTCGGCTGTCGTCGACTGGGCGGATCAGCGCCAGCTCGATCGGCTGTATCGGCCGGAACTGGAGCGTTTCGCGGAAGAGTTCACCGGATGTGACCTGGCAGTTGCGTTCCCGGTGATCGCCCGGAGCATGGAGGCCGCGCGAACCACCCCTGACTACGGTCCGATCGAGTTCGTCCATTCGGACTTCACCGATGACTACGGGCCGATGGTCACCGAAGCCGAGCGGCCATATCGATCGTTCCTCGACCCGTTGTTGGACGCGCACGGTCTCAGCCACGACGTCGTCGTCGACGCTTCACGCCTGATGGTGCTGCAGTGGTGGCGCAACGTCGGGCCCGTCGATGCCGACTTCCCCCTGGCGGTGTGCGATGCGGAGAGTGTGCCGTCCGAGCGACTCGTCAGGCAGATGCTGCCGTTCTACGGCGGGTTGCGGCTCGATTTCGAGATCTTCGCCGTCAGACCACCCGAGACATCCGACCGGTGGTTCACCTTCCCGAGGATGACGGCGCACGAGGTGCTCGTCCTGCGGACCTACGACAGCGACCTCGCCGACGAGGGTCGAGCCTTCTGGACGCCACATTCGGCATTCCGGGACCCGCACGTCCCCGACGACCCCTCGCATCGACGATCGAGCGTCGAAGCGCGGGCGCTCTGCATCTGGCGCTGAAAGACGGTCTACGATTCGCCCTGTGATGTACACGTGACCGCTTCAACCGCAGCTCCTCAGAACGCGTCGGGCAGTGCCCCACGCACGACACGCAAAGTGGTGCCGCACCTCAGCGTTGCAGAGCGCGTCGCGCGCGGCAAGGCCTCGCGCCGAGAGGTGCCGCGAGCGAGTCATGCGTCGCTCTCGACCGGTCCCGCCCGGCCGGATCCGGTCGAGCTTCTCGAGGGGCAGGCGGCGTCGCGTGTCGCCGAACTGGTGCCGATCCGATACGGCCGCATGCTCGTGTCGCCGTTCACCTTCTACCGCGGTGCCGCGCTCATCATGGCATCGGATCTGGCGGGGACGGCCCGCTCGGGCCTGAACGTCCAGTTGTGCGGCGACGCGCATCTCATGAACTTCGGTGTCTTCGGCTCGCCCGAACGGCGCTTGGTGTTCGACATCAACGACTTCGACGAGACCGCACCGGGCCCGTTCGAATGGGATGTGAAGCGTCTGGCCGCGAGTTTCGCCATCGCCGGCCGCGACAATGGATTCAACGAGAAGGAACGTCGTCGGTCGCTCGTCGCAGTCGCTCAGGAGTACCGCACGTCGATGGCGACGTTTGCCGGCATGAACAACCTCGACGTCTGGTACACGGTGCTCGACGTCGAGACGTGGCTCACCAACGCGGGCAAGGACGTCAAGGCGAAGGCGCTGAAGCGGGCGGAGGCCAACCTTGCGAAGGCCCGCACTCGCGACAGCCACCAGGCGTACAGCAAGCTGACCCATCTCGTCGACGGTGAGCCCCGCATCATCAGCGACCCACCGCTCATCCAGCCGGCCACGGAGCTCTTCGACGAGGCAGATCACGAGCAGGTGCGCGCCGAGATCCACGAGATCTTCGTGCGATACCGGGAGACCTTGCAGAGCGACCGTCGTCGCCTGCTGGAGGAGTTCAGGATCATCGATATCGCCCGCAAGGTCGTCGGCGTCGGCAGCGTGGGCACCCGTGCGTGGGTCATCCTGCTGCTCGGCCGCGACGGGAACGATCCCCTGTTCCTCCAGGCGAAGGAAGCACAAGCATCGGTCCTGACGTCGTTTGTCGGGCCGAAGTCGCGTGTGTCCAACGGCCAGCGGGTGGTCAACGGTCAGCACCTCATGCAGGCGTCGAGCGACATCTTCCTCGGGTGGAGTTCACCGGTCGGTTTCGACGGCGTGAAGCGTGACTACTACTTCCGTCAGCTCCGTGACTGGAAGGGATCGGCCCTCGTCGAGACGATGGACCCGTCCCGCCTCGAGCTGTACGCCCGGCTCTGCGGACGGGCCCTCGCTCGCGCGCACGCTCGTTCGGGTGACCGGATCGCCATCTCGGCCTATCTCGGCAGCAGCGCGACGTTCGACAATGCGATCGCCGACTTCTCGGAGTTGTACGCCGACCAGAACGAGGCCGACTACCGGGCGCTCGTCGAGGCCGAGGCCACCGGCCGAATCACGGTGCAGCGGGGCCTCTGAGCGCCGTTGTTCAGGCGCTGCTCCGGGCTCGGAACGCCTCCTCGGCCGCACCAACGGTCGGGAAGATGTGCTCCGGGCCGATCAGTTCGGTGAGTTCGTAGCGGTCGAGCTCCTCCTGCACCTCGGGCATCACCTCGGCCAACACGAGCGTGACGCCGTTGTCCGCGAGGTTCGCGATGATCGACTTCAGTGATTCGGCGCCGGACATGTCGACGTCGGCGATCGACGCGGCGTAGACGCACACCCACTCGGGCGGTTGCGCCGACGTGCCGAACGACAGCAGCTCCTCGGTGAAGTGCTCGGCGTTCGCGTAGTAGAGGGGAGCGGAGAAGCGGTACACGACGAGGCCCGGCTCGGTTCGTGCATCGGGGTGACTCGTCCGGCTTTCCAGTGGCCGACGTCGTCGCCGGTCGTCGGGGACATCACGGCGGTGGGCGGCCGGTACGAACGGCGGAGGTGGTCGATGATCGACAGGACGATGGCGATGATGATCCCCTGCAGCACCCCGACGAGCACGACTGTGCCTGCCGTGATGGCAGCGACGACGAACTCGTCGCGACGGAACTTCCAGATGCGCTTCATCCCGGCGACGTCGACCAGTTCGATGCCGATCAGGAACACGACCGTGGCGAGCACGGCGCTTCGGCATGTACTGGAGTGGCACGGTGAGCCAGAGCAGCACGATGGCCACGATGGCCACGGTCGTGATGGACGCGACCTGACTCTTGCCGCCGGCGCCGTCGACCATCTGGGTCTTGGTCGGGCTGCCGTTGACCACGAACGTGCCCGTGAACGCGGCACCGAGGTTGGCGGCGCCGAGGCCGACGAGGTCGACGTTCTCGTCGAACTTGTCGCTGTACTTCGCGGCGTAGGCCCTCGACGTGGCGGCGCTCTGCGCCAGGATCAGCACGAAGATGGAGACAGCAGTTCCGAGCAGTGCGGGGATGTCACTTCGTGGCACCGAGGGGAAGCTGATGCTCGGGAGGCCACCGGGCACCGGCCCCAGCGTGGCCACGCCGTGGCTGGCAAGGTCCCACTGCCAGCTGATGAACATCGATCCGATCACGGCGATGAGTGCTCCGGGGATCTTCGGCGAGATGGCCTTGCCGCCGATGATCACCACGACCACGCCCACCGAGACCGCCACGGTCGTCCAGCTGATGTCGGAGATGTTCTCGAGGGTGCTCCAGAGCTTGGCGATCGTGTTGTCGAACGTCTTGCCGTCGATCGTGACCCCGCTGCCCGTCGGGATTCCGAGCATGCCACCGACCTGGCCGCACGCGACCTGGATGCCGACGCCGGTCAGGAAGCCGATGAGCACCGTACGCGACATGAAGTCGGCCAGGAACGCCAGACCGATGAGACGGGCGATGATCAGCAGGGCGGCAGCCATGAGCGCGACCATGCCGGCGAGCGCAACGTACTGACTCGACTGCGTCGTTGCGAGGCCTGCGAGCCCCGCGGCCAGGATGGCGGCCGTCGCCGAATCCGCACCCACGACGAGGTGCCGGGAAGAGCCCAGCAGCGCGAACAGCAGGAGTGGGACCAGAATCGTGTAGAGCCCGGTGATCACCGGCATACCGGCGATCGAGGTGTAGCCCATGACCTCGGGGATCGCGAGTGCGGCGAGGGTGACACCGGCGATGACGTCGGTCGGGAGTCCCTTGCGGTCCCACGGCAGTATCCCCTGCAGCACCGGGAACGCCCGAGCAGGTTTCTTCGTGGCGGTGTCGTTCATTGGCGCTCCCCGGATCGAAAACGTCAACGTACGCCAATTCGGTCGGTGGATTCGTCAACCAGATCGGGTGAAACGATCGGCGACGGAGTTGACCGCGACCCGGTGGTACGTTGCGATCGATGAGGCAGGGATGGCAGACGAATTGACCGACGACCTCCCTGTCGATCCTGTCGACGCCGACCGAGAGGCGGGGTCGCCGTGACCTTCGAGGGAACGATGGAGAACATCGTCCTCGTCTTCGAGGCCGTGGGCGTGGCGATCATCGCGATCGGTGGACTGGTCGCGATGATCGGTGGCCTGCGCGACTTCGGCCACTTCGAGCGCTTCTTCGTCGACGTGCGACGCGGGTTCGGTCGACCCCTGATCCTCGGTCTCGAGGTTCTCGTCGCCGCCGACGTCATCAAGACGATCACCGTCGATCCCAGTCTCGAGAGCGTGAGCGTCCTCGGCATTCTCGTCGCCGTGCGAATCGCGCTCAGCTTCTCCCTCGACATCGAGGTCGACGGCATGGTGCCGTGGCGCCGGGCAGCGATGCACGCAGCCGCTCGCGACGCCGAATCCGACGGCGCGGGCTGATCGGCCTCGTCGGGTCGTCAGGCGTTGTCGAAGGTCGTCGCGAGGCCGTCGACCATCCACGCCA
This sequence comes from Ilumatobacteraceae bacterium, assembly GCA_963747375.1. GTDB lineage: Bacteria > Actinomycetota > Acidimicrobiia > Acidimicrobiales > Ilumatobacteraceae > Sva-07. Next base: position 399,469 of record CAVVFL010000002.1, read on the forward strand.
CCTCGTCGGCGACGGCCTGATCGAGCGGGCGGCGGATGCTGAGCGCGTCGACGAGGTCGACGGCGGGTCCATCGAGCGTGAGATCGGCGGCTCCAACTGCGTCGGTCACCCCGATGTGTTCGCCGATGTCGATCAGCACGTCGACGACGGGATCGGTCGCCCGGACTGCGAGCCGGCCACGTTCGTCGATGCCTCGGCCGCGCGCCAGCGCTGGACCCAGCGCCGCAGCGTAGCGAAGGCACGCGGTCACCTCGTCGACGTCGACGACCGGGTCGAGCGCGAGCGGGATCAGGATGTCGCGCTCGTGTACCCACGAATCCCACAGTGCGTGATGGACGACGGCGCTGATGCTGACGTGCCCCGGGGGAGCCTCGGCGAGAAGTGTCCAGTCGTCGGGATCGAGTGACTCCAGCAGCGCGCAGAGCGTGTCGGTCGACTCGACGAATCGGTCGCGGACCGTGGCCGGCGACAACTCGAGCGACTGGGAGACCGAGACGGCAGGGGAGGTGACCGGATCGAACGTGGCGAGGAACCGGGTGGGTTCTCCGCGGAGCCCGGCGGCGATCGACTGGGTCCAGAAGAAGTTGGTGCCGTCGAGATGGACGAGGACGTCGCGACTCGACCACCCCTCGCATCGGCTCGGATGGCTCCACTCGGTGTCGGTGAACGCGGCGATGGCAGCAGCGAGCCGCCGACGCTGACGGACGGTCGGCTCGAGAATCGCCGTCGGGTCGCCGTCGAGGACGAGCAGTGGGTCGGCGCTGTAGTGCGGGTTCAGCTGCATGCCAGCGCCACGAACATCGGCTTCGCTGTCCTCGACCCCATCTGCCCCTCCGATCTGGCCTGAGAAAAGTTAGCTCACCCCTGCATCTTCACCATCATGTGGTCGAGCACGTGGGTGTGTTCGGCCTGGGGGCTGAACAGCACGACCTCGGCGTCGTCGGTGACCCTGACCGTGTGCCCAGGCGGCCAGTAGAACAGATCGCCGCCCGAGCACGTGTCCTCGGATCCGTCGGTGTACCCGACGACGAGCCCGCCGGAGATCACGTAGCCCCAGTGGGGCGCCTGGCACATGTCGTCGACGAGACCGGTGAGCAGGGGAGCGATGTCGGTGCCCGCTCCGAGCGAGAAGTACTCACCACCGATGGCGCCGAAGCCGGTGGCGTCACCGAAGTCGGGGAGCTGGCGGGCGGTGGCCCCGGGAACGGCGAACTTGACGGGGACTGATTCTTTGGCAATACGCATGATGCGGTTCCTTCTGTGTGGTGTTGGTGTGTGGTGGATGCGGTGTGGTGGTTGGGTTGACGTGTTCGAGCTGATGGCGTGACAATCGATGTCACATCGGGACAAGTCCGGTCGCTCAGAGCGTGCGGCCGCTGAACGCGACGAGCTGCTCGAGCCGGCCGGCGCCGACGGGCGCTTCGGTGGCGATCGCGAAGGTGTCGCCGTCGCGCAGCTCCGGGCCGAGGGCCGCTCTGGCGAACTCGTCGACAGCCGCAACGAGTTCGGCCGGCGGCTCGTACGGCAGCCCGGTGGCGGTGGCGATGTCCCAGCCGTGGATGAGACCGTCGAAGGCGACGAAGCTCGCGAAGACGGAGCCGGGAACCAGGCCGAACGGTGCATCGATGGTGCGCTCCATCGCTCCCGGCGAGGTCGCGGCGGCGAGCAGACCGTTCATGGCCTGTCGGTAGTCGTCCTTCGGCACCTGGCCCGGGGTGACCGTGGATGCGGGGCTGCCCGAGTTCTCGCCCCGGAACGCCGGAACGAAGGCCGCGGCCCCGCCCATCATGTGGTCGAGCACGCCACTCACGTCGAAGTCGGCGCACGCGGTCGGTTCGGTGAGCTGGTCGGGGCGGATCTGGTCGACGAGATTCGTGAGCATCGGAATGATGACGGCGAGTTGATCAGTGGGTTCCATGGGGCTGCCTCTCTGCGGTTGACGGCGGGAATGCCGGACATCGGCTGGGCGCGACATTCGGTGTCACAATGGGACAATGGTGGGAACTTCCGGGGGCGAGATCTGTCGACGCGGGTCGTCGTGGCGATGAGCGACGCCACCGCCGATTCCGATCCGTTCTCGAACGTGCGCGATGCCATCGCCGATCGCCGGTGGGCCACAGCGCTCCAACTTCTCGACGCCGCGGGCCCCACCGGCCGTTCGGCTGCCGCCTTGGAGCTGCGTGCCGAAGCCGCCTACGGGGGCGGAGATCCCGAGGCATCGGTCGCCGCATGGGAAGACCTCTACGCGATGCATCTCGCCGCGGGCGACGACGTGTCGGCGGCCCGGGCTGCGGCGATGGTCGCCATGTATCTGATGATCGACACCGGGCTGATGGCGCCGATCCGCGGATGGCTCCGACGGGCCGAGCGGCTGATCGCCGACGCCGGCGAAACTCCGGTGCATGCGGTGGTCGCCATGGTGCGCACGTACGAGCGATTGTGGTGCGGCGACATGGAGAGCGCTGGAGCGAACGCCGTGCTCGCCATCGAGCTCGGGACTCGTCACGGCATCGAACCGTCCGTGCTCATCGGGCGCGTCGCCTCGGCCCGACTGCTCATCTTCGAAGGCCACACCGACGAGGGCCTCGAGATCCTCGACGACGTCGCGCTGACCCTGATGTCCGGGGTGGTCGACGACATGACCTCGGGAATGGCGTACTGCGAGCTGATCTGTGCGGTGCAGGGTCTCGCGATGTACGAACGGGCCGGCGAGTGGACGCAGGCGATGGAGCACTGGCGCCACGATTCGGCGTTCGGCGGATTCAGCGGGCGGTGCCGCGTGCATCGCGCCGAGATGTTCCGACTGACCGGCCCGTGCGACCGCGCCGAGGAGGAAGCGCTGGAGGCGTGCGAGGAACTACGGCCCTGGATGCGCCGGGAGTTCGGATGGCCGCTCACCGAACTCGGCAACATCCGCCTCCGCAAGGGAGATCTGGCCGGTGCCGAGGAGGCGTTCATCGCCGCTCATGCGAATGCCTGGATGCCGCAGCCCGGCCTCGCGCTGCTCCGCCTCGCGCAGGGTGACGGGGCGGCAGCGGCGGCGCTGATCGCCGACGCGATCGACCACCCGTTCGATGTCCCCTCGAAGGAACGCCCGCCGTACGGGGGGCTTCGTCTCGCACCGTTGCTCGATGCGCAGGTCGAGATCGCCGTCGCTGTCGGCGACGTCGCCACCGCCCGTCGGGCCGCCGACGAGCTCAGCGAGATCGCAGCGTCGTTCTCCAGCGCGGCGCTCGCCGCCAGTGCCGAGCTGGGGCAGGGGCGAGCGGCGCTCGCCGAGGGTGATGCGGCACGGTCGGCGACACACTGCGAGCGCGCCGCCGCCGCCTGGATCGAGATCGGCGCGCCCTTCGAAGCGGCCACGGCCCGGATGGTGCTCGGGCAGGCCCGTCACCTCGCCGGCAACGTGGAGGGTGCGGGCGTGGAGTGGCAGGCCGCACGGCGGGCGTTCGACGACTTCGGTGCGGTGCGTCGCGCCGATGACGCCGCCCGGGCGTTGAGCGATCGCACGGCTCGTCCGACCACAGCGGCGGTCGAGGCCGCCGACTGCATCTTCCGGTGTGTCGGCGACACCCGCACCGTGTGTTTCGACGGCACGACCGTGCTGCTCCACGACTTGTTGGGGTTCCGGTACCTCGAGCGCCTGCTTGCCGAGCCGGGCCGCGAGTTCCACGTACTCGACCTCGTCGCCGTCGAGCGAGGCTCGCTGCCGACGGTGCGCCACGGTGTCGTGCCGGGCGAGGACGGCCTGGTGGCGAGCGATGGGGGACACGCCGGACTGCACCTCGACGACCAGGCCCGAGCGGCGTACCGGCGCCGGCTGTCGGAGATCGACGATGACATCGACGACGCCACGACGATGAACGATCAGGCCCGACTCGCGCTCGCGATCGACGATCGCGAGTACCTGATCGCCGAGCTGTCGCGCGCCGTCGGGCTCGGTGGCCGCGCTCGGATGGCCGGCGCAACCGCCGAGCGCGCCCGGACCAGTGTCACGCGATCGATGCGCTATGCGTTGCACCGCCTCGCCGAACACCATCCGACGCTCGGTGACCACCTGGTCCAGGCGATCGGCACAGGGACGTACTGCGTCTACCGCCCGGACCCGAGGGTGCCGGTCACCTGGGTCGTGTGATCAGTAGATCTCGATGAGGCCGGCGGCGCCTTGGCCGCCGCCGATGCACATCGTGACGACGCCCCACTTCGCGCCGCGGCGCTTGCCCTCCTGGAGGATGTGGCCTGCGCACCGGGTGCCGGTCATGCCGAACGGGTGGCCGATGGAGATCGAGCCACCGTTGACGTTGTACTTCTCGGGGTCGATACCCAGGGTGTCACGCGAGTACAGGCACTGGCTGGCGAACGCCTCGTTCAGCTCCCACAGGTCGATGTCGTCGACGGTCAGGCCGTGACGCTTGAGCAGCTTCGGCACGGCGTAGATCGGACCGATGCCCATCTCGTCGGGCTCGCAGCCGGCCACGGCCCAGCCCTTGAAGGCGCCCATCGGCTCGATGTCGCGACGCGACGCCTCCTCGTCCGACATCAGGACGACCGCGGCGGCGCCGTCGGAGAGCTGGCTGGCGTTGCCGGCGGTGACGAAGTTGCCCTCACCGCGCACGGGCGCCAGCTTGGCCAGGCCTTCGAGGGTCGTGGTCGGCCGGTTGCACTCGTCGCGGTCGACCACGTAGTCGACGATCGACTCCTCCTTGGTCTCGCGATCGACCAACTTCATCTTCGTGGCCATCGGAACGATCTCGTCCTCGAACAGGCCGTTCTCCTGGGCGGCGGCCATGCGCATCTGCGAGGTGTAGGAGTACTCGTCCTGGTACTCGCGCGACACGTTGTACCGCTGCGCGACGATGTCGGCCGTCTCGATCATCGCCATGTAGACCGCCGGGTACATCTCCTGCAGCTTCGGATCCATGTTGATCGATCCACCCATGCCGGCGCTCGGGATCGAGATCGACTCGACGCCACCGGCGACCACGCAATCGGCGCCGTCGACCTTGATGTAGTTGGCGGCGACGGCGATGGAGTTCAGGCCGGAGGAGCAATGACGTTGGATGGTGTTGCCGCCAGTGGTGACGGGAAGGCCGGCGAGGAGACCAGCGAGGCGGCCGAGGTTGCCCGCTCCGTGCGCCCCGTTGCCGAGAGCGACGTCTTCGACGGCTTCGGGCTCGACACCCGACTTCGCGACCGCGCTGCTGATGGCATGGGCAGCCATCGACATCGCGGGCGTGATGTTGAATCCGCCGCGTCCCGACTTGGCGAGACCGGTACGGGCGTAGGAAACGAAAACTGCTTCGCGCATGGAGCGCTCCTGTCTGGAGAACGAATGAGTGGCGTCGGCGACGCTAGCGATTCGGGACCCCGTGCGCTTCATTCGGAGCCGCACGGGTTACCCTGCGAGGCCTCACGAGACAAAGGATCACGAACATGGCTCCGCAGGCCAAACTCACACCGCTCCAGGAATCAGAAGCCCGCCGACTCGCCGAGCAGGAGGCCCGCACCAACAAGGTGCAGAAGACCTACTCCGACGAGGAGAAGGCCACGCGCAAGGAGCGTGTCGCCAAGGCCAAGGACGCGATGAGCCGCTCGGTCGGCCTCAAGGGCGCCCACGTGCCGCCGGCGCGCGCCGCGATCAAGAAGTACCTGCAGAACCTGAACGATCCGAAGCAGCCCGACGACGCGCAGTTCGAAACGCTGATCGAGGCGCCGTTCAAGGCGCCGCCGAAGAAGCGGACCAACGACCGCCCGTTCTGACTCGACGCCGGTGGCCCGTGCGTCAGGCCTGTTGCCCGGCCGGCAACACTGCGTCGACCAGTGCGACCTCGAGTCGCGTCAGTTCCGACGTGATGCGCCCGCGGGCGCGGCGTCGCTCGTTGAGCGGCATCGTCTCGGAGATCGCGGTCGCCCGATTCAGCTCGTCGATCGCTTGGTGGATCGCAGCACCGGTCGGATCATTCCGATCGGGGAACACGAGATCGGCATGGTGTTGCAGCGCGGAGAGTCGGCGCTGGATGCCCTTCTGACCGAAGCGCTGCGTCGGGTCGAATCGTCCCAGACCGGTCGTCGTCTCGCGGTCGCTCGATCGTCGTGTCGCGGCCCACGCTCGAGCGGCTGCCGGCGCCTTGGCGAGTTGGTTCCGCACCCGCTCGTCCTGGAGGGCAGCGATCGCGAGCATGACCGCGCCCTGAACGAGCTTGCGACTCGTTGCAGGTAGGGGAATCGGGCGTTTTGGTGCCATGGCCCGGTCGATCCTACGGGCATTGCCCTCGCGGACCAGGTCAGCCGGCGGTGCCCGATTCGACCTCCACGACGTCGATCTCGATGCGTTCCTCGACGATGCCTGCCCGGTCGTCGAGGCACAGCTGCCGGAGACCCTCGATGCACGCTGCCAGGATGGCGGCGAACACGAGAATGCCGAACCAGTTCGTCAGCGCCGGGAGGGGCGCCCACAACACCATCACGAGGAAGATGGCAGCACCAACGCCCCAGCGCGCACCGGGCCCGCCGATGAACAGAGGTGAGATGAAGCGGCGGATCGCCGTGGCGGCGCGGGTCGGGCCGGCGAGGAACGCGCCCAGCACGATCAGGATTCCGAGTGTGGTGATGTTCCAACCGATGTCGTGCAGGAGCGACGAACCGATGCGCCACACCGCTTCCGCTGCACCTCGGTTGCTCTCGTTCTGGACCACGCTGTCGAGCAGACGGTCGCCGCCGAAGCGGAGACCGGCGAGCACGAGCAACCCGACGATCGTGGTGGCCAGACCGACGTTCCGAGTGGCGACCCGGCGCCATCCGTCGGCGAGGAAGACGGCCCCGGCGTAGATGGCGATCACCACGAAGAACAGCAGCCAGGACGCCCACTGGACGAACGTCACGGCCGACTGGAGGTCCTCCAGCTTCGACGATTCGATGATGGTGACCTGCCCGGCCTCGGCCGGAAGCCTGTCGACCACCGCGCCGGGCAGGCCCAGGTCGTCTGCCAACTGCACGACGACTTCACGCAGGTCGAGCGTCACGCTTCCGCCGGCAGTGGAGAGTGCCTGGACCCTCGAGTCGTCCTCGAGGATGTTGACGATCGTCTCGTGCGCGATGCGGTTGGCGTTCGACCAGATCTCGGCGACCTGATCGGTCGCCAGCAGCCGATCGACCGCATCGGTCGCCGGGTTGCGCAGGGCCGAGGCGAGGGCGCCGGCGAGTCCCCCGAAGTCGCCGGGCAGCAGTTCGCCGAGCTGGGCGCCGACGTCGACATTGGTGTACAGCTGATCGACCACGTACACGGCGATCGCCTCGCGGACCGCAGGCTCGGCGAGCAGTTCGTCGGCTGCGTTGACCCAGTTGTCGGTGTTGAGCGCCGCCCGATCCACCCACACGTTCACCGCGGTGACGAGCAGAATGACCGCTGCAAGCACGATCAGAATCGGGACGAGGACGGCGTGCGCCCTCCCGTCATGCAGCTCTGCGGTTGTGTCGTTGTCCACGGTGCTTCCCCTTCGTTCGACCCACCCGGTGCGGCGGTACCACTCCATCATGGTCGTCCGATGCAGGGCGATCCGACATCGTCCGATCGGGGTGACCCGGGACAGCTTCACCGCGCCGGACAACTTCACCCCGATTGGATGACGGCGACCGGTCGCGGCGGTGCGACGATGATCGGAGAGCAACATCTCAGAACAGCAACGGCGAATCCGTTCGCCAGAAGGAGCCACCCATGACCGATGCATCGATGGACGAATTCGGTCCCGTCGACTATCTCGTGATCGAGTTCCCGGCCGGACAAGCCACGTTCAACGGCGAGATGGCGGCGGAACTCGCGTCGCTCACCGAGGCCGGGATCATCCGGGTCCTCGACCTCGTCGTGATCGTCAAGGACGCCGACGGCAACATCGAGGGATTCGAGATCGACGACTTCGACGAACTCGACGAACTGCGGGCGCTCGAGACCGAGATCGCAGAGATCCTCGCGGCCGACGACCTCGAACACCTCGCCGAGGCGATGGAGCCCGGAACGACTGCCGGCGTGCTGGTCTGGGAGAACACCTGGGCCTCACCGTTCGCCGCAGCAGCCCGTCGCGCCGGGGGCCAACTCGTGGCCAACGGCCGTATTCCCATCCAAGCGATCGCTGCGTCGATCGAAGCAGAAGGAGCCTGATCATGCCATTGCGTCCCGCACGCGCCGCCCGACGCGGAGTCGTCGGTGCACCTGTTGCCCGTACCGCCGCCGTCGTCGGCACCGCCGCCGTCGTCTCGCACGGCGTCAACCGACGTCAGGACCGGCGCGACGATCGCCGCGACCGTCGCTGAGCCGCCCAGCGGAACGATCGACCGAGCCGTCGTCAGCGGTTGCCGGCGACGGCTCGGCTGCCTTCGCGACCGCCGGTGTCCAACAATTCGAGTTCGACCGCGCGCATCACGGCCTCGCTGCGCCCCGACACGAGTAGCTTGCGGTAGATCGACACGGTGTGCGTCTTGACCGTGTTGCGCGACACGTAGAGGTGATCACCGATCTCCGACAGCGTGCGGTGCGTCGCGAGCTGTTCGAGGACCCGGTGCTCGGCCCGTGTGAGTTCGATGCTCGGCGCGCCGTTGCGGGTGGCGCAGCGTTTGGCGGTCCGCTCCGCCCACTGGTGGAGCACGACGGCGTCGGGTTCGGCAGAAAGCCGTTCGTGTGCGTAGCGCAGAAGACGGCGAGCGGTGGCGTCGTCTCCTCGCACGAGGGCGGCGTCGGCCAGGATCAGGTGGATGTGGATCCGGCTGCGGACGTGGACCGTGTCCATCGTGCCGACGAGGTACTCGGCGTGGTCGGACGCCTGCCGCGAGGCCGCGGTCGCGCCCGTGCGAGCCGTCGCGAGAGACTGTCCGGCGAAGACGATCGCGATGTGGGCGAGTTCGCGGAGCCCCGACGTCTCGATCTCCTCGGCTGCGTCGCGCAACAGCTGTGTGCCCTCGGCGTCGTTGTGCTGGTACAGCGCGTCGAGTCCGAGGTGTGTCACCGTGACCGCATGCGCTGCGGCGAAGCCGCGTGTCTCGAACTCGGCGATCTCCAACAGCGGGCGAACGTCGTCGACCTCGCCGCTCAGTTGGAGCGCGACCGCTTCGGTCATGATCGCGACCGGTCGCCACGGGCCTCCGCCGCCACCTGCTTCGCAGACCGTGCGGGCGTTGGCCAGCGTGTCGAGCACACCGGACTGGCCGGCCAGCATCCGAATCGCGGCGACGGCGGTCGGCACATCGACCGTCCCGTCGGGCAGCGTGCCGGGGAAGTGCGCCCGCTCGGCCACGTGCAGCCACCGCTCGATCTCCGTCGACTTGTTGCTGAAGACCGCATGCCATGCGGCCGCGATCGCCAGAAGAGCATTCGAGCGCATTTCGACGGCCCCGAAGTGGCTCAACCAGCGACCGACCGACGCCACCTCGCCCGTCGACAACGCTGGGACGAGGTGCTCGAAGATCGCCGCTGCAGCGTCGATGCGGCCATCGCTTGCCAGCGCTTGGTCGACGGCCGCATTCCACTCAGCGTGGGCCGAATGCCAGTCGATCGCTCGGCGCCGAAGCGGGACTTCGAGCTCGGGTGCGAGGCGGCGGAGCTCGTCCAGGAGCATGTCGGCGAACAGCGGGTGGTAGCGGAAGACGCCGGTGTCGCCGATGGGAATCACGAACACGTTTCCCGACGTCACCAGCTCGTCCAGTCGTTGTGCACTTCCGGGATGGTCGAGCACGTGGTCGCACAGTTCGCCCGACAGTCGCTCGAGGACCGATGTGCTGATGAGGAACTGTCGCTCGGCGTGGGGAAGGGAGCGCAGGAACTCCTGCTGGAAGTAGCGGGTCAGGAGATCGCTGCTGCTCGTCAGGGGTTGCCCGACCATGTCGCTGTCCCCGGCCCGCATGCCGAGCACGACGAACTGGACGCCGGCCGGCCAGCCCTGGAGCCGATCCGTCAACATCTGGCGTTGTTCCCGGTCGATCCGGTCGGCGAACTCGTCGAGGAGGGCGTTTGTCTCCTCCTCGGTGAACAGCAGGTCGTTCGGGCGGAGCGCGTCGAGGTCGCCGGCGAGTTCGAGTCGGGCGGACCGAATCGGTGGCAGGGACCGTCCTGCCAGCACGATCCGGCTCCCGTCGGGAATCGTCTGGATGATGGCGTCGAGCAGGGCCGCAGCATCGGGTTCCGAGATGTGGTGCACATCGTCGAGTACGAGCACGAACGGGACCGCTGATCGCAGCCCGACCTCGAGTTGGACCAACGCCTTCGAGGTCGTCTGCGGTCGGACATGTCGTGCGACATGGAGGAGTTCCGCCTCGGGTGCGACGGTGTCGAGTGCGGCCATGACGCCGCGCAGAAGCCTGATCGGGTCGTTGTCCCCCGCATCCAGTGACAACCATGCGGAGGGGCCCGCCAGTTGCTCGATCCAGCGTCCCAGCAGGGTCGACTTGCCGAACCCGGCCGCGGCGGTCACCGTCACGACGGGGCCGCCCGCTCGATCGAGTCGGTCGAGGAGACGCTCACGTCCGAGAGCGGATCCGAGTGAGAGAGGCGGAGACAGCCGATGAGGCGCGATTGCGAACTGCGCGCCCAACCTCGGAGTCTTGGGGGTGTGAGCGGTCATCGCGGTCGGGGGGAGGGCGTCGGCGGCCGGCGCGCAGTGGAATATACCCCCTGATGCCGAGTGGTTCCAGCGCCGATCTACAGCCGATGGGGTGCGAACGGGTCGGCGAGCACCTGGGGCCCGTCGCGTCGTCTCGCCGAATCGCCGGCTGCCGTCGGCGATGGTGTCGGCACACGACCGATCGGCCCGCGCTGCACCATCGAACAGCCCCACGCGTCGAGTGTCTCGTCGAGCGTTGTGGCCCACACCTGTTCGATGACGAACACGGCAGCGCACGTCGATGGCGGGAGCGATTCACCGAGCATCGCCAGGTCGGCGCTCGTCAACAACGGTTCGACCGTGCCGACGAACGCGGACAACGGGTGGCGAGGATCGAGAGCGGATGGCTCCGTCGTCGCAATCGTCGTCCCGGTTCCCCGCTCGATGACGACGAGGTCGACGACGGCGATGATCTCGGCGTCGACCAGCGACAGGATCTCGCGGACCGCCTCGAACGGCATGGCGTCCAGCGAGGGGAGGCGCACGACGTAGAAATCGAGCGGGCCCGCAGAGCCTGTGACGTCGAGTGCAGCGGCCATGGCCGAACTCAGTAGGTCTTCATCTCCCGGCCGTGGGCAGTCAGGGCCCAGATGACCAGGATGTCGAGCACGATCACGGTCAACGCCCAGAGTGGATAGAGCGGGATCACGAAGAAGTTGCCGACCAGGTTGGCCGCGGCGACGAACACGCCGATCGTGCGCGCGAAGAGGTTGCCGCTCAGGACACCGAACCCGCACAGCAAGACGAGCAGTCCGAGCAGGATGTGGACCCAGCCCCACTGGCTGACGTCGAGGAACACCGAGCCGGAATTGGTGAAGGCAACCCACTGGTCGTTCACTGCGGCGACCAGCCCGAAGATGATGCTGAGGCTGCCGCCGATGATCATCATCGTCGCGGCGAACACGATCCAGCCGGTCCAGCCGGTGGTCTGGGTGAAGTCGTCATCGGAAGCGTTCATGGTCGTCCTCTCGTCCCGGGGTCCCCTGATGGGAGCCTCGATCACGACGGTACGCACGAACGCCCGCAGCGTCGTCGCCCAGATCGTACGAGCCGGGATCCTCAGTCGGTTCGGCGGCGTTGCGGCGGCATGTGCATGATCTCTGCGGGCGCGCGATCCTGGCGCAGGAGCTGCGTCATCGTGGTCATCGCCGGTCCGATGTGCCGGAAGAACTGCTGGTAGCCGGCGCAGAGGTAGTTGAGGCCGTCGTCTCCGATGGGGGTGCTGATGAACCGGTCCTTCGGGCAGCCGCCGTTGCAGGCGAATCTGACGTCACAGTCGAGGCAGTACTGCGGGAGGGTGTCACGCTTCGCCCGTCCGAACGCCACCTGCTGTTCGGATGCCACCAGGTCGATCATCGGCGTGTCGGTGATGTTGCCGAGGAAGTGGTCGGGCTCGACGAAATGGTCGCAGGAGTAGAGATCGCCGTTGTGCTCGACCGTGAGCGCCAACCCGCACGTCTCGGCGAAGATGCACAGCCCACCCGGTTCGCCGTACCAGCTGGCGAGCGCGGTGTCGAACATCTGGACATAGACCTCGCCGACGTCGCGCCGCACCCACTCGTCGAACACCTCGATCAGGAAACGCCCGAACGCTTCGGCGCTCACGCTGCGTTCGGTGACCCGATGGCCCTGTTGCACGTAGAGGGGGCGCTTGTCCCTCGACGTCGTGCTCCAGCCGCGGTTGGCGATCTGCAGCAGCTCCTCGGTCGATCGCTCGACGATGGGGATGAACTGGATGAAGCGCACGCCCATGTCGTCGCGGAAGAACCGGTAGACCTCGAGGGCGCGGTCCTGATTGGCGGCGTGGACGGTGCAGAGCACGTTGACGTCGACACCAGCTGTGCGGAGGTGTTCGAAGCCACCCATGACGCGGTCGAACGAACCGCGCTTGCGCTTGTCGACGCGGTAGGTGTCGTGGATCTCCCGCGGCCCGTCGACCGAGAGGCCCACCAGGAAGCGGTGACGGGCGAAGAAGCGCGCCCAGCGCTCGTCGAGCAGGACGCCGTTCGTCTGGATCGTGTACTCGGGCCGCTGCCAGGGCTTGCGGTACTTCTCGACCAGCTCGACGGAACGCTCGAAGAAGTCGAGGCCCATCATCGTGGGCTCTCCGCCCTGCCAGGCGATGGTCACCTCGGGGGTCCGATGCGCCTCGAGCAGCTGGCGGATGTAGCTCTCCAGGAGATCGTCGGCCATCCGGAACCGGTCGCCCGGGTACAGCATCTCCTTGGAGAGGAAGAAGCAGTAGTCGCAGTCGAGATTGCAGATGGGTCCTGTCGGCTTCGCCAACAGGTGGAATGCCGGCGGGGCCCCCTGCCCGGCGGAGGTCAGGGGGCCCGCCACGGCGGTGTTCATTCGTTCGACAGCAGCGTCAGCTGCCGAGGACCTTGGCCTTCGCCGCGGCGTACTCGGCGTCGTCGATCTTGCCGGCGGTGTGCAGCGCGGCGAGCTTGTCGAGCTGATCGGCATCGCTGGTGCCGGTGCCGGCGGCCTGCTGGATGTAGGCGCGCTGTGCCTGGTCCATGGCCTTCGCATCGGCCACGGCGTGCTCCTGCATCTTGCTGCCCCGGGCGATCAGGTAGATGAAGACACCGAGGAACGGCACGACGATGATGAAGATCGTCCACAGCGCCTTGGACCAGCCGCCCATGTCGTGGCTGCGGAAGATGTCGGCGAACACCTGGAACAGGATCATGATCCAGATGAAGAACATGAAGAACCACAGCATCGACCAGAAGACCTGGCCGGTACCGAATTCGCTGGCGAGCAACATGAGAGATTTTCTCCTCGTTTGATGATTGTCGAACGGCGATGGCCGTTGTCGTCACCCAGGATGGCGGCGTTTGCGGCATTTCGCATCACCCGATCTGGAGGACTGATGCCGACGCTCCGGGTCGGGCCTGGTCGGCGGTGTGTGGTTCGATGGCTCGATGACCTCACACGACGTGCCCGACCACGGTCTGGAACTGCGTTCGACGCTGAGCGACGACGGCATCGTCACCTTGGCGGTGCGTCGCAGCGACGTGCCGGCTCCGCTCGACGACCAGGTTGTCGTGCGGGTCGAGGCGGCACCGATCAATCCTTCCGACCTGGGGATGCTGTTCGCTTCCGGCGACGTGGCAGCGGCGCTCGCGGCGGGCGACGGCATGCACCCCGCTGTGGCGGTCCCTGTCTCGACAGCGGTCTTCGATGCTCAGCGAGCTCGGCTCGGCAGGGCGATGCCGGTCGGCAACGAGGGCGGAGGGATCGTGGTCGCGGCCGGGGCGTCGCCGGCGGCACAGGCGTTGGTCGGCCGGGTGGTCGGATTCCTGTCGGGCAACGCCTACGCCCAGTACCGGACGCTCAACGTCAGCCAGTGCCTCCCGATGGCCGACGGCACCGATCCCGCCGATGCAGCGGCGGCCTTCGTCAATCCGCTGACCGCGCTGGGAATGGTCGAGACCATGCGGTCAGAGGGCCACACGGCGCTCGTCCACACGGTCGGTGCGTCGAACCTCGGATTGATGCTCAACCGCATCTGTGTCGACGACGAGGTCGGACTCGTCAACATCGTCCGTCGACCCGAACACGTCGACCTGCTCCGATCCGAGGGGGCGTCCCACGTCGTCGACTCGAGTGCCGAGACGTTCATCGACGACCTGACCGACGCGCTGCGGGCGACGGGAGCGACGATCGCGTTCGATGCCATCGGTGGCGGCGAACTGGCCGGCACGCTGCTGTCGCGTATGGAGAAGGTGGCAGGGGAGCAGGCGGGCGAGTTCAGCCGGTACGGCTCCGACACCCACAAGCAGGTCTACATCTACGGCGGACTCGACCGGGGCCCCACGACGCTGCGGCGTGATTTCGGCATGTCGTGGGGGATCGGCGGCTGGCTGCTGACACCGTTCCTGATGAAACTCGGCCACGACGGCGCAGACCGGCTGCGTCAACGTGTCGCCGACGAGATCACGACCACATTCGCCAGCACCTACGGCATGCGGTTGTCGTTGGCCGACGCCGTCGACCCCGACCAGGTTCGCCGCTACGCCAAGATGGCCACCGGCGACAAGGCTCTGATCACCCCGCACGCCTGAGCGCTCGAGGTCACGTCAGCGCGGTCCTTGGCCGTCGTCGACCTTGACGATCGTGCCGGTGACCATCTCCGAGGCCGGCGACACGAGGTACAGCAACGTGCTGTCGAGGTTCTCCGGCTGGCCGATCCGTCGCCTCGGGAAGGCCTTCGTCAGATCACCCATGCGTTCGAGCATGCCGTCGGACATCTCGGAGGCGAAGAGCCCGGGGGCGATCGCGTTCACGTTGATCCCGAACCGCGACCACTCGACGGCCAGCGCCTCGGTCAAGCGATTCACGCCGGCCTTGCTGATCGAGTACAGCGCGGCGCCGCCACCTCCATAGTGGAACCCGCCGATGGAGGAGATGTTCACCATCCGCCCCGGCAACTTCAACTCGATCAGGCGGCGGGCAACCTCGCAGGACAGGATGAACGGCGCCCGCAGGTTCGTGTCGAGCACCTGATCGATCAGCTCGGTCGGCATCCGTGTCGCGTACTGGGCATCGGGGATGCCGGCGTTGTTCACGAGGATCTGCACCGGCCCGAGGAACTCCTCGGCGGTGGCCACGACCGAGGCGATCTGGTCGACGTCGGTGACGTCCAGCTGCACCGGAAGGCAGGTCGATCCCATGTCGGCGATCTCCGCGGCCAGGTCGTTCAGGCGGTCGATGCGCCTGGCGGTCGCGACGACGCGGGCGCCGTTCGCGGCCAGGACGAGGGCGAAACGTCGCCCCAGCCCCGATGAGGCGCCGGTGACGAGGGCCACCTGTCCGCCGAGGTCGATCGTTGGTTCGATGGGGTCCATCCAGGCATCGAACCACATCGCAACGACGGTGCCGAAGGTGAACGGTGCGTGACGGCTGGCAGGTTCGGATCGGGAGTGCTCGCCGTTGGCCTACCCTGGCACCCCGTGAATGATATTTCTCGCATCGCGATCAGCACCGGCGGCGGCGACGCCCCGGGTCTCAACGCCGTGATTCGATCGGTCACGCTCGCCGCCCGAAACCGTGGATGGCAGGTCGTGGGCATCCGTGACGGCTTCAACGGGTTGATGCATCCCGAGGAGTATCCGAACGGGGGATTGATGGTCCTCGACCGTCAGTCGGTTCGGGGAATCCAGCACACCGGCGGGACGATCCTGGGTTCGACGAACCGCGGGAATCCGACCAGCTATCCGGTGCTCCAGCCCGATGGGACGTACGTCGAGGTCGACCGAACCGACGAGCTCATCCAACGTTTCACCGACGCCGGAATCGACGCCCTGATCACCGTCGGTGGGGACGGGTCGCTCACGATCGGGAACCATCTCTACGAGGCCGGCCTGCGAGTCATCGGTGTCCCCAAGACGATCGACAACGACCTGGACAAGACGACAGCGACATTCGGTTTCGACACCGCCGTCGATTTCGCCACCGAGTGCATCGACCGGCTGTTCACCACGGCGACATCGCACGGACGCGTCATGGTCGTGGAAGTGATGGGCCGCGACGCCGGATGGATCGCGCTGCACACGGGTATGGCCGGCGGCGCCCACTGCATCCTGATCCCGGAGATCCCGTACCAGCTCGAACACCTCGCCGAGACGATCCTGCAACGTGATCGCAACGGCTCGCGCTTCACGATCGTGGTCGTCGCCGAGGGAGCCCGACCGGTGGGCGGAGATGTCACCGTCATCGGCCACGCGGTCGGCCAAGCGGTCCAACTCGGTGGCGTCGGGGGCAAGGTCGCGGCGGAGATCTCGGCGCTGACCGGCAAGGAGACCCGCACCGTCGTGTTGGGTCACCTGCTGCGTGGTGGGTCGCCGACCGCCCTCGACCGGTTGCTCGGTCTGCGGTTCGGGGCCGCCGCGGTGCGGGCGCTCGACGAGGGGGAGAACGGCATCATGGTGGGTCTCCAGCCCCCGGACGTCGTGTACGTGCCGCTCTCCGAGGCGACCCGTCAACTGAAGCTGGTGCCACTCGACGGCGACACGATGCGTACGGCGCGTGACCTCGGCATCAACTTCGGCGACCGCCCGCCGTTGGACATCACCAGTGCCTGACGCGTCGGTCGGACGCGCTGAACTGCTCGCTGCCACCGAGCTGCTCAAGCGCGTCGGAGCGTCACGCGACCTGCTGACGTCACTGTCGCCCGAGGAGAAGATCGAGCTGCTCAACGCCGCGGGTGACGTCTTCTGCGCCGACCCGGAGGAGCGGCGGATCCGTACGAAGGCGCTCAAGCGCCAACGCCGCTCGGCCAAGGTGCAACGTGACGAGACGGTGCTCGCGGAGACGGGGATCCGTACCCTGCGGGAGCAGACCGTGTTCACCACGCCCAACGTGTACGCGCCCCGTGGCTTCGCCCAGCACGATGTCGACGAGCCGACCTACCGTGAAACGGTCGAGCCGCAGCACTGCTACGTCTGCAAGGTCAAGTACCACGACGTGCACCACTTCTACGACCAGCTCTGCCCCGCGTGCGCCGAGTTCAACTTCACCAAGCGGGGCGAACTCGCCGACTTGACCGGCACGGTCGCGTTGCTCACGGGCGGTCGGGTGAAGATCGGCTACCAGGCCGGGATCAAGCTGTTGCGTTGCGGCGCCTCGCTCGTGGTGGCCACACGGTTCCCACGCGATGCCGCAGCGCGATATGCGGCCGAGCCGGATTTCGAGGAGTGGGGCGACCGTCTCGAGGTGTTCGGCCTCGACCTGCGCCACACACCGAGCGTCGAAGCCTTCTGCCAGCACGTGCTGTCCACCCGCGACCGCCTCGACTTCATCGTCAACAATGCCTGTCAGACCGTTCGTCGACCGCCCGACTTCTACCGTCACATGATGGACGGCGAGGCAGCCGCGCTCGACACACTCGACCCCGATGTCCTCCGGCTCGTCGGCGCCTACGAGGGCCTGCGCGGCTACCACCTGTTGCCGGGGTCCGGCGACGAACTCGACGTCGTGGGAACACCGCTGCCGCTGGCGGGCCTGACGCAGGCCGCAGCGATGTCGCAGACGCCGTTGCTTCCCGACGAAGTCCATGCGCAGGCCGACCTCTTCCCGGCTGGTCGCCTCGACCAGGACCTCCAGCAGATCGACCTCCGTGATCGCAACTCGTGGCGACTCCTGCTGCACGAGGTGTCGTCGGTCGAGCTGCTCGAGACGCAGCTCGTCAACGCGGTCGCGCCGTTCGTCATCAACGCCCGGCTGAGGCCGTTGATGGACGCCACGCCGGGCGACCACAAACACGTCGTGAACGTCTCGGCCGTCGAAGGGCAGTTCTACCGACTCTGCAAGACCACACGCCATCCCCACACCAACATGGCGAAGGCGGCGCTCAACATGATGACGCGCACGTCGGCGACCGACTTCCACGCGTCGGGCATCAGCATGAACAGCGTCGACACGGGCTGGGTCAGCGACGAGGACCCCCTGGCGATCGCCGAGCAGAAGACGGCGGAGCATCGCTTCCATCCGCCTCTCGACATCGTCGACGGGGCGGCCCGCATCGTCGACCCGATCATCGACGGCGCGAACACCGGCGAGCACGTGTGGGGACAGTTCCTGAAGGACTATCGGCCGACCGACTGGTAGAAACGGTCGTCATGGGGATCCACGAGTACACCGTCGAGGCGTACAACACCGCGTTCGACTCGACCAATCGGATGCACGACGATGCGGTCGCGCAGACCTATGGCTTCCGTGGCGGGCTCGTGCCCGGAGTCGACGTCTGGGCGTACATGACACGCCCTTGCGTGGATCGATGGGGCGAGTCGTTCCTGACGGGTTCCACGATGACCGGCCGGTTCGTGCTGCCGGTGTACGACGGCGAGGTCGTGACGGTTCGGCTCGACGACGACGGTGAACTCACCGTGACCGGCCCCGACGGTGTCGTGAGGGCGACAGGGCGCGCTGCGCTCGCCGGCGATCTCCCCGAACCGGAGCGGATCGACGCCGCCGAACGTCCCGACCCCGTCCCACCGGCGGCCCACGACACGCTCGCGGTCGGCACCACCCTCGGCACGCTGCGGTTCACGTATCGCGAGGACTCGGCGGCGATCTACCTTGGCGAGATTCGCGACGACAGCTCGACATACGCGGCCGGAGCCGTCTGCCATCCGGGGTTCCTGGCACGGCAGGCGAACGGCGTGTTGTTCCGCAACGTCGTCCTCGGACCGTGGATCCACGTCTCGACGCGTGCGACACACCGTGGAATCGTCCGCAGCGGTGACGATGTCGAGGTCCGCGGGCGAGTCGCCGACGAGTACGAACGCAAGGGCCACCGGTTCGTCGATCTCGACGTGGAGGTCACCGCCAACGGCTCACCGGTGTGGAGTGCGTTTCACACCGCCATCTGGCGGCCGCGGTCGTCGTCGACCTGAACCGACGGTCGCGCCGTGCTGAACAGCATCACGCCGTCGTCGACGGGTTCCTTGCGGAACATCCTGCGGTCTTTCGCATAGTCCTGCGGGTTGATCCACGGCTCGCGATCGCCCTGCTTGGGGAAGCGGTCGACGGCGCGCTGCACGTATCCCGACGTGAGGTGGTCGAGCATCGGCCGGGCGACCATCGACGCGTCCGACGGCCGCAGACGCGGCGTGCAGATCGTCGTCTTCGTCTCCGCCATGTGGTTCAGGAGGCGACAGGTGTAGGTCGCGATCAGGTCGGCCCGAAGTGTCCACGACGCATTGACGTACCCGAACGTCGAGGCCAGGTTCGGCACGTCGGAGTAGGCGAACCCCTTGTACGACCAGGTGTGCGCGAAGTCGATCGGCTCGCCGTCGACGGCGAAGTCGACCTCGCCGAGGGTGACCATCTCGAGGCCGGTCGCCGTGACGATGATGTCGGCATCGAGATGCTCACCCGACTCGAGTTCGATGCCGGTCTCGTCGAACCGGACGATCGTGTCGGTCACGACCGACGCCGTGCCGGCGTTGATCGCCTCGAACAGATCGCCGTTCGGCACGAGGCAGAGCCGCTGATCCCACGGTGCGTACCTCGGCGTGAAATGGGTGTCGACGTCGTAGTCGGGCCCGAGCGCCTTGCGGACGCGATCGACCAGGTACCGCTTGGCCTTGTCCGGATTGGCGCGCATCCGCTTGTACACGAACTGCTGAAGCTTGGTGTTCTTCCAACGGGTGACGCCGTAGGCGACCGAGTCGGGGAGGACCTTGCGCAGACCGTTGGCGATCACGTCGACGTCGGGGCCGGCAGCGACATAGGTGGGCGATCTTTGGAGCATCGTGACGTGGGCCGCTGTCGTCGCCATCGCCGGCACGAGCGTCATCGCCGTCGCGCCGGAGCCGATGACGACGACCCGCTTGCCGGCATCGTCGAGATCGTCGGGCCATTGCTGCGGATGGACGATGCGGCCATGGAAGCGGTTGCGGCCCTCGAAGTCGGGGGTGTGGCCGTGACGGTACGAGTAGTAGCCCGAGCACATCGACAAGAAGTTGCAGGTGTAGGTGACGTGCTCGCCCGTGGTGGCGAGCTCGACGTCGACCGTCCACGTCGCTGATTCGCTCGACCAGTCCGCGTGACGAACGAGGTGGTTGAAGCGGATGTGCCGGTCGATGCCGTTCTCGGCGATCGTCTCGCGCAGGTAGGCCATGATCGACGGAGCGTCGGCGATCGACTTCTCGGCGTTCCACGGCTTGAACTCGTAGCCCAGCGTGTGCATGTCGCTGTCGGAGCGGATGCCGGGGTAGCGGAACAGGTCCCAGGTGCCGCCGATGTCGGCACGGCCCTCGAGGATCAGGTAGGTGCGATCGGGTGACTCGGTCTGGAGGTGGTACGCCTGGCCGATGCCCGAGAGTCCCGCTCCGACCACGAGGACGTCGACGTGGTTGCTGTCCGCCATGCGATCGACCGTACCGGACGGAGTCTTGACGTGACGTCCCCGGCGGGCGGTCGTACCCTGGAGTCATGAGTACGACGTTCGCCCCACCCACCGGGCCCGCCTCGTGGAGCCCACCCGAACCGGCGTGCGGCGGCACCCCAGCCGAGCCCGCACCTCGTCGTGGCGTGATCGTGGTGGCGATCGTCGCGATCGTCGCGCTCGCCATCGGGGCGCTGGTCGCCGTCGGGTCGTCGGGAAACGAAGGTGTCGCCCTGCCCGAACCGTTCTCGCTCGCCGCTGCTGCCCAGAACACGATCGACGCCCGCTCGGTCGAGTTCGACCTCACGGTCACGGCCGGAGATCTCGGCGATGTCACCGTGACCGGAGCGGTCGACAACGAAACCCAGCTCGTGTCGGTGTCGACCGACCTGTCGGCGCTGGTGTCACTCGACGGACCGCTCCCGATCGGCATTGGTTCCGTCGAAATGTTGTTCGATCGCTCGACGGGCGTGATCTACATCTCGGCCGATGCCCTCGGGGGCCTGCTCCCCGGAGATTCGGCGTGGGTGTCTGCCGACCTCGGCGTGCTCGCCGAGAAGTCGGGTACGTCCCTCGACGAGATGCAGAACGAGCTGTTGGTCGACCCCACCGAATCGGCTCGGGTGCTGCTCGACTCCGACAACGTGGTCGAGGTCGGCAACGAGTCGATCGATGGTGTCGACACCGTCCACTACGAGGTGACGGTCGATCTGGCCGAGGCCATCGCCGCGTCGCCGCAGGCCGGCTCGAAGCTCGACGAGGTCGGCATCGACGTGCCCGACACGGTCACCTACGACGTCTGGGTCACCTCCGACAACCAACTCCGCCGGGCGTCGTTCGACGTCACAGTCGCCGATCAGAGCGTTGCGATGGTGCTCGACATGCGGCCGAGCGATCGGCCGCTCGCCACGCAGGTCCCCGCCGATTCGTTCGACATCACCGGCCTGCTCGCCTGGTGAGCAGCGCTGCGGCGCACCGGTGACCTGACCTGCACGCGGCGATCGGGTCGTTCCGCCATCCGTCGGTATGGGTGAGGAACCCTGCTGCGAACGCATCGCCGGCGCCGGTGGTGTCACCGACATCACCCACGGCCAGTCCCGCGACCTCGACCCCATCGTGGTTCGGTGAGTACACGACCGCGGGATCAGGCCCACGCTTGACGATCGTGACCGACCGGCCGACCGGGCCGTCGATCGCGAGCGTCCTGGCCTCGTCTCGATTGGCCAGGACCACGGCTGGGTCGAGATCGGTGAGGAGACGGTGCACCCGGTCGATGCCCATGGCGACCATGACCGCGCTCGACGACACGTCGATCGACACCTCGACGCCTCGTTCGTGGGCCCAACCGATCACGGTGATCGTGGTGGCGGCCACAGCGCCGGTGGCCAGCGAGTAGAGCGGGACGTGGAGGATGCCGACGCCGTCGAGCCACGACGCATCGGGATCGGACAGATCGATGCACGCACGACGGTCGGTCAGCATCGACCGCTCCCCGGTTGCATCGACGAGCGCGACGATCGTGCCGGTCGAACCCGCACGACGCACGGCCGTCACATCGACACCGTCGGCAGTCATCTCGGCGAGCAGTGCCGAGCCGATCGCGTCGCACACCCACCTGGCCGAGGAAGCGTGCCGGGTATCCGAGCTCCGCTGCCGCCACGGCCACGTTGGCCGCACTTCCGCCCCGGCGGCGGGAGATGTGCGCGGGCGTGTCCGAGGCAACGTTCACCGGTCCGTCGATCCGCACGATGACGTCCTCGACCAGATCGCCGAGTCGTCGCCAACATCACGGGAGCACCTCCCAGCCCGGCTCAACCTCGGAACCAACCTCGGAAATTCGGAGCGAAGGTTGCGCAGAGCGCAACCTTCGCTCCGAATTTCGGGTTGGGGTTGGTGGGTCAGCCGCCATCGACGTCGTCGGACAGTGCGGGATCGTCGACGACCGCCATCACGTCGAGTCCGGCCATGCGGCCCGACGGGTCGGCCACCTCGACGACGGGCTCGTCGACGTCGTCGTACTCGAGGCGCAGCGCCTTCGACATCGTGGCGTGCATCGCGTAGGTGCAGGTGACGTAGGTGAACTCGAGGATCTCCTCGTCGGACAGATGCCGCTTCAGTTCGTCGAAGAGTGCATCCGGCACACGGCCGTGCTGCAAGCGTGAGGCAGTCGGTGTAGGCGAGCACCACCCGCTCGACCGGGCTCCAACAGTCGGCGACCGACCACGCGGGGATCGCGGCGACCTGCTGATCGCTGAAGCCGACATCGCGCATCGCCTTGCAGTGCTGGCTGAACACGAACCGGCTGCCGACCGCGAACCCTGCCCGCGTCTGGCCGAGCTCGCGGAGCTTGGGATCGAGGCGGCGCTTGGGGTCGCGGTAGAACTGGAAACCGGCGGTGGTGTGGTCGAAGGCGTCCGGGACGAGCGCGAACACCGTCCACCAGTTGCCCGGCGTGCCGGACGCGGTGCCGGGTTCGACGACCGGGTCGCGGTCGTCGAAGATCATGCCGTAGATGGCCTGCGCGAGTGGATGGGCGTCGTCCTTGCCGACCTGGCCGAGGCGGGGCACGTCAGGCTCCCTCGGCTGCGTGGGCTGCGGCCTCGACGAGCGGGTCGACGCCGAGGAGCCGGTGGGCTTCGGCCGGCTCCGGATCGAAGCCCGGAGTGTCCCGACACAGCTCGACCATGATGCCGTTCGGGTCGAGGTAGTACAGCGAATGGCACCACCCGTGGTCTTGCTCCATCGCCGGTTCGATGCCCTCCGCCGCCATCCGGGCCCGAACAGCCTCTTGCTGTTCGGCCGATGCTCGGAACGCACAGTGGTTCACCCAGAACGGCAGGCCCACGCCGTCGGAGACATCGGTGGTCCATCCCGGTTTCTCACCGACCTGATGGAGTTCGAAGAACGCGATCGCTTCGGCCTCACCGTTGTTCGCACCGATGTCGTAGAAGACATGACGGATCCAGCTCTCGCCGAGCGCGGTGATCTCGGTGTGCACCAGCGGGAACCCCATGAGATCCTCGTAGAAATGAGTCGTCGCATCGACGTCACGAGTGGCATAGGCGACATGGTGCAGCGGCATGCCGCGAGCGTAGATCCCGCGCCCTGGCCGACTAGTAAGGGGACGTGCCCACGACCGCGGTGAACGGAATCGACATCTACCACGAGGTTCACGGTGAGGGTCCGCCGCTCGTGTACATCAGCGGGACGGGAAACGATCTGCGACGTTCGCCGGCCTCGATCCTCCCGGTCAATCGTTCGTTCGAAACCCTGTCGTACGACCAACGAGGGCTCGGCCGGACATCGAAACCAGGTGGCGACTACTCGATGGCCGACTACGCCGACGACGCCGCGGCACTCATTCGCTCGATGGGATGGGAACACTGCCATGTCATGGGTGTCAGCTTCGGTGGCATGGTCGCGCTCAATCTTGCCCATCGACACCCGGATCTGATCGATCGGCTGGTGCTCTGCTGCACCTCGGCCGGGGGTGCGTCGGCGTCGTATCCGCTGCACGAGCTCGGTCGCCTCGAACCCGACGAGGCGTTCGCGACCCGGATGCGTCTCAACGATCGACGCTGGGATCCCGACGCCGAGGAACCGATCCCCGGGCTCGGCCGGTACTACGACCTGATGGTCGAATCCGCACGCTCGGTTCCCGACCCCGAACAGCTCGCCGGACTCGGTCGGCAGCTGCGAGCGCGGGCGGGGCATGATGTGCTGGATGTCCTGGCCTCGATCGGGCAGACGACGCTTGTGTGCGCAGGGGAGTACGACGACATCGCTCCCGTGGCAAACTCGGTGATGCTCGTCGATCGGTTGCCGCACGCGACGCTGCGCGTGTTCGACGGCGGCCACATGTTCCTCGTCCAGGATCGAACGGCGTTCCCGGAGATCATCGACTTCCTGCGGGGCGAATCGTGATCCGTCTCCGCCAGGTCGCACTGATCGCACCCGATCTCGACCCGGTCGTCGATCAGCTCCGCGACGCGTTCGGACTCGAGGTGTGCTTCCACGATCCAGGCGTCGCCGAGTTCGGTCTGCGCAATGCGCTGTTGCTCGTCGGCGACCAGTTCCTCGAAGTGCTGTCACCGATCGAGGACGACACGACCGTCGGACGCCTGCTCGACAAGCGTGGTGGCGCCGGGGGCTACATGGCGATCTACGAGGTGGACGATCTCGATGTCAGGCTCGCCCACCTCGCGAGTCCGCGACGCTCGAGTCATCTGGGCGGCGGACCTCCCCGACATCCGTGGTCGGCACCTGCATCCTCGCGACGTCGGTGGTGCGATCGTCTCACTCGACGAACCCGTCCCGTCGGGGAGTTGGCGCTGGGGTGGACCCGACTGGCCGTCGATGGCGGCGAGGACGCAATCCCGCACCGTCGACACGATTTCGACGGTCACCGTGGCGTCCGAGGATCCCGACGCCTTGGGCCGTCGATGGACCGATCTCGGCATCGCCGAATCGGTGCGGTTCGTGGCAGCGGGTGAACGCGGCGACGGAATCGATGGAGTCGACCTCCATGCGGTCGACCGGTCGCGTGCAGGTGAGCGGTTCGACATCGGTGGGGTCGAGTTCACGCTCGTCTGACGGCGCTGCCGGTCAGGTGCCGACGTTGTCCCAGACCGACTTCGCTCCCGAGTGGCCGACGTCGATCACCGTGACGGTTGCTCCGATGCCGACGATCAACGAGGCACCGACGAGCACCGCGGTGACGACCCGTGGCGAGAGCTTGTCGAAGCGTTTGCGCGCGTAGGGTTCGGCCGCGACGAGCGCGCTGACCACGGTCAGAGCGATCGCCCAAGGGAGCACGGTCTCGCCTTGTTCCGCGTGCTCCTCGACCAATTCGGTCTCCTTCACGTCGCCTTTGAGCGACTCGCCCGACTGTTGGGCCAGGCCCACCGCGATCGTCGCGACGAGGGCGAGGCCGAGCACGATCGGCGCGTACGGCTTTCTCGCCCGCGGAATCGCCGCGACCACGATCAGCGCAATGGCTGCGATCGGCAACAACACCACCGCCGCGTGCACGATCAGCGGGTGCGCCGGCAATCCGAACAGGCTGTCGATTTCCATCAGGACTCCCTGTGTAGAGGCTGGCCGATGCCAGCCACTACGACGCTAGGCGCCGAGCGGGGATTCGCTTGCGATGGGTGAGGCGGTAGATCGTCGACCACGTCACCGCGATGATCGATGCAGCGGCAGTCACCTGGTACAGCCATTGCGAAGTATCGGTGCCCGCGAACGCGGCGTGGAGGCTCGCCAGCAGGAAGACCGCGTAGCTCGAGAAGTGGATCCAACGCCAGATTCGGCGCGGGAGGCGCTTCATGAGCAGCGAGGTGATCTCGACCGCGACGAGCAGCCAGAACGCCACCACCCCGATCGCAACGGGCACCGGCTTCCACGCCGAGGCGAACGGCACGAACAGATCGACCAGCCCGAAATAGAGCGTAGCTGTCGGCGACCAGCGCAGCCATGTGGATCGCCACGAACGACGACGGTCAGGCCACCGAGCCAGCGGTGCAGGTCGAGCAACCATGCCGGTCGGCGCTGTTCGGGGAATGCCTTGGTCGACAGCACGATGCCCCAGATGACCGATGCCGTGAGCATCAGCCATGCGACGATGCCCGAGGCTCGAGTGAGGAACCACCAGAACTGCGGGCTCATGACGCCACGGCTCCAGCTTCGAGCAGGCCGTCGTGTGCGGCGACCGAGAGATCGGCCGTTGCGAGCACGCGCCCGTCGAGGGCGATGGCGATCCCGGTGAGTTCGTGGTCGTCGAGGTAGTCGAGCACATCGTGCGCACCTGCGAGCAGCGCGGACGTGGCGTGGGCCTCGGCCAGCCATCCCGAACGCCCGATGACGGTCACGGTGGCCAGATCGGTCGACGACTGCTGGGCTCGACGAGGGTCGATCTGATGGTGCCGTTCCCGGCCATCGTGGATCCACCGACGAGAGCGGGTGCTCGATGTCGCCACCCCGCCGGCACCGACCTGGAGCGTGCAGAGATTGCCGAGTGTCCGGTCGGGAAGTTGCACCGCCACGGTCCATCCGTCGGCGTCGTGAGGCGGGGTTCCGGCCATGGCCATGTCGCCGCCGATGCTCACCAGCGCGCCGTCGGCACCGAGGGAGAGGAGATGGCGGACGGCAAGGTCGGCTGCGAGGCCCTTTCCGATGCCGCCCGGATCGATGACGAGACCGTGCGGGAGTGTGATCGTCGATGCGTCGGGGTCGATGACGATGTCACCCATCGTGGGACCGGCGTCGTAGCCGCCGACCACCAGCCGACCATCGGGCAGGAAGGTGACGCGGTAGGGGTCGTCGATGCTGGTTCGATAACCGGACTCGATGAGCGTTGGCAGGATCGACGGGTCGAACGCTCCGTCGGTCGAGCGCCAGGCCTCGACCATCGTCGCGACCAAGGTCACGGTCGAGGGATCGACCCTGACCGGCGTGCCGGCAGCGTGGTTCAGGCGGGTGATGTCGGAGTCGTGGAGGAAGCGGCTCCAGTGCGCCTCGAGATCCTCGAGCAGCTCCACGGCGTGATCGGCGTCGGCGTCGCCGACGACGATCACGTGCAACTCGCTCGCCATGACGCGAGCTCGATGCTCAGCCACTCCCACTGGTGGTGGCAACCGGAGCGGGCGCTGCTTGCGCCGGAGCGGGAGTGACGACCTGTACGTCGGGCCGGGCCTGGAGCACGATCGGGGCCGGGGCGGCGGCCGGGGCCGTCGGTGCTGGTGCAGCTTGCGCTGCGGCGACGGCCGGGTCGGGTGTCCCGACGACTGGTGCAATCGTTTGTGCCGGTGCGATCGCGGGTGCGATCGTCGGCAGTGGCGTCAGAGTGATCGAGCCGTCGACCGCCGGCGTGCTGGTGGTGGACGTCGAGGCAGCCTGGGCCACCCCCATCACCGCGATGAGTCCGAACATCGTCGTGGCGCCGAGTCCGGCGGCGACGATGCGCCCGCCGGCCGCCGGGTGGCGTCGACGTGGTCGGGTCGTGCGTGCCGCGGCCCGGGCCGGAAGCTCCGTCGTCGATCGGGCCGTGGAGGGAGCCGAGGGGACGTACGGAGGCTGCGGCGGCCCTGCAGGCGGCGGGAGCGATCGGCCCAGGAGCGGGTCGATGTCAGTCATCGTCGCTGCCGCCTTCGTACTCGTGCGAATCGTCGTCCGATTCGTACTTGTCGTCGTCCGATTCGTACTTGTCGTCGTCCGATTCGTACTTGTCGTCGTCCGAGTAGGACGGCGTAGCGGCCGACGGAGCGGCAACCGGGGCGTTCGGCGTGGCACCGGCGACGATGACGGGCTCGGTCACGTCGGCCACGATCGTGCCGTCAGCGCTGAGTGTTGCCGTGAAGACGACGGTGCGGGTGCCGTTGTCGAACGCAACACGGAGCGACATGGCATCGGGCTGCGTCGCGGTTGGGGTCCAACCGGGGTTTGCGGCAGCATCCAGCAGGGCGAGCCCCGCAGGCGAGGAGGTCACCGAGACGGTGCCGGCTTCGTCGACGACGTACGACGCTCCGGGGGCCACCGTCGTGGTGGGTGCTTCCGTGGTGGTCGATTCGAGAGCAGGGGCTGCGAGCTCGACGACCATCGGAACGCCCGGATCGAGTGTGGTGGAGGGCAGGAGATCGTCGGTGGCCGAGAGTGAACCGATCGAGCTGTCGTTGGACGCGTTGAGGATGCCGATGTTGGCGGCAACCGCTGCAGTGCCGGCGATCAACACGCCGGCGACAGCGACGGCGGTGACGAGAGAGGTTCGGCTGGTGAGTGATTTCATGACGGCGACGGTACGCCCGGGCAACCCAACGGTCGGCCAGTCCAAGGCAAACGTTCGGTAAGCGATCCTCTGGTGGCTGCCCCGGTGCGCGAATGTGGCAGCGTGCGCCTCTTGCTCGTCGAAGACGACCCGACGATCTCCGAGCCCTTGGCCGACGGATTGCGGCGTGAAGGCTTCGAGGTCGTGCTCGCGGCGAGCGGCGCCGAAGCGCTTGCAGCGCCGCCGGTCGACCTGGTGCTCCTCGATCTGGGTTTGCCCGACCTCGAAGGACGAGTCGTGTGCCAGGAGATCAGGGCGGTGAGCGCTGTTCCGATCATCGTGGTCACCGCGCGCAGCGATGAGATCGATCGTGTCGTGCTGTTGGAACTCGGTGCCGACGATTACGTCGTCAAACCGTTCGGATTCCGTGAGCTGGTGGCGAGGATCCGGGCGGTACTGCGGCGGACCTCCACCACCCCGGGCCAGAGCCCGTCAGCCTCGCTGGAGGTCGGAACGTTGGTCATCGATCTGCGCGGCCGCAGCGTCGAGTTCGCCTCCGAGAGTGTCGCGCTCACACCGAAGGAATACGACCTCCTGGTGTGTCTGGCGTCCGATCCGGGCGCGGTGAAGACCCGCGAGCAACTGATGCGCGAGGTGTGGGACGAGCACTGGTGGGGTTCCACCAAGACGCTCGACGTACACATCGCGTCGCTGCGGCGCAAGCTGTCGGCCGACGTCATCGAAACCGTCCGTTCGGTCGGCTATCGGTACGCCAACGGCGAACCCGAGGGTTGAGCCGGCGTGACCAAGCGGCTGCTGCTCAGCTACCTCACGATCACGCTGATCGTGCTGTTGCTGCTGGAGATCCCACTCGGCGTGTTCTACGCGCAGCGCGAGCAGGAACGGCTGGAGGCCGACGTCGAACACGACGCCAACGTGATCGCCACGCTGTACGAGGACGATCTCGAGGCCGGCTTGCCCCTCGACCCGACCGCTGCCGTCGTCTACTCCGTTCGAACCGGCGGCCGGGTCGTGGTGGTCGACAACGGCGGGATCTCGCGGGTCGACACGGCCGGCGACGTCCCCCGGGATTTCTCGACGCGTCCCGAGGTGGCGTCGGCACTGAACGGGGTCGGAACGGCCGGTACCCGCAACTCCGAGACGCTGGGCACCGATCTGCTGTTCGTCGCGCTTCCGGTGGCTTCGGGCGGAACCGTTCATGGTGCGCTCCGCGTGACGCTCGACACCAGCGACGTGAGTGCGCGAATCCGCTCGTTCTGGTTCGGGTTGGCAGGCGTCGCAGCCGTCGTGCTCCTCGCTGTGGCGGTCATCGGCTGGGTGATTGCGCGGTCGGTCACCCGACCGCTTGCGGGAGTTGACCGACACCGCGAGCCGGTTCGCGTCGGGCGACCTGACCGTCACGCCGACAGCCCTGGCCGGCCCGCCCGAGATCCGGGCGCTCGACGACACGATGACCACGATGGCGGTGCAACTCGACGGAGTGCTCAGCACGCAGCGAGCATTCGTCGCCGACGCCTCGCATCAACTTCGCACGCCGTTGACTGCGTTGAGGCTGCGGCTCGAGAACCTGCAGAGCCATCTGGCCGAGGACGAACGTCCGGCCGGAGTCGACGACGAGGTCGAGCGGGCGATCGATGAAACGGGCCGGCTCACCGAACTCGTCACCAACCTGCTTACAGCTGGCGCGTGCCGATGATCAGCCGGCATCGACGACGGAGGATCTTCGATCGTTGGTCCACGATCGGGTCGACACCTGGACGGCGGTCGCCGAGGACCGTGGCGTCACGCTGGTCGGGCCGGGCAGCGACGGCGCGCCGGTTGTCGTCCGGACGGTTCCCGGTGCGATCGAACAGATTCTCGACAACGTGCTCGACAATGCGCTGCTGGTGTCGCCCGGGGGTTCGACGGTGACAGTGGCGCTCGACACGTCAGCGACGTCGGCCTCGGTGACCATCGTCGACCATGGCCCTGGGATGTCGGACCACGACAAGCGCGATGCGATGCGTCGCTTCTGGCGCGGAGACATATCGAGGCCCGGTACCGGGCTGGGCCTGGCGATCGTCGACGCGCTCGCCACCGCGTCCGGCGGCTCGGCGACACTCAGCGACACCGCCGGTGGCGGACTGACCGTGACGGTGGTGCTGGCGCTCGATGCGTGAATCTCCGGGTTGCGTCGATCGCGATTCCGGTATACCCTCCGGGGTATGTGTAGACAGACCTCCTGCAGAACCTGTGGCCGCCCGAGTTGGGCCGGCTGCGGTGCCCACGTCGAGCAGGTGCTCGGCCATGTCCCACACGCCGAGCGTTGCCAGTGCTCGGCGGCGACTACCGACGTGGCGAAGAAGAGCTGGTTCCGCCGCTGATGCGACGGTAGGCATCCCGGTCGACAGCCTCGAACGATCCGCTGCGCCTACGCTCGTGGGCCATGGCGCATCCGCAGATGTTCGACGACGACGACCCCTGCCTGCAGCGGGTGCGCGAACTGTCTGCAGCGTTGCCCGGCAGCGCGGAGAAGGTCTCGCACGGCCGCCCGGCGTTTCACACCAAGAAGGTGTTCGCCTACTTCGGCGGCTCGCGGAGGGTCGACGGCGACTGGGTGCAGCACCCCCAATCGCTCGTCGTCCTGCCAGATCCCGGAGATCGCCAGGCACTCCTGGAGGATGGTCGCGTCTACGTGCCGGCCTACCTCGGGCCCTCCGGTTGGATCGGTATCGATCTCGACGCCGACACCGATTGGACCGAGATCGCCGAACTGCTCGACGCCTCCTACCGCCTGACAGCGCCCAAGCGCAACGTCGCCCAGTTGGACGAGCCGGCCTGATCACGCCTCGCTTCTGAGCGAGCGCCGGCCGGTGCGTTACGGTCCGACGATGCCGTCACGCACCGCCCAAGCCCCACTGCCGTCCGGATTCGGGATGCGCTCGACCCCCGTCGAGGTCATCGCCGGCCGCGACCTGAGCGGCACCGTTGCCCTCGTGACGGGCGGATACTCGGGCCTGGGCCTGGAAACCACACGCGCGCTCGCCGACGCGGGTGCCGCCGTGATCGTTCCCGCTCGGCGGCCCGATCACGCACGCCGGGTGCTGTCGGAAATCGGCGCGCTCACGGACGCATCGTTCGATCGGATCGAACCCGGTCGAATCGCTGTGGCCGAACTGGACCTTGCCGACCAGGACAGCGTCGCCCGATGTGCCGACGCGGTGGTCGCCAGCGGTGTGTCGCTCGACATCGTGATCAACAACGCCGCGATCATGGCCTGCCCGGAGACCCGAGTCGGTCCCGGTTGGGAAGCGCAGTTCGCCACGAACCACCTCGGTCATTTCGCGCTCGTGAACGGGCTCTGGCCTGCGCTCGTTGCCGACGGGGGTGCGCGGGTGGTCTCGTTGTCGTCGACCGGCCACAAGCTGTCGCCGATCCGCTGGGACGACGTCCAGTTCGAGACCGGCTACGACAAGTGGGTCGCCTACGGCCAGGCGAAGACCGCCAATGCCCTCTTCGCCGTCCAACTCGACGCCCTCGGTGAGCCGCGCGGCGTACGGGCCTTCGCCGTGCACCCTGGCGGAATCATGACCGAACTCCAGCGTCACCTCCCACAGGAGGAGATGGTCGACATGGGGTGGGTCGACGCCGACGGCAACGTCAACGAACTGTTCAAGACACCCGAGCAGGGCGCTTCCACCTCGGTCTGGGCCGCGACATCGGCGCAGCTCGACGGGATGGGCGGGGTCTACTGCGAGGACGCCGACATCGCTCTCCGACCGACACGGAGAGTCCGTTCGCCCGGTATCTGGGTGTCGACGCCCACGCCATCGATCCTGATCAAGCCACGCGTCTCGTGGGCACTCTCTGCGGAACTGACCGGCCTCGACGAAATCGAGCGTGGACTGACGCGGCGTCTCATGACACCGCGTCTCGCTCAGAGGGTGGAGATGCCGCCGTCGACGGGGATGACCGAACCCGTCGTGTAGGCCCCGGCTCGTCCGGCGAGGAAGATCACGGTTCCCGCGATGTCTTCGGGCGAACCGATCCGGCGTCGGGGGACGCCGGCCTCGACCATCTTGCGGCTGTCGGGGTCGTCGAGGCGGTACGCCATCATCTTCGACTCGAACGGGCCTGGCGCGATCGAGTTGATGGTGATGTTGTCGCGCACCAGGTGCGCCGCCATGTGTCGAGCCATCATGTGGATCCCGGCCTTCGACGCCGAATACGAGTAGTTGTCGCCGACCGGGACGCGGATCCCGTCGATCGAGCCGATCATGATGACCCGCGCCGGGTCCTCGGCAGTGGCGCCGGCCTTCAGTTGGGGCAGGAGGGCCTGCGTCAGCATGAACGGGGCCTTGACATTGAGGTCCATCACCTTGTCGAAACCGATCTCGGGGAACTCGCCGAGCGGCGCGCCCCAGGCCGCGCCGGCATTGTTGACGAGGATGTCGACCTGCGATTCACGCTCGGTGAACCGATCGACGAACGACGCCAGACCGTCGGCTGTCGACAGATCGGCGGGCAACGAGATGCAGTGGCCGTGTTCGGACAACTCGGCGGCAGCCGCGTCGCAGGCGTCGGCCTTGCGGGCCGTGATGTACGTGCGCACGCCGTTGGCGACGAGACCCGAGGCGATCATGAACCCGATGCCGCGGGATCCGCCCGTGACCACGGCAACTTTGCCGTCGAGGCCGAAGAGGTTGGCGAGTGCGAGCGGCGAGCTGGAATCGGGCATGCTGGCAGTATGGCGCACGACAACAACAGCGGTCAGGTCCTGGAAGTCAGACGGGCGTCGTTCGGCGAAACCCGTCTCAGCCCGGTCGTGGCCGGCGAGTTGTCGGACGGTCAGATCCGACTCCGCATCGACAGCTTCGCGGTCACCGCCAACAACGTCAGCTACGCCGGCGCCGGCGACATGCTCGGCTACTGGGACTTCTTCCCTGCCGATGACGACCCGCAGACGTGGGGACGTGTGCCCGCGATGGGGTGGGCCGAGATCGTCGAGTCGCGAGTTCCCGACCTGCCTGTCGGTGGCCGGTACTACGGGTGGTTCCCGATGGCGAGTTCGGTCACGTTCACCGCGTCGGCCACCGACGACGGATTCCGCGACGACGGCGCCCATCGGCAGGCGCACGCTCCGATCTACCGCGCCTACCTCTCGACCGCCGTCGACCCCTGGTACGACACCTCGCCCGACGGGGAGGACCGTCACGCGGTGCTCCGTGTGCTGTTCCTCACCGGCTTCCTCGCCGACGAGTTCTTCGCCGACTGTGGCAGTGCCACGGGAGACGCATACTTCGGTGCCCATCAGGTGGTCGTGATCTCGGCATCGTCGAAGACTGCGATCGGATTCGCACAGCGCGCGGCGCAGCGTGAGGGGCTGCGCGTCGTCGGCCTCACCTCGGCTCGCAACGTCGAGTTCGTCCGTTCGCTCGGCTTCTACGACTCGGTCCTCACCTACGACGAGGTCGGCGTCCTGGCCATGGTCGACAGCGTGATCATCGACATGGCGGGCAATCCGGCGGTGCTCGCCGCGATCCACGCCCATCTCGGTGACCACGTCAAGTATTCGATGATGGTGGGAAAGAGTCACCACGACGCCATGCCGCCGGCAGACGCACCGGGCCTGCCGGGCCCGGCGCCGCAGTTCTTCTTCGCGCCGACGGATGTCGAGCGTCGCGTCGCCGCCTGGGGCCCCGAGCAGTATCAGATGCTCACGACCGCAGCGATCGTCGAGTTCATCGACGGCAGTCGTTCGTGGCTGACCATCGAGCACCGCGACGGTGCGCCCGACGGGCCCGATGGTGTCCAGTCGGCATGGGCCGACATCCACGGTGGCAGTGTCGAGCCGAGCGTGGGCATCGTGACGTCGTTGCCGAACCCATGACCCGCCCGGAGATCCATCGACGGTTGTTGCGCGTCCCGCGCCCGAACGACAAACGCCTCGCCGTCAGGGTCACCCCTGACGCGCTGCGCCACGTCAAGGCCCGCCATCCCTGGGTGTTCGAGGAGTCGGTGACCTCGATCAGCCACGAGGCCGACGCCGGTGACCTGGCCGTGATCTTCGACAGTGACCGCAAGTTCGTCGCACTCGCCCTCTACGACCCGACGTCGCCGATTCGTTTCCGGATCCTCCACGTCGGGCGGCCGACCCCCATCGACGCGGGGTGGTGGAGAGCCACCATCGAGGCTGCCCTCGTCAAGCGGGACATCTTCACGTCGGACCCCGCAGCCGACGAACTCGCCTACCGGGTGATCAACGGCGAGAACGACGGACTCTCGGGCCTGGTGGTCGATCGATACGCCGGCGTCCTCGTGATCAAGCTCTACTCCGGCGCCTGGTTCCCACACCTGTTGACGCTGACTCGGGCGCTCCTCGACGTCACCGGCTGCGAGGGAGTCGTGCTGCGACTGGCGCGCAATCTCCAGGCCGGCGAGACGTTCGGTCTCGGTGACGGCGACGTGATCGCCGGTGTCGTCGCCGACGGCCCGGTGCGCTTCATCGAAGGCGGTCTCGCGTTCGAAGCCGACGTGCGCACCGGCCAGAAGACCGGACACTTCCTCGATCAACGGGCCAACCGCCTGCGCGTCGGTTCGATGGCGGCCGGTCGCGACGTGCTCGACGTGTTCGCCTCGACCGGGGGATTCAGTGTCCATGCCGCCGCCGGTGGCGCCCGGAGCGTCCACGCCGTCGATCTGTCGGCGCCGACGCTGGCCGCGGCCGAACGCAACATGGCGCTCAACGACCACCTCGATGCGGTGCGCAACTGTGCGTTCACCACCGAGGTCGGCGACGCCTTCGAGGTCATGGTGCAGCTCGCACGCACCGCAAGGGACTACGACGTCGTGGTCGTCGACCCGCCGTCGTTCGCGCAGCGACAGGCGAACGTCGAGGGTGCGCTGCGCGCGTACACCCGCTTGACACACCTCGCGCTCCGCCTCGTCAGGCCCGGCGGCGTGCTCGTGCAGGCGTCGTGTTCGAGCCGGGTGACCGCCGACCAGTTCTTCGAGACCGTGCTCGATGCCGCTGCGGCCGCGGGGCGCCCCATCACCGAGATCTGCCGGACCGGCCACGACGTCGACCATCCCGTCGGCTTCCGCGAGGGCGAGTACCTCAAGGCCGGGTTCTGGAAGGTGGGCGCCGGTCAGACGTCGGACGCTCAGTCGTCGAGACGATGACCGACCGGTGTCGCACTGCGCACCCGGCCGAGCACCCGTGAGGCCTTGACCGTGGCGCGGGCACCCTGGGGGACGGCGGTTCGCTCGGTCGCACGCCATGCGGCGATCGTGTCGGTCGATCCGTCGTCGACGGCGAGGTACACCCGGTAACGATCGCGATCGAGCAGCCGGCGCAACCGTCGCGGGAGCTTCGACACCTCGACCGGGCGGCGGGCCCGGACGACGACGCCTGTTCGCTCGACGGTCGACACGAGATCGACGATGCCGGCGATCGCGAGCCAGAGCCCGATCAGGATCGGTACGAACGAGAGGATCGACACCGCCGTGGCCACGTCGACGATGAGCCAGTCCTGTTCCGGCAGCTGTTCGTAGATCCAATCGAAGCCCTGGCCGCGAGCCACGTCGGTCGACCAGCTCCGCAGGCGGAGCCCCGCCACCAGCAGCACCGCGCCGACCGCAATCGCGACGTACGGCGCGACGCCGAAGCCGAGACGCGAGGGGTACGTCACACGCACGAGCCGGGCGTGGCCACCCACGGAACTCCATGCTCGGAAGTGGTCCTCGCGGGCCAGTGGCAGCTCGATTGCGGCCCCCTCGGCGAAACACATCGCCACGGCGTAGGCGAGGCGGCGGTCGCCGATGTCCTGCGCGCTCGGCGCCAGATCGCCGAATCCCGCCTGGTCGAGACGCTGTCGCACCGCCAGCCATCGTTTCGTCGCCACGACGCCCTCGTTGGTGTGTGTGTACAACGGCTGGACCAGCACCCGAACGAGCATGACGGCCAGCACCACGAGTGCGGCCAGCAACAGCCACGATCCGATTCGCCGTTCGACCGAGTCGATCACGGCGACGTCGGTTCCGGTGCTCGCACCCAGCAACCAGCACACGGCTCCGAGCAGGGTGAATGCAGCCGGGGCGACGAGATCGGTGAGACGCCAACGGCGCGTGACCAGCCCGGTGTCGCGCGCTTGGGTGGCCACGAGACCGCTGAACCTGCGCCACCAGGCGCCGCGGATGTCGACGGCCAGATATCTCGCCGGAATCGCACGATCAGCGGTGAAACGCGCGACGACGTGTTGCAGCACGAGTCGTTCGTGTGGTCGCAACGAATCGCCGTCGTAGGCCTGCGCCGCGGGGCGAACCCGCGCGAGTTCGTCGTCGTCGCCGGGCGGAAGGATGCGCAGCCAGCCCCGGGCGGCCAGGTCGATCACGGTGGCGCGCAATGCTGCGGCGGTGACGGTGGCATCGTTCGCCAGCATGTTGACGACTGCCGGCGTGTCGTCGCGGAGTCGGTCGACCGTCGACGCCGGAGCAGGTCGCGGTGGCGCAACCCGTCGTTGCTGCCATGCGAAGGTGGCGAACCCGCCGACGGCGCACAGCGCACCGAGCAGCAGCCAGAAGACGGGGAACGCCGGCGCGAATGCGTCGAGCCCCACCATCTCCGCGCCGGTCATGTCGTCATTGTGACATCACGGTGTGGTTGCGGCGGGATCGTCACCCGTGGCCGCCATCGCCGCATCGTCGTCGCGACGCACCCAGATGGTGCGCTGCGGGAACGGGATCTCGATGCCGGCTCCGTCGAGCGCGGACTTGAGCGCCTCGCGCAGGGCTCGCTGCAGCCCCCATTGCTTGCCCGGCTGTGTCTTGACCGTCACGCGAATCGTGATGCCGTCCGCTGCCAACGCTTCCACGCCGAGCAGCTGCGGCGGATCGAGCACCGCGTCGACCCACTCGTCGCCGGCACACACGTCGTTGGCACAGTCGATGATCACCCGGCGCGCCGTTGCGAGATCGCAGTCGTAGGCGACGTCGACGTCGATCAGGGCCACCGACCAGAGCTGCGACATGTTCCCGACGCGTTGGACGACGCCGTTCGGAACGTGCCACACCGTCCCGTCGACCCCGCGGAGCACCGTGGTGCGCAGCGAGACCCGCTCGACGGCGCCGGTCGCTTCGTCGAGGTCGACGACATCGCCGATTCCGTACTGATCCTCCAGCAACATGAACAGCCCCGCGATGCAGTCCTTCACCAGGCTCTGGGCGCCGAAACCGAGCGCGACGCCCGCGATCCCCAATCCGGCGATCAGCGGGGCGAGCTCGATGCCGAGTTCGCCCAGGGCCATGACCAGCGCGATCGACCAGATGATGACCGTGCTCGTGCTCCCGATGACGGCGGAGATCGAGTTGATCCGTGCTTCTCGTCGCGGGTCGGGCACGTCGTCGATCCCCATCGGATTCGCCACCAGTTCGGTGGCGCGGGTGCCCAACTTGGAGATGTGGCGGGACGCCGCGGTCCGGTCCGGGGCCATCATCCGCGCGACGACATGGGCGAAGTAGCGCCGGGTCAACACCGATGCGATCCAGGCGACCAGGAGGATCACGCCGACCGTGATGAGCGCGTCGACGAGCGGTCCCACGACCCGGTTGCCGTCGGTCAGCTCGAACAATCGCTCGCAGATCCAGCTGGGGTTCGTGCCACACGTGTTGTCGAGATCGGTCTGGGCAAGCAACGGATTCACCTCATCGAAGGTACCCATCCATCGAATGCCCGATCGGGGATGCCGCCGACACTGGCGTCACAGGGGCGTCACGGCGTCACAGGTGTCAACGTCGCTCGGGGCTGGGCCGATAGCCTCTGCACGGGCCGCTCGGATGAGGCACGCGGCCGCGAGCCGGCAGACGAGGAACCGAACCCATGAACGACAGACCGATCCGACTGGCCGTGGTGGGCACGGGCTATGTGGGCCTGACCACCGGTGCGTGTTTCGCCCATCTCGGACACCACGTGGTGTGCGGCGACATCGACGAGCGCAAGGTCGACATGCTCAACGCCGGTCACATCCCGATCGTCGAGGAGGGGCTGGAGGCGATCGTCAACGCCGCCAGGGCCGCAGGCCGCCTGGAGTTCGTGCTCGGGGCCGAAACCGCCGCACGCGACGCCGACATCGTGTTCCTGTGCGTCCCGACGCCCCAGGGTGACGACGGCAGCGCCGACCTGTCGTACATCGAGCAGGCAGCCGCCCAGATCGGGCCGGTCCTGCGATCCGGCGCCGTCGTCGTCAACAAGTCGACCGTGCCCGTCGGCTCCACCTTGGCGGTCGAACGGGTGCTCCGGCGCAACGATGTGCACGTCGTGTCGAACCCCGAGTTCCTGCGGGAAGGGACTGCCGTCCACGACTTCTTGAATCCCGACCGTGTGGTGATCGGCAGCGCCGACCGCGGGGCGGCGGAACGGGTTGCCGAGCTCTATGCGAGCATCGACACGCCGATCCACATCACCGATCCGGCGTCGGCCGAGACGATCAAGTACGCGGCGAACGGGTTCCTCGCGATGAAGATCAGCTTCGTCAACGCCGTGGCGGCCATGTGCGAGGCCGTCGGCGCCGACGTCGCCGCCGTTGTCGAGGGCATCGGCTCCGACAGCCGCATCGGTATGCAGTTCCTGCGGCCGGGGCCGGGTTGGGGTGGCAGCTGCTTCCCGAAGGACTCGCGGGCCCTGGTGAAGATCGCCGAGGACCACGGCTACAACTTCACGATGATGCGCGGCGTCATCGACGTCAACGACGAGCAGCTCGAACGCATGGTGTCGAAGATCTCGATCGCCGCCGGACGCAGTGGAGCGGACCTGTCCGGTGTGACCGTCGGGGCGCTCGGGCTCACGTTCAAGGCCGGCACCGACGACCTGCGTGAATCGCCGGCCCTGGCGATCATCGGCGAACTGCGGGCACACGGTGCGGTGGTTCGAGCCTTCGATCCCACGACGACCGACGTGCTCACGCCGCATCAGGCAGCGGTCCTCGACGGCATCGAGATCGTCGGTGATCCGCTCGACGTCGCCGACGGCGCCGACGTGATCGCCGTGTTCACGGAGTGGCCCGACTTCGCCAAGATCGAGTTGTCGCAACTCGCCGCTCGGTCGCGGCCCGGGGTCACCATCGTCGACACCCGCAACCTGTTCGAACCCGACATCGTCCGCGAGGCAGGTTTCGGCTACGACGGCGTGGGCCGACGCTGATGCGCGTCGTCGTTGCCGGCGGCGCCGGCTTCCTCGGATCGCACCTGTGTGATGCGCTGCTCGAACGCGGTGACCAGGTCGTGTGTCTCGACAACTTCGTCACCGGCAGCGCGCTCAACGTCGCGCACCTCGGCGGTCGAGCCGACTTCGTGTTGGTCGACCACGACATCACCCAGCCGCTCGACGGTCGACGCACTCGCCGGCCCCATCGATGCGGTCATGAACCTGGCGAGTCCGGCGTCACCCAAGGACTACCTCGCCCTGCCGATCGAGACGCTCGACGTCGGCAGCATCGGAACCCGACACCTGCTCGAGCTCGCCCGGCACCACGACGCCTGCTTCTTCATGGCCTCCACCAGTGAGGTCTACGGCGATCCGCTCGTGCATCCGCAGACCGAGTCGTACTGGGGTCACGTGAACCCCATCGGCGAGCGCAGCGTCTACGACGAAGCAAAGCGGTTCTCCGAGGCGCTCACGGCGGCGTACCGGCGCACCCATGGTGTCGAGACCCGGCTCGTTCGGATCTTCAACACCTACGGGCCGAGGATGCAGGTCGACGACGGTCGCGTCGTGTCGAACTTCATCGTGCAGGCATTGCGTGGCGAGCCGCTCACGATCTACGGCGACGGAAGCCAGACTCGGAGCTTCTGCTACGTCGCCGACGAGATCAGCGGCTTCCTCGCCCTGCTCGACAGCGACGAGCCCGGCCCCGTGAACATCGGCAACCCCGTCGAGTTCACGATGCTCGAACTCGCCGATCTCGTCATCGAACTGACCGGGTCGACCGGTGGCGTCGAACATCGCCCGCTGCCCAGCGACGACCCACGCCAACGTCGACCCGACATCACCCTGGCCAGGGATCGGCTCGGCTGGGAACCGGGCATCGAGCTTCGAGCCGGCCTCGAGATGACGATTCCGTACTTCGCCGGTCAACTCGCGCCGTTGCGCTGACTTCGTCCGCACCGGTCCCGCCCGACGAATCGGTCGCGGCGTCGGACGGTACCGGTCGGCTGGGAGGCATGGGCCTACACTGGGCCGTCGTGTCGGATCGGAAGATGATGTTGGGTTGGCGCCCGCCATCGTTCGACATCCGAAGTGAAGAGTTCCGCGATCTCGTGCGGCGATCCCGGGAAGTGGTGTTGTTGGCCGCGATCACGGGGTCGATCACCGGGTTCGTCGTTCGATTCTTCGAGTACGTGGTCGCCGAGGTCACCTTCGAGAAGATCATCGAAGGCCCGCTGTGGCTGGGTGCAGTGGCGCCGGGCATCGGCCTCGCACTGTCGGCGATCCTGCTGCGCACCCTGGGCAACGGTGCATCGTCGGCGACGTCCGACGAGTATCTCCGTGCCTTCCACGATCCCGAGTACCCGCTGCGGCCGCGCGCGTTCATGGGCCGGATGGCCGCGGCAGTGACGACGCTCGGCATGGGCGGCCCGATGGGCCTCGAGGGTCCGTCGATGTACGGGGGGTCCGCTCTCGGCGGCATGATCCAGCGTCGGCTGCCTGCGGCATTCCGCGGCGCGGACCACCGCACGTTGCTGGTCGCCGGAGCGGCGGCAGGCGTCGCGGCGATCTTCAAGGCGCCCGCCACCGGGGCGATCTTCGCGCTCGAGGTGCCGTTCCGCGATCAGATGGCGCGCCGGATGCTGCTCCCGGCCCTCGTCGCGAGCGCATCGGGATACCTCGTGTTCGTCGCGCTCAGCAACGTGCGCCCGATCTTCACCTTCGAGAACGACGGCGGCGCAGCATTCGAGTACAAGGATCTCGCCGGCGCGATTCTCATCGGCGTCTGCTGTGCTGTCGGAGCGCGCACCTTCTCGCGGCCTGATCCGGTACGCGAAGGGGTTCACCCTGCGCCCCATCGGTCTGCGTGTCGCGCTCTCCGGCGTGCTCCTCGCCGTGCTCTTCGTGATCTGTCGGGGATTGACCGGCGAGAGCTTGACCATCGGCTCGGGGTACGGGGTCATCGTCTGGTTGCAGCAGGAGCACGCACTGTGGTTGCTCGCTGCGATCCTGGTGCTGCGATGCCTGGCAACCGCGACGACCGCTCGCCGGCGGCGGGGTGGGTGGTGTTGTTCATCCCGCTGGTCGTCGCCGGCGCCATCGTCGGCCGAGGTGTCGGTGACATCGTCAATCCGCTCGATCCCACCCTCTACGTGCTGTTGGGCATGGCGGCGTTCCTCGGCGCCGGCTACCGGGTCCCGTTGGCGGCGGTCATGTT
This sequence comes from Ilumatobacteraceae bacterium, assembly GCA_963747375.1. Taxonomy (GTDB): domain Bacteria; phylum Actinomycetota; class Acidimicrobiia; order Acidimicrobiales; family Ilumatobacteraceae; genus Sva-07. Next base: position 441,193 of record CAVVFL010000002.1, read on the forward strand.
CGTCGCCGAGACCACCGGACAGCCAGGTTTCATCGTGCCGGCGTTGTTCGCCGCGGTCGCCGCAGAACTCGTGATGGGTCAACAGTCGATCACGACGTTCCAGCGGTCGCCGGAGGGAACGAGCTGACGTGACGGTTCCAGCCCAGGTTCCGGTGCGATCCGAGCTGCAGGGCACGATCGTGGGCGTGTTCGTCGAGGCCGGTTCGCCGGTTCGCCTCGGCCAGGTGCTGGCGCTGATCGAGTCGATGAAGATGCACCACGAGATCACCGCCGCGGTCGCGGGACTGGTCGAGTCGGTGGCGATCGCCGACGGCGACACCATCTCGGCCGGCCAGACGTTGCTCGTGCTCGTCGAGGGGGCAGCGCCGCACGGCGACGCGGCGATGCCGGCTCCGGTGGCAGCCGGCCCTGTCGGGCTCGAACGTGACGATCTCCGCGAAGTCCTCGATCGGCATGCGTCGGGTCTGGACGAGCAGCGTCCCGACGCGGTCGCCCGCCGTCGGGCACGCGGCCACCGCACAGCCAGGGAGAACATCGCCGATCTCGTGGCGGATGGCTCCTTCGTCGAGTACGGCCCGCTCGTCATCGCAGCGCAGCGTCGACGTCGTTCGGTCGAGGATCTCATCGCCGCGACGCCGGCCGACGGCCTCGTCGGCGGTATCGGCGATGTCAACGTCGATCTGTTCGGTGACTCCGACCGCACGACCAAGTGCGTCGCCGTGTCGTACGACTACACGGTGCTCGCCGGCACGCAGGGAACCCAGAACCATCGCAAGAAGGACCGGTTGTTCGAGGTCGCCGAACAGCTGCGGATCCCGATCGTGTTCTTCACCGAGGGTGGCGGCGGACGTCCGGGCGACACGGATGGCCTCGGCGTCAGTGGCCTCGACTGCCTTGCCTTCCGATGGTTCGCCGAGCTGTCGGGGACGGTGCCACTCGTCGGGGTCGCGTCGGGCTACTGCTTCGCCGGCAACGCCGCGGTGCTCGGATGTTGCGATGTCGTGATCGCCACCGAGGATTCGAACATCGGCATGGGGGGCCCGGCGATGATCGAGGGCGGTGGCCTCGGCGTGTTCGAACCGACGGCGATCGGGCCGATCGACGTGCAGCGCGCCAACGGTGTGGTCGATGTCGTGGTCGCGGACGAGGCCGAAGCGGTGCGGGTCGCCAAGCAGTACGTGTCGTACTTCCAGGGGCGAACGACCGGTTGGGAGTCGCCGGATCAGACGTTGTTGCGCGATGTCGTACCGATCGATCGACTCCGGGCCTACGACATTCGTACGGCGATCGAGGGGCTCTTCGATGTCGGCTCGATGCTCGAGCTCCGCCGTGACTTCGGTGTCGGGATGGTGACCGCGCTGGCGCGCATCGAGGGACGCCCGGTCGGTGTGGTGGCGAACAACCCCGGGCATCTCGCCGGTGCGATCGACTCCGACGGCGCCGACAAGGCAGCGCGCTTCATGCAGCTCTGCGACGCCTTCGGCCTCCCGATCGTCACGCTCGTCGACACGCCGGGGATGATGGTCGGCCCCGACGTCGAGGCCACGGCACTCGTACGCCATTGCAGCCGGCTGTTCGTGACCGGAGCGAACCTCTCGGTGCCGATGGTGTCGGTGGTGACCCGCAAGTCGTACGGGCTCGGCGCCCAGGCGATGATGGGCGGCACCACCAAGGCCCCGCTCGCATGTCTGGCGTGGCCGACGGGCGAGTTCGGCGGCATGGGCCTCGAGGGTGCTGTTCGTCTCGGCTACCGCAAGGAACTCGAAGCCGCGACCGACGACGCGGAGCGCGAGGTGCTGTTCCGCGAGATGGTCGACCGGCTGTACGAGCACGGCAAGGCCGTCAGCGTTGCGACCCACTTCGAGATCGACGACGTCATCGATCCGGCCGACACCCGTCGTTGGATCGCGACGCTCTTCGACGCGTCACCCGGAGACCCATCGGGCCGCAATCGATCCGTTCGGACCGCCTCGCCGCCCCAACATCGACACCTGGTAGCCGATCGTCGCCAGGCGAAGACCCCCGGGTGCACGGTCAGGCGCCGCAGCCGGCGGAGAGGACCTCGGTGAGTTCGGTGCCGTCGTACTCGAAGACGATCACTGACGAACCCTCGTAGTACCAGGCGTGGACGGCGACCTCCATCGTTCCGTCGCCGTTGTAGTCGGCGACGTCGATGACCCGGAAACGCTCGATCAGCGGGAACTGGTCCCGGCCGAGATCCTGGTCGACGAACGACTGCAGCACGGTCGACGACTCGCGCGGTCGCGGTGTCGACGAGCAGAACCGCGGCGAGATCGCCGGGTGCGCCGCGAATCGAGTCCTGCTGCACGTACTCGAACACCACCAGCGCCTCGTCGTCGCCATCGCCGTCGAGATCGGTCACCACGAGTTGGTCGACGGCGCCGAGTGTCGCGTCGACGGGTTCCCCGGCGAACGCATCGACGCCGAGAGCGTCGTACGTCGCGGGCCCACGCGTCGACACGGCGAGCGGGCGCGGCGTCAGGTCCCAGCTCGGCGTCGGTAACGCCACGGCGGCATAGCCGAATCCGGGTGGGTCGGGGAGCGGGACCGTGACATCGACGGTCGAGCCGACGCGTCCGTCGAAACACGCCTCGGTCGACTCGCCCAGTTGCCCCGATCGCGGTCGGTCCGAGGTTCGAGACGGCGACGGCAGTACCCGGACCGATCGAGGGTGCCACCGGGTCGCCGTTGGCGTCGACGGCGTCGGCCCACCGGTCGAACTGCCAGGCGCCCAGAGCGCAGCCAGCCGCCCTCCTGTCCCCCGATGAGGAGCGGCACGAGCGCGTCGAACGGGGCCGCTCGGGCCGCTCGTCGTCGTTGTCTCCTCCGAGGTCGTGGCGGGGGCCACCGTGGTGGTGGTCTCGGCGGTCGTCGTCGTTGTTGCCGGCAGCGTCGTCGAGGTCGTCGACGTCAGCGTCGGGCCGGGATTCGACGACTGCTCGGTGGTGCATGCCGCTGTCGCGAACGTGACGCCGAGAACGAGGACGAGAAGCTCGACGGCGGATCATCGGCTGGTCACCGTCACCGAGTCGCCCGGCTCGACCAGGCCGAGACGGTGGAGTTCGTCGATGGCGTCGAGTTCGGTGCGCAGTTCGGTCGGCGGCGTGTCGAACCAGCGGGGGAGGCGTCGTCGGCCATCCTCGGGAGCGTAGGTCCCCCAGTGGATGGGCACCAGCAACTCCGGTTTGATCAGCTTGGTGGCGGTTGCCGCGCGCTGTGGGTTCAGGTGACCCTCACCCAGCGTCGACCCCCAGCCCCAGATGGGGAGCAACGCCACGTCGATGTCGCCGAAGTCGGCCATCGCGTCGAAGAGGTCGGTGTCGCCGGGGAAGTAGATCCGACGGCCGGCGCCGTTGACGATGAAGCCGACGGGATCGGCGCTCACTCGGGAGTGCGGGCCGCGGCCTCGCTTGTGCACGGCCGGTACCACCTCGACGGTGACGGGTCCCGACTCGATCCGGTCACCGACGACGATCTCGGTCACGTCGCTGAATCCCGCCTTGCGAAGCAGTGTTGCGGAGCCGGCCGGTGTGAGCACCCTGACCGACGGCCGGAGCCGCTTGAGTGAGGGGAGGTGCAGGTGGTCGACGTGGACGTGTGACAGCAGCACGAGATCGACGTCGAACGTGTCGTCCGGCGGCGCGGGACGGCGGCGACGGAGGTGGGCGACCCGCTTGGTCAGCAGGGGATCGGTGAGCACCCGGTAGCCGTCGACGTCGATCAGCGTCGTCGCGTGGCCGACCCAGGTGAGCTCCATCGATCGCTCAGGCGTCGGCTGTCACGCCTGGGATCGGCGGCGCCGTCGGCCGCTCGGGCACCGTCCACGGGGCCGGCGCGGTCCCGTCGTTGATCGATGCCATCCAGCGTTTGAACAGGTGATGGACCGTGGCGGCCCCGACGATCGGTTCGTCGGGGAGGTCGAACCCCGCCGGGAACAGCAGGAACGGGTGGGTCTGGTTGCCGCCCATGCCCCCGTGGAACCCGATGAGTTCCTCGAACGCTGCGCCTTCGTCGGCGTGCGGGTCGTAGAAGCTGTTGACCAGGATGTCCGGCGCGTTGGTGAACGAGTCGGTGCGTCGGAGATGGTCTGCGGCGTTCGGGCCGAAGCCGGCCAACGGGTCCTCGCCTTCGATCCGATCGTCGATCAGGTAGTGGATGCCGCTGCCGCCGATGACGAGTCCACCGAGCGTCTCCGAACGCACCAGGACGAAGCCGATCCCTGGATGTTGGGCGAGGCCGGCGACGAGGCCGGGGAACCGTGTGCCCATCTGTTCCACCGTGGCGCGGCCGTCGATGTCGGTGAACGAGACGAGCCCGAGGTTGCCAGACGCGAGCACGATCACGTCGGCCTTCGACGTCTCGTCGGTACCGCTCGCTGCGGCGAGTTCGTCGTCATGGGCCGGGCCGAGCACGACATCGCCGTCGACCATCCGGTTGCGTGTGGCGGTCGCGAGCAACTTGCCGACACGGCTGTCCTTGTCGCGCACCGCTTCGGTGAGCGCGCCGTTGAGGTTTCCCCAGCCCTCCGACGACATCTCCGGCACGGCGATCTCGACGTCGGCGTCGATGAGCGAATCGACGAGATCCTCGAGCGTCATGTCGTATCGCTGCAGGAACGTGGAACCCTGCGTTTGGCCGTGATCGGAGAGCACGACGACGTGGTACGGGCGCGGTGCCTCGGCGATCGCGTACTCGAGGCGCGGCGAGTTGCCGGTCGAGGCGGCGAAGGGTGTCGAGCGCCGTCGGCGCGAACAGCCCCGAGTGGTGGGCCACCTCGTCGTAGCCGACGAAGTCGGCGTACGCGGATGGCACGCCCCGGTACACGTCGCTCATGAGCGTGTAGACGGTCAGGTCGCGTAGGATCGTCGTCGTCGCAGCTCGCAGGATCGGGTAGATCCCGCCCCGATCGAGTCGCGGCACGACATCGCGTCGGCGAGTGCCACGACGGTCGACGATCTCGCGCCACGCGTCGGCGATCGTCAGGGTGATCAGTCGGCTGACCGCGTACGGATCCGACAGGAAGTAGTTGGCGGTCTTGTGGCTGTGCTTGCGCCGGTCGAGCAGGGTGCTGAAGGTGATCGCCGACTCGACGCTGTCGCCGGAGAACACGTTCGATCGGGAGACCCCGCCATCGGCGAGCAGGCCGCGCCCGTCGGACTGGCGGGCCTCGATCTCAGCGGCATCCTTGGGACGGTTCGACGTGAAGACCTTGCCGGCCTCCTTGTCGTACCAGCGGAAAGCCGGCATGTTGTGGTTGTTCCCGTGCAGGATCCCGGCCTGGCTGGCTCCGGTCTGCGACGAGAGGTCGCACTCCCAGCCCGTCATGCGATGCGAACCGTCGCGAACCCAGCGGGCGAGCGTCGGAGCGTGGCCGTTGGCGATCGCTTGGCGCACCACCGGCTCGGCGAGACCGTCGATCTGGAGGAACAGGATGCCGGGCACGTCGGTCGGCTGTGGGCGGCTCGAGGCGGTTGACCATCCGCCGGACGGTCTGGCGTTGCCACACGGCGTCGTCGTCGACCGACAGCCAGGTGCTCAGGATGATTCCGATCACGGTCATGAAGAACGAGGCGATGATCGCGGCCCACACCGAGTCGATCGTGAGGCCGTCGAGGATCTCGTTTGCCAGCCACAGGATCAGTCCGTTGGCGACGAGCCCGAGGAGGCCGGCGGTCCACAGGATGATGCGGGAGAAGAACCGCGAGATGATCGGCCAGAGCACCGCGTTGAGGACCGAGAGGAGTGCGGCAGCGACCAGCGCGGTGCCGAAGTCGCGGATCGAGATGCTCGGCATGATCCAGGCGACGAGCCAGAAGCTGACCGCCGTGATCGCGAACTCGATGAGGTGACGTCGAAGCGGAATCCGGCCAGGGGTTCGAGAGGGCAGCGTCGGTGTCGTCACGGCCGCCAGGATAGGTCCCCGAGCGATGAGCGGAGGGCCCGTATCCCGGCCCGTCGCTCATCGCTGTCGGTGATTTGGTGCGGTGATGAGCAAGCGGCCGGTATCCGGGCTCGTCGCTCATCGCTGGTGATCCGGCAGAACCTGGATCAACCCAGGTCGGGCCACCGGCGCTGCTGGCGGCGCCGGAGCCCGGCGGTACCGAGCTTGCGGCGCTCGGCCAGCGCCCAGTCGCGACGCCAACCCGTGTGCTCCGGCCCCGTCAACGGTGGGTTCGTACCGCTGGCGGCGCGCTGGCGCGCCGTCCAGAAGTCGGTGATCGCCTCGTCGCCGAGGAGCGTGACGGCGGCTTCGATCCGTGCGCCGAAGCGACGCGTCGATTCGTCTTCCCCTGACCGCAAGGGTGCTCCGAAGACGACCTTCGTCCGCCCGGGCTTCGGGCGCTTCATGCCCTTGCCGAAGATCGCTCCGGTTCCGTCGATGAACACGGGCACCACAGGCGCGCCGGTGCGGGCGGACAGGTACGCCGCGCCACCCTTGAAGTCCTGGCCCCAGCCGTCAGGCGACCGACCGCCCTCCGGGTAGATCACGAGGCTGTAGCCGTCGTCGATCAGGCCCTTGATCAGGTCGGACGACCTTCGGCCGGTGAGCTCCCGGTCGATCGGTATCGCATTGAGCGACAGTGCCGACAGTGCGGCCTTCCACTTCTTGTCGAAGAAGTAGTCGGCGGCCGCCGCCACCACGAGCTTGTGTCGCCAGGCCGACGGAACCGACCTGATCATCAGGCCCGTGTCGAGGTGGCTGTGGTGGTTCGGGGCGAAGATCACCGCCGGTGGATCCTCGAGCGAGGTGAGATCGGCGAGCCGGTCGGTCCCGACGATCTCCGGCGATGTGAGCACGCGGGCCGTCAATCGGATCGGGCCCTCGATGATCACGGTGCGCACCGACGACGCGAGGGGACGTCGGGCCCAGTCGGTGTCGTAGTGGGCACCGAGCCCCGACACCTCGGGCGGCACCTCGACGCCGCGCGGGACGGTCGGCGTGCGGTACGGGAAGCCGAAGTTGCGCAGCGGCATCGCAGCGCGGCGCACGGCGTCCTCGGCGGCGCCGGCGACCCGTTGGGCCCGTTGCAGGTTCCGGTCGACCACGAGCGACCTACTTCACGTCCGCGATCATCAGCGGCGGCGTCTTCATGTGGGTGATCGTCGGGTGGCGACCGACGGTGTCGGACGCGATCTCGAGGGCGTCGTTCATCGTCGACGCCGGGGTGAAACCGAGTTTGCGGACCGTCGCAGCGTCGCCGCCGACGATGATCACCTTGCCCGCGTGCTTCATCCCGTGGCTGCCCCAGTACCACATGTAGAACGGGTGGACGCCGTGGTAGGCGTTGGTGGTGCGGTACAGGTGGCGGTACCAGTCGTCCTCCGCGTACTGCTTCTCCCACTTCTGCGACATGACATGGGGGTCGGTGGTGTCGGCGAGCACTTCCTCGAAGAAGTCGATGTAGCTGGGATGGTGCACCGGATGGAACTCGTTGGTGGTCGGATGCGTGAGGATCACGACACCGCCCTCGCGAACGAGCGGCTTGCCGCGGTACAGGTTGAAGAAGTAGCCCAGCCCGGTGCACATCACCAGGATCGGATTCATGATCGAGTTGACGTTGTAGGGGCAGATGTACGGGATCCCCAGCATGAGGATGTCGGTCTGGCCCTCGACCTCGACGAGTTGCTGGTCGTAGACGTTCTGGGTCGTGATCTTGTGGACCGCCTCGACCTCACCGCACTGGATGCTGGTCATCTGATGCGGCGCCTCGATGCCGTGGAAGATCTTGCGGGCCGTTCGCGCCGGCGCCTTGGCCAGTGACTTGGCGCTGGCCAGGTAGAGCGCTCGATCCTTGGCGTTCCATTCCCATTCCCGCTTGGCCAGGAACTCGAAGGGCTGCGGGAACGTGTCGGTGTTGAGCGTGGTCTCGATCTGGAAGACCTTCGGCCCGTGGTCGCGCATGACCTTGCCCATGCGCCACGTGCTCTTGTGGAGCTCGGAGGCGTGCTGGTCCATGAACGAGTGCGACGCCTCCATCGTGGTCGGGTTGTGGTGGTGGCGCAGCGAGCGGTAGCTCGCCAGGCCGACGGCGGTCGACTTCCAGCCGCCGTCCATGGCAACCAGGTTGATGTTGACGTAGATCAGGAGGTCGGACTCGGCCGCCCGCTTGTTGATCTCGATCTCCTCGCCCTGGTCGGTGGTGCCGAGGAAGGCGAGGTTGTCGGGGTCTTCGGCGTCGTGCTGGAACAGCAGGCCGCGGGGCTCGAACGCGTCGTACACCCGGTCGCCGAGGGCATGGCGCAGTTCGAACTCGTGCATCCGACGGTGCAGGGCGAGTGCGGCGATGAGGTGGACGTCGTCGACGCCGGCGTCGGCGGCCATCGTGAGCACCTGCTCGATGATCCGCTGGCGCAGGTCGGGGCGGCGCATCTTCGGCAACGGGAGCGACACGTCGTCGAACGCGATCGTCAACTTCATGCCGGGGAACAGCAGCGACGGCAGCGGATCCATGTCGATCGGATGCAGCAACGCGGTGCGGATGGCGCCGTCGACGTCGTCGATCGCGTCGTGGGGCTCCGGCGCGTAGATCACCCGGCTGCGGTCGGCGGGCAGCTTCTCCAGACGGAATCCTTCTCCGTGCCAGAACAGGGTGGGCGGCGTCGACCTGTCGACGTCGAGTACGAATCCAGGGCGAGGCATCGGTGGAGGTCCTCCAGTGTGTGAACGCGGCGACGAGGGAAGCGCCAGCGACGAGTCGCACAGGCCGAGTAGCCGAAGCGAAGCGGAGGTGATCGAGGCCATCATCGGTAGCCGAAGCGGAGCGGAGGTGATCGAGGCCATCATCGCAGGTCGAATGCAATTTTCACGGCGCCGCGGCGGCCGGCGGTGGCCGCGTGGGCGATGGCGTCGACGTGGTCGGACAGGGGATAGGTGGCCGAGAGCAACCGCTCGGCCTCGACGGCGTCGGCGGTTTCGATCGCGAGGTCGAACGTGCGAACGGTGCGGCCGTCGGGAAGGTGCTCGGTGCCGTAGGTGTAGGCGCCCTTGAGTTCGGTCTCGCGATGCCAGAGCCCGGTGAGGTCGAGCGTGACGTCGGCGGGCATGCCGAGCAGCACGACGCGGCCACGTGGACGCGTGATGCGCAACGAGTCGGCCACCGTTGCGCTGGTTCCCACGGCGTCGATGGTCACGTGGGCCCCGGAGGAGAGGTGGTCGCCGATCATGTGACAGCCGGTGGCGCGTCTGACCGCTCGTTGCAGCCCGTCGGGGCCGACGACGACATCGGCGCCGTAGGCCTTGGCGAGCTGCTGCTGGTGGGGGTAGCGGGCACCGACGATGATCTCGACGTCGGGAACGTAGCGACGCAGACCGGCGATCGCTGCGAGGCCCATCGTTCCTGCGCCGAGCACGGCCACGACGGCTGGGCGGGTCGCGTCCTGGCGGGCGGCAACCACCGGAGCCGCGAGCAGGGCCGCGTGGATACCTCCGGCGAACGGCTCGACGAGCACGGCACGCTCGTCGGGCATGTCGCCGATGCGGTGGAGCTGCGACTCGTGCGCCACGAACTCGGGGGCCCATCCGCCACCCGTCGAGCAGCAGAACCCGGTCTGGATGCCGGGCTCGAGCGGCCCGGTCGAGAGATGGGCGTAGTCGTCGCCGTCGCCGGGTGCGGCGCCGGGGAACGGGGGAGCGAAGCCGCGCGCCTCGTGGCCGAGGACCGGTTCGAGGATCACCCGGGTGCCGTCGTCGAGTTCGCCGACGACCTCATGGCCGGGGACGAAGGGAAACGAGACCACGTCGTCGAAGTACAACGAGGCATGTCCTTCGACGAGCGACAGGTCGGAGCCGCAGATCCCGGCGAGGCGGGTGTGCACCCGGTGCCAACCGGGTCCGGGAAGGTCGGGCTCGTCGACGTTCGTGTAGGCGAGTGGACCGAGCTTGGCCGCCGTGATCGGCGAGATCGCGGACGCGATCCGCGCCATGCCGAGCTTCGGTACCGATCGGGAGACCTGGAGTGCTTTCATCGGCGGGCTCCTTCGCCGAAGCGCTGACGCCGGTCACGTTCCGACAGCAGCGGCCCGATCGGCAGCTTCGGTCGGGGGCCGCCGGGCGACTTGCTCCAGTGCTCGACGAGCCAGCCGCGCTTGCGGGCGATCGCGGCCAACCGCGTTTCGGGGTTGACGGCGACCGGGAAGCCGACGGCCTCGAACAGCGGCAGGTCCGACGACGAGTCGGCGTAGGCGACGCACTCGTCGAGGTCGAAGCCCTCGGCGTCGCAGTAGTCCGACAGGATCTGGGCGCGCGCCTCGCCGGTCGGTGGCACCGTGATCATCTCACCGGAGTACGTGTTGTCGGGCCGGATCGACATCTCGGCGGCGACGATCTCGTCGAACAACGGCCGCAGACCTTCGACGTTGAAGCTGAGCGCGCCGGTGATCAGGATCGTTCGATGCCCGAGGGCGCGGTGCTCGACGAACGCGGCGGAGCCCGTCGGGGAACGACTTCGTCATGATCATCTGGGCGAACATCTCGCGGGCGTCGCGTTCGATCTGCTCCACCGGCGCGTCCTCGTAACGGCGGTAGAAGTGGCGGAGGAAGTCGGTGCGGTCGGCGCGATCGAGCTTCAACAGACCCGGCCCCTCGGCGACGGTGCGCAGGAAGTAGCGAATCCGCTCGGGGGTGTCGAGGCGGCGCGTGGCGAGCCACGAGTAGCTCTCGACGACGTTCGACGCGATCAGCGTGTTCTCGAGGTCGAACGCCACGACCTGACGCTTGGGGTCGAGCACCTGCTTGCGCATGCGGGCCATGCGATCGGTCGACGCTGCCGGCCCGGGCGTGGTCTTGACCCGTGCGTGCTGGACGATCGACGGCAGGTGGACCTGGGTGATGTAGGTCGGCCAGTCGACCGAGCGGGGGTCGAAGTTGAACTCGGCCCGGTCGGCGTCGGTGAGTTCGCCCCACGTGCGCATGAGGTTGTCGACCTGGTAGATCGCCTCGCACTCGGTGTACAGGCCGTAGAGCTCGACGTAGGTGAGCGCCCGCTCGATCTCGACGCGCTTGGTTTCGATCTGCGCCGACCATTCGGCCTGGCGTCCACGCAGCGGGAGGTTCTGGAGCACCTTCTCGCCGGCGGTCAGCACCTTCTTCGCTCGTCCCAGTTGCGCCTGCACTCGACCGCGACCGGGGAACCGGAACTCGGGGACGACGATCGGTTGACCCTTGGCGTCGTAGATCGGGTGCTCGAGGAACCAGCCGCTGACGTTGTCGACGAGCATCCGGTACTTGAGCGGGTTGATGCCGCCCGAGGCGACCTGCGTGATCGCCGGCGCCCGCTCGGGGCCGAGGGCCGCGACGGCGATGATCGCGGCCACGACGATGTCGACGGGAATCACGTCGACGGTGCCCTCGGGGACGCCGGGGAACTCGTCGAGGAGGCCGCGGGCGTACGAGATCAGGACCGGCTCGGCCATGCGGAACCCGCGGATCCAGCCGGGCTTCGGCTCGGCGAGCGCGGATTCGATGATCGACGGCCGAACGATCGAGACCGGGACCGGGCCCTTGACGTCGGTCAGTGCCTGTTCGCCGAGCGCCTTGGTGAACGCGTATGCGTCGGGCCACCCGACGCTCGCGGCGCGGGACCGGCCGGCTTCGATGAGCTGGTCCTTGACCCAACGCTCGCGCAGCGCCTCGGTCTTCGACGCGAGCGCCGGTGCTCCGGCGGCGCCGAGTTCGGTGCGAGCCTCGGACCGGAACCGCTCGAGGTTGTCGCGGCTCCTGCTCGCGGCGTCGGCGTCGGAACGCAGGCGGCGGCTCGCCGCGACTTCGTTGCGCCAGTCGATGCCGATGTCGAACGGGCCGTCGCTCACGAGCTGTTCGGGAGCGTTGCCCCGCCGGTTGCCGGCGACGTAGCAGGTCGACACGGCGACGAGATGCGGTGTGATGCCGATCTCGTTGCAGAGATTGGCGATGCGCTGAGGCCCGAGCAGGTTGATCTCGACGGCCGAGTCGAGCGGCGAGTCGAACGACACCGCGGCGGCAGAGTGGATGACGATGTCGCACGACGCGAACAGCGCGCGGTCGGTGTCGTTCAGGCCGAGGCCGTCACGGGTGACGTCGCCGGCGACGGTGCTGACCCGCGAGGTGACCGCCGAGAAGTCGTCGCCGTGGGTGGCGCGGAGCCGGTCGAAGGCGTCGTTCTTGAAGATCTCGCGGTCGGTTCGCTTGGCCGCCGGCGTGCGCTGGCCGTCGCGTACGAGCAGGACGAGTTCGCACTCGGGGACCGAACGCAGCAATCGCTCGACGAGCGCGGTGCCGACGAATCCGGTGGCGCCGGTGATGGCGATCCTCTTCCCCGCGAGTTCCTCGGCGATCACGGTTGACAGTTCTAGCACGATCCTCTACCAATTGGTAGAGAGATGGGTACCCGTGATCGGATTCTGGAGACGGCGCTCGACCTGTTCGGGTCGCGAGGGGTCGATGCGGTGTCGCTCGACGAGATCGCCCGTGCCGTCGGCGTTCGCAAGCAGACGGTGCTCTACTGGTTCGAATCGAAGGACGTCCTCATCGACGAGGTGCTCGCCGTCGCGGCGACCGAACTGGTGGTCGTCATCGACGCCGCGCTCCGGCGGCGCCCGACGATCCGCTCGATCGGATCGACGCCGTCGTGCGTGCCGTGTTCCGGCCCGCGGTGCGCCGACCGGCACTGCTCGGCCTGATCCGTGAGGTCAGCCGGCTCGAGTCCGAGCAGGCCGCGCGGTTGCGTGAACGGCTGCAGTCGCTCGTTGACCGCGCCGTCGGCTATCTCGCGGTCGAGATGGATGCCGGCCGCTTGCGCCAAGGTGATCCCGGCCTGATCGCAGCGCTCGGCTACGCCACCCTGACCGGCATCGCCACCGAGCCCGAAGCGCTTCGCGCCGTCGGCTGGCGACCCGACGCCGTCGGCCTGCGCCGCCTCCGCGACGAGCTCCGCGCCTTCCTCCGCGCCGCCCTGTCCCCCTGAGCGCATGAGCGTCGCCGGGTCAGTGTTTGGTGTTGCGGCGGCGGCGGGCGTGGCGTTCGAGGGCGAGGTCGACGAGGCGGTCGATCAGCTCGCTGTAGCTCAGGCCGGAATGGATCCACAGTTTGGGATACATCGAGATCGGCGTGAAGCCCGGCATGGTGTTGACCTCGTTGCACAGAAAGCCGCGGCCGTTGCCGTCGTCGTCCATCTCGTAGAAGAAGTCGACCCGGGCGAGTCCGTCGCATCGAAGGGCGCGGAACGTGTCGATCGCCAGCCGTCGGACCTCGTCGGCGGCTGCATCCGAGAGCGGTGCCGGGATGAGGAGTTGGGCGCCGTCGGTGACGTACTTGTCCTCGTAGCTGTAGAACTCCTCGCCCGGAACGATCTCGCCGGGCACCGACGCCTGCGGATCGGTGGTGCCGAGCACGGCGACCTCGATCTCACGACCGACGATCGCCTCCTCCACGACGATCATCTCGTCGTAGGTGAGCGCATGGTCGATCGCCTCGCGCAGGGCCTCGATGGTCGACGCCTTCGACACGCCGACCGACGAGCCCATGTTGGCCGGCTTGACGAACAACGGAAGCCCCAGCTCGCCGACGAGTTGGGCAGGAAGCCCCGGGGTGATCTCGTGTTCGGCGAACGCCCGGTAGCGAGCCTGAGCGATGCCCGCCGCGGCGAGGACCTGCTTGGCCATCGCCTTGTCCATCGACACGGCGGACCCGAGGACGCCGCTGCCGACGTAGGCCACGTTGGCGAGGTCGAGCATGCCCTGCACCGTGCCGTCCTCGCCCAGCGGTCCGTGCAGGAGGGGCAACACGACCGTGATCTCGTCGGAATCGGCGGCGGCGGTCAGCATCGGGGTGGGCGACACGTTCGTGCCGGTCGGGTCGAGGCGTCCGGGGATCGAGTCGGGCCCGATGAGGAGAGCGGCCGCCGCGTGCTCGGCGAGCGCCCATTGGCCTTCGGTGGAGATGCCGACCGGGGTGATCCGGTATCGGTGTCGATCGGCGGCGCGCAGGACGTGCGCCGCGGTGGTGCACGAGACGTCGTGTTCGGCCGATTCGCCACCGAACAGCACCACCAGATGAATCCGAGCATGCGGGTCGTCGGCCATCGGCCCACGGTACCGTCGGCGTCCGTGAGGATTCGAGCATCCGAGGCCGCGGCGGGAATCGGTGGGCGCCTGATCGGGCCCGACGTCGAGTTCGACGGCGCCTCGTTCGATTCTCGTTCGACGCAGCCTGGTCAGCTCTTCGTGCCGATCGTCGCCGAGCGTGACGGCCACGAGTTCATCGGCACCGCACGCGAGGCGGGGGCCGCGGTGCACCTGACGAGCGAGCCCGACCCGTACCGGCGCGACGGCACGGCCATCGAGGTGGCCGACACGGGGCTCGCGCTGCTCGCGCTCGCCGGATGGGCGCGCCGCCGTCTCGATGCCCGGGTCGTCGGCGTCACCGGCAGTGTCGGCAAGACGTCGACGAAGGACCTGATGGCGGCGGCCTGCGGCGCAGGGCGGCGCACCCGGGCGAATCGAACGCAGCTTCAACAACGACCAGGGGCTGCCGGTCACGATCCTGAACGCGCCCGACGACACCGAGGTGTTGATCCTCGAGATGGGAATGCGCGGGTTCGGGCACATCAGCCGGCTGTGTGAGGTCGCCCGGCCCGACATCGGTGTGGTCACCGTGGTCGGCGAAGCGCACACCGAACTCGTCGGTGGCATCGACGGTGTCGCACGGGCGAAGGGTGAACTGATCGAAGCGCTGCCCGCCTCGGGCACGGCGGTGCTGAACGCCGACGACCCGCGGGTCGCAGCGATGGCGGCGCGTACCGGGGCGAGTGTGATCACGTTCGGTGCCGCCGGCGACGTGCGCGTCAGCGACGTCGTGCTCGACGACGCGGCGATGGCCGGCTTCTCGGTCGACACGCCGTGGGGCAGCGGCCGGGTGCGCCTGGCGGTTCCCGGGCTCCACATGGTGACCAACGCGGCTGCGGCGATCGCCGTGGCCGGCATCGTCGGCGTCGACCTGGACGGCGGCCATCGACGCGCTGTCCACGGCGACCGTGTCGGGCATGCGGATGGAGGTGAGCACCGCGCCGAGCGGGGCCACGATCGTCGAACGACGCCTACAACGCCAACCCCACCTCGATGCGTGCGGCACTCGATGCGCTCGCGGCGATGCGCGCCGACCGGCGTGTTGCGGTGCTCGGGCTGATGGGCGAGATCGGGGATCCCGAGCCGGCTCACCGTCGGATCGCCGGCCATGCCCACGAACTCGGGATCGAGCTGATCGTCGTGGGAACCGATCTCTACGGGCCTGCGCCGACCGACGACGTCCGATCCGCGATCGGCGATCTCGGTCCAGGCGTCGCCGTGCTCGTCAAGGCCAGCCGGTCGGCGGGCCTGGAGCGGGTGGTCGCCGAACTGCTCGCGGATTAGAGCAGTCGAGTCGCGTTCGTGGGCGTCATCGGTTCGCCACCGTCCTCCTCGGGGAGGAACGCATCGGGCGGAAGTCGTCGGAGGTCGACCCACCACGCCAGGAACAATGCGAACGCCGCGCCGAAGACGAGCACGGCTGCGCGCGCCCAGCCACTCGATGACCACACCGAACAGCAGGTTGCCGATCGGAACGGTGCCACCGAACACCATGAACCACAGCGGCATCACCGAGGCCCGTTCGGTGTTCTTCATGTTCAGCTGGAGGGTCGTGGTGATGGCGGTCGCAGTCAGGAAGTAGAAGAACCCGAGAATGAAGGCCACCGGGAACGCGGGCACGGGTCCACGAAGCAGCGCGAACACGGCGAGCGAGATCCCGAATCCGACGAAGCCCCGCACGATCAGCAGCTTGCGGTCGATGGTCGACAGGAACGTGCCGACCGAGATCGCGCCGAGGAACGCACCGGCGCCCCACACGGCGTAGAGCCAGCGGTACGTGGTGCTCGACGGCGACACGTCGAGGTTGAGGCGCACGACCGACGGGAACAACCCGATGTAGACGAGGCTGAACAACGAGAACAGGAACATGCCGAGCAGCAGTCGACTCAGCACCTTGCGATGCCGGGCGATCGTGAGGCCCGTCAGCAGGCTGCGCCAGCCCCTGGCGGTGTTCCCGCTGCGGACGTCGGGCATCCGGACGATGAGCAGCGCGCCGATGAAGAAGAGATAGGTCGCGGCGTTGACGAGGAAGATGCCCGACACGCTGAGCCCGGCCACGGCGAGGATGGCGGCGAGGACCGGTCCCACGACTCGGGTGCCGTTGATCATCGCCGAGTTGAGGCTGATCGCCCCGGGAAGATCCTGGCGGTGCACGAGCAGCGGCATCGACGACTGGAAGGCCGGTGCGTTGAGCGCATTGGCGATGCCGATGCCGAGCTGCGCGGCGAAGATCGTCCACAGCGGATGGTCGCCCGCGACGAAGAAGGCGATCGCGACGGTGAGCACGACGGAGGCACTCTGCATCGTCAGCTGCAGCTTCTGTTTCGACACGCGGTCGGCGAGCACGCCGCCGGGGATCGACAGGAAGAGCAGCGGGCCGAGTTGCATGAACACCATCAGGCCCACGAGCGCCGGTCGGCCGGTGCGATCGTCGATGTAGGCGGGCAGCGTGAAGTTCTGCATCCACGTGCCGATGTTCGACAGCGCCAGGCCGATGAAGATGATCCGGAATCCCCGGTACGAGAACGCCGCCCGAGCAGTGCCGGGCGTGTGGTCGTGCTGTGGCTCGACGTCGATTTCGGAGGGAGTCGTCATCTGGGGAGGGGGCGGGCCTTGACCCGTGGGTCAAGTTAGCGCTGAGGGTCGCGGTTCAGCGGAACTGGCGGAAGCAGGTGCGGATGTCGTCGACGTACAGATCGGGTACCTCGAACGCCGCGAAGTGACCGCCCTTGGGCTGTTCCTGCCAGTGGCGGATGTCGGTGAAGGAGTCCTCGACCCATGCCCGCACCGGGGGCACGATCTCCTTCGGGTACACGGTGAACCCCGACGGGATGGTGACCGGCGCAGGTCGTGGGCCGCGACCGAAGCTCTCCCAGTAGATGCGCGCCGACGAGGCGCCGTTGCCGTTGATCCAGTAGAGCATGATGTTGTCGAGCAGTTCGTCGCGGGTCAGCACGTGCTCTGGGTGGCCGTCGCAGTCCATCCAGGCCCAGAACTTCTCGAGGATCCATGCTGCCTGGGCCGCGGGCGAGTCGACGAGCCCGTAGCCGATCGACTGTGGGCGTGTTGCCTGTTCCTTCGAGTAGCCGGAATCCCACTCGTCGTAGAACGTCGAGCCCTTCGAGCGCTCGCTGCTCCTCAGCGGTCGGCTCACCGTCGAGCTTCGGTCGCGCACCCATCGCCAGGGTGACGTGGATGGCGGCGCAGTGGTCGATGTCGGTGCCACCGATCACGGTGGTCACGGCGGAACCCCAGTCGCCGCCCTGCGCGACGTACCGGTCGTAGCCGAGGTCGGCCATCAGCTGCGCGAACGCCGCAGCCGATCTCGCTGGACACCCCATCCAGTGTCGAGCGGCTTGCCGGAGAACCCGAAGCCCGGAAGCGAGGGGGCGACGACGTGGAAGGCGTCGTCGGCGTCGCCGCCGTGAGCGGTCGGGTCGGTGAGCGGTTCGATCACCTTGTGGAACTCGACGATCGATCCGGGCCAGCCGTGGGTGATCAGCAGTGGCATCGCGTCGGGGTGCGGTGAGCGGGCGTGCACGAAGTGCAGCCCGGGCTCGGCGAGGCCCTCGACCGGCGTCGTGAACTGGTCGAAACGGTTGAGCAGCGCCTCGCGGGCTCGCCAGTCGTAGCCGTCGGCCCAGTACTCGCACACCTCCTGCACGTAGGCGAGCGGCGTGCCCTGCGACCAGTCGTCGACGAGTTCGCGCTCCGGCCAGCGCGTGTTGCGCAGCCGCACCACGAGATCGTCGAGGACGTCCTGAGCAACATCGATGGTGAACGGCTCCATCTCTCGACCCTACGCCCCCGCCCACCCCCGAAATTCTCCTGGCGGTGCGCGCTCAGCGCGCACCCGGAGGAGAATTTCGGGGTTATTGGCGGGGTGGGGGGCCGTCGGAGGGTGGGCCGGCGAAGAGTTGGGCCTTCTCCATCCAGTCGCGAGCGGATGCGCCGTCCACCACGAGGGCGGTGTCGTCGACGTGGCGCCGCTGGGTGGTGACGAGGCAGAAGTCGAGCGCCGGACCCACGACCGACTCGGCGGCGTCGTCGGGCCCGAAGTTCCACGTGTCACCCGAGGGCGCACTGAGCTCGACACGAACCGGCGTCGACGGCACGTCGAGCCCGCGGTTGATGTACGTCCACCCGCGAGTGATGAAGCCGAGCTGCGAGATGTGTCGGAGTCGATCGGTCGGCTCCCGAGTCGCCCCGATCGCGTCGATGACGTCCTGGCCGTGGGCCCAGGCCTCCATCAGGCGGGCGGTGAGGAACGACTTCGATCCCATCGATGGCCCGTACCACGCGACCCGGCTGTCGTTGGCCAGCGTCGCCGCGGCCGACGCGAGCGCGTCGCGGTTCGAGCGCCACGCGGCCAGGAGATCATCGGGCGTCAGTGCGCGGAACGTGCCGAGCGTGATGTCGTCGGCCGACTGGCCGGTGGTGCCTGCACCGAGCAGCATGTTCATCTGATCCGTGAAGCCGTCCGGATCGGCGATCGCCAGCGCCGCCATTCCGTCGAAGTAGGTGAGGTGCCCGATCTGGTCAGCGACGTTCCAGCCGGGGCTGGGCGTGGGCAGCTGCCACTGCTCGGGCGTCATCGACGCCACGACGTCGTCGAGGCTGCGCTGTTCGGCCACGAGGTCGGCGAGTACGTCTGCAACATCCATGCGCCAGGTGTACCCGATCGGTCGTGCGAGTTGCGGCTCGGAGCCTCGGTGCTCGCCTCCACTACGGTGATCGATCGTGACCATCGGCACCGTCATCCGCAGTCGACTCGACACGAAGTCCGACGAGTACCGGGCCAATCTCGTCGAGATGCAGCTGCTCTGGGACGGCGTCGCGACGGAACTGGCGTCGGTTCCGACCATCGGCGGGCAGCGCTACGTCGACCGTCACCGCACCCGCGGGAAGATGCTCGTGCGGGAGCGGATCGAGGCGCTCGTCGACCCCGACACCCCGTTTCTCGAACTGAGCCCGCTCGCCGGATGGGGAACCCAGGATCCGGTCGGCGTCGGCAGTTGCACCGGCATCGGCATCGTCGAGGGCGTCGAGTGCGCGATCTCCGGATCCGACATGACCTATCGCGGTGGCTCGGGGAATCCGACCACCTGGAAGAAGGGGTCGCGCTTCCACGAGATCGCCCGCGAGAACCGGCTGCCGGTGATCATCCTCAACGAGTCGGCCGGAGCCGACCTGCCGCGACAGGCCGATCTGTTCATCCAGGGCGGCGCCAGCTTCAAGGACCTCACGCAGTTGTCGAAGCTCGGGATCCCGTCGATCACGATGGCGTTCGGTCCGAACACCGCCGGCGGCGCGTACACGCCCGGGATGAGCGACTACACGGTCTTCGTCAAGGGCAAGGGCACCGCGTATCTCGGCGGACCGCCACTCGTGAAGATGGCGATCGACGAGATCGTCGACGAGGAGACGCTCGGTGGTGCCGAGATGCACTCGCGAACGAGCGGCCTGTCCGACTACCTCGCCGTCGACGAGATGGACGCGATTCGCATCACGCGCAGCATCGTTCGCCATCTGCGCTGGAACAAGCTCGGGCCGGGCGCGACCGAACCCGACGATCCGCCGCTGTACGACCCGGCCGAGCTGCTCGGGTGCGCGTCGGCCGACGTCCGCATTCCGTTCGACATCCGTGAGGTGCTCGCCCGGCTGCTCGACGGCAGCCGGTTCGAGGAGTTCAAGCCGCTCTACGGCGACAAGATCGTGTGCGGGTGGGGCTCGATCCACGGATTCCCCGTCGGCATCCTCGGCAACAACGGGATCCTGTTCTCGGAGGAGGCGTCGAAGGCGGCGCAGTTCATCCAGCTGTGCAACAAGCGCGACATCCCGCTGGCGTTCCTGCACAACATCACCGGGTTCATGGTCGGCTCGAAGGCCGAGCAGGGCGGCATCATCCGCAACGGCGCCAAGCTGATCAACGCCGTGTCGAACTCGACGGTGCCGCACTTCAACCTGATGGTCGGCGCCAGCTACGGCGCCGGGAACTACGGGATGGCGGGCAAGGCGTACAACCCCCGGTTCATCTTCAGCTGGCCGAATCACCGCGTCGCCGTGATGGGGCCGAAACAGTTGGCGGGGGTGATGGAGATCGTGGCCCGCAACGCGGCCGCGGGTCGGGGGATCGACATCGACGAGGAGGCGCTGGCTGCACAGACGGCCGGGCTCGAAGCGCAGATCGAGCACGAGTCGACGGCGCTGTACTCGACGGGCCGGCTGTGGGACGACGGGATCATCCACCCGGCCGACTCCCGCACGGTGATGGGCATGGCGTTGTCGGCCGTGCACAGCAACGTGGTGCAGGGCGCCACCGAGTACGGCGTGTGGAGGCACTGATGCACATCACCCGCCTCCTCATCGCCAACCGCGGCGAGATCGCCGTGCGTATCGCCCGCACTGCGAATCGCCTGGGCATCGACACCGTCGGCGTGTACTCGGAGCCCGACCGCAACGCACTCGCACGTCGATTCGGTCGATGTCGCCATCGCTCTCGGCGGTTCGACACCGGCCGAGTCGTACCTGCGCGGCGACGCCGTCATCGCCGCGGCGCTGGCAACCGGCGCCGACGCGATCCATCCCGGCTACGGCTTCCTCGCCGAGAACGCTGCGTTCGCGCAGGCGGTGATCGACGCCGGCCTCGTGTGGGTCGGCCCGACGCCGGAACAGGTGACGCTGCTCGGCGACAAGGTGGCGGCAAAGCGCGCGGCACTCGAAGCGGGTGTGCCCGACCACGTCGATGATCGAGGTGGTCGACGGTCGATGTCGACGGCGACGGTCACCTACCCGGCGCTCGTGAAGGCCGCCGCCGGTGGTGGCGGGCGGGGGATGCGCGTGGTGCGCAGCGCCGATCAACTCGACGACGCGCGTTGCCGCCGCATCACGCGAAGCGCTGTCGGCGTTCGGTGACGGAGCCGTGTTCATCGAGCCGTATCTCGAACGTGGCCGTCACGTCGAGGTCCAGATCATGGGCGACCGCCACGGCAACGTGGTGCATCTCGGTGAGCGCGAGTGCTCGATCCAGCGTCGCAACCAGAAGGTCGTCGAGGAGTCACCCTCGGCGGGCATCACGCCGGAGGTCCGAGCGGCGCTGTGCGACGGCGCCGTGGCGCTCGCCCGTCACGTGGGCTACGAGGGTGCCGGCACGGTCGAGTTCATGGTCGGCGCACCGACCGGCGACGATCACGTTCCTCGAGGTGAACACCCGCCTCCAGGTCGAGCACCCGGTGACCGAGGCGGTGACCGGACTCGACCTCGTCGAGATGCAATTGCGCGTCGCCGCCGGCGAACCGCTGCCGATCACGCAGGACGACGTCTGGATCACCGGTCATGCGATCGAGGTCCGCGTGGTCGCGGAGGATCCCGCCGACCGGCTGGATGCCGTCGACGGGTCGGATCGATCGATTCGGCGTCGGCGACGGCGTGCGCGTCGACACGGGCGTGCGCGACGGCTCGGAGATCTCGTCCGACTACGACTCGCTCGTCGCCAAGGTGATCGCCCACGCGCCGACGCGCGACGGGTGCTGCACGCCGGCTCGCCCGGGCGCTGCGTGCCGCGCAGATCACCGGAATCCGCACGAACGTCGACTCGCTCATCGCGATCCTCGGCGAGCCCGACTTCCTCGCCGCCGACACGCCCACCACGTACCTCGACGAGCACCCGGAGGTGCTCGCCGCAGTCGGTCCGAGCGGCGACGACCGCGTGGCGCTCCTGCTCGGCGCCGTCTTCGCGCTCGAGTTCGAGCACCGCTCGAATGATCGGGCGACGCCGTTCGCCCCGTCGGGGTGGCGCAACCTTCGGACACAGGGTCAGCGCCAGGTGTGGCTCGAGGTGACGGGCGAGCACCTGCACGTCGAGTACACGATGGCGCAGTCGTGGCAACCCGGTGGGCGCCCGCTCGGGTCGGCGACGGTCCGGCTCGGCCCGTGGCCCGAGCCGGACGAACTCGGTGCGCTGGGCGCGGATGATCGTCCCGAGCTCCATGTACGCCTGCTCGAACGAGGTAGCGGTCACCAGACCATCGAGGTCGACGGCCGGCGCCAGGCGGTGCACACCGAGGTCGTCCATCCGGCCCTCGGCCTCGACGACGACGGGATCGGATCGGTCACGGTGCACGTGCGGAGTTCGGCCGGTGCGCTCACGCTGACGCGAGCACCCAAATTCCTGCTCCACGACGCCGAGTCGGCCACCGGTGGCCCCATCAGCCCGCTGCCGGGAACCGTGATCGCGGTGCACGTCGCCGCAGGCGACTCCGTCGTCGACGGCCAGCTGCTCATGGTGGTGGAGGCGATGAAGATGGAGCACAAGATCGTCGCCTCCGGCGATGCGATCGTGACCGCGGTCCGGTTCGCGGTCGGCGACCGGGTCGACACCGGCGAGCTGCTCGTTGCGCTCGAACATCCGGAGGGTGAGGCATCGTGACGGCTTCGCCCGGCGCTCCGATCCGGATCGCCAACTGTTCCGGATTCTTCGGCGATCGACCGAGCGGCGCGCTCGAGATGGTCGAAGGCGGCCCGATCGACGTCCTCACCGGCGACTGGCTTGCCGAGCTGACCATGCTGATCCTGAGCCGGATCAGGGCGAAGCATCCCGGCGGCGGCTACGCCCGCACGTTCGTCTCGCAGATGGAACAGGTGATGGGTACCTGCCTCGACCAGGGCATCAAGGTGGTGTCGAACGCCGGCGGGCTCGATCCGGGTGGTTGCGCCGACGCGGTCGCCGAGGTCGCCGACCGCCTCGGACTGTCGCCGACGATCGCCTACATCGACGGCGACGACCTGATGCCGCGGATCACGGAACTCGCCGCGTCCGGTGCCCTGCAGCCGTTCGCCGGCGGTGAACTCGGCGACCCGTCGAGATTCCTGACCGCGAACGCCTATCTCGGTTGTTTCGGCATCGTCGATGCGCTCGCCAAGGGTGCCGACATCGTGATCACGGGTCGCGTCACCGACGCCGCAGTCACGTGTGGTCCCGCGGCGTGGCACCACGGTTGGCGGCGCGACGACTTCGATCAGCTGGCAGGTGGGGTCGTCGCTGGTCACATCATCGAGTGCAGTGCTCAGGTGACGGGAGGCAACTATTCGTTCTTCCACGAGATCGAGGGTCGTAACGAGGTGGGCGGCCGGGCGCGGTTCGGATTCCCGTGGGCGGAGGTCGCCGCCGATGGTTCCTGTGTGATCGGCAAGCACGATGGCACCGGGGGAGTGGTCAACGTCGAGACGGTCACGTCGCAACTGCTCTACGAGATCGGCGGTCCGGAGTATCTCGGCCCGGACGTGACGGCGCGTTTCGACACGATCGACGTCGAGGCCGTGGCGCCGGACAGGGTCGAGGTGTCGGGTGCGAAGGGCCAGGCTCCGCCGTCGACGTTGAAGGTCGCGATGAATGAACTCGGTGGCTTCCGCAATTCGTTCACGGTGGCGTTGACCGGCCTCGACGTCGACGAGAAGGCAGCGTTCGCCGAGGCCGCGTTCTGGGACGCCTGTCCCTACGGTCCCGACGACTTCGCGTCGATCGAGAACAAGGTCATTCACACCGGCAAGACCGATCCTGCGACCCAGGAGGAGGCGACGGCGCTCTGGCGGGTGACGGTCAAGGATCCCGACGAGCGCAAGGTCGGCCGAGCCTTCGCCGATGCGATGGTGCACACGGTTCTGGCGGGAATCCCCGGCATGTACGGCCTCAGCGGCGGGCCCGGTGCGGCATCGCCGTTCGGTGTGTACCGCCCGGCAACCGTGCCGAGCGACCTCGTACCTCAGTACGTGCACGTCGACGGCAGCACCACCCAGATCGAGTCGATCGCGCCAACCGGTGATCGAATCGAGACGGAGTCGGTGTCGGTTGCGGAACAGCCTGGCGGCGAACTCGTCGAGGTCCCGATGGGTGCATTCGTGGGGACTCGATCGGGCGACAAGGGTGGCGACGCCAATCTCGGCGTGTACGCCCGCACCGACGCCGGCTGGGCGTGGCTCGACAACGAGCTCACCGTCGACCGCCTTCGGGAACTGTTGCCCGAGACGGCCGGCATGGACATCGACCGATACCGATTCCCCAACCTGCAGGCCCTCAACTTCGTGATTCGCGGTCTCCTGCAGGAAGGCGTTGCCGCCTCGACTCGTCAGGACGCCCAGGCGAAGGCGCTGGGGGAGTGGTTGCGAGCACGAGTGGTCGAGGTGCCGTCGTCGGTCATCGCCTGACCTCGGTCGTCGCGATCGGGGTCAGACCCCGACTCGCGACGAGTCGGTCGAGGAACTCGCGCTGCGCAGTGACGATCTTGCGGCGGGCGGTGTCGAGATCGAACCACTGCACGCGATCGAGTTCGGGGAACGTCTGCGTCTTGCCCGACTTCGGTGGCCACTCGATCTCGAAGGTGTTGCTGACTGCGGTTGTCGGGTCGAGATCGCCCTCTGCGGCCCATGCCCGTACGATCTTGCCCCCCGACTGCCGCACCTCGCCGAGGTCGGTGAATTCCGTCGCCGGGACGGCGACGCCGACCTCCTCCTCGAACTCCCGGCAGGCGGCAGCGAAGACATCGTCGTCGGGTTCGTACTCGCCCTTCGGGATCGTCCACGCACCGGCGTCCTTGCGAGCCCAGAACGGCCCACCCATGTGGCCGAGCAGCACCTCGACGTGTCCGCTCGTCGAACGGTGCAGCACGATCCCGGCACTCAGCTTCATCTCGCAGGTCTTCGGCGCGATCGGGATCTGACGGCCATCTTCAGGTCTCCTTCTCGTCGTCGGATGCCGTGGGCGAGTTGGGGAACGGCGTCGGCTGGACGACCGCTCGCACACTCGGCGGCAGGCTCAGGTCGCCGCCGACATGCGCCGTGCTGATCTGGCGCTCCGCTCGACCTCGACCGACCATCGAACGCATCCAGCGCAACATGGTGGTCAAGCGGTTGCCGAAGCCACTCAGGAAGGCGAGGTGCACGAAGAACCAGACGAGCCATCCGGGAAACCCGCTCAGGCGCAGCCCACGGACACTCGCAATGGCCCGGAATCGACCGACCGCGGCGACGCTGCCGAGGTCACGGTACGTGAAGGCCGCCGGCGGTTTGCCGTCGAGGCGCCGGGCGATCGTGTTGGCGACGTGCAGGCCGCCCTGCATCGCGACCTCCGCGACGCCGGGCAGGTGCTGATACGTCGCCATGTCGCCGATCGCGAAGACCTCCGGATGGCCTGGAAGGCTCAGATCATCGGCCACCTCGATCCGACCGGACCGATCGAGAGTGGCGCCGCTCTGGTCGGCGAGCAGCTGCGCCAGCGGTGACGCCTGCACCCCGGCCGCCCACACCGTGGTGTGGGCCTCGATCCTGGATTCGGCGCCATCCGGACCCAGGACATCCACGCCATCCGGGTCGACACCGACGACGCGCGAGTGCATCTGCAACTCGACGCCGAGCGATTCGAGTTCGCGCCTTGCGGCATGCGACAGGCGATCACCGAACGTCGCGAGCGGTTCGCCCCCGCCGTCGACGATGATCACTCGGACCGAGGACGGGTCGATGCTCCTGAACTCGTTGCGCAGCGACCGTGTCGCCAGCTCGCGCACCTGACCCGCCAGTTCCACGCCGGTCGGGCCGCCACCGACGATCACGACGGTCAGCCAGCGTCGTCGATCGTCGGGGTCGGTCGCCAGCTCGGCCATCTCGAACGCACCGAAGAACCGGCGGCGCAGCTCGAGTGCGTCGTCGATGGTCTTCATTCCCGGAGCGTGGCGCGCCAGTTCGTCGTGGCCGAAGTACGACTGGCCGGCACCTGCAGCGACGATCAGTGAGTCGTACTGCAGCTCGAGCGACTCCACGTTGCCGGGCGCGACCGCGTGCACGATGCGATCGTCCAGGTCGAAGCCGGTCACCTCGGCGAGCAGGACCCTGGTGTTCTGTGCGCCGCGCAGGATGTGGCGCAACGGCATCGCGATCTGCCCGGGCGAGAGCATGCCCGTGGCCACCTGGTACAACAGCGGTTGGAACAAATGGTGATTTCGCCGGTCGACGAGTGTGACGTCGACGTCCATGTGAGCGAGCCGACGGGCCGCGAAGAGGCCGCCGAAACCACCGCCGACGACGACGACCCGGTGTTGCTGCTCGGACGTCACGTCACCGCCCGATCACGCAGCACGGTGCGAAGTGTATGTCACCGGCGGAGCGCCGTCGGCGCCGACGTCAGGTCGGCTGCAGATGGTCGAGCACGTTGGCCGTCACCCGCGCGACGGCAACGTCGCCCGCCAGGCCGAACACCCAGTCCGTCGTGCCGATCGTCACGACCTCGCCGCCGCCGGCTCCCGCTGGGCGACACGTCAGCATCACCGCGTTCCCGTGGCGGACTCGCGCCAGGTTCGCGTCGCTCGTGTCGCCGTACACGCGCTCGGCGATGAACTCGAGATCGCCCTGGTCGCTGAGCGCGGAGATCGACGCCGGGTACTCCCCGACGGCCAGGTTGCTCGACGGCGTGAATGCGACGATCTCGATGTCGTCGGGCAGTCCCGGTCGATGCGCAGCGATCGGCAACTGGAACTCGTCGAAGGTCAGTGGGCAGCCCACCGTCTCGTAGCCGACGATCCCGTCATCGACGCCGAGCACGTCGCCGTAGCGCAGGCCCGTCCCTGCGAGCATCCAGTGGTCGTCGCGGTACACCACGAAACCGCCCACACCACGTGGCGTCGCGGCGCCGAAGCGGTGGTAGAGCCCGAACGTGGAGCTGGCCCCGAGCAGTTCCCACTCGGGCCGACCGACCAGCGGATCGGCCCACATCCCGGTCATCCGGTCAGGGTGGCCCTGTGCGATGACCGGGTCGTCGAGATGGGCGCGGTACTTGTGCCCTACCATCGCGATTCCGCCCGGCCCCTCCTCGATGCGAACCTGCCAGTAGCTCGTGTTGCCCGAGAAGCTCGCAAGATTCCCGCCGCGTCGTACGTGGTCGTCGATCGCCTGTCGTTGGCCTGCTGACCAGTACTCGTCGTGGCCGACACTGATCACGAGGTCGTAGCCGCCGAGCAGATCGGCGTCGTGCTCGAGGTCGGTCGAGATCGCGTAGTCGAATCGGTATCCGATCCCCTCGGCCCACTCGACGAATCGGCGGGCGTGTGTGAACCACCCGGCCGAACCGATCCCGGCGGGGTAGTCGTGTTCGAAGCGGTAGCGCTGGAACACTGCACCGTCGATGTCCGGCTCCTCGCCCCACCGCCGCGGCCGCGCCTTGCGATCGTCACGATCGA
The DNA here is from genome assembly GCA_963747375.1 of Ilumatobacteraceae bacterium. Taxonomy (GTDB): domain Bacteria; phylum Actinomycetota; class Acidimicrobiia; order Acidimicrobiales; family Ilumatobacteraceae; genus Sva-07. Next base: position 468,537 of record CAVVFL010000002.1, read on the forward strand.
CGTCGGGACGCGACAGCATCCCGCGTCCGAACGGCCGGGCATGGGAGACCTTGTGTCCTCCGGTGTAGAGGCTCTTGCCGCCCCACGTGTTGTATGCCTGCCAGGTGTTCGTGTCGAGCACATACAGCGCCCGCGCCGGCGCCGCGGGATCGCGGCGCACGACGAAGCACACGTGCGAGATGTCGCGTCCCACGGGCGCGTCGACGGCTTCGAGGGTCACCAGATAGAAGCCGGAACGCCAGGAGTGCTCGACGACGATCTCGACCGCAACGGGCCATCGACATCCCTCGGAATCGGCGTCGACGGGCGGTTCGAGGAACTCGCCCGGAAGGTTCCGGGCGCTCCACACCTCGTCTCGCGCGGCACCCCACCGCTCGACGCGAGCGTTGAACAGGGCACTGCGTGTCGAGACGTGGAGTGTCACCCGATCGCCGGGCGCGTAGCTGAGACTGCCGCAGTATCCCTCGATGTCATCCAGAAATGTCTGGTCGTCGGAGCCCGATGCGGCACTCACGTCACGACGTCCTCCGAGGTGTGCCGGCATCGCGGGATCGGGAGCGATGAAGTCATCGGCGTCACCGTAGAACACGTCGAACGGCTGCTGGACGTCCTCGAGATCGAAGCCCCAGTTTGCACCGTTCACCGAGAGCGATGAGCTGCACGTTGAACTGTCGACCGGCATCGTGCTCGGCAGCCCAGGCCAGACCGACCGGGCGGCCATCCGTTCGGCCGAGGGTGGCTGATCGGTCGTCGCACTCGGGCTCCGCGTGGCCACCCTCGGCGCTCGCACTCGAGAACCTCTGCGGTCAGAGGGCCGACGTGAGCGACACGAGGCGCAGGACGGCGCGACCTTCCTCGGCGCTGGCGTCGCCGTCGACCACCGCTTCGAATCGCCACTCGTTGGTGTCATCGGGGTCGCGGAGGATCTGGGTAACTCGACCGCTGGCGCGGTCGTAGCGAAACAGCTCGCCGGAGCGGGCGCTGCCGTCGATGAGGATCGCATCGTGCTCGGCCCAGTAGGGCCCCATCGCCTCGATGAGGGTCTCACCGGACGGCCAGAGTTCCCGATCGGCGTCGGCGACGATCTCGTCGTAACCGCGACGCCGGGCCAGCCGCTGGACCCAGTCGAACGCCCGATTGCGGACCATCACCCGGAATGCCCGATCGTCGTCGACGATCGTGCGCTCGCCGGTCGGCAAGGTCGGTCGAAGATCGTCGATCGAGCCGATCTCCTCGGGATGCAGGAGGCGTTCCCACTCGTCGATCAGGCTCGAGTCGACGTGACGCACCACGGCACCGAGCCACGCCACGATGTCCCCCAGCTCCGTGGTCGCCAGCTCCTCGGGAACGTTCTGGACCAGGCCTTTGTAGACGTCGGACAGGTAGCGCAGCAACACGCCCTCCGAGCGCTTGAGGCTGTAGTCGTTGATGTACTCGCCGAACGTCATCGCTCGCTCGAACATCTCACGCACGATCGCCTTCGGCGCAACCGTGTCGGACCCGACCCACGGGTGACGTGTTCGGAACTCGTTGAAGTTGGCGTAGATCCACACGCTGTTCGGCTTCGGATAGTCGACCTGAGCGAGGCGCTCCATCCGTTCCTCGTACTCGACGCCCGACGACTTCATCTCGGTCATCAGGTCGTCCTTGGCCCGCTTCACCTGCGCTGCCAACACCACGCCGGGGTTCTCCTGCACCGACTCGATGATCGTCAGCACATTCAACGCGTGATCGATCCCCCAACCCCCAAATTCGGAGCGAACGTGGCGCTCAGCGCCACGTTCGCTCCGAATTTCGGGTTGATCGGGTTGATCGGGTTGATCGGGTTGATCGGGTTCGGGTTGATCGGTTGTGGGCATGGGCTTCGGCTTCGGCGGCGGGGAGGGCGCCGAGCGCTTCGACGGCCCACAGCGACAGGGGTTGATGGAGCGCGAACTGGTCCTGGAGGTCGAAGTTCACCCGAACGCGGCGGCCGTACTCGTCGGGCTCGTCCGGGAACTCCAACATCTCGGCCTCGACCAGGGATCGGTAGATCGAGATCGCCCGACGGATGTGGGCGCGCTGACGCCGGCGCGGCTCGTGGTTGTCGGTCAGCAGTTGCTTCACGGCCCTGCACCCGTCCACCTCGGACCCGTCGGCCTCGTGGACGACCGGTCGATCGAGCAGGTTCATCACCATCTGGTGGCTGACGTGGAAGTGCGACTTCAGCGCCTCGGGCTCGCCGCCGACGAGTTTGTCGAACGTCTCCTGCGTCCAGTGCGCATAGCCACGGTCGGGCTGCTTCTTCTTGACCACCTTCTTCTTGCCGCTCGCCGCCGCCTTGTCGCCGAGCCGCTGGTTCTCGACCACGTGCTCGGGCGCCTGCGCCCACACGTCACCCCGGTCGTCGAACCCCTTGCGTCCGGCCCGCCCACCGATCTGGGCGAACTCGCGGTTCGACAGGATCCGCACTCCAGAACCGTCGTACTTGCAGAGCTGCGTGAACAGCACCGAGCGGATCGGCACGTTGACGCCGACGCCGAGCGTGTCGGTGCCGCAGATGATCTTCAACAGGCCCTCCTGGGCGAGCTTCTCCACCAGCAGCCGATACTTCGGCAGGAGGCCCGCATGGTGCACGCCGACGCCGGCGGTGATGTAACGACGGAGGTCCTTGCCGATGGGGGAGTCGAACCGGAACCCGCCGAGCGCCTCTTTGACCTTCGCCTTCTCGTCCTTGGTCAGTGGGTCGAGCGCCAGGTAGTTCTGCGCCGCCTCCGTCGCGTCCTTCTGGGTGAAGTGCACGAGGTAGATCGGAGCGCGTCCCGACTCGAGCAGTGAGGTGACGCTGTTGTGCAGGGTCGTCGTTCGGTACTCGAAGTCGAGCGGCACCGGTCGTTGCACCGACTTCACGACGGTGGTCTCGCGACCGGTCCGTGTGGTGAGGTCGTTGCGGAAGAACTCGACGTTGCCGAGCGTCGCCGACATCAGCAGGAACTGCGTGTGCGGCAACTCGAGCAGCGGCACCTGCCAGGCCCAGCCCCGTTGGGGGTCGCCGTAGAAGTGGAACTCGTCGATCACGGCGAGGTCGACCGGCGCCTCGCGGCCGTCGCGCAACGCCCAGTTGGCGAGGATCTCCTGTGTGCAACAGATGATCGGCGCCTCGGGATTGACGGCGGCGTCGCCGGTGACCATCCCGACCTGATCGGAGCCGAACTCGCGACACAACGCGAAGAACTTCTCGCTCACCAACGCCTTGATCGGAGCGGTGTAGACGCTGCGCCGGCCCTCTGCGAGTGCCGCGAAGTGCGCCGCCGTGGCCACGAGCGACTTGCCCGACCCGGTCGGCGTGTTGAGGATCACGTGGTTGCCCAGAACGACCTCGAAGATGGCCTCCTCCTGGGCCGGGTACATCTCCAACCCGATCTCGGCCACGTAGTCCGTGAAGCCGGCGAGCACGGCATCGCCGTCGATCGTGCCGTCGGCCAGCCGCGCTCCGGGTCCGGGGAGGTGGCGGATCAGCGGCGGCGCCGTGGTGCTGGGTGACGACATCTCCGCCCGAGGGTACGCGGCGGCGCCGGGGTTGAGGCGAACGGTCAGGTGACGCGCTCGACCAGCGAGCGCATCGTCGCCCGTTCGCCCTCGGACTGGTTGGGATCACGCAGCCGGAGTTCCAACGCGGTCGGCAACTGCCTCACCGCTGCGTCGCGGTCGGTCGCCGCGACGAAACGATGCACGAAGAGGCGGCGCCCGACGGCGATGACGGATCGCATGAGCACCGACGCGTCCGGTTGTCCGGCGACCAGGGTCAGCCAGGTGTTCGCCGCGTCGAGGCCGGCGAGTCCGATGGCCGAGTTGGTCCAGTCGATCACGACCGGTCCGTCGTGAGTCAGCACGACGTTGTCCGGGTGCAGGTCGAGATGGGTGAGGGTGTCGCCGCCGGCGATGGTCGCACGCATCTCGTGCTCGGGGAGCGGCACCCGGCCCAGCCGGTCGATGAGGTCGGCGAGCGTCTTCGGCCTTCGCCGCCATCGACCAGGGCCGGGTGCTCATGTCGTCGAGCATCGTCGGGCCGTCGAGTCGTTGCATCACGATGTCCGGTCCATCGGCGTCGTGGACCTCGGGTACCGGATAGCCGTGCCGCGCCACATGACGCATCGTCAGCGCCTCGGTCTCGGTCGATCTGCCGGCACGGTTGCGGCGCAGCACCCGCCCCTGCCCCGCCTCGAAGACGTCGCAGTCGCGTCCGCGCCCGATCAGTTCGCCGGCCATGCCCGGACGGTAGTCGCGTGGTGCCCGTACGCTCGCCGGGTGCCCAAGCATGACATCGAGTCCGTCGAAGTGGACCGCCAGTCGCACGTCGACGTGCTGTTCGAGGACGGTGTGCGCGCCCGGTTCGAGCTCGGCGAACTCCGCCAGGCATGTCCGTGTGCCGACTGCAACGCCAAGCGCATGCGCGATCAGCCGGTCGCTCCCTGGATCGACCGGGGTGAGCCCATCACGATCGTCGACGCCGAACTGTCCGGGGCTTGGGGCCTGAGCATCGATTGGAGCGACGGGCACTCCACTGGCATTTACGCCTGGGAGAAGCTGCGCGACTGGGTCGACGCCGGCCGCGCAGGCAGAGTCCAACAGTGAACTGAATCCGTTCCGACGTCAGGTCCGCCTGATGGCGTCGCCGATGAGCGCGGCGGCAGCGGCAACGCCGGATCCGCCCATTGGCGCATCGAGGGCGTGAAGCGCCGCTTCGATGGTGCCGAGCGCCCCGAGCAGCATCGGCGGGTTCACGTGGCCCATGTGCCCGATCCGGAAACGCGGCGCATCGGGTGCGCCGATCCCGAGGCCGAGCGTCAACCCCATTTCGTCCTCGCAGAGCTCGCGGAGCGCGGCGGGATCGATCGTTCCCGTCGAGACCGTGGTGACGGCGTGCGAGCGCGCCGCCGGGTCCGCGATGTTGCAGCTCAGGCCGCCGTCGGTCGTCCAGGCGTCGACTGCGGCCCACACCGATCTGGCGAGCGTGTCGTGGCGGTCCCACACGTTCTCGAGCCCCTCCTCGAAGATCATGTCGAGCGCCTCCCGCAATCCGTACAGCAACGAAATGGGCGGGGTCCCGTTGTACAACTGGTAGTGCGCTTCGACGTTGCGGCGCGACGTCCAGTCGAAGTACCCGACACGCATGTCGGCGCGTTCGTGTTCCGCGAGTGCCTTCTCGTTCGCCCACACGATGCCGAGCCCGGGCGGTGTCATCAGGCCCTTCTGGCTGGCGGCCACCGTGACGTCGACACCCCACTCGTCCATCTCGTAGCGGTCGCAGCCGAGTGACGCGATCGCGTCGACCAGCAGCAGTGCCGGGTGCCCGGCCGCGTCGATCGCGCGGCGGATGGCGGGAATGTCGTTGCGCACGCCCGTCGCCGTGTCAGCGAGGACGACGAGGATGCTCTTGATGCTGTGGTCGGTATCCGCTCGCAACCGCTCCTCGACCGCGTCCGGATCGACTGGGCCGTCGTCGGTGCCGGGCAGAACCTCGGCATCGGCGCCGCTGAGCGCTGCCTGTTCGCCCCACACGACGGCGAACGTCCCCGATTCGAGCACCAGTACCTTCTCGCCGCGTCGCATCGTGTTCGACACCGCCATCTGCCAGGCGGCGTGCCCGTTCCCGATCACGATGAACACCTCGCCGGAGGTCCGAGCGATGGCGGGCAGGTCGGCGAAGATGCTGTTCGAGAGATCGATCAACGGACCGTCGTAGATGTTCGGCATCGGCCGGTGCATGGCGGCGAGGACCCGATCCGGGACGATCGACGGGCCGGGAATGGCCACCAGCGGGCGTCCGTGTCGAAGGGTCATCGTGCGAGGATACGCGCGCTCGCCGTACGGCCGACCTCAGCGGAGGACCGGTTCGGCAGGAAGGTGAGATGAAGTGGGTACAACTCGTCGCCACGAGGTGCTCGGACATCCTGCAACCTGGGTGCCACCTCGAACTGCTCCTCACCGCCCTCTGCTCACACTGACGCAAACGGCCGGGCCGAGCGAAGCAGGACGACAACACGAACCAGCCCATGATCGCCGGCCGAACCTCACGGATGGCGCCACAGTGCCGGCGGTCGGGGATACTCCGCTCATCCGAAGGCTCAGGTTCTTCGTGCCGCTTCTTCGAGGCAGCAACGCAACGAGCCGCCTACGGTGCGGGTGAGTGCGAGGGACAGCGAGGAGTTCGCGATGAGGGTCTGGTTGATCACGGGTGCGTCGCGCGGCATGGGCGCGTCGTTTGCCCGGGCAGCGCTCGCCGCCGGGGATCGGGTGGTGGCAACCGCTCGTCGCCCGGAGGACGTGTCGGCGACGTTCGATGCGAGCGACAGCCTGCTCGCGGTTCGGCTCGACGTAACCAGCGTCGAAGAGTCGGCTGCGGCAGTGAATGACGCTGTCGACAGGTTCGGTCGGATCGATGTGGTCGTCAATAGCGCAGGTGCTTCGTTCAAGGGGTTCTTCGAGGAGATGTCGCCCCAGCAGGTCGAGCAACAGTTGGCGACGAACTTGCTCGGGCCGATGAACGTGACACGCGCCGTGTTGCCGGTGATGCGGCGTCAACGCTCGGGCCACCTGGTGGCGATCTCGTCTGGCGCCGGTCTGGTCGGCTTTCCCTACTCCTCGGTGTATGCAGCATCGAAGTTCGGGCTCGAAGGGTGGATGGGAGCGCTCGCTGAGGAGATCGAGCCGTTTGGGATCCGCACGACGATCGTCAACCCCGGGTTCTTTCGCACCGGGCTCGCGAGCCCGGAGTCGTTGATCTGGCCGGATGTCGTCATCGACGACTACAGCGAACGCAGCACTGAGCAGCGTGAATGGTGGCAGGCACAGGACGGACACCAGACCGGCGACCCTGACAAGTTGGCAGCAACACTGGTCGCCATTGCCGCCGAGAACACGCCTCCTCGACGGCTCATCGCCGGCGACGACGTCATTGCACTGGCCGAACGCAAGATCGCAGAGCTCCAAGGCCAGGTCGATGACCAACGCAGCGTCGCAGCGTCGTACGCCATCCACGGCTGACGCCGTCCCGGCGATCAGGGACAGTTCCGACGCTGGGTCGCGACACGTCCGGATCAGAGAGTCTTGCTCATGTGGATGTCGTCGGGTTCGAGCTGGACCAGCTCGGGTAATGGTTGCTCGGTGGGCTGGAAGCCGCGCGCGAGGTAGAAGCGCACGGTGTTGGCCGATGGCGTTGCCGACACGACCATCTCGGTAGCACCGAGGTCGCGTGCGATCTGATCGAGTTCGTCCGAGAGGCGGCTGCCGATGCCGGTCCTGCGAAACAGTGCGCTGACGTGGAGAAAGGCGAGCTGTGCGATCTGTGGACGCAGATGAGGCACGACGATCCCGATCCCGACCAGCCGTTCATTCGCGAAGGCGCCGACTGCGACCCCGCCGGCCTCGACGTACTGGTCGGCTTCGCGCACCTTGGCGTCGACGGAGTGTTCGCCCTCGCCATCGGCGTCCCAGGCGGCCGCGTCCCAGTGACCGTGCCGTTCGATGAGCCGCACGCCCTGCTGCTCGTACAACACCTCGATTCGCTCCTGCCGGTCGATCTCCGCGATGCGTGACAGCTCATCCCTGCCCATGGTTCGGAACGTCGCAGCGGGTTCCACGGGCACAGATTCGCACGCGACTTGCTCGCACGGCGTCGGTGATCTGTCGGAGCGCCTCCGTCCCGGTAGTCGGGGACACGGCCCCGTCGTGAGGATCGAGCCGGATGCTGTCAGGCCGTGAGAGGTTTCCAGTAGACGACCTTGTCGTCACGGGGTCCGTAGAAGCGACGGATTCGGGCCTCTTCGACGTAGCCCTGCTTCGGGTAGAACTCCCGTGTCCGTGCGTACCGGTCGGTCGATGATGTCTCGACGATGAGAACCTGCGCTGTGTCTGGACCAGCTCGTTGGAGGTGATGTTCCACGTGATCGAGCAGCGCTCCTCCGATGCCGTTCCCCTGTTGGCTCGGGTGGACGGCGATGAAGTACAGGTTCCACATTCGATCGGAGAACGGTTCGGGCGCGAAGTACGCCGCGCCGACCACGGTCCCATCTGCCGCTTCGTTCACGACGAAGTGGTGATCATGCAGCGACCCGTCGAGGATCCCTGTGACGACGTCGTCGACGAAAGCTGCGCCCTCCACATCGAACATCGCGGTATCGATCGCAATGGCCTTGATGGCGGGGATGTCCATCGACTCGGCAGGTCTGATCGTCACGTCATCTCGATTCTGTTACGGTAGAAGGTGATGTCACCGTAACGGAAGGGGACTGGCATGGGCAATCGAGTTCCGGATCTCCCGATCCTCGGTGAGCCGTTGATCGCAGAGTTCGCAAACACCCTCTACATCGATGAAACGTCCCGCCTGGATGTGCTCGACCGCCCCGCCTGGACCGCGGCCTGGCTCCGACAGGCGCCGTGCGCAGCTGACCTCGCTGCCCCGCACCGTCTCCGGAGCGAAGACACCGAACAGTTGAGGGTGCTGCGAGACGCGGTGCGTGGTTTACTCGTCCGTGGTCGCCACTGCCGTGCTGCCGACATCGAGGTCGTCAACGTCGCCGCTCGTTCAGGGGAGAGTCACCGTCTACTCGCGTCGAGCGCCAACGGCCAGCTCGAGGTGATCAGCGGTCATCGCTCGCACGGCATCGAGCGCGTGCTGTCGGCGGTCGCGATCAGTGTCGTCGACTCCGTCGAGAACGGAGTGTTCGACCTCCATCAGGTGTGCAGCCGACCAGGTTGCAACCGCTTCTTCTTTCGCGATCATCACCGCCGCCGATACTGCAACCCTCGCTGCGCAAACGCCGACCGACAAGCTCGGTACAACGCTCGAAGAGCAGAACCATCGCGAACCGACACCGCTCGCTGATGACATCGAAGAGCCTCGATCAGCGCACGCACTGCCAGTGTTTGGAGGTACCTCGCGGCCCGGGCCGGCGGCTTCGTAGAATCCGTGACGTGGCTCGAAGGGACTGCGCCTCGCGTGTCGTCAACGCCGAACTGGAACGGGTCTTCGACGCACTCGTCGATCGCATTGCGCTCGAGACCTGGTTGCCGCCCGATGGGATGACGGGGAGATTCGAACGATTCGATCCAGCAGCTGGTGGCTCGTACCGGTTGATCCTGACCTATGTGGATCCGGCCGGGGCTGGAGCGAAGAGCTCGGCTGACTCAGACATCGTCGAGGCCCGATTCGTCGACATCGTGCGGAACGACCGCGTGGTCCAAGCGGTCGACTTCGTGTCGAACGACCCGGCGTATGCGGGCACCATGACGATGACATGGGCTGTGCACGCAACCGACGAGGGAACCCTGGTCGAGTTCACGGCGGCCGATGTGCCGGACGGCATCTCCGCCGAGGATCATTCGGCAGGAATGATGTCGTCGCTGGAGAACCTCGCCACCTATCTGAGCTCGTAGATCGCGTTCCTCCGGTGCACGCACGCGGTGTTCGGTGGCACTGGGTCCGGTGTTCGGTCGCACTGGGTCTCGTGTGATATCGACGCGAGGAGAGGTTGTGACTGACATTCTCATTCGAGGGGTGCCTGACGAGATCCTGTCGGCGATCGACGCTAAGGCGAAGCGACTCGGACTGTCGCGGACGGCCTATCTGCGCCGAGCTCTCGAGCGTGAGTGCAGCGAATCGAGCGCGCCGGTGACACTCGGAGGGCTGGAGCGCTTCGCCGCACTTTCAGCGGACCTCGACGATCCTGGCGTCATGTCCGAAGCCTGGTCGTGACCACAGCATGGCTGATCGACAAGTCGGCGATCGGTCGATTGCACCTCGCCGTCGACGCCGATGCCTGGCCGGACCGGATCGAGCGGGGGATGGTACGGATCAGCACCGTGACGCGTCTCGAGATCGGCTTCTCTGCGCGATCTGGTGACGACCACCGAGCGTTGTTCGCCGAACCGCCGATCACCTCGATGCCGGTCGAGTACTTGACACCGATGATCGAGGACCGCGCCGTCGAGATCCAGTCGGCACTCGCCGAGCGCGGGCACCATCGTGCACCGTCGATTCCCGACATCTTGATCGCCGCGACTGCCGAACTCGCCGAACTCACGGTGTTACACATCGACGAGGATTTCGAACTGATCGCGTCGTTCACAGGCCAACCGCACGAGCGCCTCGAACTCCGCTGACCGCGACCCGGCGTTCAGGTCACTCTCGTGTGGGTCCGGTGCTTGAGTCGATCAACGCAGAACGAGAACCACCACGGCGATGAGGGCAGCCACGATTCCGGGCCGGAACAGCGTTCGCATTCGGTGCGCATCTGTTCGTCGTCGTCAGGTGTCCAGGACTCGGACATGAACCGAACCTGCTGGCGAGGCGCCGCGGTAGACCGGCTTCGCTCCTCTGTTCCGGCCCGGCGATAGGCGTTCCCTGAGCCGGACGTGTGAGCATGCCGTCTGGGAGAATGGCGCGATGGACGAGACGATCTTCTTCTTCACTGCCGACGATGGTGACGAGGTGGTCGCGTACCGCTGGGCGGGCGACGGCGAGCCACGTGGAATCGTGCAGATCGCGCACGGCATGGGCGAGCACGCCGGCCGCTACCGTCGGTTTGCCGGCGCACTCACCGACGCGGGCTACGTCGTGTACGCCGGAGATCACCGCGGGCACGGTCGTACGGCAGGCTCTGTCGAGCGCCTTGGCGACCTCGGTCCCGGCGGCTGGCCCGGTCTGATGGCCGACATCGGACAGCTCGCCGGCATTGCGCGGAGCGAGTTCCCCGGACTGCCGCTGGTGATGGTCGGTCACAGCATGGGATCGTTCGCGCTCCAGCAATATCTACTGGATCACAGCATCGAGTTGGCTGGCGCCGTGCTCTCGGGCACGAGCGCGATCGACGTGATCGCGGCCGGGATCGATCCGACGCAGGAGGTGGATCTTTCGGCCTTCAACGCCCCGTTCGAGCCGGCCCGCACCGAATCCGACTGGCTGACCCGCGATCCCGACGAGGTCGATCTGTACATCGCCGATGACTACTGCGGTTTCGGCATCGACGCTGCCGCCGCTGCGAGCATGTTGGACTCGCTGACGGTCTGTTCCGACGCGGATCGTCTGGCTGCCATCCGATCCGACCTCCCGATCTACCTCCTTTCGGGATCCGCCGATCCGCTGGCCGGCGGCGGTGAACTGATCGAGCTTGTCGCCGGCCGCTATCGGGACGCCGGCGTCGATGACGTGACGGTGGCCGTCTATCCAGACGCTCGTCACGAGGTGTTCAACGAGATCAATCGCGACGAGATCACCTCCGCCCTGATCGCCTGGTTGGATCGCGTGACCGAGGGCTCCTGACGAACAGCTAGCTCCGGCAGCGGTGGCCGTTTTCGGCGGCCCTGGTTGTCGTTTACGATCGGTCGCGAGCCCGCCGTTGAGTGGGGGACATGGAGGAATCGCTCATGATCAGAATGATGGTCCGACACGACGTGGCCGACTACGGCACCTGGCGCAAGGCCTACGACGACTTCGACGAGGAACGTACCGGGATGGGCGTTCGCGGCGATGGTGTCTATCGGGCCGTGGACAATCCCAACAACGTCACCGCCTATCACGACTTTGACTCGATCGAGGCGGCCCAGTCGTTCGCCAGCTCACCGCGGCTACGCGATGTGATGGAGGGCGCTGGCGTGGCCGGCGCTCCCGACATCTGGTTCGTAGAGAAGGCTTGATCGCCGGACGCCCGTCCGAGTCGGGCCGCGGTCGCGGGTGTGCATCGAGCCTGGGGTCGAGAACGCCAAATGACGCGACCGATCACGGGTGCACGGTGGAAGGCGCGCGCCCGCTCAACCCGACCACATCGTCATGAGGGGAGCGATGGAAGCCGTCTCACATGCCGGTCCTCAACCGGACCGAGTCACGAGGCGACGGTCTCCCGCCGATCAGTGATTATGCAGGGCCGGTCGGGCCGAAGAGGCGACCGACTTCGCCGGAAGCCGAGTAACCGATGGGTGCATAGCGAGTTGCGATTACCGAGTGCCTTCGACGCCGACGGCGTCGGCCGTCCGCGACCCGGGCACTGTGGCAGTTCGGGTCGGATCAATTGAGGCCGAGCACGGTGACGAGAGCCTCATCGACGGCCCACATCTCGTCGGCTGCCAACCGCGCCACACGGCGCCCGAGCCGCTGTGCGTCGACGGCACCGAGCTGTTCGACGAGTACCCGAGTGGTAGTCCCAGAGATCGAAACCTCGGGGCGGAACGACGCCGGGCGGGCACTTCTTGACGTCGGCGCTACGAGGATCACCGAGCGAGGCAGCATCGAGTCTGACTGCACGATCACGCCGAAGCGCTCACCCTGTTGCTCGTGTCCCGCACCCTTGGGAACCTTGAAGCGAAAGACTTCACCCCGCTGCACGCATCGTCTCCATCATCGACGCGATCGACAGCATCTCGACTCGATCCACTTCGTCGGCATCCAACGCGGCTGCCTCGGCTGCGAGCTCACTTCGCTTCCGTATCCGCTCGGCCGAGGCCAGTAGGGCAGAACGGATCGCCGCAGACTGGCTCAGACCGGTCGCCTCCAAAATGCGAAGGGCATGCTGGGCATCATCGTCGAGTCGAACCGAGATCGCTTTCGCCATGAGTCAAGTATGACAGAACGTGATACGGATGGCAACCGTGCGCAGATGGCACCGGGTGCCCGGTATGTGCGCCTGACTCCACTGTCGATCTCAGCCGGGCGACCGTTCGGAATCGGCATGCTCATCACCGTCAAGTCGCCCCCGATGGTGGCCGAGTACGAGGCCCAAGTCGAGTGCCCGGAAGTCTCATCTGTCGGTCCCCACCGGACGGAGTCGCGAGGCGACAGCTCCTGTCGATCAGTGACTATGCAGTGGCCCGTCGGTCCGAAGGGGCGACTGACTTCGGCCGGAAGCGTGAGGGGTGGCGCGTCGAAAGTGGTCTGTCCACAAGGGCTTTCGTTCGTGCTCTTGCACCCAACGAGTTGTTCGGAACTGTCAGTTGATGCCGGCGCCGCCGTTCATGCACTCTGTGCGGGGGCTCAGAATGAGGTGTTCGACAGATCGCATCCGAGTAGAAGCTTTCCGCCGGTGATGTAGGCGGCTGGACTCATGGCGACGTGCTTCGCGGCGGCACGTGCGTCTCTCTCACGCCGTTCGAGCGGTGACGATCGCATGATGGCGACGGTTCCGGCCATCTCGGTGACCAGATTGATCGCCCAGACGGCTGATTGGCTCGCGAACGTGCACGCAAGTCGGAACTCGACCCGGCCCGCTTACAGGTCTGTGCCCGCTTCGGTCGCCTCGAGCAGAGTGCTCATTGTGTGGCGGAGGTACGCCCGGCTCGCAGCGGTTTGCGCCTGGATCTGACCGAGTTGCGACTGAATCAGTTCACGTTCTGCGAACGGGACGCTGTCGCCGGACCGCTTTCCAGAGCGACCCTTGGTCGCGAAGTCATCGAGGGCGCCAGCTGCGATGCCGAGCGGCACGGTGGCCACCGTCCACGAAAAGATCGAACGGGTAGGGAGCCGATGGAGCGTGCCGGGCTGCGTCGGCTCGGGCTGGAAGGCGTGCGCGAAACGGTCAGGTACGAACACATCCACGAACTCGAAGTCGACGCTCCCCGTGGCGCACAGACCGGAAACCTGCCAGTTGTCGTGAAGCAGCACGTCCCTTCGGGGCGCATACACGAAGATCAGTTCACCGGTGATTTGCTCGCTGTCCTCGACCGCGCAGATCGGAGCGAACCATGTGCCGTGCGGCGAACCGCTTCCGAATGGCCACCGTCCCGTCACGGAGTATCCGCCCGGCACGCGAACCGTGCGTCCGACCGCACCCGTCGAGGAGACCACGAACGCCAAGGGATCGTCGAAGATCTCTCGTGCGCTCACTGCCGGAAGGTATCCACCCGCGCGGGCCATGCCACCCCCATTGCCCACGAGCCAACCGGTCGTGCCATCGAGCGCGGCCGCTGCTTCAACGACATCCATGAACTCGAGCGCCGACAGACCGGGCCCACCGACCGATGTCGGCAACAGCAGGCGGAACAGGCCGAGCGCGGCGAGTTGCTCGAAGAGGTGATCAGGCAACCGACCGTTCGAGTCGAAGTCGCTGCGAAGCTCCGCCACCGCAGCGGCGAGCCCGTGGACTTCTGCTGCCAACTCGAGAGCTGTCACCGAGCCCCGACTCTGTGCGATCGATGCCGTAACTGTTCCCCTCGTTATCGTGAGGCTCACACTTGACCGTGGACCACCCCCCTCCTGCCGCTCGGCGCTGTCTCGCTGGCAGCGCCAGACCTCGCATGACAACGGCCGCTGATCCGGCGTTTCGTCCCGCAAACAGTGCCCGATAGGGGGATGCCATCCGGACGTGGCGTGTCGCATTCGACACCGGTCGGAGCTGTTCGTCGGATGTCTCACTGGGCGCACCCTTTCGGACGCTCGTCGATGGATCAGGGCGACCGGGCGCGGCACGGCTCTTGGATGGATGAAACACTGATTGGATACGCCCGATGCTCGACTGACGAGCAAGACCTCACGGCCCAACGTCAAGCGCTTCACGCGCTCGGCGTGCCGCCTGATCGCGTCTACATCGACCATGGCATCAGCAGCACCAAACGCGAGCGTCCCGGCCTCGATCAAGCACTGGCAGCGGTACGTACGGGCGACACGCTCGTCGTGCCGAAGCTCGAACGGCTTGCTCGATCTGTCTTCTCCTGCAGGTACTGCCAGATCGAAGACATCCTCGACAAGAACCCGGCACATACAATGTACGTGGCGTGCGGATCAAGGCTGCGTCGTGGACGTCTCGACGCGATCGGCCGGAGTTATCCCTCGGTAAGTGCCTCCACGAAGGGCGGCGCTCCGGAATAGACAAGTCCGGTCCACTGGTAGGTGGCCGTACCGGCCGGGGAGCCCGACCTTCTGCCGCGCCGTGGAGTCGGCTGTCGCCCACATGAAGAGGGTGAGCCCCTCGTAGTCACCGGACCCGGTCCACCATGAGATGCGGACGTCACCGTCTTGTTGCTCGTACATGGCCGAGTACACGCCATCCCACGAACCCCCATCGTTCGCAAGTGAGGCCGTTCCCCATTGGATCTGCGCGTAGCTTCCCGTCGTCGCCTGCTGCGTCCAGACGTCGGCCGCCCAGGTGCCCTCCATGACGCCCGTGACCCGTTCATTGTCGCCGGTGACGTCCTCGATGAACACCCAGTCTCGCCATGCGCCGGGTCCGTCGCTACTCGCAGTGTTCGTACCCCCGGACACCTCGAACCCGAATGTTCCGGTCGCGAGTGTCGCCTCTGCGTCCACGATCGGCTCGATCGCTGGCTCGACCCTCGGCTCGGAGGTGAGCGGCGGTACTCCCGGATAGACGACGCCGCTCCACTCCCACGGAGATGCCGAACCGTCGGTGATCCACATGAAGAACGTCAGGCCCTCGTACGCGCCGGCTCCCTCCCACCACCGGGCGAGAAGATCACCCGTCTCCGTCGTGCGGATGCCTGAGTAGTCACCCCGCCAGCTCCCTGCGTCGTTCGTGAGCTCGCTCGTACCCCACTGCACGAGCGCGCCGCTCGACTCTGCGCTTTCCCACCGGTCCGCCTCCCACGTACCCTCCGCAGTGCCAGCCACCCTCGGATCGTCGCTGACCAACTCTTCGGTCAGCGCCCCACCGCGGCTGGAAATCGATCCGTCATCGTTCACCGTGACGGTTCCCTCCGACACGGTGAACGTCGTCGTACCGGTCACCAGCGTTGCGCCGATGGGCTCTACGGAGTCGGTCGTCGAAGCGGTCGGCGACGTCGTGTCGACTGCCTCATCGGTTGTGTCGCTGGCGCTCGAACAGCCGACGACGATCGACCCGACGACGATGAGCGCCACGATCGCTCGCCGTCGCGTGGTCATGTGTGGCATCGATGACGCCCCCTCGTAACGCGGGGATGTTGTGATCCGCGAGGTTCGCATGACCGTCTCCCTTCGTGCCACTGAAACCGCTCTCCATTATCTTGAAACGTCGGTCGAACGACTCGCTAGGGTCCGATGGCCCGTGGCCTCCGTCTGCACGAAACCGTGCGTGATTGGTCGACCGGGGTGCCGAGTTGTTCGGAGAGATTGTCCAGCGCATCGGCGGCGCTGTATCGACCTGACACTCAACCGCCGGTGACGCCGTTGCGTTCGAGCCGGCTGCAAGGGTTACGCGGAGACTCACTCGATCTCCTCGGCAGCAATCGGCACGTCGGTCGTCGCCTCGAGTCGTTCGTGAACCGCCAGCCATGGTCGCGCGCCCGAAGGTTGGTCTCGACGAGACGTCTCATGCCGGTCCCAAGCGGCATGGGAGGCTGGTCGCGCGATCCAGCGGGAATGGATCGAGGTTGTACACCGACCCGGTCGTGGGGTTCAGCTGGAATTGGGGGTCTGTGCGTTTCACAGTCAGTCGTGTGACCGAACATGCACCACGCCGGGGACGAGCGCGCCGCACAATCGGGAGAACAGCTTCACGACGACATTGTGCACACCTGTCATTGCGACGTGTTGTGGCAATAGGGGACGCCCGCCGGACAGCATATGCGTCTGCAGGCCCAACCAAGGGAGCGTGGCGAGCCGTCTCAGATGCGGGTCCTCAGATGAGCCGACAGATTCGCGGTGTTCTGGGCCGTCCGAAGCGCACCGCACCATCGGCTGCTACACACGGACGGTGCGGGCTCGAAACCATACGGGTATCGGCGATCAGCCCGCGGCGTCGGGTTCCCCGCAAGATTCACGAGGATCCGAGGTGCTCGCTCATCCAGGTCTGCTCGTGGTCAAGTGCACGACGGGTGTCGTTGGCCACCAAGTCGGCGATCTTGCCGCCGATCAGCGGCACTTTGCACTCGACGGTCACCTCGGTGGTGTTCGTGCACCCCTTCGCTCCGCGAGGAACGAGCTGAAGTGTGCCTTGCAGCCGAACAGGGGCGCCCTTGGCTTCCACGGCGAACGTTCCGCTGCGCCGCCCTTTGCTATCAGCCCCGGACCAGACATCGGTCTGGTTGACGTGCTGTTTGGGTGACAACACCTTCTTCGCGAACCCGGGCAACTCGAGGGGAACGACTCGAGTGGTGACCATGGTGACTGAGCCATCGTCGCCCTGGTCACGTCGAACGAGCTGCACCTCGCTCTGACCGATCGCTTCGTATTTCGACTTCACCGCTTCGAAGTCGGTCAGCGCAGCGAATACCTCACCGGCAGGGTGTTGATAGGCATGGATGGCGTTGAATTGCATGCGGCCTCCTCTTGTTCCCGTCCGCCATCATGGGCCCAGCCACGACGTGACAACAGAGCCAAACGACATGTCAGGTCGGCTCGGAAATCGACCTCGCTCCCCACCGTGGCGCGCAGTCGCACGGAGTGGGCGAGCTCAGGCCGTAGATCTTCCAGTCGGCGACCGGCATCTGACCTCCAAGCACGGAGACCACGTCCTGAACCAGCGGGTGTCCGATGGGCGGTCGTCAACGGGACATTCTCAGGAGACATTACGAGCGAGGTCCCGAGTCGACGGACCCATTCGGGCGACACGATCGGATCTACCATCACACGGATGATCCGGCACTGCGTTCTCCTCAGATTCGCAGCGGAGGTCAGCAACAGCGACAAGGACGCGATCTATCAGAGGCTTGCATCCCTGCAGGGCGTGGTGCCGGGCTTCGAACGGATCGTGTGCGGCGTCAACTCGAGCGTCGAGCGCCTTTCACAGGGCTTCGACGACGGCTTCGTGATCGAGTTCGTCGACACGTCGGCACGAGACACCTATCTCGCGCATCCTGACCACCAGCGCGCAGGAGCAGCGTTGGCCGCCATGCTCGACGGTGGACACGAGGGACTCGTTGTGTTCGACCTCGACGACGATGTACGCCGAGTACCGCCCGCCGCCATTACAGCCCGATAGGGCGACGCGGCCGTTCGAGTGGCCGACGACCCCCTTTCGGACGCTCGTCGATGGATCGGGGCGACCGACACGCTCGTCGTGTCGAAGCTCGACCGGCTTGCTCGATCCGTTCCCGATGCTCGAGGCATCGGTGACACTCTCGCCAAGCGTGGGGTGTCGCTGTCGCTCGGCGGTCAGATCTACGACCCGGACGACCCGATGGGGAAGCTGTTCTTCAACATCCTCGCCACGTTCGCCGAGTTCGAGGTGGACCTGATCCGGATGCGCACCCGTGAAGGGATGGCCGTCGCAAGGGCCCAAGGCAAGTTGAAAGGCCGCCAGCCGAAGCTGTCTGCGAAGCAGCAGCGTGAGCTCAAGCGGATGCACCAGACCGGCGAGTACACGATCTCAGATCTCGGCGAGCTCTTCTCGGTGTCGCGGCCGACGGTGTACCGCACCATCAGCCGAACGAACCCATAGCCAGTCAGTCCGGTGGACAAGACGGCGTTTCGACAGGGCCCTCATTTGTGATCGCCGCGCGGCCTTGTTCTCCTCTCGTCAGGTGAGACAAGCGAGGGCGCTCGGGCGTCGTAGGTTGGTCCGGATGCCTCGGCTGAGTGAGTTCTACGGGATCAGCGATCTACATGTACTTCGCGGATCACAACCCGCCTCACTTCCATGCGATCTACTCCGAGCACGAAGCACTGATCCGAATCGACGATGGCGGCACGATCAGAGGTGACCTTCCCAGGACCGCAGCCACGCCTGGTGGAGCAGTGGCGAGCATTTCACCACGACGAACTTCTTGCGAACTGGCTGTTGGCCCAAGAGCCAGCAGCCCTGTCGGGGATCGAGCCGCTCCAGTAGCGTGTGCTCATGACCGCTCTCGCCCGCGTCACAGCCGTCGAGCATCTCGGCGAGCGCTTCTTGCGCATCACGTTCTCCGATGGCATCGTGCGCGAACTGGACTTCGCCGACGCACTGCCTGGCGTGCTCGCAACGATCGACGATGATGAGGTCTTCTCCGGAGTCACAGTCGACTCGGTTGCTGGCACGATCTCCTGGCCGAATGGCATCGACCTGGACCCCGACGTCCTGCACGGCGACGATGCGTCAGCGTCGGTCGTTCAGCCGCAGGTCGTCGCGAGTACTTGTTGCAGCAGACGAGTGAACGCGGCCAATTCGATCCCACGCACGAACGAAGTCGTCGGCGTCGCTGACTCGAACGCCGGCCGTTGATCTTGTCTAGCGGCGGGTCCTCAACCGGACGGTTCAGGTGTCCATGAATCGGCGATCAGGGATGGATCAACTCGACATGGCGGCCCGAAGCTGCCGCCAGCGTCTCAATGTCGGAACGATCGACCGTCACGATCTCGTCCCCGTCACTCGCGAGCAACACGACGGCAGCGTCGATGACGTCGGACATGCCAGCTGCGCCGAGCAGTCGCCCCACAGCTCGACCGAGCGGCTCATCAAGTGCGATGACCTCGATGCCCCCGAGCGCCTGGGACAAGCGAGCTTGACGCAGGGCCGCCGCGCCACACTTGCCCGAGAACTCCGGCATGGGTGATCGGAACGTCACCGCTGACCTGCGCAGCCTTCAGTCGGATCCACATCTGACGTTCGTTGCGTTCCAGAGCCACGAAGGCTCCGCTGTCGAGCACGAGGGTCACGCCGACCTCGTCGTGCGTGGTGCGGGCAGACGACGACCACGCACGACGCGTGCATCCTCGCGATCGGCTCGTCGCTGGCGGGCGATCTCCTCAACGGTGATCTCGCCGAACTCATCCTCGATGGTCCGAAACCGCAGCAGCCAGGACGGCGAGCTTACGGTCTCGCAGGACCCTGTCCTCGAGCGCGGCGCTCACCCAACCACTGACCGAATCCGCTTGTCCAGCCGCCACAGCTCGCTGACCTGCCTCGACGAGCGCTGGGTCGACCGTCACGGTGCAGCCGTTGCTTTCTTGACGTCATACCTGAATACTACACGAGTATGACTCTGTGCGCATCACCTCAGTACGTCGTTGGGGACAGATCCTGAGGCCCGGAGCATGGTCTGCGAGCCATCTCAGATGCCGGTCGTCCACCGGACGATCTCTGCGACGCGTCGACGTCCTGGGTGTTGCTCCCCGACGAGAGTCGTCCCTGTGGAGATTCCTCAACTGGACACGGCGTCGCTGATCCGGCGATATGGGACGGCCCGGTCGGCGTCCGGACCCAGGGATTGCGGGGCAGTCGATAAGGGGCGATACCGGGTGGCGGTGAATTGGTCTCCGCCCGGACGTGGTCGTTGAGCGCTCGACGCGCGGTTGTCGCTGCTCGTTCGGTCGAGCGTTGTGACATCCGTCGTTTGTGATCGACATCACAGCAAATGACCGACGGGATCCCGATGCCATAGAACGCTGGGCACTTCATCAACGAGGGTGAAGGCCGGACCTTGAAAGGGGACATCATGAATCCATTCACCGGAAAACTGCTCATCGGTGCACTCGTCATAGCAACTTCTGCTCTCGGCGCAACATCCGCAAATGCCGCCCAAGGTGGTACCGATCGTCCGATGAAGGCGACTGCGACCGGAACGAACACCATCGCAGACTTCGCAGCGGGCGAGTGTGGCTTTCCCATCGACCCTGGTGATGGTCGTGGGCCGCGCCTCGTATGCGATCAAACCATCGACCTCGACTTCAAGGGGACCCATGTCGGCAGAAGCGGCTACACCAGTACCGGTTCCATCACACTGTTTCTCGCGGAGGGTTGCCTTACGTCCAGCTCGACGCTTGGTGTGGTTTTCGAGTCGTCTCAGACAGGGACGATTGTTGCAGCAAATGGGGACACGTTGACCGCCCAACTTGAAAATAGTGGCTGTGGCGATGGCATTACTCAGGCTGAGCCGACGGGAACGTTCAGCATCATCGGCGGCACGGGCCGATTCGAGGGGGCCACGGGGTCAGGTACTGTGAACGGTGTCGCACTCGGTTCCTCGTTGTCCAACGAGTGGGCAGGGACGGTCAGCTACTAACGCACCCGCATGAGCCGTCGGCCTGCCAAGATCGGAAGACGGTCCAGAAGCAACTTGCGTGTTACGTGCGGCCTGCGCTCTTGCCGCGAAGGACCTCAGCGGGCCGCATCGCGCACGAACGCAACCGAGGCCGCCACGTGAGTAACCGGAAGGACCGTCAACTTGACAGCACAGAGCACCTAGCTTCGATCCGACGGGTTCCTGCCACAGCGGGAACGAAGCGAGAGGAATCCAGCGAAGTCGGGCCGTCAGCTACGTGGAGATCCCACTCGCGCCGTATCCCAGAAGTGCCGATAGGCGACAGCGTCATGGATGGCTGGGAGTGCCGCCTGCGAGCGGTGTCCGATAGGGGACGGACACCGGACGTTCTCGTCGCCTCGAATGCATTGGTGCAGATCCTCAAAGTCGTCTCTGTTGAGGTTCCTTCACCGGACACGTGTCGCTGATCCGGCGTCGGGCCTTCCGGCGGTCGGCTAGTTCTCTGGCTGGAGCGGCAGGCTCCGAATCCGGACGCGGTCGTTGTCGAGGACAACGATCGCCCCGAAGCCAGGTCATCGGCGACGGCTTGGAGGTTGGCGACGATCAAGGAAGCGATCTCGCTTCGCGCGACGGCCTTCTTGACGCCGTAACAAAATCACGGACGGCTCGTTTGCGTTGGAGCGAGCGAGCAACTCGCCGAAGTCAGTGTCTGATGAGATCAGCACGGCCTCGGCGTCCCTGGCCGCTGCGAGGACCACATCGTCCGGCGCCTCACGCATACCCAGGTCGCGGACGTGTTCTGCGAGGTGATCAGCGTCAGCCAGCAAACCGACCAGCGCCGGTGAGACGTTCTGGTCGAGCAGGAACTTCACGCTGACATGAGAGGCAACTGGCGTTCCTGGACGGCGAGCGCTGCGAATCTGAGCGCTTCGGAGATGTCCTCCGCCTCGAGGTCAGGATGCTCCGAGAGGATTTCCTCATTGGTCATCCCGTCAGCCACCATCGCAACAACGGTTGCGACCGGGAACCGAAGGCCACGGATACATGGTACGCCAGCCATCTTGGATGGGTCCGAGGTGATCCTGGCGAAGGCCATTGGGCCAGGTTACCCCGACGCGGTCGCTTGGGTCCCTACATCGCAGGCCGACATGGCGGAGCCCTCGACACCGTTTCGGAGGAGTTCGTTGGATGACCCAATCGGCGCACCCATCCGGACGCACGCGATGGATCAGAGCGACTGGGCGCGTCACAGTTCTTGGATGGATGAAACACTGATTGGATACGCCCGATGCTCGACTGACGAGCAAGACCTCACGGCCCAGCGCCAAGCGCTTCACGCGCTCGGCGTTGCGCCTGATCGCGCGTCTACATCGACCATGGCATGAGCGGCACCAAACGCGAACGCCCCGGCCTCGATCAAGCACTGGCCGCGGTACGCACCGGCGACACCCTCGTCGTGCCGAAACTCGACCGACTCGCTCGCTCTGTTCCCGATGCTCGAGACATCGGTGACACCCTCGCCAAGCGTGGGGTGTCGCTGTCGCTCGGCGGTCAGATCTACGACCCAGACGACCCGATGGGGAAGCTGTTCTTCAACATCCTGGCCACGTTCGCCGAGTTCGAGGTGGACCTGATGCGGATGCGCACCCGTGAAGGGATGGCCGTCGCAAGAGCCCAAGGCAAGTTGAAAGGCCGCCAACCGAAGCTCTCGCCGATGCAGCAGCGCGAGCTCAAGCGGATGCACCAGACCGGCGAGTACACGATCTCAGATCTCGGCGAGTTGTTCTCGGTGTCGCGACCGACGGTGTACCGCACGATCAGCCGAACGAACTCATAGATATCAGAGCGGCGTCCGAGTGGCGTCTCAGACATGGTCCTCAACCGGAGGGTCAAGAGCCTGGGGTGCAGTTTGTCGAGGGCCGTCTCTGTTGAGGTTCCTCAACCGGACAGTCACGGGGTCAGGACGACGGACTCGGCGATCCGATCCGATCTTTCTATGTCTGTCAAGCAGTGATTCTTGGGCTCTGGTGCTCGAGGAGTCGCCAGACGTTTCGGGCGATGTAGCGCTTGAGGCAGCGTCGGATTTCGCGGTCGGTCTTGCCCTCTGCTCGGCGTCGCGCGATGTAGGCCTTGGTGGGTTCGTGATGGTGCATGCGAACGAGCGCGACCATGTGGCAGGCCCGGTTGAGTTTCCGGTCGCCGTATCTGTTGAGACGGTGACGATCCTGGCGTTGCCCCGAGGTCGCGGGCAGCGGCGCGACGCCAGCAAGTCGGGCGTAGGCCGCCTCGGAACGGCAACGACCGGGGTGCGACCACGCAATGATGAACATCGCTGCGGTGACGTAGCCGACGCCGGGTTCGGCAATCAGCTGCGGTGCTGCTTCGTCGACGAGTTGTTTCATTGCCGCGTCATGGACCTCGATCTCGTCGTTGAAGTGTTGAACACGTCGGGCGATCACGCGGCATCGTGTTGCGGACACATTGCTCGGCGATCGGGCGCTTCGTCGTGGTTCTGAACGTGGCGCAACGCCTGATCAACGCCGGGGTGGTGAGCCCGCGGAAATCGCTGCGGAGCTCGTCCGGTGCTGTCAGCACGAGGGCCTCGAGTTCGTTGATCGCAGCCGTGCGCGCCCGGACGACTCCGGCACGTGTCACGGTATGCACACGCAGGGCTTCTCGGTGCCCGTCATGGGTGCGCGGCGTGTGCAGCCGGTGCCTGCCGAGGGCTTCGCGTGCTGCTCGGACCGCGTCGAGTTCGTCGGTCTTCGCGCCGTCCTTAGTTGGTCGCTGATGCGGACGATCGAACTCGATCACCCACTCGCCGACGTGTGACAGTGCGGCGCTCAGACCGCGTCCGTAGCTGCCGGATCCCTCCACGACCCAGCTGCGATCACCGGCCGTCGTGTGGGTGTCGGCCCACTCGACTGCTTCGTCGTAGCCGTCGTTGTCGGCCGCGAACTTCGCGGTCGCAACGACGCCGGTCGTTCTGGCGTCCACGACCGCAGTGGTGATCCAATCTCTGTCGGGGTCGATGCCGATGACGTGATCGACAAGTTCTGCAAGCATGGTTGGGGTGCCTCCTCGTTAGGTACTGAATGGTCAGTGCCGGCCTGGGAGAGAACTGCTACGACAGGACTGTGATGAGTCACACCGAACACGGTGGACAGGCTTCTGATCAGGACAGCAACAGCGGGCCAGGCCGGCACCGGCAACCAGGCGGACAGATCGCGTAGAACGCACCAACCTGAACGGTCGGGCAAGTGATTATGTGGGTCACGCCGAGTCACCGATGCCAAGACTGGCCGATCTCACTCGACCGGCCTGCTGATACTCACAGTGATTATGAGGGGGTCGAGAGCGTTATGACCCGACTGACTTCGGATTCGAGGTGGTCGGCGCGGACTTTGGTGAGGAGTTGGTGGGCGAGCTCGCCGGTTGCGCGGGCATCGAGTGTGGCACCCGCTTGGAATGCGGCGGTGAACGCCTCGTCGCCCATCGACTCGGGCAGCGTGACGATCTCACGTGGCGGATTGGTCCAGGACTCAGGGCGTCCGCGGGTGTTCGCCCCGTAGAGGCGTGCTGCACCATCGTGGTAACCGAGCCGGGCCAACCACTCAACGAGATTAGTCAGGGCACCTCGGGTGTAGAAGTCGCCCGAGGATGCCTGGTAGGCGTCGACGATGCGGGTGAACCCGGTGAGTGTTACTTCGATATCACCGGTCCGGGCAATCAACCCGAGCTGGAACCCGCGGACCGACTCGTCGAGAACCCGGGATCCGGTGTCGGCGTCGAGGGCTGTTTGGCACAGGGCGATCGCCGCGGACGGATCACCGTCGGCGACGGCCATGGCGTGCACCCACAATCCGCCGGCTCGTATGGTCGGCAGCGAGGATGCTTTGAGTTGGGCGACTGCGTCCATCGTTTCCTGCTCGGACATGGCGACCCCGCCGAAGTGGGCAAGAATGTGCAGATACAAGAGGTTGAACCGGGCGGGAACGTCGGCGGGATGTCCGGCACCCTCCCGAAGCACACCCATCGCCTGTTCAGCGTCGTTGTTGTTGAAGAGTGCCAGTCCGGTGACCCGGTAGGCGTGGATGGTGAAGTCGTAGCGGTCGTCGTTGTTGAGCGCGACGGCTTCGAGGCCGAAGCGAACCGCGTCGTCGAATCGGCCGACACTGGCCGCGGCGTCGCAGGCTGCGGTGAGGAGCTGAGGGAGTCGGCGGTGCCCGTCATGGCGGGCGAGATCGAGGACTTGTTCGGGCCACCCGAACGTCTCGGTCCGCAACCGGCTGTGAGCGATGAAGTGAATGTTGGCGGCGATCCGTACCGCAGCGTCGGTGTCCTGTCGTGACAACGCCCAGTGGAAACCAGCGGCCAGGTTGGTGATCTCGGTGTCCACGAACCGGTAGGCCAGCCATTCGTCATCGGTCACGAAAGCACCGAAAGCGATATCGGTCTGGTCGGCGAAGTAGTTGGCGTGACGATCCCGGATGGTGTCGCTGGTGCCGGCGGCAGCGAGGGCCTCCTCGGCGAATTGGCGGATCGTTTCCAACATGCCGTAGCGCACCTCACCGTTAGTGCGCTCCACCTGCAGCAACGACTTGCGGACAAGTGAATCCAAGGTGTCGATGACGTCGTATTCGTCGAGTTCGGAGATTGTGGTGTCGGCGCCGAGGCTGAACCCCCCGACGAACACCGACACCTGCTGCAACACGGCCTGCTCGACCGGCCGAAGCAGGTCATAGGACCATTGCACGGCGTGGCGCAGGGTTTGGTGTCGCTCGATCGAACGTCGGGATCCGGTCAAGAGCCGGAAGCGTTCATCGAGCCGGTCACGGATCTGGGTTGGGCTCATCGAACGCACCCGTGCCGCGGCGAGCTCGATCGCCAGCGCGATCCCGTCCAACCGGTCGCAGATCTCACCGATCACCACAACATCGGCGTCATCAGGCCGGAATCCCGACGCAGCGGTGTTAGCGCGTTCGGTGAACAACTCAACCGCTGCCGCGTCGGCTAGTGACGGCACCCGCCACGCCCACTCGCCTCCGACCGCCAACGACTCGCGACTGGTGACCAGCACCCGCACCGTCGGACAGGCGGCGAGGGCTTCGACGAGGGCGGCGGTCTCGTCGAGGACGTGTTCGCAGTTGTCGAGCACCAACAACACCTCACGACCCTGCAAGCCGTCCACGACAATCTGGCGCCAGGTTCGCTTGCGTTGGGGTTGCAGCATGAACACTGCCGCCACCGCCGCATCCACGCCGTCACCGTCGATCACTGGGGCCAATTCGATCAGCCAGACCCCGTCACGGAACGTCGGTGCCAGCATCGCTGCGGAGTGCACAGCGAGGCGGGTCTTGCCGACGCCACCCACCCCGATCAACGTCACCACACGATGTCCGCCGACGGCGTCGATGATGGTGGCGACGGCGTCGTCGCGTCCAACGAAACTGGACTCTTGCATCGGCAGATTGCCGGGCACCACATCGACGGTGCGCAGCGACGGGAACTCGCCCCGACCCACCTGCCACAGACGGATCGGGGCGTCGACGCCGCTGAACCGATGCTCGCCCAGATCGGTGAGGTCTGCTTGTTCGTCTCGGATCAACCCTGCGGTCACATCCGACAGGACAATCTGGCCGCCGTGACCCGCCGCCATGATCCGCGCCGCACGGTTCACGGTCCGCCCGAAATAGTCACCGTCACGTTCAACAGCAGTACCCGTGTGCAGACCCATACGCACCGGCAACCCCACACAACTTTGAACAGCCACCGCCGCCCCCAACGCCGAGGCCGCATCGCTAAACGCCGCGGCGAACCCATCACCACCCGTCGAGAACACCACCCCACCATGAGCCTCGATCGTCGAGCGCACCAACGCATCGTGCTCGGCCAGCGCCTCGCTCATCCCAGCCGGGTCATGCTCCCACCGGGGCGTCGAACCCTCGATGTCAGTGAAAAGGAACGTCACCGTCCCCGACGGGGGAGACATCCGCCAAGTATGACACTCGCCCAGGTGTCCCGCTTGGGTATCTGGCCGGCCACTGGCAAGGAGACACCCTCGAGCTACGTCAACGTCGAGCGTCCAGAAGTGGCGATCCAGGCACTCAATATCCCCGCACAAGAATCTCGGTTCGTCGGATGAACATGGTGACGCACTGCGAACCCTTTCGTGACGTCACACTTTCACGTCCATCTCCGCCATAATCGAGCGCTCGGAGTCGTCCGATAGGGGCACGACCCTCGGACATTCGGCTCACACACCGAACCGCCCACTGCATCAGGTCTGGGGCGTCTCAGATAGCCCGTACGGAAGGATTCTCGGTGAGGGAGGGCTATTCGGACGCCCCCGCCATTGCTGATGGCGCCTCCGAAGTGCCGGCCAGGGACATGCACAAACGGGGCCAACTTCGCTCAGTGCCAAGCGCAGCAGTTCGGCACCTTCTGGCGTATCTGCCCGTAGCTGCTGGCGCGGGTTGTACCCATGAATCTCACCTTCCTGCCGAACTCAGCCGAGGACGAGTTCGGCGAAGCTCGGCAACGCCATCGCCGGCCCCGACAACAGGAACTCGGTGATGCAGGTCTCACGCCACTTGGCGAGCTCGTCGCGGATCTTGTCCGGCGGGCCGACGAGCGCGACGTCCTCGACCATCGCCAACGGGATCGCGGCGGCGGCCTCGGCCTTCTTGCCCTGCAGGTAGAGCTCCTGGACCTTGTCGGCGACATCGCCGTAGCCCATCCGGGCGAAGACCTCGTAGTGGAAGTTGGCGTCCTTTGCCCCCATGCCACCGGCGTAGAGCGCCAGAAACGGCCGGACCATGTCGGCACACTTCTCCGCGTCGTCACCGGGGATGAGCATCACCGTGGCGGTGACCTCGAATCGGTCCTTCTTGGTCGGATCGCCCGACGCTTCGAATCCCTGTTGGAGACAGTCGCGGTAGAACTGATCCTCCTTCGGCGAGAAGAACAGCGGCAGCCACCCGTCGCAGATCTCGGCCGACAGCGCAACGTTCTTCGGGCCTTCGGCAGCGAGGTAGATCGGGATGTCCTTGCGCAGTGGGTGCACCGTCGACTTCAGCGGCTTGCCGAGTCCGGCGCCGCCGTCGAAGGGCATGTCGTAGAACTCGCCGTGGAATTCGACCGGCTTGTCGCGGGCGATGATCGACCTGACGATCTCGACGTACTCGCGGGTACGCGCGAGCGGCTTCGGGTACGGCTGGCCGTACCAGCCCTCGACGACCTGGGGTCCCGAGGCGCCGAGGCCGAGGATGAACCGACCGCTCGACAGGTGGTCCATGGTGATCGCAGCCATCGCCATCGCGGCCGGCGTCCGAGCCGACATCTGGGCGATTGCGGTGCCGAGCTTGAGTGTTTCGGTCGATGCGCCCCACCAAGCGAGCGGCGTCAGCGCATCGGAGCCATAGGCCTCGGCCGTCCAGACCGAGTTGAATCCGAGTCGTTCTGCCTCCCGGACCGCGTCGAGTGCCCCCTTCGGCGGGCCCGCCGACCAGTACCCCGTGTTGTAGCCGAGCTTGATGTCTCCCATGGGCGCACCGTACGCCAGCGTGGCGCCGTCAGGCATGCTGGGGGAGTGGCCTCGGGTGATGATCGACTGGTGGTGACCGACAGCGTTCGGATCCCGCGCCACGAACTCACCGTGACGTTCAGTTCGTCGGGTGGTCCCGGAGGCCAACACGCCAACAAGACGGCGACCCGTGCCGAGCTGACCTTCGACGTCGAGACATCGAGTGCGTTCAGTGACGCCCAACGCGAGCGCGTGGCGGCCAAGCTCGGGCCGGTCGTGCGTGTCGTGGCCGACGACGAACGTTCCCAATTGCGCAATCGCACCCTGGCCGAGGAGCGGCTCGCCGAGCGGCTTCGGGGCGCCTTGTACGTGCCGCGCCCGCGGCGGGCCACCAAGCCGACACGCGGGTCGCAACGCCGTCGCGTCGAGGCGAAGAAGCAGCGGGGAGAAACGAAGCGGTATCGGCGTCCGCCGTCGGCGGACGACTGACCGGCAGACACCTGGCCGGCAGGCTCAGACGGATCGGAACGTGATGCTCAGCCTCGGCCCGCTGGTGGTGCGCACCTTCGGCACCGTGTGTTCCCAGTCGTGCTGGCATGCGCCGCCCATCACGAACAGGTCACCGTTGCCGAGCGCCCAACTCTGTGATGCGCCACCGCCGCGCGGTCGGAGCCGGAGCGGCCGCGGCGCACCGGAGCTGACGATCGCTATCACCGGGTTGGTGACCACGTGGCGGTGGCGGTCGCCGTGCCAGGCGACCGAATCGTCGCCGTCTCGGTACAGATTGAAGCCGATCGAGTCGAAGGGCTCCGCGTAACGCTCGGCGAGAACCAGTCGCATGTCGTGGAGCAGGTCCGACGGCTCGGGTGCGCCGCATTCGACACCCCACCACGCCGACAGGCGCGGCTCGTCGACGATCTGGTCGTACATCTTGATTCCCGTGCGTTGCCGGAACGGCAAGGTCGCGATCAGTTCGTCGAAGACGGCGTCGGCACCCTGCAACCATCCGGGCACCAGCTCGATCCAGGTCGTCGCATCCAGGTCGACGCGCACGGCTTCGCGGAAGCCCGAGTCGAACTCCGGCGTCAACGTGCCGAACAACGACCTCTGGACATTCATCGAGGCACAAGAGAACACATGTTCGATTGTGGCGCACCCAACCACTCGAGGTCAAGTGGTCGCCGATGGTCAGAGCGCGAGGAGATCGGCGGGATCCTCGTCGGGGAGCACCGGTCGGCTGTTCGCATCGCGCTGGCTCGTGACGACCTCACAACCGTCGTCCGAGCAGGTGATCCACGCCGCCGGCTCGAAGGAGTCGGTCAGA
The DNA here is from genome assembly GCA_963747375.1 of Ilumatobacteraceae bacterium. Taxonomy (GTDB): domain Bacteria; phylum Actinomycetota; class Acidimicrobiia; order Acidimicrobiales; family Ilumatobacteraceae; genus Sva-07. Next base: position 498,248 of record CAVVFL010000002.1, read on the forward strand.
TCGAACCGGTTCCCCACGGTTGCATCATTGATGAACAGCCAGATGTCAGGCGGTCGTTCGATGCGATCGAGGTCGAGCTCGTGTACGAGCATGCGACCGTTGACGTCGAACCACATCGTGATGTCGGGTCCGACGGGCTCACCTGGAGTGTCGGGGCCGCGCAGCACGAGTGGATCGTCGAGCAGTCCCACGGCGTCGGCGTCGTCGAGCAGGCTCTGAACGTCGAGGTCGGAGATTCGGCCGGAGCGCCACCCCTCGTACGCCGCCGCGATGACGGTGCCGTCGCCGTAGACGGTGAGCAGCGGAACGTCGGGTCCGAGTGGAACGCGTACGGCGATCTGCACGACCACGTCGCTGCCGCCCGACGGGTACGTGAACTGATCGACCCCGGGCAGCGTTGCGAACGTCGGCCCCGACGGTGTCGACTCGAGCTCCGGCTCGGATCCGGACAGCGGAACCGTCGTCGGTGCAGACACTCGATCACCACCGGTGCATCCGGCGAGGCACAGCGCTGCTGCCGCGACCACGGCGCGCAGACCGAACATGCTCGGGTGTCGCTTCAGGAGTGTGCTCCCAGGGCATCGATGGCGATGGCTCCAAGCGATTCCGCCACGATCGCGTTCGCATATTCACCGCCGACGGTGTTCAGACCGTGCGCCAGGGATGGGTCACGGCGCGCGGCGCCGATCGCGCCGTGCAGTGCGACGTCGAGTTGGAACGGCAGCGTGGCGTTCGTGAGCGCGTAGGTGCTCGTGTGCGGCACGGCACCGGGCATGTTGCCGACCGCGTAGTGGACCACGTCGTGCACCACGTACGTCGGTTCGTCGTGTGTCGTCTCCCGGGTCGTCGCGATGCAGCCGCCCTGGTCGACGGCCACGTCGACGATGACCGATCGCGGCCTCATCTGCTCGACCATCTCCTCGCTCACGACCACCGGCGCGCGGCCGCCGGCGACGAGGACGGCGCCGATCACGAGGTCGGCGTCGATGACTGCCCGCTCGATCGCCCCCCGGTTCGACGCCGCCGTCATGATCCGGCCCCGGTGGATCTGGTCGACGAAGCGCAGGCGGTCGAGGTTCTTGTCGACCAGCACGACCTCGGCCTCCATGCCGGCCGCGATCCATGCGGCATTCCAGCCGACGTTGCCGGCGCCGAGCACGACGACCTTTGCCGGGCGCACGCCGGGCGCCCCGCCCATCAGCACGCCCCGCCCGCCGTTGTGTCGTTCGAGGTAGTGCGCGCCCATCTGCGGTGCAAGGCGGCCGGCGACCTCGCTCATCGGGGCGAGCAACGGCAGCGATCCATCCGACATCTGCACGGTTTCGTAGGCCACGGCCGTCGTCTTCGCCGCGAGGAGCGCCTCGGCGACAGCCGGGTACGCCGCCAGGTGGAGGTACGTGAAGAGGGTCAGATCGTCGCGGAGGAATCCGTACTCGGACGGTTGCGGTTCCTTCACCTTGACGACCATCTCCTGCGACCACGCGTCGGCGGCCGTGGCGACGATCTCGGCGCCGGCCGCGACGTAGTCGTCGTCGGTGATCGACGCACCCTCGCCGGCGCCTGTCTCGACGAGCACGGCGATGCCGTGGCGTTCGAGTTCACGCACACCGTCGGGGGTCATCGCCACCCGGTGTTCTGCGGTCTTCACTTCACGAGGCACGCCAACGGTGCGAACAACGGGTACGTCGGTGGTCATTGCGTCATCATGCCCCATCGGCGACCGACCGGATCCTGATGGCGGTGTGACGGAGCCGCTACGGTGCCTGCGAAGATGACGAACAGCGATGCACCTCGTATCCATCTCGGACCGGACCCGGCTCCCGATTGGCTCGCCGAGGCGGTCATCGCCGGCGGCGCGCAACTGGTGCCGGTCGACGATGCCGAGGCGATCGTGTGGGCCGACGCCCGCAAGGTGGACGCTCTGGCCTCGGCCCTCGACGACGCGGACGGCATCCGATGGGTGCAGCTCCCGTTCGCCGGCATCGAGAACTTCGTCGATCACCTCGACCACGACCGTGTGTGGACCTGTGGCAAGGGCGTGTACGCCGAGCCGGTCGCCGAGCTGGCGTTGACGCTGGGAGTCGCCGGACTCCGCAACGTCGGCGTCTACGCCAGGGCGTCGGCATGGAGCGGTCCGGCGGGACGCAATCTGCTGAACGGCAACGTGACGATTCTGGGCGGCGGGGGCATCACCGAGTCGCTCGTGCGACTGCTGCAGCCATGGAACTGTCGGATCACCGTCGTGCGCAGCCAGGTTCAGGCCATGGATGGGGTCGACGATGTCCTGGAAGCCGATCGGTACGCAGACGCGTTGCCAGGGGCCGATCTGGTGGTGCTCGCGTTGGCGCTGACGCCCGACACCGAGGCGATGTTCGGCGCCGAGGAGTTCGCGCTGATGGAGGATCACGCGTGGATCGTCAACGTCGCGCGGGGCAGACACATCGTCACCGACGATCTCGTCGACGCCCTTCGGCACGGCACGATCGGTGGTGCAGCGCTCGACGTCACCGACCCCGAACCGCTGCCGGCCGACCATCCGCTGTGGTCGTTGCCGAACTGCATCATCACGCCGCACGTCGGCAACACACCCGAGATGGCCAAGCCCTTGCTGGCCGAACGCGTCACCGAGAATGTCCGACGATTCGGGCGCGGTGAGGAACTCCTCGGCCTCGTCGATGTCGACGCCGGCTACTGACGCACCCGGTCGTTCCGTTCCCGACCACGACAGACCGCCGGGGGAGAGACGCCGTAACGTTGTCGGGATCGTGTCCACCCACTACGACACACTTCGCGTCCAACCCTCCGCCTCCGACGCGCAGATCCGTGACGCGTATCGTCGGCTCGCCCGCGAGCACCACCCCGATCGGCAGGCGGGTTCGGCGGCGAGTTCGATGCCGTCGATCAACGAGGCCTATCGGGTGCTCGGCGACCCCGCTCGTCGAGCCGTGTACGACGCGAGTCTGCGGCAATCGGCATCGGCGCAGCCGTCGGAATCGACCGAATCGGCGTCGACGTACAACGCGCCCATGCACCCCAGCCATCTCGGTCCGGCCCGGGTCCCGTGGCGCAGCTTGCTGGTCGTCGGGGTCGTCGGCGTCGTCGGCGTGATCGTGCTTGCGCAATTCACCGATCCAGGTGAGCCGCCCGGACCCGACGGCATCCTCGGCGTGGACAGCTGCGTCTCCCTCGACTCCAACGGCTTCGCGCGTGAGGTTCTCTGCACGGGCGATTCGACCTCGGATCTGGTTGTCGACGCGTTGATCCCGTTCGACGCCACGTGCCCCGGTCGCACCGAGCCGCACCAGGATCGTCAAGGCATGGGGATCGCCTGCATCGTTGTTCCCTGAGGCCCGCTCGGAGTGCCTGTGGCGTGATGCGGGCACGGCACTGATATCTTGTGGCTTCCCTCAGGGGCGATTAGCTCAGTTGGAAGAGCGCCACGTTCACACCGTGGAGGTCGGGAGATCGAGACTCCCATCGCCCACCAGGTCAGACCCCATAAACGTCTGAGCGACATCGCCGTGACGGAGCTGGTCGAGGGCGGCCTGCGCTGCGCTGAACACGACACCTGCGGCGACCTCGGGCAGTTGACGATGTTCACCAACGAGCACCACTTTGGCGCCGACGCGCACGGCCTCAGCGTCTCGGCCAGCGCCGCCTCGCATGCTGTGAGGATCACATGCTGGATGCGCCGGTCGGCGAGCGCGTACCGAGCGACACCGACTTCGGCACGGCGAACGTGAGATCGAACCCCGGCACCCGACGCGGATGGGTGCGCAGCGTGTCGCCGTTGGGCGTCAGCCCCGTACCGGGAGCGAGGCCGGCGAGCACCGCCCGCGACTCCGCTGGGTCGACCTCCCCCACGAGCCCGAGCGCATCGACACCATCCCGACCCACCTCCCTTGAGTCTCGCCTGCGCCCGTGTAGTACTCGTCCAACCCGCGCGCCACCTGCGACAGGTAGTGGGCCTCGGCACCAACCCGCAGTTTCCACACTGTCTCGCGCGGGCGTCCGGTCAGCGTGCGATCGACGTGACCGTTGCGTTCTCGTTGCTGGGTGTGAGCGGCGGGAGTCTCAGCGTGAGCAGCCACGTGATGGCGACGAAGGCGGCGGATCCCCAGAGCGCTGCGTCGAGGCCACCCCAGAGATAGAGCACGCCGGACAGCAGGGTGCCGACCAGGCGTCCGGCCGCGTTTGCGGAGTAGTAGAAGCCGACATCGAGCGACACGTCGTCGCCTTGGGAGTAGGCCAGGATCAGGTACGAATGCAGAGATGAGTTGATCGCGAACACCACGCCGAACACGATCAACCCACCCATGACGACTGCAGTGACGGCGACATCGAGCGCCACACCGGCAGCCATCGACACCGACACGATGCCCAGCACGAACGCCCAGGTACGCGCAGCGCCGATCTCGGCGTCGGCGGTGGCGGTCGAGCGGCGCAGCAGGCGGCGGTGCGAAGGACTGCACGATGCCGTACCCGATCAACCAGGCGGCGAGGACTCGCGCCGATCTGCCCGGACGGCCAGCCCAGTTCATCGGCGAGGAAGATCGGGAGCGCGACGACGAACCAGATGTCGCGCGACCCGAAGAGGAAGAAGCGGGCGGCCGACAGCCGGTTGATCGCCGTCGACTTCGACAGGATCGACCGCAGCGGGGGCTTCACCTTCGCCCGACCGATGTCTTCGTTCAAGAGGACGCCGACGGCGACGAGCACCACGGTGAGCATGATGGCCATCGACCACAGCGCCGCGTCGTATCCGATCCACGACAGCAGCACGGCGCCGAGGAAGAAGCCGATCCCCTTGACGCGTTCTTGGAGCCGGTGAGGGTTCGCGACGAGTCCGGAACAGGCCGCCCTCTCCGGCCATGTACTTGACCGCGCTCTTCGAGCTCATCTTCGTGAGGTCCTTGGCAACGCCGGACAGCGCCTGGAGCCCCATGACGAACATGACCGAAACCCATTCGACCCAGCTCGGATCCTGGAACGTCGAGACCGACGAGGGCGACCACCTGCAGGCCGAGGCCGATAAGCAGGGTGCGGTTGAGCCCGGTCCGGGCACCGACCCAACCGCCGATCAAGTTCGTCAGGATCCCCATGAACTCGTAGAGCAGGAACAAGAAGGCGATCGCCACCGGCGAGTAGCCGAGCTCGTTGAAGTAGAGCAGCACCAACATGCGCAGTGCGCCGTCGGTGAGCGTGAACGCCCAGTAGCCGGCGGTCACCAGAACGTAGTTGCGGAGCTTCACGTCAGATTCCGATTCAAGGTTGGGACTCGATGCTTTCGGCAACCCTTGCGGCCAGGTCGGCCATGCGGAACGAGCAGCGCGTATTCGTTGTCGTACCAGATCAACACCTTGACCAACCGGTTGTCGACGACCATCGTCGACGGGCCGTCGACGATGCCGGATCGGGTGTCGTTGGTGTAGTCGGCAGACACCAGCGGCCGGTCCTCGAACCCCAGGATGCCCTTCAGGTCACCGTCGGCTGCGTCGCCGGTACGGAGCGCGTTGATCTCCTCGACGGTGACGTCTCGGGTCATCGAGAACACGGCGTCGGTGAGCGAGGCGTTCAGCAACGGAACCCGCACGGCGACGCCGTTCAGTTTGCCGGTGAGTTCGGGTAGATCATTGTGATCGCTGTCGCCGAGCCGGTCGAGGTCGGGATGAGCGAGTTGAGCGCGGAGCGTGCCCGACGAAGGTCCTTGTGTGGTGCGTCGACCACGACCTGGGTGTTCGTGGCGTCGTGGATGGTGGTGATACGCCGCGCTCGATCCCGATCTGCTCGTGGAGCACCTTGACCACCGGAGCGAGGCAGTTCGTCGTGCACGACGCCGCCGTCACGATGTGATGGACGGACGCGTCGTAGAGATGGTCGTTGCAGCCCATCACGATGTTCAGTGCGCGGTCGTCCTTGACCGGTGCGGCGACGATCACCTTGCCTATCCCTCGATCGAAGTACGGCGACGAGTAACGCGACAGTGCGGAACTTGCCGGAGCATTCCAGCACGATGTCGACGTCGGCGGCTGCCCACGGCACCTCGCCCGGCGACGTGATCGACGAGTAGCCGACCGCCGCGCCGGTCGATCTCCAACTGACCGTCGCTCACCGAAACGGATCCGCCATACCGTCCGTGGACGGTGTCGAACTCCAACAGATGCGCCGCCGTTCGCGGCGTCGGCGAACGGCTCGTTGACAGAGTGTACCAGTTCGAGATCGCCCTGCTCGTGTAGCGCTCGCACGACCAGTCGACGAATGCGGCCGAATCCGTTGATTCCACCCGCGGTACTCATCGCTGCCCGGCCGTTGCGGCCACGTCCAGTCCGAGCGACGCGATCAACGCTTCGACGCGGTGGCGGACGTCGTCGCGGATCTCACGCACCACCTCGATCGGCTGCCCTGACGGACTCGGCAGATCCCAGTCCTCGTAGCGTTTGCCCGGAAAGACCGGACACACGTCACCGCAGCCCATCGAGACGATGACGTCCACGGAGCGGGCGATCTGTGGTCCACGGCTGCGGCAATTCCGCGGCGATGTCGACTCCGACCTCGGACATCGCCGCCACCACGGCGTCGTTCATCGCGATGCCCGGTTCGGTCCCGCCGGAGAACACATCGACCCGATCACCGGCAAGTCGACGCAACCAGCCTGCTCCCATCTGCGACCGCCCGGCGTTGTGGACGCACAGGAACAGGACGGCCGGCTTGGCGTCGGCTCCGAGCTCGAGTCGCTCCAGGGCCCGGAGCCGATCACGGTTAGCCGCTCGATCAGCAGCGGTAGCCATTGCGTGAACTTCGCCTTCGAATGCAGCAACTCCTCGGGAGTCGAGCATGTACCGCTCGATCGTCTCCACGTTGAAGGTGCCCTCGAACTCGTGGCGTAGTCGTTCTGCCCCTTGGCGGATGAACATGATCTGCTCGGTCGTCAGATGGACCCGGTCGTCGGTCATCGGTTGTCTCCTTTTGCTCGTTCGCGACGGCGGCGTATGCGGTCGTCGAGTTCGGCGATCACTGCGTCGAAGGCCTCTGCGCGGCCGTCCTCGACCGGATCGGGCAGCGACCAGTGCCACCAACCCGGCTCGGGATCGAGTTCCTCGTGCGCCTGGTCGCACACCGTCACGACGAATTCGTGGTGTCCGTCGGCCGCGAGCAGGCGGGGCTCGGGCGCGGCTCAGGTCCAACCCGGTGCGCGACGCCGCAGCGACCGCTCCGGGATGGACCGCGCAATCGACGGGATGCGTGCCCGCGGACGTCGCCACCCCGCCGGTACGAGCTGTCCACAATGCGGCTGCCAGCTGCGAACGCGCCGAGTTGTGACTACACACGAACAACACCTGACCCGCGGGAAGTGCCGTCGCCACGCCGAGGCGGGCGAGCGGTGCTGGCACGAGGCGGACATATCGGCGGCGGCGGTCGCCTGCCGACACGAACCGCTCGATCAATCCCACACCTTCGAGGACGTCGAGGTGGTGCGCGAGCAGATTGGTCGGCACCGAGAACCGAGCGGCGAGCTCCTTCGGCGAGCGGTCGCTGACTGCGAGATCCTCCACGATCGCCAGGCGGACCGGTTCACCCAACGCGGCGTGGATGGCCGCACGTTCGGCCACCGAGTCGACAACCTCCGAATGCTCCATGATCGCCCACGATAGACACTCAGAGAAGATTGAATCAATATGAGTTGAAAGAGTTCACCCCGTGTTCACCAAGGCGTCACCCACAGCGGCCAGGCGCTCCGGACGGAGGCGGAACCACGCCCACTTGCCGCGCTGCTGGTTCGAGCACCCCCGCTCGTACCAGCAATGACAGGTGATGGCTAACCGTCGGTTGTGTGCGATCGACCAGCGCCGGCAGGTGACCGCACGCGCACCACCTCGCCCGACTCGGCCGTCCCGATGATCGACACCAGTCGCAACCGCACCGGGTCGGCGAGCGCTCTCAGGACCTCGGCCAGTTCCGATGCCTGCTCCTCGTCGAGTGCTGACCGCAGCAAGGGAGTGCAACACGCCTCAGGTGTGACGCTCGGGGAATCCACGAAGTACATATTGACATATTTCGATGCGTGCTGCTAACGTATTGACCACTGTCAAAGTGTCTGTTCGGCCCACCGATCGACCCATCCATCAACCCGGGAGTCCACCCATGCGTCTGCAACTCGCCCTCAACGTCGATGACCTCGATCATGCGATCGAGTTCTACAGCAAGATGTTCGGTACCGAACCAGCCAAGATCAAGCCGGGCTACGCGAACTTCGCGATCGAGAACCCGCCGCTCAAGCTCGTGTTGTTCGAAGGACGGGTCGGCCGGCTCGATCAACCACCTCGGTGTCGAGACCGAGACCTCCGCCGAAGTCGTGGCCGCCGAAACCCGCCTCGCGGACTCCGGGCTCGAGACCACTGGCGTCGACGACACCATCTGCTGCTATGCCGAGAAGACCGAGACCTGGGTCCACGCTCCCGACGGAAACCGCTGGGAGTGGTACGTCAAGCACGGCGACACCGACCAGCTCGTCAACACCGTCGTGTCCAGCAGCACCGGCGCGGTCGGCCGGCTGCTGCGGCTGACCAGCTGATCCCCGAGCCGGGACCGCGGCTCAGAGGCCGGCTTCCATGACCCGAACCTGGAGCAAGTCGAGCAGATCCTGCGGGAGTCCGAGTCTGGCGAGGGAGGAAGTCGCTGACGACAGCGAAACGAGTCGGCTCCTGAACCAGGGTGGCCGACGTCATCTCGAGGGTTCGTGTGTCGCCGATCGAAGCGTAGGCGTGCCTGGTACTCGCATGGCCAGTCGACCGTGCAAGATCGACTCCGATGAATCGCGTGCCTCCGAAGACGCCTCCCGCGCCGTCAGCGCCAATCGGCCCGCCGCTGTGGCCGTAGACCACGGTCGTGCCCAGCCGACCGCCGGTCTCGTGGCGGTCTCACATCTGCGAGGAAACGAGAACAGCATGAGCTCCGCAAGTCAACTGGGCCGCAACCGTCCGCTCGTGCTCGTCGTGATGGACGGTATCGGCGTGGGCAAAGGTGACGCCTTCGACGCTGTCGCACTCGCACACACACCGAATCTCGACCAGTTGGCGTCCGAGTCGAGCCGAACGCTCAAGGCTCATGGAACCGCTGTGGGACTTCCCTCCGACGCGGACATGGGCAACTCCGAAGTCGGCCACAACATCCTCGGCGCAGGACGCATCTTCGACCAAGGAGCGAAACGGGTCGACAACGCGTCGCGTCCGGTTCGATCTGGAAGTCCGACGCATGGCAACGGATTGTGGACCGCTGTGGGGGCGGTGGCGGGACGCTGCACCTGATCGGTCTTCTGTCTGACGGCAACGTTCACTCGAACATCAGCCACCTGTTCGAGATCTTGCGCCAAGCTGCCGAGGACCAGATCTCGACGATCAGAATCCACGCGCTCTTCGACGGACGCGATGTCCCCGATCCCTCCGCCGAGCGCTACATCACTCGCACAGAGGACGAGATCGCCAAGTACCCGACCTCGACATCCAGTTCGCATCCGGCGGCGGGGCATGGTCACCACCATGGACCGCTATGGGGCCGACTGGCGCATCGTCGAGGCCGGTTGGCGCCGCCCAGCCCTCGGCACGGCACACCCGGTGCCGGACCTGCTGTCGCGCCTCGAGTTGGGGCCGGTCGACCAGGGTGTGCTCAGCGATCAGTTGCTCCCTGCGTTCACGGTGGTGGACGAGTCGCAGCAACCGGTCGGCTCGATCGTCGACGGTGACGCCGTGGTCATGTTCAACTTCCGGGGCGACCGCGCCATCAGTTGTCGCAAGCCCTCGAGGAGGGACCAGCGTTCGACAAGTTCGATCGCGAGCGCAGGTTCCGGACGTCTACTTCGCAGGGATGGCGTTGTACGACGGTGACACGAACACTCCCGCGTCGTATCTGGTCGAGCCCGAGTCGGTCGACACGACGGTCAGCGAGATCATCGCGTCTGCGGGCATCGCCCAGTGGGCGGGCGCGGAGACGCAGAAGTTCGGGCACATCACTCTATTCTGGAACGGCAACCGGTCAAGCAAGTTCAACCAGCAGCTGGAAACCTACGTCGAGATCCCCTCTGACCTCGTGCCCTTCAACGAGCGACCCTGGATGAAGTCGGCCGAGACAGCCGACGCCGCGATCGAGGCGGTGCGCTCCGGCGAGTTCGGCTTCATCAGGATGAACTTCGCAGGCGGAGACATGGTCGGCCACACCGCCGACATCGCCGCGACCCGCATCGCGGTCGAGAGCGTCGACCTGGCCATCGGCCGAATCGCCGACGCCGTCGCAGCTGGTCGGGATGCTGCTCGGTCACCGCGGATCACGGCAACGCCGACGACAAGGTCGAGCGCAACAGCGAGGGCAAGCCGCTGTTGGGCAGCGACGGCGAACCCCAACTGCGCACGGCACACTCACTCAACCCGGTGATGTTCGCCGTCCGCGACTACGCGCCGGAACACTATTCACCTGCGCGGACGATCTGCCCACCGCCGGCCTCGCCGACGCTCGCGGCAACCATCTTGCAGCTACTCGACCTGGCGATCCCATCGGACTACGAGCCATCACTCCTGGACACGCCGACGCACTGACGCCGGCAGCGGCCGTCCGTCAGAGTGCGTTGATGCCGGCCTTGAGGTTCGCGAGGCCGGTGGCGTCGACGCAATAGCGGGTTCGTGGCCCTTCGATCTCGCCCTGGATCAGGCCGGCTTCGCGCAGGATGCGGAGGTGTTCGGACACGGTGGATTGGGCGAGTGGGAGTTCGGCGACGACGTCGCCGGTGGCGCACGTCTCGGCGATGTGTGAGCAACTGCAGGATCGCCAACCGGGCCGGATGCCGCGACCGCCTTGGCCGTCGCCGCGAGCGTCTCGTCATCGGGAGGCGGCACAAGCGAGTCGACCGGAGCAGGCACGCAGCATTCCTCACGTGACGTGGACGGGTTCGCCGGACTGGCGGCCGAGGTGGCAGTCATGGTCGCGCTCCCTGTGCGACGGGTGTGGCATTGGCAGGGTCGGTGGGGTAGTAGCGGCGGCGTGCCCACAGCGAGACGTACACCAGGCCGACGAGCACCGGAACCTCGATGAGCGGGCCGACCACGCCGGCGAGCGCCTGGCCCGACGACACGCCGAACACGCCGATCGCCACGGCGATCGGCGAGTTCGAAGTTGTTGCCGGCGGCGGTGAACGCGATCGACGCGTTGCGGTCGTACGGGAAGCGCATCCGCAAGCCCGAGGCGAACGAACCGAACCACATGATCGCGAAGTAGACGACGAGCGGCATCGCGATGCGGGCGACGTGAGGGGTGGTCGGTGATCGGTCGCCTTGGAGGGCGAACAGGATGACGATCGTGAACAGCAGCCCGTACAGCGCGACCGGGCCGATCCGCGGCAGGAAGCGTCTCCTCGTACCACTCGGTGCCCTTGCGTCCGTTCGAGGACGAACCGGGTGAGGAAGCCGGCGAGCAGCGGCACGCCGAGGAAGATGAGCACCGACTTGGCGATCTCCCACACGGTGACGTCGATGCCGTCGCTGTCGAGGCCGAGCCAGCCGGGCAGCAGTTCGAGGTAGAAGTAGCCGAGCAGCGAGTAGGCGACGATCTGGAACAGCGAGTTGATCGCCACCAGCACGGCGGCCAGCTCGCGGTTGCCGCAGGCGAGGTCGTTCCAGATCAGCACCATCGCGATGCAGCGGGCCAGGCCGACGATGATCAGCCCGGTGCGGTACTCGGGCAGGTCGGGCAGCATCAGCCAGGCGAGCGTGAACATCAGCGCCGGGCCGATCGAGCCAGTTGAGCACCAGCGACATCACGAGCGAGCGACGGTCGACCACGCTGCCGATCGAGCGGTACTTCACCTTGGCGAGCACCGGGTACATCATCGCGAACAGCCCGATCGCGATGGGCAGCGACACCGTGTCGATCTTCACCCGGTCGAGGGTGTCGTCGAGGTCGGCGAACACCTTGCCGAGCACGATCCCGATCACCATCGCCGCACCGATCCACACCGGCAGCAACCGGTCGAGCAACGACAGTCGAGCGACCACCGGATCCTGCGGTGGGGAATCGGTGAAGACCTCACTCGCCATGTCGTGCCCTTCTGATCGCCATTCGACGATCCACGATAACAGATCCGTCGGACGACGATCAGGACCTTCGCCACTGTCTCTCGTCCATTTCATCGGTTATCGTCGATTAACGATGAGTGTGCATGATGGCGACGCAACGACGGGAGGAGGTCCGGACCGTGCACTGAGCGCCGGCCACCGCATTGACCGAACCGGTCATCGGTTCGACGCTCTTCGTCGGGGACCGGTCGTGGCGGCAGCGGCAGGGTGGTGGGTGCTCTACCACTACAACCGGCCGTTCTGGGACTGGGTGATGTATGACGTCGTCGGCCTCGCCCGCCGAGTCAGCTCGGCGACTCGGTTCACTTCTTCTTCTACGACGCCACCAAGATCGCCCTGCTCCTGAGCGGGGTCATCTTCGCGGTCACCATCCTGCGCAGCTTCATGTCGGTCGAACGAACTCGGGCGCTGCTGGGCGGCCGCCGACAGGGCGTCGGCAACGTGGCGGCGGCCGGCCTCGGGGTCGTGACGCCGTTCTGTTCGTGCTCGGCCGTACCGGTGTTCATCGGGTTCGTCGCCGCCGGGGTGCCACTCGGCGTGACACTCAGCTTCCTCATCGCCTCGCCGATGGTGAACGAGGTGGCGATCGTGCTCCTGTTCGGCCTGTTCGGCTGGAAGGTCACCGCGTTGTACATCTTCGCCGGGTGCTCATCGCGGTCGTCGCCGGGATGGTGCTCGGCCGAATGAATCTCGAACGGTGGGTCGAGCCGTTCGTGTTCGAGACGAAGCTCCGCGGCAAGCCGATCGATCCGTCGCAAGGGCTGTCGTGGGACGACCGGCTCCAGATGGGCGACGAGGAAGTGGGCTCGATTCTGCGCAAGGTGTGGCCGTACCTGCTGGTCGGCATCGGCGTCGGTGCCGTGATCCACGGCTGGGCGCCGGAGGACTGGTTCGCCGAGCACGCCACCGGCGTGCTCGGCGTTCCAATCGCGGTGCTGATCGGGGTCCCGCTCTACTCCAACGCCGCCGGGGTGCTGCCGCTGGTCGAGGTGCTGCACGACAAGGGCCTGCCGATGGGCACCGTGCTCGCGTTCATGATGAGCGTCGTCGCCCTCTCGCTCCCCGAGATGATCCTGCTGCGCCGGGTGCTGAAGCCCAAGCTGATCGCCACCTACGTCGCCGTGGTCGCCTCCGGCATCCTCGCCATCGGATACCTGTTCAACCGCGTTCTCTGATCACTTTCGAAACCACAAGGAGCACCACCATGGACATCAAGATCCTCGGCACCGGTTGCGTCAACTGCAAGAACCTCGAGACGCTCACTCGCGCGGCCCTCGACCGACTCGGCCTCGACGTCGAGATCGAGAAGGTCACCGACCCCGGCGAGATCGTGTCGTGGGGAGTCATGTCCACCCCCGCGCTCGTCATCGACGACGACGTCGTGCTCGCCGGACGCATCCCGTCTCCCGACCAGCTCGAGCAACTGCGCGCCAACACGCGCTGAGCCTTTCGTACTGCTCCCGGATCACCTGATCGTTCGCCGGGACGTTGTGCTCTGGCCTGCGTGAGCGTCGGGGTCACACTGGAATCAGCCGGGGCGAGCAACGATCAGACGCGCGGACAAGTTCCTGAACCGAACATTCGAAGGAGTCACCCATGTCGTCGTCATCCATTGTCGTCCTTCGGGGGCCCGCCCCCGATCGGCAAGCTGTCGGGGTCGCTCGCCTCGTTCTCGGCCGTCCAGCTGGGCGGGTAAGATTCGCGATCGGCGCCGCACTGGACAAGGCCGGCCTCTCCGGTGAGCAGATCGACTACGTCTACATGGGCCACGTCCTCCAGCCGGGCGCGGGCCAGATCACCGCCCGCCAAGCTGCCGCGAACGGCGGGATCCCGATGTCGGTGCCGGCCACGACAGTGAACAAGGTGTGCCTGTCGGGCATGGACGCCGTCTACCGAGGCCGACCGACGCATCCGATCCGGTGACGCAGAGATCGTCCTGGCCGGCGGTATGGAGTCGATGACCAACGCCCCGTACCTTCTCCCCGGCGCCCGAGCAGGTCTCCGCATCGGCGACGGCGTGCTCGTCGATTCGATGATGTACGACGGTCTGTACTGTGCCTTCGACCAGTGTGCGATGGGTGAGGGCACCGAGAAGTACGCCCAGGCCCACGGTCTGGTCCGCGAACACATGGACGCGATGGCCGCCGAATCGCACCGTCGCGCCTTGCCGATGCTGCGCAGCAGCAGGGGTTGTTCGCGGACGAGATCGTGCCGGTGACCGTCCCGCAACGCCGCGGTGACGCCGTCATCGTGGGTCACGACGAAGGCGTGCGAGGCGAGACGACCATCGAGTCGCTCGCCGGACTTCGTCCGGCGTTCGACACCCACGGCCACATCACCGCCGGCAACGCCAGCCAGATCAGCGACGGCGCGTCGCAGCGATGGTCATTACGACTGCG
>CAVVFL010000003.1:0-46033 GCA_963747375.1 Ilumatobacteraceae bacterium
GTTGCGGCGAGCCAATTTCGTCAGTGGCGTCGTGACCTGCAAAGACGTGCGGTGAGCAGGCGATATGTGGATGTTGACGCTGCCCAATGTATCCGTTGCGTACCGCTGTGTCCGGCTGGTGTCGGCTATTCCGGGCACGTTGTAGGCACGGACCGTGAAGCACTCAGCACAGCGAACAGGTGCGCGCTCGGCCCAGCCGCGATATGGGTGGGATCGCCCGATCGTAGGTGCCGATCAGGAGCGGTCCCAAGTGCATCGGTGAGCGTGATTATCGAACGGCCTGCATGGTGTCGAAGGCGTGCGACTTCGGCGGTTCCCGAGTGGGCCACGGCAAGTCGCCATTGGTGATTACTGAGTGGGTTGTCGACGATGTGGACCGCGTGGCACAATCGTGACCATGACGACTGATTCGCTGCGGAACGTGAAAGACCGGTTCTCCGAGTTCGTCGATCGCGTCGACCGCGAACACGAACGCATCGTCGTCACCCGCAACGGTCGACCCGCCGCCGTGTTGATCAGTCCCGACGATCTCGACAGTCTCGAGGAGACCCTCGAACTGCTCGGCGACCATGACGCGATCAAGGAGCTCGTCGAAGCCGAAGCCGCGGTTGCCGCCGGCGATGTAGTGAGAGGCGTCGATGCTGTCCGAGCGTTGCGGCCCTCGCCCCGGTCGTGACCGAGGACGGCTACGAACTGATTGTCGCACGTCCAGCGGCGCGTGCGATCGCCGAGACGTTGCCCGAAGCGGTCAGCGCCGCCGTCATTGACTTCATCACTGGGTCGTTGATCGAGAATCCCCGTCGCGTCGGCCGCGAACTGCGAAACGAGCTCGCCGGCATCCACAGCGCCCGCCGCGGTAGCTACCGCGTCCTGTATCGGATCGATGAGACCGAGCGAACCGTGACGGTGCTCCGGATTGACCACCGAGGCGACGTCTATCGAACCACTTGAGCCCGGGTCGTACGCGGTGCTCGTCGATATCTTGCAGCCCGACACGGCAGTACGCCGGATACGTTGCTCGTGTTGGACCATTTCGGATCGGGACTGCCGCATGGGTTCGGGAGCGGATTTGACCGAATCGATAGGGGAGTGCCGTTCTCGCGCAGGACGTTCGGCCCCCGAGTCGGCGCCGTTATGTGCCCCGAGCAGGGACTTAGATCATCCTCGAATCAGCGATGCGTTATGTTCCAGGGCAGCTCACATGGACCGTCGTGGTTCCCGTCCGGACACAGGGGCCGTTGCATCGCCGCGCCTGCGATGTGGAGCACGGCGCTGCATGGTGGCCGTCAGCTCGGTGCTGCCGGTCTCGCTCACGTCCGGTCACCGGTGATGATGGGCGGCGGGCCGCCGTTGCCTGGAGGCAATGCTGGCCGATATGCGGTCGGCCATGTGGCGCTCATCTGGCCCGGGTTGAGGTTGCGATCAGCCCGGCTCCAGAAATCCTTCGCACTCGCCGGTTTCCCACGCCGCCACGACTCCTATGGCCCCTGAGAGCAGCGTGCCGACCGCCGCATCGTCGAACGCGTCTGGTCCGGCGTCGACGATGGACGTCAGGTCGATCAAGTACTGCTCGGTTGCCGCCTCGTCATCGGGAGAGAACCTGCCGAAGTCAGGTTCCGCAGTGGCCAACAGTTGCTGCATGGAGACAGCGTCGCCGTAGGTCACGGCTGGGGCGCCGAGGTCGAACGCTGGCGGCGTATCGGTGGCTGCCAGCTCTCGGGTGAGCATCTCGGCCGTCGCGATCTGCTGTTCCAGCTTGGAGAAGTCGACAACACTGAGATCATCGCCCACGGTGTGGTAGCAGGGCGGAGCGGCGTCGGTGAAGAACACGCTGGGCACACCCGCCGTGGCGAAGTTGGCGTGGTCGCTTCTGCCCTGGCCGAACACGAGGCTGAACGCCACCGTTGTGAGGGAGGATGCAGCACTGGCTGACTGCACTGCCTGGATCAGGTTCGTCCCACCGGTTTCGGCACCCACGACCACCGTGGAGCCACGCAAGGCGGGCGAGAGGTTGGCCCCCTGAATGTCGAAGTTCACGTAGGCCACTGTGGCCGCGAGCGGTACGGGTGGAGCGGCGAGGTATGCAGCAGAGCCCAGTAGGCCGTTGCCCTGGGCGTCGACGTCCTCCTCACGGTCCCACAGTGCGATGATTACGGATCGTCGGGGCGGCTCCGGTCCGATGGCCAGCGAGCGACCGACCTCCAGAGCGGCTGCGACCCCGGTGGCGTTGTCGGTGGCGCCGTTGCAGATGCTGTCCGTGGAACTGGTTCCGTCGCAGGAGCTGCCCAGGTGGTCGTAATGAGCGCCCACGATCACGTACTGATCGGCAAGATCGCTGCCCGGAATGACGGCCAGTAGGTTCGTGCCGCCGTCGAAATCGAATGAGAACCCATCGGCGCCCGGGGCACCGGCGGGGAGTGGCTGGGAGAACTCCTGCAGTTGCGAGATCAGGTATTCCTGCCGCGAGCCGTGACCCCTCCGTAAGGTTGTCACGTCCGCCCAGTTCGTCGGAGGCCAACACTTCAACCACCCCGCGGGCACCGGCCGATGGTGCCGGCCTGGACGGTGACGTCGTGGGCTGCTCGGTATCGATCGGGGCGGGTTCAGTCGTCAGTGTGGTGTCGGTGACGCCATCGGATCCGCCTGATTCGGATGTCGTCTCGGCGGCGACAGCCGATCCGGTGTCTGTGGCGGTGTCGTCGGAGCCGCACGCACCCATCACGATCGCTGCGGCTGCGATCGCGGCACCGGCACGTGTGGCGAACCATCGGCGCGGTTGGTGATCGCGGTTGTGGTTGGGCTGCAGAGCGCTTCGGCGTCCCAGGAGCGTGCGAGCGGAGGCTGTATTCATGTCAAGAGTTTTCATGGTCTCAGCCCGGTGAAATACAGGGCTATCCCTATTCGTGGCACATGGTCAAGAATTGCAGTGTGGATGCAGCGTTTTCCGTCCGGCGAGATCAAGATCGCTGACCTGTCCAGCCGCGAACTCGCGATTCTCGGTCTGATTGCCGACGGGTGGTCCAACCGGGCGATCGAACAACGACTGTCAATCGGGTCCAAGACACTGGAGGCTGCATGCCGATCGATCTACCGCAAACTGCACCTCGACGACACACCGGAGGTCAACCGTCGAGTCCTCGCAACGCGGCAATACACGTCCGCCCACGAACGTGCATCAGGCCACGACTTCGACATCCCTGACGTTCGGTTCGTCGGCCGCCAGCAGGAATTGGAGGAGCTCGATCTCGTGGTCCAGACGAAAAGACTGGTGACAGTGACGGGATCGGGAGGGATGGGAAAGACGACACTTGCACTTGCGCTCGCGCGCCGGCGGGCAGCGCAAGGACGCGACGTCGTCTTCGTCGATCTTGTCCCGTCTACGACTCGCTCCGACGTGATGCAAGCAATCGCAGAAGCGTTCCGCCTTCCCGTTGAAGACCACACCGAGATCATTCGCCGAATCCGCCGCCGCTGTGCCGACCCGGATTGCTTCCTCCTGATCGACAACGTCGACGGCGTCGGAAGCGACCTCGATTGGATCATCAGTTCGCTCGGCTGGCCTGTCCGGTGTGAGGTGCTCATGACCGCGAGAACGCCCATTGGTAACCCGCACGAATACGCCTGGGCAATCTCTCCCATGGGCCGTGAGGACTCCGAGACATTGCTCCGATCGATCATCGATTTCGACGTTGATCCAGCAAGCATTCTGGATGCTGCCGACGGTCATCCGCTGGCAGTCGAGTTGTTGGCGGGTCGGCTTGCATCACTCGTTCCTCACGACATGGAGGTTCGGGCCGAGTTCTTCGACGGCACAGGCCCGGGACGTCACGCCAGCCTCCGCCGCATCGTCGACGAGGCGTGTCGCGACGTCGGGGCCGGCGAACGCTCGCTCTTTCATGTGTTGACAGTCTTTCCTGACGGGTTCGGAGTCGATGGAGCGGAAGCAATGGCTCACCCTGATTCCGACCCGATTCGCGCGCTGTCGAAACTGGTCACTGCGGCGCTCGTGCAGGAGGTCGCACACCGTCGGTTTCGCATCCTGGAGCCGATCCGTCGTATCGCCTCGGAAACATTGCGAGCATCCGATCTACGCAGTCTCGGCGAGGAGCGGTTGGTGAACTGGGCCGCAGCCCAGACCCACTCGAGTGCTCGAACGTTCACGGTTGCAGACTCCGATGAAGGGTCCGCCGATCGTCGAAACGTGGAATACGCGCTCGACCTCGCAATCGACCGAGGCGATGGTGACAACGCTACGAAGATCGCGGGAGCTCTCTTTCCGTCGTGGCAGGTACGTTCAGCTGGACACGGCTACCAGCGTGCGCAAGCCGTGCTCGAACTACACATCAAAGACGAGCTGAACCGTGCTCGATGTGAACTCGTGGCGGGACAGCTCGCCATCCAGGTCGACATGAACGCCGCTGTTCCCCTGCTCCGCAAGTCCTTCCAGGCGTTTTCGACACTCCGTCGATCGCGAAGCGCGGCGCTGGCGGCACACAACATCGCTACGGCGACCCACGATCTCGACGACTGTCACCTCGCGATCGACCTGGCCGACAGCTGCCGCGCCGCCGAACTGATGGGTTGGTCCAGGATCAACCTGGCGATCTCCATGATCGACGAGCGGGCGGCCGACGCAGAGATCTTCGACATGCTCGATGAAGCAACCCGTCTCGGGCAGCGTCTCAACGCGCCGCGCGTCGTAGCCGGTGCAGCCAAGGTACGCGGAATCCACCTCGGACACATCGGAGCACCGCTGCCCGCCGTGCTGGAGGAACTGGACGAAGCAGCCCGCGTGTTCAGAGCACACAGCGACTTCTGGATGCTGTTCGACTGCGTTTCGGGCCGTTCCTACGTCCAGCTTCGAGACGGCGACCCAGAAGGAGCGCGCAGCTCGCTCACCGAGGCGCTTGCGCTGTGCACCGCCGTCATCGACGACCACATCAGCCTGTGTAACGCTCTCGTCGATGTTGCGTGGTTCCTGACGATTACCGGAAGCCTGGCCCGGTCGATCGAGATCGTCGAACTGCTCGCCGGTCGGCCCGACGAACTGACCTGGCTCCGCCGCCAGCGAATGGTGTCACCCACCGTCGAAGCGCTGTTCTCCGAGCTCTCGTCTGCGAGGGAACGGACTGCCGTGAGCGACCTCTATTCGGTCGCGGAACTCACTCTCGGCGACCTTGGACGAACTGGCGCCATGGTGACCAGCAACGAAGGCTCGGCGTGAAACCGACCCTCGCCCGCGGTTGAGAGGCGCTCATCACGGCGCCGCCGAGAACACCCGTCGACCACTCGTCATCCGGCAAACCCGCGGACCCGTGCCCGAGCTGCGACGCTCATAACGTGAACGCCGTAACCCGTTGACCGACTCGTCGAAGGTGTGCGAGTACGGCCCAAGCGTGGCGCCGCACTTTCACCGGCATATCGACCTATACCGGGCACTCGACGTTCGCCGATCTCGCTGAACTGTGGCACTGCTTTCCACGTGGACCGGGCCCGCTTACGATGCCGGGTGGGAGGACTGCAGGGCCATGTTCGAGATCCCCGCTGCACTGTTGTCGTGGTTCTACGGCTTCACGAACAGCTACACGATCGCGATCGGTCTCATGGCGGTCGTGGTGATCGCGATCACCACTCCGTTTACGCTCAAGAGCACCAAGGGGGCACTTGAGATGCAGCGTCTCGAGCCGGAGATGCGCCGGTTGCAGAACGAGTACCGCAACGACCGCATCAAGCTCAACGAAGAGATGATGAAGCGCTACCAGGAGCACAAGATCAATCCGGCGGCCTCGTTTCTGCCGCTGGTGGCGCAGGCTGCGGTGTTCGTCATCATGTTCCGTGTCCTGCGCGGTCTGACGTATGCGCTGCGTGGTTCGGCCCGTCCGATCGCGAACGCGGTCTGGGCGGTGTTCGGTCGTCCGGACCAGGTCGCCGACCCGGGGTTCATTCCTCGCTACGTGTCGTTCGATTCGGCTCTCTACGAATCGCTGTTCGCCAAACGCGAGATGATGTCGCTCGGTCTCGACCTATCGAAGTCGGCCGCATCGGAGATCGCCAACGGAATCGTCGACGCTTGGCCGTACATCCTGCTCGTGGTTGTGCTGGGCGCGCTCTACTTCGTGTTGCAACTTATGGTTGCTGCGCGGACCTCGATCAGCCCGACGATGTCGGCAGGCCAGCAGAAGCTGCTGCGGTACCTGCCGGTGGTTTTCGCCGTGTTCCAGGTCTTCTTCCTTGCGGCGCTGGTCGTCTACTACATCGTCCAGACCCTTGCGCGTATCGTTCAACAGGCCTACATCACGCGCTCGCTCTTTCGCGACCCTGACCGCAATGCCGTCGTCACGGCGGGCGACGACTGGACCGGGTTTGGGCCACTGTTGCCTGCTTGATGTGGTCGGGCACCCGCTGCCTGGCGACGCGACGTGCCGGCGGTTCATCGCGACACACTTCGCCGCTCAGAATCCCGCCGACGGAGCTCCACGAGCCACGTGATATCGGCCCAAGCGTGGCGCCGCACTTTCCCGGGCATATCAACCAGGATCGGGCGCTAGGTGGGTGCCTGACAGCGAAGCCGGAACGAGCGATTTCGTGGTCGCCGCGGACCCGGCCGCGCACGCTTGCCGATTCTGTCGGCTCAGGCTAGGACAGGCTCCCCCGGCCAGGTCGGTTGGCGATCGCCTCGCCTTGTGCCATGCCTCCGCGTTGCGTTCTCCCCGAGTCCGGGGCCTGTCCAAATGCGCCCGGGTAGTCACCGGCCGACCTGTAATTCCGGAGTCGCCGGCGAAAACGAGCGAACCATCCCATACCGCCATTGTGACATGTCCGTAGGTCATCTGATAGGTGGGCCCACACCTCGAGCACTTCGGCCCAAGCAATCACAACATTGGCCCCGGGCGGAGCGCCGCCACATCTACCCAAGCGTGGCGCCGCACTTTGCTCGTCGCGAGCCGCTATCCGCGACAGTCCGCCGTTTCGACCAACTGACCGTTCTCGTCGATCACGAAGAACACCGTCTGCGAACTGAGCAACGCGGAAATCTCCATCTCGACGCACCACCGGTTGTCGATCTGCTGCTGAAGAGAGACCGCCCGGTCGGAGCCCAGTGCTTCCGACACCGGGTCGGAGCCCGTGTCGTACGCAGTGAGTGCAATGAGCGCTCGATCGACCGTGGCGGTGCTGGCAGCCTGACGAAGATCGTCGACCCTGCCGCTGACCTGTCGGCTACCGACGATCGACACAGCGAGACCGCCGAGCACCACCACCGCCCCGAGCCCAACGATGATCATCAGCCGCAATCGCCTCTCGCGCTGTTCCTGATCGGGAGTTGCAGCGTGAGCCATGCCGACCGGCGCTCTGAACGCTACGACAACCGCCGCAACGCCCTTCCATCATCAATCAGGCCCCAGTGCAGTGCTCGGTAATCACGCCTGAGCGGTTGCTGGCGGCTGCGAGCTATCGGGAACTGGGAGGGGCGGCAGTGGGGTCCGTCCGGTATTAACGAGTTTCTGTGAATCTTGCAGTGAAGAGGGCAGGTGATGCGTGTGTGTAGTTGATGCACGTTTCAACTGCCCCGCCTACGACCCGACCGGACGCCCGCTTCATGACCGAATCTCAGCCGATGATCCTGGCGCTTTCATTTGAGGACCTGTACCGCAGCGAGTACCCGGGATTGATCGCCGTCGCGACGGCGTTGTCGGGAGCCGACGGCGAAGACCTGGTGCAAGACGCCATGGTGAAGGCCCTGATCAACTGGGAGCGGGTGGGCCTCCTCGAGCGCCCAGGCGGTTGGTGCCATCGAGTACTGGTGAATCTTTGTCGGAGTCGATGGCGTCGGCTACGAACGCAGGCGGTGCACCTCGGGCGTCTGCGACCAGAGGAGCTGTCGACGCCGGGCCCTTCGCTGGAGGTCTTGGCGTTCTGGTCGGCGGTGCGTGAACTACCCGCCCGCCCTCGGATGGTTATGGCGTTGCGTTACGCCGGCGACCGCAGCGTGAAGGAGATCGCCTCGATCCTCGACGTCCCCGAAGGCACCGTGACGAGCGATCTGTCGCGTGCCCGACTCGCTTTGAAAGGGGCATGGTCATGAACCCCGACGCCAACGACGGTTTCGACGACTTCGCAACTGCAGCTGGAGCGGCGCTGCGCCGACCAGCTCCCGACAACGGGTTGGCCGGGGTGCGATCATCTCTCAAACGACGCCGGATCACCCAGGTCGCGGTTGCTGGTGGTGCAGCGGTGATCGTGCTCGCTGCCGGCGCACTACTGCTCGGTACCAACCAGGACAACTCGCAGCGCCTCGTGCCTGTGGATGACACCGTGTCCACGAGACCGGGCCCGTCGACATCGACCAGCGCGCCGACGACGACAGCGGTCGTTGCTCCAACCATTGAGCTGCGAGTCGACGGGATCGGGCCCCACTCGTTCGGTGAAGCCCAGAGCGTTGTCGAAGCGACACTGACCGAAGCGTTCGGAGCACCTGAAGTGATCGATGACATGCAACCAGCGCAAGTCGTCACCTGCGTGCGCTGGGGGTGTTCAGACGCAATGGTGCTCCATTGGCCGAACACCGGGCTTGTCGTGGCGTTCAGCGACCGCACCAGCGACGGTGACGTCTTGGAAGAACCGGTCCTGGCGGCATGGACACTCACATCGACCACCCCGTGGCGGCCCGGAGACATCTACGTCCCCGAACCCGGCGCCACCCCCGCGCCGATGCCCGACGTGCGACTTGTACTGGCCAATGGCATCGGACTCGGATCAACCGTGTCCGAGCTTCGATCGGCGTACCCCTCGACGGCCGACGGGCTCTGGAGTGACTCATCGTTCGTTCCAACCGGGTTCTACGTACCCGAAGCTGACGGCACCACGACAATCGACGGTGACGTCGCCTGGGACGTAGTCACGCAGCTGCAATCGGCGCTCGTTGCCGAGGGCGCCGCACTCACGGTCAACGGTGTTGCGCGGCCAGACACCGCTGCAGCACTCACCGCCTACATGGAACGAGCAGGACTCGACGGCGTCCCAGCAGCCTTCGACGCCCTGGGAATCACCGGACCGCCACCCGAAGCGATGGTCGTCAGGCTCAGCGCCGGGGACTGGTTCTGGGAGCTGGCGTGCGGCGGTCTGGAACCGCTCGGAATCCCAAGTGGCTGCTGATCCAACAACTCCCGCGAAGTCGGCAACGATCACATCGCTGCGCCGAGCCGACTCCTGCATTCCCCGGCCAACTGATCGACGCTTGATGCTGAGAACCGCACAGAACGCCCGCTCAATAATCCTCTGCTCGGCGCACAGCCCGCGCCACAGAACGGCCCTTTCGAGGCGTCACACTTTCACCGACATAACCACCGAAGCCGAGCGCCCGATACTGGCAGCGAGTAGGTCCGGGGCCGAGTGCTCGCGGTGGCTGCGTTACGAGATACCGCTCGACCCGGTCCCCATTGACGTTCGCCACGGCCTACGAACTGTCAGCATGATCAGTCATGACCATTCGCTGCTGTGCTCCCTTGCGTGACAACAAAACGCGGAGCGGCTGCCTGACTCTGGGGAATCAGTGCCATTGCGGTCCCCGATCGTCGCGACTACTGCGATTCGCCGGCGTCTCGCCCAGATGATGGCCGCGGCAGCGATCCTTGCTGCAGCCGCCGCAGGATGCGGGCAGAGTCCCCAAGTGCTCACCGATGAGGCGTTCCGCAACGTCATCCCTGCCAACGCGGAACTCCTCGACGAGGCTGTTGACGACGGTTCTTCGATCAGCATCGACGGCGAGCGAACCGTACTTCGCACGTTCGCTCCCACGCCGCCCGCCGAGGTGTCTGACGTTCTTGAGGTGCTCGTCGCACAAGGCGAGAGCGACGGATGGCTGTTCACCGACCGTTCCGCAACGCTTGCTGTCGGAACCAAGGAGATCAACGGTCGACCGTGGATGGCGTCCGTTGCGGTGAGCGGCGGCACCGTTCAGCAGCTCCTCGCCGGACGTTGACCCCTTCGTCTGGCCGGCCTCACGATGGGAACCGTCAGATGCGCCACACACTTCGCCGCCCACAATCTCGGTCGCATCCGCTTGGACAGCGCCGCATCGCGGCCCAAGCCGAGCACCCGATAATCGCGGCGCAGCGACAGTCTCAGACTCTTCCTGGAACCGGCACTTCTTCGCAGCGGATGTGTCCCATAACACTCAACAGCCGGCCATGGGGCAGATGACGTCAACGACCGTCCATGTACTCGACCTGGTCGAACTGCGCGTCGGCGCCAGCATGGAGACACCGCCTCTTCCAGAGCTACCAACATCACCACGTCCTCGCCGTCACAGCAAGTCCATCACCTCCACGACCCCTCCCGTCGACACCAATCCATCCACCGCCGCTTCGAACAACAACCGCTCAATCGCGACCTGACACGCCGCCACCATCCCGACCCGCCGAGTATCCGAACGCCGACACCTCAGCTCCAACTCGTACACATATGCAAAAAGTTGCTGCACGGCGTTCGGATACTCCACGGGCCTGTCGTCCGACGCCCGAGTCGGGATGTCTCCGTAGCGCCACCGGCCGCTTGGGTACGATGAATTCGTGGCTCGTGACATCGTTCGCCAGTGGTCCGAGGAGGAGTTCTTCGCAGACGCTCTGCCTCCGACCGACGACGATGTCCCCATCGCGCTCGACGGTCGAGTACTCGACTCTCCGGAAAAGGTGATTGCCTACCTCGACGAGATCAATCGTCGGCGAGTCACATCTTCGGCTGATGGCTGACGAGGAGTTCGAGCCCGCTCGAGCTCTGGAATCCTTGGACCGCCACGGCGTCGAGTACGTGCTCGTCGGCGGGCTTGCCTTGAGGTAGCGGAGGCTTGCGGCGCTCGACGCGTGGCCCATCATCGCCATCACTTCGCGGAGCGAGGCGCCTGCTGTTGCTGCCTCGGTTCCGGCGAGGTGACGCAGGTCGTGGGACCGAACATGGGGGAGCCCGACCTCGGATCGGGCCTTCGACCAACGCGGAGCGAAGTAGTTGTTGAGCAGCGGACCACCTCGCAGCGACGTGAACACCAACGAGTCGGATTGTGAGTCGTTGACGTACTGCTCGAGGTGCAGATCGAGTCGCAGGGTGATCGCCTCGGGGATCGCGACGGTTCGCACCGCTCGATTCGTCTTCGGCGGGCCGAGTGTCGGGCCCACGCCCCTGATGTCGTTCAGTGCACGCGACACGCGCAGCTCGGACCGGTCGAGGTTGACGTGGTCGACCGAGAGCCCCGCCAACTCCCCGAACCGCAGCCCCGACGCCGCAGCCGTCCACACCAAGCATTCGAACCTCGGATGGATCGCACCCGCCAGAGCTCGCACGTCATCCCACGTCAGCAACGGGCGCTCGACCATCTGCTCGGCTGACGCACCCTTGATCCGCACCGGGTTCTGTCGCAGCAGATCATCCTCGACAGCGGTCGACATGATCGTGCGGAACAGTCGGTAGATCTTCGCGATCGTGTTCTGATGCAGGACACCGCGAGACAACTCACCGTGCCAACCGCGTACGTCGATCGGGCGGATGTCGCACAGGCTCACGCCTGCGAAGGTCGGCGTGATGTGGCGAAGCTGGCCTTCGTAGATCTGCTTCGTTCGCGGTCGGACCGGGCGCTGCTCGATCCACCAGTTGGCGTACTCGCCGAAGGTGATCTTGCCGGCGTCGGGATCGACCCAATCGCCACGCACCATGTCGGCCTCGACGGTCGAGAGCCAACGACGGGCGTCGGTCTTTGCGGCGTAGGTACGCTCGGCAGCAATCTGTTTGCCGAGGTGCCAGTAGCGGGCTTGGTACCTGCCGCTGGGCAGCTTGCGGATGCTTCCGAATGAACGGGCTCGGACCATGAGGAACTCCTCGTGCTCGGTGCCGAATCTCTAGGCACGTCAAGGCACGAAGGCCCACTGAGGCCGCTCTTCGTTTCGCAATTCCCCGCCAGAAACGCTCTGACCAGGGGTTTTGTTGGAGCGGACGACGGGAATCGAACCCGCATCATCAGCTTGGAAGGCTGAGGTTCTAGCCGTTGAACTACGTCCGCAAGAGCCGACACCCTACCGGGCCAGGCGGCAGACCCTCAGGTTCGCAGCAGGGCCTCGAGCCCGATGATCCATGCCGCGCGAATCCGCTCCACCGGGCGTGCGAGCAGCCTCACGTGGATTGCGTAGGAGTCGTAGCTGCAGAGCACGAGTACGGCGTCGACGACAGCGTCTCGTTCGACGTCGGGATGTGCGGTGAGTTCGGTGGCGAAGTGCTCACGGATCTGACCTCTGAACAACTCGGCGATCACCGCGATCTCCTCGTCGATCGTGGGGATCGAGTACGCCCGCATCCGCGCGAGTTGCATCGCGCCGTCGACGTGCTCGAACAGCGCCAGACGCGCATCGACCATCGAGGCGATCCGCTCGGCCAGCGTGCCTTGCCCGACATCTGGGATCGTGCTCAGGGGGGCGGCATCCACGAATGCCTGGTCGATTGCGGTGCGCACCAGGTCGTCGAGGTCGTCGAAGTACCGGAAGATCGAACGGTGCGAGACGCCGGCGCGTTCTGCGATCTCGGCCGCACCGGGGTGCAGGTCGCCCTCTCGAATCATGTCGAGGAGCGCTGTGATGACGGCCGACCGGTTGCGGGTCCGACGCATGGTGCGCCCGTCCACGGCACCTTGGACGGTCTCGGCGACGGGAGTCTCTTGTGTCTGGTTCATCGTCATACGCTCTCCATGTGAATCCTGTTCCGAATCAGGAATCGACCTGAAGGGTGTCGACAACCTACCCCCCCGAGGACGGCGGTGGTCATCGGCTCTTGCTGCAGCGGGTGCGCAAGCTCATGGACAAGGCGGCCGCGACGTCGAACTCTCACGAGGCCGACGCGTTCGCCCGCAAGGCGGCCGAACTCGTCGCCCGGCACCGGATCGATCCGGACCGCCTGGCCGAAACCGGCGACCGGCACGACTTGGTGGTTCGAGAGATTCCGATCGGGAGGGGCGCGTATGTTCGGGCGCGGCTCGCCCTGCTGATGGCCGTGGCCGAA
Source organism: Ilumatobacteraceae bacterium (assembly GCA_963747375.1). Classification (GTDB taxonomy): domain Bacteria; phylum Actinomycetota; class Acidimicrobiia; order Acidimicrobiales; family Ilumatobacteraceae; genus Sva-07. Next base: position 13,036 of record CAVVFL010000003.1, read on the forward strand.
ACGCACGATGCCCGAGTCGTCTTCGGCGCCACACCGACCGGAACCGTGGCGCACGTCGCCGGCTACGCGTCGGATCTCGATGTCGTCGAGGTGATGTACCACTCGCTCCACGGGCAGGCTGCGGCCCGGATGGCCGCGGAGCGACGTGCCACCGCTGCAGCGACTCAGCGATTCCGTCGGTCGTTCCTCTTCGGGTATGCCGATCGGATGTTGGAACTCCTGGCCGATTCCCGGCGTGACGCGGAGGATGCAGCCGTTGGGACGTCGGCCGATGGTCGAGCCGCACCCGCGCAGGTGGCTCTCGTCGAGCGGAGCCGCCGCGTCGACGAGTTCGCGAAGGAATCCTTCGGCCGGGTCAGGACAGCACGAGCCCCGGGGGCGGCGCAGGCAACCGGGTGGCGAGCCGGTGCTGCAGCGGCTGACCGTGCCGACGTCGGCCGGGCGCGGCTGGCCGGTCGGCGTGCGCTGGGGTCGGGGTGAGCGTGGACATTCATCGATCCGCGGTGTATGCCGCCGAACACAGGGCGTTCGAGGGCACGGATCTCGAAGATCTGGTCGAGTTCGGTCGTGTCGCCGAGCGGATACAGTCCGTCGCGACGGGCGAGTGGTGGCCGGGTCCAGCGGTCGAGGTGCTCCGCTCGCGAGCCGATGCGGCCGCTTCGAGTACCCGATGTGCCACGTCGGCGGAGGGCGGAGTGGCGACGATCCGGCTCGCCGGGGCACAGACGACCGTTGCCACCGCTGCTCACGAGTTGGCGCACGCGCTTGCGGGGGTCGCTGCCGGTCACGGCCCGGTGTTCCGCGTGGCGTATCTCGACGTGATCGCGGTGATGACCAACGCCGACAGCACCGATCGCCGACACGAGTTGCACGTCGGCCAGCTGGCGAGGGCGTTCGACGAGGATGGTCTGTCCGTCGGCGACCGGCGATGGCCGCAGCCACCGACGTCGACAACCTCGGCAATTGCCCTGTGACACCCGAGGCAATCGATTGTCGATCAGTAGGATGGCGCGCCAGATCCGGGATGTAGCGCAGCTTGGTTAGCGCGCCTGCTTTGGGAGCAGGAGGCCGGGAGTTCGAATCTCCCCATCCCGACCACATCTACCAGGTGTGATTCGATCAGCTGATCGTCCGAGAAGTCGGATGTATCAGCGATGTATCAGACTTCTGAGCGCTCGCGACGCTCGAGGAGGCGCCACGGCATGGAAGGCAACCGGTCAACCCACCGTCCGCAAGCAGCGAGACAAGTGGGTCGTGCGTGTCGACGGCATCGACACCGGCACGGGCCAGCACCGTCGGAGACAGCTCGGCACGTTCAATTCTCAGCGCTCAGCGCTCGCTGCGGCCCGGTCGACTCGTGCCGACGACCGGTCGACCGAACGGGGCACGGTGAGTTGGCTCGTTCGGATCATCCCGCTCGACGACGAGACGCTCCGAGAGTTCGCCCGGCGTCGAGCAGCACAGGCAGCGGAACGGCTGGCAGCCGGCGAGGCCCGGGAGGACGAGGACCTGATCATCACCACGCGAGCGGGTCGACTCGTGCTGCCTCGCTCGTTCGATCGCGCACTCGAGCGAATCGTCGCAGCCACCGAGCTTCCACGGCTCACCTCGCACGGGCTGCGCCACACCGCGGCCACCCACATGGTGCAAGGAGCGACCGACCTCGGCGAGCTGCGGGCCATCGCCGACCTGCTCGGTCACAGCCCCGAGATGCTGATGAACACCTACGCCCACGCGTTGCCGCAGAGCCAGTCGGCGGTTGTCGAGCGAATCGGTCGCCGGACCACCTGACGGCCCCGCCGGAATTCAGCCGGCGGCGAGCGAGTCGACGATCGCTTGGAGGTCGCCTCGAATGGCCGGCACGTCGCGCTTCACGACGTCGCCGATGATGTCCTGATCCACGTGGAAGTACGCGTGGGCGAGGATCACCCGGGTGCCGATGATCTCTCGCCACGGGATCTCGGGATGGGCTGATCGGAGCTCTTCGGAGAGGTGGGTGGCGGCTTCGCCGAGCACCTCGATCCATCGTTGTGCTGCCGCTTGGACGACGGGATCGGTCGCCAGCGTCTCGTCGTCGGAGGCGTGTGCGATCAGCAGGTCGCACATCTCCAACATGTCGAGGAGCCGGTCCCGGTCGCTTCTCACAACTCGACTGCGTCGTCCAACACCCGTTGCGCAACTCGAGATCGCAGGCCGGCTTCGGTGACCACGTCGACGTTGTGCCCGAGGAGTTCTTGTAGATCCATCAGGAGCCCTCCGAGGTCGAAGAGTCCGCGACCGTCGTCGAGGTCGACGAGGAAGTCGATGTCGCTCGTCTCGGTGGCGTCCCCCCGTGCGACTGACCCGAAGACGCGGACGCGCGAGGCGCCGCGGGCGCGAGCGGTCGCGAGGATCTCGCTGCGACGATTTCGCAGGTCAGACAACATCGGCGCGCCCACGAGGCACAGGTTAGATCCGCCGGCCAGCGGCCGGGTCCCAAATTGGACTCCAGAATGTTTGCCCGTTTTGGGGCTCTCGATGCCCGTTGAGAAGCGTGGGTTGTCACAAATTCGCGTTTTCGCAGGCATGTGTTCGTATGGGGAACGCACGCTGATGGGTGCCGAGGTGTCGATGACACCGGTTTCGGTGCCGGATCTGTTGAAGGTGATGGAGGCAGCCGGCGTGTTGCGGGTGGGTCGCACGACCGCGTACGACTTGGTCGGCAAGTACTTCGACGCTGGGGGCGCGCATGGGATGCCGTGCCTGCGGGTCGGTGGCCAGCTCCGCGTTCCTCGGCTGTTGTTCGAGGAGTGGCTCGGCTTTCGGATCACGGTGTGGCCGCCGATCGAAGCACCCGACGATGACGACGTCGCACTCGTTGCCTCGGTCACGGTCGAAGCAGTCCCCACTACCCGTCGTCGATCGAAGACTGCGGCGCAGTCGTCGCGTCTGTTCAGTGTGTAGGCCCGCTGATGGAACACATCGTCTGGTTCGACTCGCGAGGTAGCAATGACAGACAGGTGCCCGCGGGCTCGTGGGAGTCATCGTGTTGAGGGTCTCGACGCTGTACGCCGACACCTCGGTAGCTACCGCTGCCTACTACACGCGGTACCTGACCCAGGCCGACGGTGAACAACCCGGCCGCTGGACCGGGTGCCAGGCGGCGCTGCTCGGCCTCACTGGTGAGGTCACGACCGAGGACCTGCAAGCCCTGCTCGAAGGCCGGGACCCGAACAGCGGGACACCGCTGGGGTCGCCGTTCGTGAATCGAGTCACCTCGTCGGGTCGGCTGGTGCGGGCGGTGGCGGGGTTCGATGCGACGTTGTCGGCGCCGAAGTCGTTGTCGGTGTGGTGGGCGCTGACCGGCGACGACGGCCTCGCCGAGTGTCATGACGTCGCGGTCCGGGCGGTGGTGGACTGTGTCGAACGGTTCGGGTCCACGACCCGGGTCCGCTCGAACGGTGCCCGGTTGCATCCGGAGTCGCAGGGGTTGACGGTCGGGGTGTTCCGTCAGACCACGTCACGTCTGGACGATCCGCAGTTGCATTCCCATGTGGTGATCTCCTCGAAGGTGCAGACCGTCGACGGGCGCTGGCTGGCGTTGGACGCGCGGTCGTTGAAGGGGTTCCAGCGGGCGCTGGGTGGGTTGTACCAGTCGGTGCTGCGCGCCGAGCTGACAGCCCGCTACGGGGTGAGCTTCGGTGAGATCGTGAAGGGCCAAGCCGAGATCGCCGGGATGCCCGATGGTCTGTTGGAGGAGTTCTCGAAACGCACCGTGCAGGTCGAACGCGCCTACCAGTGCCTCCTCGCCGACTTCCACACCCGTGAAGGCCGTGACCCGATCTCGAAAGAAGACGGAGCGATGCGCCGCCAGGCTGCGGCGGACACCCGCGGCCACAAGAGCGGTCACGGTGTCGGCGATCTGCGATCACGGTGGCTGGCCGAGGCCGCGACCGTCGGCGTCACCGCAGAGACGCTCACCGACACCATCAACGCAGCGGCTGGGAGCCAGCCGGAGGTCGAGCAGTCGGTTGACGGTCGGCGAGGTGATCGCCGCGGTGGCCGAGCAGCGTTCGGCGTGGCATCGCTTCGACGTCCTGCAAGCCATCTGCGACGTCGCTCGTCCGCAGCCCGGCGATGGACGGCGCCCAGTGGGCGCACATGCTCCACGAGGTGACCGACAGCGTGTTGGCCGAGTGTGTCGATCTTGACCCCGACGACACCATGACGCGTCGGCGGAGTTCGGATGGGCGCTCGGTGTGGATCGAACCATCCGCCCGCCATCACACCAGCAGCGACGTGCTCGCCCAGGAGGAACACATCATCTGCTGGGCCATGCACGCACAACTCGACCCACCCGCACCGTCAACCACCGTGAACACAGCTCGGCTCGACGTGATTCCGGACCTGGCGACGACAGATCAACGCCTACTACCCAAGCTCCGAACTCGCCGAAGCCCGACACGACGCGCTCCTCACCTGGAATCAGTGGGCCGACGGACACACCATCGCACCCGCCGAACTCGCTATCACCGCCGACACGCTCACCACCAGCAACCGACCCGAACTTCAAGCCCTCGCCATCCCGCTCACCGGCTGGCTCACCGAACGTGGTCTCGAGATTCGACCGCATGACCTCGGCGTCGCAGCCCGAGTCGACGGCCCAGACCTGGGCATCGAGTTCTGACCGGCCGATGTCGACTTGTGCGGGATGTTGACGGGCGAACAGCCATCGACAAGTGTGGACACCGTGGGGACCACGGGGAACAACGAACGACACCGCGTCCTGGTGCCGCAAGCACTCGGGTCCGACGAGTTCCTTCGCGTCACCTGGCACGAAACCCGCGAGGTGATCGTGTTCTCCCACTGGGATGGCGACCATTGCGTCGCCGCCACACCCGTCCGCATCACCGATATCGGGGAACTCGCCTCGCTGATCTCGCAGGCCGCAGCTCACGGGATCACGGCGTCGACATGGCCGCCGCCAGCACCCAACACGCTTGTCGTCCCAGCAACCGGACTGACCGTCCCCCCGGCCCGGCGCTCCGCCTGACGCCAGCCTCGAACCCGCGCCGACCGGGTCCGCATCTCATCTGCGGACGGCATTACGTGACGCGGGACTTGGGCCGTAGCCGAGTGGTCAGCTGGCGCAGGGGCTCGGGTTACGGCGCGCGAGTTATGGGCGGGTGGCGGTCGTTGGATGCATCGCTGTTCGAGGCGGGGGCGTGACTCGGAGCCCGCAATTCGGCGCTCGTTCGCGGTTCTGATCGGTGCTTGCGCGTCGGGCCCGTCGTACATTGAGCCAGAGGGTGACCGCAGTGGGCCCCTACCGATCGAGGAAGGTGGAGCGGACATGGCTACCGAGATCAATGAGATGACCGAACTCGCATACGAAGGCTCGCGGCTGCCGGTCACGACGACCCCCGTGGTCGGTACCCCGGCACGGCAGTACGCGGATGTCTTCGTACCCGGAACCGAACCGCTCGCAGTCGACGAGATCCGCGTGACGATCCTGGGGAGTGGCGATCCGTTCGTGAAGAAGAGCCAGGCATCGGCGTCGCTGCTCATCGAGGTAGGCAATGTGGAGGGTGACTTCTTCTTCTTCGATCTCGGCTCCGGCTCGCTCGCCAATTTCAACGGGCTCGGGCTGCCGGTGACGGCGACGACCAAGGTGTTCTTGTCGCACCTGCACGCCGACCACGTCGGAGACATGCCAACACTGCTGTGGAGCCTCGCGAAGGCCGGACGTCGCGACCCGGTGGAAGTCTGGGGGCCAGCCGGAGAACACGAGCATCTCGGCACCCGTGCCTATTCAGATCATCTCGAGGCGGCACACGCGTGGGACATGAAGTCCTTGAGCGGCCACCCCGGCCAGTCGGGGGCGCGTGCCATCACCACCGAGGTCCCCTACGACCGGCCAGAGGTCGTCTACCAACGCAACGGTGTGACGATCACCTCGTTCCCAGTGATCCACATCCACAACGGTGCCGTCGGCTACCGACTGGACTATGCCGGGCGCAGCGTCGTGTTCTCCGGCGATACCCGCCCCTGCCGGCACCTGGTCGAAGCCTGCGACGGCGTCGACCTGCTCATCCACGAGACGTTCCCGACAGCGGCCGTGCTGTCGCAGAAGGCGGGCATGCCGCTGAATGTCGCCGAGATGATCGTCAACGGCGCCCATACCAGCCCTGCCATGGCAGGCATGGTGTTCGAACGAGCCGGTGCGCGCATGTCGGCCATGTGGCACCTCGTCGTCGATCACGAGACCGTCGGCCCGGTGTTCTCCGAGATGCGCACCCGCCACGACGGCCCCGTGGTCATCAGCCAGGACCTCACCGTGTTCAACGTCACCAAAGAGTCCGTCGTCGCTCGCCAGGCGATCATCGATCCGTTCCGCTGGCCGGTCGTCGGTGCATCGAACACGCAGGGCCCGCCGATGTCAGCGCCGCTCCCGCCGCCGCAATGGTGGTCTACCGCCCTGATCACCGACTGACGCCGAGAATCCGGTCGTTCACGGACACGGCCGAACGGTCACCGGTCGCACCAGAGAGCACGACCTTCATAGTCGACTCGCCAGCCTGAGCGAAACGACCGCCAGGCAAATGGCCAGGCCGAACGAAGAGGTCCGAACGTCTCCAGGCTCGTCGACCATGCCACGCCGACGCGAGCGATACTCCCGGGCTGCCAACGATCATCCACCACACGGCTTCCGGCGAGGTCGGCCGCCTTCTCGACGCCTACGCCCACCGCATGATCACTGTGATGACGGACGTCGTGACCCGTCGCTGACCGTGTCCGGTTGAGGACCGGCAGATGAGACGGCTCGTATCGCCTTTCTCATTGGGCTGACAGGTTGGCATTCCGTCCGGCGGGCGTCCGCTACCCGTTACACCAGCGCGGTTGACGGATTCGCGGCGACCTCGACAGCACCATCCGACTTGAAGGAGGATCGCGTCGCCGGTCCCGAGGCCACCCGGTAATGCCGGCCTCGTTCACTGCACGTCGCGCTGCACCGCCGGCGATATGTTGGACCTCCGAGCTCGGTCGGCCCACCGCATAATCTCGCCGCTGGCGCTCGACCCGTCGTTCGACGTCGAGATCGGGAGGAAGACGTCGGCCTCCGCCTAGCCTGGGACCCTCTGACGCCTGGGAAGAGGTCGCTGATACATCCGCCCGTCGTTTGATACATCTCATGCGCCGCGCCATGTGTCGCACTGCCGGTGGCAGGAGGTCGTCGATGTATCAGAGATGTATCAATCCGAGGTGCACCGGGCTGTGTCAGGGTGTCCGGCCGGTGTCAACCGGTCCACACGTCGTCCCTGCTCAACGGTATGATTCGACACGATCCGGTACGGGCCGGATCTCACCGATATTGCGCTCAGTCAGATTTGGGAGCAGGAGGCCGGGAGTTCGAATCTCCCCATCCCGACCACATCCATCAGATGTGATGCGACCGGCTGGTCCTCCGCCTCGCCGGACTCCCGGCCTACCCGGTGGGATTCCCGGGCGCTCGGCATGGGCCGTGGTGCGCGATCAGGACGGGAAGACCGGATTGCTCGGCGCGAGCACGTCGGCGCGGCCGTAGTGACCGACAACGTCGAAGTAGCGCTTGGCGTGCAGCGCGTCACGGAGGTCACAGTCTGCGGTGACGATCCCCTCCACGTCATAGAGCGGGCCTGCAATCACTTCGCCGCCAGGCGACACGATGCACGCGCCGCCACGACCGAAAACGTCGACGTCGTCGGGCAACGCCACCGGGAAATCATCGGGGAATGCGCTCGCCGGGATGAACTGCGGCACACTCACCACGAAGGCTCCTGCCTCGATGGCGATGTGTCGCATCGACGCAATCCAACCGTCACTGTCGTCCGCAGTTGGCGCCAACCAGATCTGAGGGCCACCCTCGTAGACCCGCCATCGTGCCAATGGCATGCGGTTCTCCCAACAGATGAGGCCGCCCACGCGGGCGCTTCCGGGAAGCTCGACCACACCGAGATCGTCCCCGGCACCCACGCCGTGGAACACGCGCTCGTGCATCGTGGGCATCAACTTGCGGTGCCGGTGCACCACCCCCTCGGCGCCGATCACCAGCAGCGTGTTGTACAGCGACCCGGGCCGGTCGTCCTCGCGTTCGTTGATGCCGATGGCGACGTGGACGCCACGCTCCGCGCACGCCACCGTCAGTCGATCGACCAGCGGACCGCGGACGTCGATGCTCGACGCCCACATCCGCTCCCACAGTTCATCACAGCCCTCGGTCCACGTCGCTGCCTGCGCCGCCCACGCCCCGCTCGGGTACACCGACACGAAACACTCCGGGAAGACGACCAGCGTCGCGCCCGCATCGGCGGCCTCGCCGACGAGGTCGATCGCCTTGTCGATCGTCGCGTCGGCATCGAGGATCACCGGCGTCGCTTGGACCGCCGCCACACACACCGACTCGAATCCTGCCATCGTGCGACTGTACCCATCCTTCGTTGGCTGCCTGCGCAGCGTGCCCGCTCACCTGGTGATGACCGCGATGACGTGGCACCGCACTGCGCAAGTTGTAGCGGCCGTTGATCAGCTGAACCGGATTGACGAGCGTTCTACAATGAGGTGAATCTCGACGCCAAGGGGCCCGATGTGAACAGCGACGACCTGAAACGTCTGCTCATCGCACATACCGAAGCATGGAACAGCCATGACATCGAGCGACTGATGAGTTTGTTCGCTGACGACTGCGTTTTCGACGCATCCGGCGGGCCCGAGTCTCATGGCCGCAGGTTCGTCGGCCGGGACCAGGTCACGGCCGCGTTCGCTGACGTTCTCGACTCGATGCCGGACGCGAACTGGGGCGACGGCCACCACCGCGTCATCTCCGATGACTACGGCGTCTCGGAGTGGAGACTGACCGGCACCCTGCTCGATGGCAGTCGCGTCGATGTCCTCGGCTGCGATTTTCTCACCGTCCGCGACAACAAGATCGTGCGAAAGAACTCCTTCCGGAAGCAGCGACCTCCGGTGGCTGACTGGCAAACGTCCCAACCACCAACATCATCCCTGTCGGTGATCCGCCCGCCCGTGCTCGCTGTCGGTGACGATGGTGCAGCGGGCGTGATCGGAGGATCACATGAAGCCCATTTCGTTCCCGAAGCTGACGCTTCCTGACCCAGGCTCGAGTGCCCTCGAGATCCTCAAGGAGTCGCTTCAGGCCAACGGACTTTCGCTGCACCCTCGAACGCCGGGTCGCGATCGATGCCTCGTGACGCTGCACCGGGCCGAAGTCGCACACCGTCATCGACCAGGGATCGAGAATGTCTGCCGCGGCGTGCGCATGTCGATGGAGGGTTAGTCTGCGCTGACACCCACTTGTTGCCGTGTCGAGGATCATTGTGTGCTCCGCATCCTTCTTGTCGTCCAGCGAGCGCTCCCTGCGGCGTCGTGACAGCGACGCGCTCGCTGTGGTCGTCGCTGCTCCGCTGGTGGCGCTGGTGCTCGGGGTCGTGGTGGCGTTGTCGGGCGCGCGCGGTTCGGACTGGCCGGCGCATCAGTTTCGGATCGAGCTGTTTCGCGACGTTGGACTCACGTTGTGGAATGGCCAGTGGTACTCGGGTCATTACATACTTGGTTACAGCGTCGTGTATCCGCCACTGGCGTCGTGGTTCGGGCCGCTGACCATCGGCATTGCGAGTGGTGTTGTCGCGTCGGCGGCGCTTGTCGATCTGCTGTGGCGGCGGTTTGGTGTTGCGGGCGCGATCGCGGCGTGTTGGTTCGCTGTCGGCACAGCGGTGAATCTCGCGGTCGGGCGCCTTCCGTTTGCGCTCGGGCTGGCTTTCGGGCTGGTCGCACTTGTCGCCTACCAGCGACGATGGGTGGTCGTGGCAGTGGCGGCGGCGACGCTCAGTTCGCTCGCCAGCCCGGTGGCCGGCGTGTTTCTTGCGATCGCGTTGGGTGGCGTGCTGATCGATGCCTGGCTGCTGCGTCGCAGCGGCGCTCGCCCACGTTTTGCGCTTCCGGCTGCAATGTTCGTCCTCACCGTGACTCCTGTTGCGGTGACGTCGGTGTTGTTCCCGGACCCGGGAGTGTTCCCGTTCCGTTGGGCAGCGTTCGCCGGCGTCATGGCAGCGTTCATTGCGCTCGTCGTCGTGCTGCCGTCCACCGAACGTGTTGTGCGCTTGTCGGCAGGTCTTGGCGCCGTTGCGTCGGTTCCGTTGTTCGTGGTGGCCAATCCAGTCGGCGGCAACATGACGCGGATGGTGGTGTTCTTCGTTGTGCCGGTGCTCGCTGCGTCGATGTGGGCGCAGCGCCGCACCCTCGTGGTGGCAGCCGGTGTTCCGCTTGCCTTGTGGTTGGTGTTGCCCGGCGTGGCCGCTGCCGATCACCTCAACGACCCTGCAGCGGAGGCGAGCTACTACGACGACGTGACCGATTTCATCACGCACGCGGGCGGCGTTCCGGGCCGCCTCGAGGTGCCGTTCACCGCAGGGCACTGGGAGGTCACCTACATTGCGGCTGAGGTGCCGATTGCTCGTGGATGGGAACGCCAGACCGACATGGATCGCAACGCTGTCCTCTACGACGAGGACCTCACGTCCGCTCAGTACCGTCGTTGGATCGACGAGCACGCCGTTCGTTGGATTGCGTTGCCCGACATCGAGATCGACGGGGGTGGTCTCGCTGAAGCAGCACTACTCGAACGCGGTCTCCCGTGGCTGCAACTGGCGAGGACGACCGAACACTGGCGAATCTGGGAGGTCGTGGACTCGGTGCCGATCGTGGAGGACCCGGGGCGGCTGGTCAGCGAGTCGCCTGACGAGATCGTGATCGCCGTCGAGCGGGCTGGGTCGGTTCTCGTACGCACCTGGTACATGCCCTACTGGTCAGCGCAGGGCGATGGCGCCTGCGTTCTGCGTACGGACGATGACCTCGTGGAAGTCATCGTCACCACTCCCGGAATCGTTCATCTCCGACCCGAGTTCTCGCTGGATCCGCTGGTCGGCGACCGATCAGTGGATGACTGCAACTCGGAGGCTCCCACCAACGGGGCTCGGGCGGGCAGTCGCACCACCTCCATCTTGCGGAACTGACGTATGTCCGCCCAGGGTCATGGGTCGGCGGGGCCAGTCCGGTCACCGGGCGGGGAGACGTTCAACGGACCATCACGTTTCAGGTGGGAATGGCGATGACGCTCGCGAAGAGCGCGACGATGGTGGCGGCGGTGAGCCGCTCCTCGATGGAGACGGCCGATTCAGGATGTGGTGTGGCGATGAACCGGCCGAGTTCGGTGCTCCCGACGGTCGCTGGTATCTCGAGGTAGTGCGGAAGGACAGCTCGATCTGGGGGCAGCGCACTGCTGTAGCCCATGAGTGCCCCGGTCGGGAGAAGGACTGGCCCGGCGGTGCCGTGATATCCCGGGTGCCAGGTGCAGCGCCGGAGGTTCAGGATCGCGGCGAGGTGAAAGCAAGCGTCATCGGCGAGGTCGCTGTCGGCATTGCGCCTTGCGACCGCGGTGCTGAACTCCACGAGGTGCCGGAGTTCGCTGTCTCGGTTGTCGTCGCGGGCGCGGACGCGTACGAGTTGGCTACACAGCACGCCGACGACCAGCGCTACGGCGACGAGAGTGAGCGCGGTGGCGATGTCGTCGGCGTCGTTCACGGCGAGATGCCAGTAGGGCTGCGTTTGGGTGACGTCGTAGGCAATCCCGGCGGTGATGGCGGCGACCACGGCCGGCCCGAGCGTGCCGAGCGTCGCGGAGACGACGACCGGAATCACCATGATGATCGCAACGAGCGATGAGTGCTCGACGCGGATCGGGACGAGGGCGAGCGCCGTCACCAAGGGCAACAGGACGGCGATGATGTAGGCGCTGACCCGGCGTCGGCGTGCGGGTCGCGCCCGCTCGCCGGGCACCATCGTCTCGGAACGTTCGCGAGGAGGTTTGCCCGGCGCGCCGAGCAGGATGGTCCTCTCGATCTGCCGGGTGAGTCGCGGCCGGGTGGATCGAGCGCCCATGTCGAGATCGCTGCGGGTCGATTTCGTGGTCACGGTTCCACGGTGGGCACCCCGTGCTCCGGGGTGCAAGGGTCTTGGCGCACTCTTAGCGGCTCGATCGAGGATCTTGTCGGGTCCTGAGCGCCCAACGGTCGCCTCCGGTCATCGGTGCGGATTCACCACGACCGAGGTGCTGTGGTGAGCTCGACGCTTGTATCCCGCTAAGGCAGAGCGGTTTGCCGTCAAGACCGCGCTAAGTCCCTTCCGTCGGGTTCGCCGGAGCAGTAGAAGTCGATCTCGTGAGAGATCTTCGAGGTGTCCGGTGACCGACCTGCTGCTGTTGGCACTGCTCGTGGCGTTCTTCGCCGTGAGCCTGGCGTACGTCGCGTTCTGCGACCGAATCGCCACCGATGAATCGGACGAGCAATGAGCGCCGTCGTCGTGGTGGCCTCGACGACGGACAACGCCCTCGGTCTGGGTCTCGGCGTCGCCGTGCTGATCTTCCTGTTCGTCACGTTGCTGCACCCGGAGCGGTTCTGACGTGAGCGCGGCAGCATTGCTTCAGATCGCCGCCCTGGTGGTGTCGTTGGCGGTGACGGTGCCGATCTCCAGTCGCTACCTCGCCCTCGTGTACGGCGCCCGCGACGACGGGACGGCGCCGGGTGACCGTTTCTTCGATCCGATCGAGCGACTCGTGTACCGGCTCCTCGGCGTCGATCCGGGCCGTGAGCAGCGGTGGCGGGCCTACGCCGTGTCGCTGCTGGCGTTCAGTCTCGTGAGCGTGATCGTCGTCTATGCACTGTTGCGTCTCCAGGCCTGGCTGCCCTTCAACCCGACTGACCGTCAGACGGTGAACCCGTGGGTGTCGTTCAATACTGCGATCAGTTTCGCGACGAACACGAACTGGCAGACCTACGGCGGCGAGTCCACGATGAGTCACCTGTCGCAGATGGTGGGCCTCACCGTGCAGAACTTCGTGTCTGCCGCAGCGGGCATGGCGGTGGTCGTCGCGATCATCCGCGGGATCACGCGTCGAGGTGCTGACACGCTCGGGAACTTCTGGGTCGACATGACCCGCACGGTGACGCGCTTCCTGCTGCCGTTGGCGTTCGTCGTCGCCCTGGTGCTCGTGTCGCAGGGAGTGATCCAGAACGCTCGCGGCTTCGACGCGGTGACGGCGATCGACGGTACCGAGCAGGTGATCCCCGGCGGCCCCGCGGCAAGCCAGATCGCGATCAAGCAGCTCGGCACGAACGGGGGCGGGTTCTTCAACTCGAACTCGGCTGTACCGTTCGAGAACCCGAACCCGCTGAGCAATCTGATCGAGAACTGGGCGATCCTGCTCATTCCGTTCGCCATGCCGCTCGTGTTCGGCCGGCTCGCCCGTGACCGACGGCAGGGACGGATGCTGCTCGCGGTGATGGTCGTGCTGTGGTCGGGATCGGTTCTCGTCGCGACGTTCGCCGAGACCGGCGGCAACAGCGCCGTCGCGGCCGGCGTCGATCAGTCCGTCGCAGCGGACCTGTCCGGCGGCGGCTACCTCGAGGGCAAGGAACTTCGCTTCGGTGCGGCGGGTTGCGGATTGTGGGCCGGATCCACGACGGGCACGTCCAGCGGTTCGGTCAACTGCATGCACGACTCGATGACCCCCACCGGTGGCGGTACCGCGCTCGTGAACATCCTCCTCGGCGAGGTCGGCCCGGGCGGCGTCGGTGTCGGTCTGATGGGCCTACTCGTCTACGCGCTGCTTGCGGTGTTCATCGCCGGCTTGATGGTCGGGCGGACCCCTGAGTACCTCGGCAAGAAGATCCGCGCCGCTCAGGTCAAGCTGGTGATGCTCTTCCTGCTCGCGCCGGCCGCGATGATCCTGGGGTTCACCGCCGCGTCGGTCGTGATCGGTCCCGGCCTCGACGGAATCAGCGAATCGGGACCCCACGGACTCTCCGAGGTGCTGTACGCGTTCGCCTCGGGTGCCGGGAACAACGGATCGGCGTTCGCTGGCCTGTCCGCCGCGGATCCCTGGTATGCGACCACGGTCGGGTTGTCGATGCTCGTCGGGCGATTCTTCCTCATCATTCCGGCACTGGCCCTCGCCGGCTCACTGGGTCGCAAGCAGCCGACTCCGGTCACCTCGGGCACGTTCCCAACGCACACACCGCTGTTCGCCGGTCTTCTCACCGGCGTCGTCGTGGTCGTCGCCGGCCTCACGTTCTTCCCCGCGCTCGCCCTCGGCCCGATCGCCGAAGGCCTCGGGCTCTGATCGACCCCTCGGAGGTCAGCATGTCACCATCAACCATCGACTCCGACGCAACCGCCAACCCGGGAGACGCCGCCGCAGCCGGTGCGGCCGAACAGCTCGGGGGCGAGTCCCGCCAGCCAGGCGACAGCGCTCGCGACCGGCACCCTCTCCCGCGACGCTCGCTCTTCGACCCGGCGATCGTGCGCCGGGCGATTGTCGATGCGGTCGTCAAGCTCGACCCGCGCGAACTGGTCCGCAACCCGGTGATCATGATCGTCGAGATCGGTGCACTGCTGACCACGTTCCTCTGGCTCGGAGACCTCGCATCGGCGACCTCGGAGACGAACGTGTTCGGCGGGCTCGTGGCCGGGTGGCTGTGGTTCACGGTGCTGTTCGCCAACTTCGCCGAGGCCGTCGCCGAGGGACGAGGCAAGGCCCAGGCCGACTCACTGCGCCAGGCCCGCCGGGCCACGACCGCCCGGGTGCGCCTCGCCAACGGCAGCGTCGAGGAACGCGAATCGAGCAGTCTCGACCTCGGCGACGAATGCGTCGTGTCCGCGGGCGAGGTGATCCCGGGCGACGGCGAGGTGATCCAAGGCATCGCGACCGTCGACGAATCGGCGATCACAGGAGAGTCCGCGCCGGTCATCCGCGAATCGGGCGGTGATCGTTCCGCCGTCACCGGCGGGACGACGGTGCTGTCCGACGAGATCGTCGTGCGGATCACGGCTCGAGCGGGCGAGACGTTCCTCGACCGGATGATCGCGCTCGTCGAAGGATCGTCGCGGCAGAAGACCCCCAACGAGATCGCACTGTCGATCCTGTTGGCCGGCCTCACGATCATCTTTCTGATGGCGGTGATCGCACTCCAGCCGCTCGCGATCTACTCCGGTGACGAACAGAGCCTGATCGTGCTGGTGGCGCTCCTGGTGTGTCTGATCCCGACCACGATCGGCGGGTTGCTCTCGGCCATCGGCATCGCCGGCATGGACCGCCTGGTCCAGCGCAACGTGTTGGCGATGAGCGGACGCGCGGTCGAAGCTGCCGGGGACTGTTCGACGCTGCTGCTCGACAAGACCGGCACGATCACCTTCGGCAACCGACAGGCGACTGCGTTCCTGCCGACCCACGGGGTCGACAGCGACGAGCTCGCCCACGCCGCGCTGCTCGCCAGCCTCGCCGACGAAACCCCGGAGGGACGTTCGATCGTCGAGCTCGCGCAACGCGACTACGCGGCCGAGGCGCCCGTCGACACGAGCGGAGCGACCTTTGTCGCCTTCTCCGCGACCACCCGCATGAGTGGGGTCGACCTCGACGGCCGCCAGGTCCGCAAGGGTGCGATGGACGCCGTGCGCGGATGGGTCGACTCGCTCGGGTCATCGTTGCCACAGGACGTCGTGGCGGCGTGCGAACACGTTGCGGACGACGGCGGAACGCCGCTCGTCGTCTCCGACGGACCGCGCGCGCTCGGCGTCGTACGACTCTCCGACGTCGTCAAGCCGGGAATGCGCGAACGCTTCGACGAACTGCGTCAACTCGGCATCCGCACGGTGATGATCACCGGTGACAATCCGCGCACGGCACGTGCGATCGCCGCCGAGGCAGGCGTCGACGACTTCCTCGCCGAGGCGACGCCCGAGGACAAGCTCGACCTGATCCGACGCGAGCAGGCGGGCGGGAACCTCGTCGCGATGACCGGCGACGGCACCAACGACGCGCCCGCCCTCGCCCAGGCCGACGTCGGCGTCGCCATGAACACCGGAACCCAGGCCGCCAAGGAAGCCGGGAACATGGTCGACCTCGACTCCGATCCGACCAAGCTGATCGAGATCGTCCAGATCGGCAAGCAGATGCTCGTCACCCGCGGCTCGTTGACGACATTCTCGATCGCCAACGACCTGGCCAAGTACTTCGCCATCATCCCGGCGATGTTCGTCGTCGCATACCCCCAACTGGAGACGCTGAACGTCATGCGACTCGGCTCGCCCGAGTCGGCGATCCTGTCCGCGGTCATCTTCAATGCGCTGGTCATCATCGCTCTCGTCCCGCTCGCCCTGCGCGGCGTCACACTCCGAGCGACGACGGCGTCGGAGATGTTGCGCCGCAACCTGACCATCTATGGCCTGGGCGGCCTCGTCGCTCCGTTCATCGGGATCAAGCTCATCGATCTCGTCGTCTCGAACCTGGGAGTGCTGTGATGCTGCGTCAACTCCGACCCGCTCTCGTGGCCGTCGTCGTCTTCACCCTCCTGACGGGCGTGCTGTACCCCGTCGTGGTCACCGCGGTCGCTCAGGTCGCATTCGACGACGAGGCGAACGGCTCGCTGCTCGCCGTCGACGGCGAAGTGCGCGGGTCCGAACTGATCGCTCAACCGTTCACCGGCGATGAATGGTTCCAACCGCGGCCGTCGGCGGTCGACTATGCCGCCGACAACAGTGGCGGATCGAACCGGGGACCGACCGATCCGGATCTCCTGTCGAGCATCGCCGAACGCTCGACGTCGTACCGCGAGCGCAACGGACTCCCGGCACAGGCGTCGGTACCCATCGACGCAGTGACCGCATCGGGATCCGGTCTCGATCCGCACATTTCCCCGCGCAACGCCCGGCTGCAGTCCGAGCGTGTCGCGGTGGCTCGGGGCATGCCGGTCGCGGAGGTCCTCGAGTTGGTCGAGCAACACACGCAGGGTCGCACGGCCGGGGTCCTCGGTGAGCCACGCGTCAACGTCGTCACCCTCAACCTCGCGCTCGCACAGCTGCAAAGCTGGGACTGATGCCGCGCGGACGACTCCGGATCCATCTCGGTGCAGCGCCGGGCGTCGGTAAGACGTTCGCGATGCTCAACGAAGGCACTCGGCGCGCCGAGCGCGGCACCGATGTCGTGGTCGGCTGGGTCGAGACTCACGGTCGAGCGAACACTCAGGCCCAGATCGGTGACCTCGAAGTGATCCCACCACAGAAGCTGGTCCATCGCGGTCGCACGTTCGACGAGATGGATGTCGCCAAGATCCTCGAACGTCGACCCGACGTCGTGCTGATCGACGAATTGGCGCACACCAACGTCTCGGGGAGCCGACACGACAAGCGATGGCAGGACGTCGACGAGGTACTCGACGCGGGCATCGACGTGATCACCACCATCAACATCCAACACCTCGAGTCGATCAACGACGTCGTCGAAAGCATCACCGGCATCCGTCAGCGCGAGACGATTCCCGACGAGGTGGTCCGTGCCGCTGACCAGATCCAACTCGTCGACATGACCGCAGAGTCGCTGCGCCGTCGCATGGCCCACGGCAACATCTACGCACCGGACAAGATCGACGCCGCCCTGGCGAACTACTTCCGGCCCGGCAATCTCGAGGCCCTGCGCGAACTCGCGCTGCTGTGGGTCGCCGACCGCGTCGACGACGCCCTCGCCGACTATCGCCACCAGCACGGCATCGACGCCACGTGGGAGACGCGCGAGCGCGTCCTGGTCGCCCTGACAGGCGGACCGACTGGAGATCAGCTGATCCGCCGCGCCGCCCGCATGGCCCAACGCGGACATGGTGATCTGATCGGCGTCCACATCCGCGCCACCGACGGACGACGCGACGCGCCCGCCGAGCGACTCGAGGTCCACCGAGAACTCCTCGAATCATTCGGCGGCACCTACCACGAACTCGTCGCCGACGACCTCGTCGCCGCCCTCACCGAGTTCGCCCGCCGGCAGAACGCGACACAACTCGTGCTCGGAGCCTCCCGTCGCACTCGCTGGTCGCAGCTGACCCAGGGATCGATCATCAACGCGACCATCCGCGCGTCGGGTGGGGTCGACGTCCACGTCATCTCGCACGACGCCGTCGCACCTGACGACGATGTCCATCCCCGGAGATCGACGCGCAACCCTCGACCGAGCCACGGGTTCCAACCTCGTCGCCGTGCCGCCGGCTGGGCCGTCGCCATCGCCGCGCCGTTCGCGCTGACCCTGCTCGTGGTCCACACGCGTCACATCTTCGACCAGGGCAGCCAATTCCTGCTGTACCTCCTCCCCGTGCTGGCCGCGGCGATCGTCGGTGGCGCAGCGCCGGCGCTCGTCGCGGCCGTCCTCGGTGCACTCCTGCTCAACTGGTACTTCACCGAACCGCATCGCACGCTCACCGTCGCCGACCCCGACAACCTCGTCGCCCTGACGGTCTTCGGCGCCATCGGTGTCGCCGTTGGACTGTTCATCAGCGCCTACCGGCGCCGCACCGTGGCGGCGCAGCGTGCCAACGTCGAGGCCGAAGCGTTGGCGCGGGTCGCCGCGGGGCTGATCAGCTCCGATGATCCCCTCCCGTCGATGCTCGAACGGGTGCGGTCCACGCTCGCGCTCGACGGCCTCGAACTGCTCCGTGACGGCGACGCGCAGCCAGTTGCGTCGTCGGGTGACGTCGGCGTCGGTCATCGCGCAACGACCCTCGACATCGGTGACACCACACTGGTCGTGTACGGAACGGTGCGCGTCGAGGACCGGCGGCTGCTCGAGGTGTTCGCCTCCCAGCTGACGAACGCACTCGACCGTCGACGGCTCCAACGCGAGGCCGACACTGCCGCCAGCCTCGCCGCAACCGATGCGCTGCGAACCGCGATCCTACGCGCCGTCTCCCACGACCTCCGTACGCCGCTGGCCTCGGTCAAGGCGTCGGTCAGCAGCCTTCTCCAAGACGACGTCGACTGGAGCCCCGAGGCCCGTCACGAATTCCTCACCACCATCGACAACGGGGCCGACCGGCTCGACCACGTCATCGGTGACCTGCTCGCCGCCAGCCGTCTGGAGGCGGGAGCGGTCAAACCGAATCTGCGCCCGACGGCGCTCGAGGAGATCATCGCGACCTCGCTCGGCGGGCTCGACGCTGGTGCCGAATCCGTGCTGATCGACGTCGACCCGACCCTGCCGCTGGTCTCAGCCGATGCGGGCCTGCTCGTGCGGGCGGTGAGCAACGTCATCGCCAACGCACTGGCCCACAGCCCGACCGGTCAGCCGCCCGCGGTCTCCGCCGGTGCGGCCAACGGCCACGTCGATCTCCGGGTGATCGACCACGGACCAGGAATCGCCGCGAGCGACCGCGACCTCGTGTTCCAACCGTTTCGACGCCTCGGTGACACCGACAGCCGACCCGGCGTCGGACTCGGCCTCCACATCGCCAGAGGGTTCGTCGACGCGATGGACGGCACGATCGCACTGGAGGAAACCGCCGGCGGCGGCCTGACCGTCGTGATACGACTTCCGGTGGCCGATGAGCAGTCCTGATCCAGTCGCCCGCATCCTCGTCGTCGACGACGAACCACAGATCCGCCGCGCCTTGGCGACCAATCTCCAGACCCGCGGCTACCGCGTCGATCTCGCCGAGAGCGGTGAACGGGCACTCCAGCTTGCCGCCGACCACCACCCGGACCTTGTCATTCTCGACCTCGGACTGCCGGGCATCGACGGCATCGAGGTGATCCGCGGTCTGCGAGGCTGGACCACCGTCCCCATCATCGTGCTCTCGGTTCGCGACGGCGAAACCGACAAGGTCGAGGCGCTCGACGCAGGAGCCGACGACTACGTGACCAAACCGTTCGGCATCGGCGAGCTGCTCGCCCGCCTGCGCGCGGCGCTCCGGCGAACGGTGTCAGCCGACGAGGAACCCGTGATCGAAGCCGACGACCTGACGATCGACCTCGCAGCGAAGGTGATCACCCGCGACGGCCACACCGTCAGCGTGACCCCGACCGAATGGCGACTCATCGAACAACTGGTACGCCACCGAGGAAAGCTCATCACCCAGCGCCAACTCCTCCAAGACGTCTGGGGCCCCGCCTACGAAACCGAGACCAACTACCTTCGCGTGCACTTCACCAACATCCGCCGCAAGCTCGAACGCAACCCCTCCCAACCACGACACTTCATCACCGAACCCGGCATGGGTTACCGCTTCCAACTCTGACGCGGGCGACGAACCGAGGACGTCGGCGTCGGCCTCGCCTGCGACCTCTGACGCGGCGAAGCGGTCGCTGATACATCCGCCTGTCGTTGACACGTCTGACGGTTGTTGCTCCGTCGTGCCAGGTGTCAGCCCTGTCCGGCCGGTGTCAGCGGCGCTCGATCCAGTCGAGGATCGCAGGGCGCAGCCACAGCCTCGGGCGGCCGTTCCCGAGGTCCACGACAGGGCGAGGCATGTCGGCATAGCGGCGCTGATACAGACTCACGCTGTTCGGGTGTGCCAGTCCGAGCAGCGTCGCGAGTTCTCGCGAGTCGATGAGCTCCTCGGTGTTCACCATCGGCGCCACCGCGTCAGCGTACCGACGTCTACACCCATAGACTCTGCGGATGAAGTTGAAGTCGAACGATATGTGCTGGTGCGGCAGCGGCAACAAGCACAAGCGATGTCATGGTGATCGGCGAGTACTCGACCGGTCACCGGTTCGCCTCGGCAATGTGTCGGCGCCCCGCCCCGTTCCCGAAACGATCGTGCGACCCGACTACGTCGTCACCGGAACGATCGCCACATCCCGAACGCCGCAGATCCAGGACGCGGAATCCTTGGTTCGCCTCCGCCGTGCGTGCGCCGTCGCTGCCGAGGTCCTCATCCGCACCGGCGCACAGGTCACGGTCGGCACGACGACCGAGGAACTCGATGCATTCGCACATGACCTCTACATCGAGCTCGGGGCATACCCGAGCGACCTGCACTACAAGGGCTATACGAAGTCGATCTGTACCTCGGTCAACGGCGTCGTCTGCCACGGCATCCCCGACGACCGGCCGCTCGAGGATGGCGACATCGTCAACATCGACGTGACCGCGTACATCGACGGCATGCACGGTGACACCTCGGCAACGTTTCACGCCGGTACACCCGTCGACGCGATCGCCGGCCTCGTCGAAACCACTCGCGAAGCCACACTGCGCGGTATCGCCGCGATCCGCCCGTTCGAGCCGCTGCAGCGGATCGCCGAAACGATCGAACCGTTTGCCGAATCGCGGGGCTACTCGGTCATCCGCGAGTACGGCGGCCACGGAATCGGAGCAACGTTCCACGCCGATCCCCACGTGTCTCACCACATCGACCGTGACGACGACGTCATCGTCGTGCCCGGCATGACGTTCACCGTTGAACCGATGTTGACCGCCGGGCGACCGACCTTCCATCGAGCGGCCGACGGCTGGACCGAACACACCAACGACAACCGGCCCTCGGCCCAGTTCGAACACACCGTGCTCGTCACCGCCACCGGCGCCGACATCCTCACCGTCACCGACGACGGCGCCACCGCCGTCGGCACCCTCGACACGCTTCAGGCCACCCGCTAGCAGCACCGGGCGCACCCGACGCCGATGTCGGGCATCCCGACGACATGCGCTCAGTTCGTTGCTGCGGTCTGCCTGGTCGGTTCGCCAGGAGTTCTACGTTTCAGCGACAGGAGCGTTGCGGGCGAGCTCTGGCGCGGACGGCGATTTGAGGCCCTCGGCGCGAACGGTCTCCTCCCACGCGGCGTTCTCCTGCGCTGCCAAGTCGAGAATTCGGGTGGCCAAACGTTGGTTGTCGCGGAGATCACCCCGTCCGTACCCGCCGGCGCTCGACGCGAACGCGATGGCCTCTCGGCGAAGCGCTTCGGCAGTGTGGCGGTACCGAACCCAGTGATCGTGCACCTGGGTGAGTTGAGCGACACCCTCGGCGACGACGATGAGCGCACCAAGGCCGGCCACAACGACCTGTCGACTGGTGGCCAGCGCCACGATCGGGACCATCGCACCGGCCACCAGGACGATGGTCCTCAGCGCAAGGTACGCCAACCGATTTGCACCCGCGCTCCTGTGGAAGAACAGGAAGGATCGCTCGAGTTCCAGCCAGGCGACCGAGTTCCTCAACGCTTCGTTCGGAGGCTCGGGCAGTCGGCCGTGCTCCGAATCTCTGTGCAGCAAGCTCACGTTGTCCTCCTCAGCATGCACTCTCTGACGATGCGCAGCGAGTTGTCCGGGTCGGGAACTCCGAACGGTACCCCAGAGCGCCGGTCACACTCGACCGTTCGCCGCCCTGACGTGTGTCGCCGGCCCGATCGGGGCTGTCGGCTCTCAACGTGGGCAGTGTCACCGATGTGGCATGGTGGGTTTGATGAGGGAGTCGACGCTGACCATGCTCGACGGTCGAACCGTGGGGTTCGCCACCTACGGCCCCGACGCCGGTACGCCGGTGGTGTGGTGCCACGGAGGGCCCGGCAGCCGCTTGGAACCGGCTGGTTTCGAGCCGTTCCTCGACGAGTTGGGGCTTCGCCTCATCGGAATCGACCGTCCTGGGTATGGGCTGTCGTCGCTTCGCCCCGGCAGGTCGATTGCCGACTGGATACCCGACGGCGTTGCGGTGGTGGATGCGCTCGGTGTCGATCACGTGCTTGCTGTCGGCGTGTCGACCGGCGGCGCGTACGTGTTGGCGCTCGCGGCGATGATGCCCGATCGCGTCAGGGCGGTCGTCGCCTGTTGCGCAATGAGCGACATGCGTCATCAGCCGTCGCGCGAGACGATGAGCAGGTCGCACTGTCACGACGTGTGGAACGCGCCGGATCGCGCTGGCCGCCATCGAGGTTGCCCGCGCCGGTTTCGGGGACGATGGAAGCCAGATGATGAACGGCGAGGGTGCTGAGCTGTGTGCGGCCGACATGGCGTTCATCGCGCAGGCGGCAACCGATCCCGCTCAGGCTGTGTCGCTCCAGGCGCAGTTCGCCCACGGTGTGCAGGGGTATGTGGACGATCGCCTCGCCGACGGACCGGGTTGGGTGAGCTTCGACGCCACGGCGATCACATGCCCGGTGGTCGTCCTGCACGGCAGCGACGACACGATCGTCGGCCCGGTGAACGCGGATCACACGACCTCACTCATTCCGCAGGCGACACTGCGAATCGAGGAAGGCCAGGGGCACATGAGCGTGATCCCGTTCGTGGTTCAGCCGCTCATCGAGCTCGTGGCCACCACCCGGTGACCGGGAGTCACTGGCGCAGGGGTGCGCCCACCGTTGTCATGTCTCGGTGTTCGGCGTACCGAACGAGGACTTCGGTGAGGAGGTGAAGGCGGCGGTCGAGCTGGTCGACGGGACAGATCCCGCCGTTGCCGAGGTCGAGCTGCGAAACGTGTGCCGCGAACACCTCGCCGGCTACATGGTTCCCCGCTCGTTCGACTTCGGTCCGCTCACGCGCACGCCGACGGGCAAGCTGCCCAAGCGGCTGCTCAGGGCGAAGTACTGGGAGGGCACGGGCCGCAACATCTGACCCGCGGTCGGTCGTGAGGATCAGTGGCCGTGGTCGTCGCTCACGACCGGTGTCACCGCGTCGAGTGCGAGGCGGGTACCGGCGTAGTCGAGTGTGAGCGGAGCCACATCCAACGGCACTTCGTACACGAGCAGCAGCGGCGCCGTCATGCCTTCGAACACCGTCCCCGGCCCGGCCACGGCCCGGTATGGGGTGACCGGGTCGAAGCCCGGCCCTCGCACCGTGAAGTCATCCGGCTCGTACCGGATGGAACCGTCGGTGGCGCCGAGCGTGGCGTTGACACGCAGCAGGTAGTTGCCCTCGCCGATCTCCTCGTGGGTCATGCCCGGCATGGCCATCGGGAGGTTGGTGGCTTCCTCGGAGATCACGCCATCGATGCGCAGCAACCCGCCGGGTACGGTCGCCGTGCCGACGGCCGGCTCGGGTTCACCCCCCAGCTGCGTGAGGCCGTATCCGACGACCGCCGCAAGCAGAGCGAACAGCCCGAGCCAGGTGAGCAGGCGCCCGCCGCGCCTGGGCACCTGAGCAGTTTCCGGCACGGGTCTGACGACGGTGCTCATCATCGGCAACTGTAGCCAGTGGTCTCGGCGATGCCGGTCCGACTCGACGTGACCAGCAGGGTGCCGGGTGTGGTCTTCTTGCCGCAGGCCGGTGCCACGCTGCTGTTGACGGAGAGCGTGAACGCTCCGGTCGTGGGGTGGGTGGTAGCCGTGCCGATCAACCGGCCGTCATAGGTCACCCTCACCGTGACGCCCGACGCCGCCGGGTCGACCGACCCGGTCACCGTCCACTTCTTCTGCTTGATCTGGTACGCGGCGCTGGTGATCGTCACGGTCTCGATGGGGACATCGGGGACGATGGTCACGTTCACCCTCCCCAGTACCGGCCAGCCGTTGCCGTCGGTGACGAGGTAGGTGAACGACTCGACGTCGCCGACCTGGCCGATGGGCGTGTAGGTGATGGTACCGTCGCCGTTGATCACGCCACCTGACGTGCCCACGACGGTGAGCAGATCGCCGTCTTTGTCGGTGTCGTTCGCCAGCACGGCGATCGTCACCGGCGTGGCAACCTGGGTGCCGGCCTCGTCGTCCACCGTGACGGGGGCCTTGTTCGGGCCGGCGACCTGCAGGGTCACGTCGACCCAGGTCGTCCCGTCGAGGGTGTACCTGAACGAGTCGAGGCTCGCGGTGTTCGCACCCGGCTGATAGGTGAAGCTGCCGTCGGTGTTCCAGGTGACCGTGCCGGTCGTGCCGGTGAGGTCGACGTCGGCGACGTCGATGACCTCACCGTCGAGGTCGTGGTCGTTGGCGGTGAGCCCGTGAGCCCGGTCGATCACCTGCACGCCGCCGCGACGGACGTCGTAGGCGTCGTCGGCACCGACCGCTGGTGAGACCTCGTGGCGGATGATGCCCCAGAGGCCACTGAGACTGCCGAACGATGCGTAGTCACGGAACAGGAAGTCGCCTCGCACCCGGTCGCGGCCGCCACCGGCACGCATGTTGAGGTCCCAATGGCTCGACGCGCTCACCCCCTCTTGTGAGCTGATCCACCAGCCCACCATGTTGTGGCCTTCCATCTCCCCGGTGTGACGGCCGTGGCCGTCCTGCTCGTCGGCGGTGGCCAGATCGGTCGGGTCGTCGTGGAAGCTCCAGCTGATCCGGTCGGAACCGTCGGTATAGGGCTGGCGCTGCCACGGATGGCCGTGGGTGGTGAACTCGATCGCTCGGCCGTGTCCGGCGGGCATCGCCAGACGCATCCGAACGGACTGGTCCTTCAGCGGGCTGACCGTGAACACTGCGGTCTGCGGGTCGGCGCCGCCGACGATCTCGTTGGAGAACACCCGATGGGCGTCGGTCGAGTCACGCATCACCGAGAAGTTCGTCTGCGGCGACATGCCCATGCGCCACCACAGCGGGTCGGCGCCGTAGTTGATGCCCTTGGAACCGGAATCCTCGGCGTCGTCGGCGTCCTTGAGATTGGGCACGGCACAGGCCAACTGTGTGGCGTCCGGTGAAAGCCCGGCCGGTGGGGTGCATCCGCCGTAGCGCATGTTCACGTCGTTCTGCAGGATCGTGACGAACTCCCTGAACTCGGCGGTTCCGCCGTTGCCGTCGGGGAAGCTCACCGTTGCCGACACCCTGGTGCCGGGATCGGTGACCCAGTCCGCGTCGGGCGGCTCGATGACGAGCGTGCCGATCATGCCCTTGCTGGGCTGCTCGAGCGGGTCGGCCGGCATCAGGTTCGCGGTGCCGAACTCGATCGGGCGCGACACCATCCGGACGTGGCCGGGTACGCCGGTGGGTTCGGCGCGAGTGTCGCCGGCGTACCACGTATAGGTGGCCTTGGCGCCCGGCAGGTTCGGGCTGTGGCTGTTGGCGCCCACGGGTCGCCCAGCGGTCTTGCGCATGTTGCGGCTCACCAGCTGCGGAATCAGCCCGACCACCTTGGAGGGGGCGACGTCGTTGCTGTTGAAGGTCACGATGCCTTCACCGAGCGCCGGGTCGACGGCCGTGCCCTTCTTGATGATCCCGGGCAGCAGGTTGTAGCCGGGCGTATCGGCGAGGGGCTCGTCGGCGGGCAGCAGGTTCCAGAGTTCTGCCTTGACGCACTCGCCCGCACGTGCTCGCAGCACGATCGGTTCCACCGGTGTCCCCGGCTTCAAGCCGACGGGGTTCTCGTAGGCGCCCGGCCCGGCGAACACCACGTCGGCGAGGAACACGTACATGAGGCCGTCGGGGTCGTGCAGCGTGAACGGCGGCGCGGCCTGCCCGGTCGGCTCGCCGAGATCGTCGACGATCGTGAGCGTCGTGGGCCGGTCGTTGTACACGATCCCGTCGGGACCGAGCACGTCGACGGCCCGCACGGCGGCGACCTGGTACTTCCGCTGAGGAGCGGAAGCCGGGCAGTCCTCGTCGTAGTCACCGAGGTTGTCGATCACCAAGCCGCCCTTGTCGGCCACCGGCGCCATCGGGCTGCCGGGCACGGCCGCCAAGTCGCTGCGCTTCTTTCCGTAGGTGCGGAACAGACCCCACGCACCGTTCCACAGGCCCTCGACGTCCTGGATGGCGTAGATCGTGTCGATCTTGGCAGGGTTCCCGGGTCCGGTGTCGGGCACGACCGGGGCCTCGAAGATCATGTACTCGGAGATCCCCACGCCGATGCTGTTGCGCCAGCCCGAGATCGGGTTGAGCGGCTCCTGGAGCCACTTCGTGCCGTGGATCGTGAACTGGTGCGACTCTTCGTGGGCACCCACCTGGATGCGCACCCGCACCTTGTCTCCCTCGTAGGCCCGGATCATCGGGGTGTACGGATCGTACGGTCCGACGTCGGCGGTCAGCGGCGGGTATGTCGCCGGCTGGCTGTTCAGCGCGGCGTTGGCCCTCGGGATGGAGGCGAACGCGTACGCCAGGTCACCGGCCTCCCCCGCCGCCTGGGCCCTCGTCGCCGGGTCGTAGACGCGTGAACCGATCGGCTCGTTGCGGTAGTTCATCACGTACGTCCCCGGATCGTCGGCCGAGATGGCCTCCGGGCAGGGTCTCGGGACGCCACCCGGACACACGGGTGGGAAGAAGAACAGGTCGGCCTCGTTCGGCGACGGGGCAGGCACCTCGCGCATCGACGGGTTCACCGCGTTCGGGAAGTCGGCGTACGACACGATCTCCTGCGGGTTCACCGGATCCTCGTTCGACACCAGGTTCGGTTGGCCTCCACCCGGGAGATAGGCGTGCTGGAAATCGGCGAACTCGAAGTAGAACTCGCGATGCGACTCGAAGCCGTCCAGGACGGGTGGCGCCGGTCGCGTGTCGTCGACGATCATGGCCTGCCAGCTGGTCGGCCCGCCGTCGGCACGGACCTGTCCCGCGGCGCCGCCCATCAACGAGGCGGTTTCGTTGTGGAGCCATGCCGCTCCCTGCGGCTCGATGAGCACGGATGCGTAGAGGCCCACCTGCTGGTGCGTCGAGGGTCCGAAGTGGTCGTGGGTGAACACGCTGCCCACGCCGCCGTCCCACGAGTTGTTGAGGACGGGGTCGGCCCACCACCGCTGGATGGTGGTGCGAGCGCCCCAGGCCAGCTGCGCGTGCTCGTCGGCGGCGTCGTAGACACCCTGCGCCACGAGCCCGTCCAGGATCGGCCCGAAGTACGGGTGCTGCTCGGCCAGCGGGCAGACCAGCGACTGCACTTCACCGTTGTTGAGGCGGGCATCGCCGTCCTGGCCGTTCTCGGCCGCGCAGTCGACCGCTCCCTCCACGCCGTTGGCGAAGTCATCCTGCTGTTGGTGGCGGACGGCGTGGATGCGCTCCTCGACCTCCTGCGGGCTGAGCGTGCCGTCCTCGTAGTTGAAGCCGTTCGCCGAGCCGTCGCTGGAGGTCACGTCGAACTTCACCAAGTGGATGTGCTGGCCGATCACGTCGGTCGGCGTCTTGACCTGGAAGTCGTCGAGCTCGTACACGTTGGGCGTGAGGTTGGTGTGCTCGAAGTTGGCACAGTCGCCCGCGTTGAGCCGCATCACCAGCGGTTCGGGCGCGCGCTGCCCGACCGAGCGTCGCTTCGACGTCCTCGTTGAGCGACAAGATGCGTTGCTGCTGGAAGTGCCAGCCGTCCTTGTTCAGATCGACCGGGAGCTCGATCACGGCAGCCTGGTACGTCTTGATCGGGTCGGTGACTTCCCGGCCGTCGTCGGTCCGGCACGGGTCGGCCATCGGCGCGCCCGGTACGGCCGGTCTGCCGTTCACCTTGTACGTCGCCGCTATCGGTACGACCGGTTCGGCCGCGGGGACGCCAGTCGACACGTAGGTGGGTCTGTCCGCGCCACCGTGGTAGTCCATCGCGGCCTGCTCGGCCGGTGTGCCCGTCCTCGGGGATGTAGCTCAGCTCGCGCCGAGACCAACTCCTTGTTGAAGTCGAGTCGGGTCTGGAACTGCAGCGGGGCGATGTCGCCGGCGAGGAGTACGTGGCGCTCGAGGCCGCCGTCGACCTTGATGTCCTTCGGTGGAGTGGGCGGGCGGTGGCCGGCCACACCCGGAATCCAGAACGGGTATCCGGGGTTCGAGGCCGGCATCGCGGTCTCCCAACCCTTGCCGTCGCCGTCGGTGTCCTGACGGAAGTCAGGGACGCCATCGCCGTCGATGTCCACCTGGGCCGAGTTCCCGTCGGCGGCCACCGTCACATTCGGATCGGGCATCGGGGCCATGGCCAGGCTCGGCAGCGGCACGATTGCCGGGATCGGGGTACCGGCGGAGATCTCGCCGTCGGGCAGTGCCCGGGCCCCGGCTTCCGGTGTGCCCAGGTGTCCCGGGATCAACGGATCGATCGTGTTCGGGTCGAGCGCGGTGCCCCGCTCGAAGGTGTCGTGGATGCGCCACAGCTCCCACATGCCCTGCGCGAAGTGCGGGTAGAAGTGACAGTGGAAGATGGCGTCACCAGGGCTCTGGTTGCGGTTGCCGCTGCCGCCGTACGCGATCTCATAGGTGAACCCGCCGCCCGGACCGATCTGCTGGCTGTCGAGGTAGCCCGACTTCTCGGTGTTCCAGTCCATCATCCACTGCTGAGCGTGCAGGTGGAAGATGTGATGCTCCTTGGGTCCGGCGTGCAGGTTGCGGAACTTGACACGGTCGTTGACGTAGCTGTGATGCACGTTCGACGGGTCGTCGGGGTACAGCGCCGCCTGGGCCTTGGCGCCGGGATCGGGGGCGCCGTCACCGTCGAGATCGGCGTTGGCCGGCACGTCGACGAGGATCGCGGGGTCACCGACCACCCACGACGACAGGAAGAACTCCTCGTACTTGCACTCCACGCATTCGCGCTCGGGGCCGACACCGATCCGATTGGCGATGATCTCGGCACCGATGCCGCCGGTGCCGTAGTTGATGCCGAACCCGTCGACCACGCCGTGCAGCGTGTGCCCCAGCACGGGGTCGTCGAAGAACTCGGGGAACGCCTGCAGCACCCGGATCTCGTCGTGGAAGATCACCGTGTATTCACGGAACGGCTCCTCGCCGCGGTAGGCGTCCCGGTTGTACACCTGGTTGTCCCAGTAGGCGAGCGGGTAGGCCTGCGGCAAGATGCGGTACCCGTTCGCGGCCTTGCCGGCGATGACACCGTTGAGGTCGCTGTGGACCGTCGTCGTGCCGTCGAGCATGTTCACGATCGGCACACCCGCCTTGGTGGCGTCGTAGTAGGGGTGAGCGGGGTCGATCGGGTACCGCGCCTCGTAGTCGATGACCGGATGACCGTCGGGCGTCAGGTTGACCTCCAGCGCGCCGGCGGCGTCGACGACCTGCTGGCCGGTCGCGGCGCCGGTGGACGCGGCGAGGTCCATCTCGACGCGGCTGAGCTGGCTGCGGTACCAGTCGGTTCCGAACGGCTCGACGTTCACGGCACCGAAGAATCCGTGGCCGATCGAGCCGCCACCGGCCTCGGCGCCCACGGTGGCACCCATGTTGTAGAGCAGGTAGGTGTTCTCGTACTCGGCGAAGAGCGTGTACACCGTCGACTCGCCGGGCGCGACCAGGCTCGACGGGTTCCTGCCCACGAACGAACCGTCGCTCTCGATGCCTCCGACGACCTGCATGCCGTTCACGTGGATGCCGGCATTGCGGT
The DNA here is from genome assembly GCA_963747375.1 of Ilumatobacteraceae bacterium. Taxonomy (GTDB): domain Bacteria; phylum Actinomycetota; class Acidimicrobiia; order Acidimicrobiales; family Ilumatobacteraceae; genus Sva-07. Next base: position 43,097 of record CAVVFL010000003.1, read on the forward strand.
CAGCCGGCTGGCCGGGCAGAGCCGTCGGGCTGAGCAGGTTCTGGAAGCTGATCTCCAGGCAGTCACCTGCGTTGGCCCGCAACGTGAGCGGCCGGGGCCGCTTGTCCGGACGCAGCGTCACGTTGCCCGGGCTGAGCGTGCCACCCTCGGCTTCGGAGAGGCCCGACGACTTGTCGATCACGTCGTTGCGGAGCGCATACATCATCCCGTACGGGTTGACGACGCCGAGGCGGTTGTAGACGATCTCCTGGTCGAGCGCGACCACGTCGGCCGTGACCGTGCGGGTCCCGTCCCACATGCCGCACTCGAAGTTGTCGGGCGCCGCCTGCTCCACCAATGGCGCGGCCGCCACCGGCGCGGGACGCGGGGCCGGCGCCAGGCCGAGCACGAGGGCGGCGACCAGACAGGCGACGACCAGCGCACGCGCGGATACGAGTTCCAAGCGGCCGCGCCGCGGCACCGCGGAACGCTGCCACTGCCAGGGCAGGCCGACCAGCAGCGAGGCCGTCAGCGTGAACGCAACAGCGGGCCACAACACCGCCGTTGCGTCGCTCAGGGCGTGGGCCCAGAAGCTGCCCGCGTGGTGAGCGTGCTCATCGACGAACAGTTGGTGGTGCACCCAGTTGCCTGGCACCGTGGCCAGGGCGTACCCGGCACCGACAGCTGTCGCCCACATGACGTGGGCCATCGGCGAGGTGTCGGCCACTGTGATGACCCGTGACAACCATCGAACGACCGGAATCGCCACCACCAGCACGAGCACGGCCATCGGCACGGCCAGGAGCGAGTCACGCAACCAGTGCATGGTCGGCGACAGCTCGCCCGCCTCGTGCACTCCGGCATGTCGGAGGTGCAGAACCAGCCCGGCAGCCAGCGCCAGGTAGGCGCCGAGACCGACGATCGCGCCGTGCCACACCTGCATGAAAACGTGTCGATTTCCAACCTGCGCCCGCATGACAGTCAAACTGCCTCATTCCATCCGACGAGCACAACAGCGCCTTCGGGTGTCAGTCCGATGGCAGACTCGGAGTACGTGCTTGTCAGTCAAAGGTCGTAAGACCACCCCGCCCTCGGGACCGTCCGCGCGCCGCTGGCCACGCGGGGTGACGAAAGACCACGCAGAGCGGGGCGATGGTCTTAGCAGTCGAAAGGCATAAGATTGCGGCAATTTGGCGTGACATTCGTCACATGTCAGGAGTCCCGTGACACGGGTGACGTCAGTTCGTCGAGGCGGTCGTGAGGAACACCGTGACCGCGACCACGAACGCCAGGACGACCGCCTCGACCGAGACGGTCGTACGCGCTCGGCCGATCATCGCATCGGCATCGTCGGATCGTTCGAGGGCCGGCACGACCACGAAGTGGTTGTAGCCGCCGATCGCTGCCGCGGTGCCGACCGCGGCGACCTTCAACAGCAGGAAACGTCCCCAGGCGCTCCCCGTCAGGTCGCCGAACCCGTCGATGACGAACCAGGTCATCAGCGAACCGGCGAGCGTGACGGCGATCAGCGCGATGGTGGCGATCGAGGAGAAGCGGAGCACATCCGGTGCCGACGATTCGCGCGTCGATCGTCGGAGCAGCCCGACGATGACGAGACCGACGATGCCGCCGAACCAGACGCCGGCTGCGGAGACGTGCGCCAGGTTCACGAGGGCGTGGACCAGTCGAGGGCCACGGCTCACCGTGTGCCCGTCGGATCCGAACGACAGCAGCCCGAGCGCCGCACCGACGAAAGCGAACGCTGATGATGGGAGCCATCGCACGAGCGCATCGGCGTCGGACGGCGCCTGCAGTTTGGCCGTGTCGATCCGCCCCTTCCGATCGACGGCGCCGAGCACGATCGTCTGCTCGCTCCGGCTGGCGCCGAGCACGATCAGCAGCCCCCCGAGCATGCGCATCATCGCTGCTCGTCCGGTCGGGTACGTCAGTGCGTCGAACCAGCCGAGATCGGCGATGGATGCGACTCCGGCGACCTCGATCGCAGCGCCGACGAGCATGACGGCACCCGCGTAACCCACCACACGCAGAATGACCACGACCTCGCGATGGCGGCCTCGGTGCGCCACTGCAAGGAAGGCGATCAGGCCGGTGGCGAGCAGGACGCCGGACAACGAGCCGAACAGACCGATCCGTTCGAGGAGTTCGCCGGTGGCGGTCGACGAATCATTGAGGAAGTCCTCGAGTGGGGTCGATCCGACCAGTGCGCTCACGCCGCGCCGGACCGCGAACGGACCAGCAGGAAGCCCGCCGCGCCGAGCGCGACCGCCGCTGCGATCGCCACGAGCACCCAGGTGCCCGACACGCCTTCGTCCTCGTCCGAGTCGGCGGCCGTGACGGCAGGTGTCGCTGCGGCGGAGGTCACCGGTGTGTCCGCCGAGGTGGTGGTGGGCGTGTTCGTGGTGGGCGCGTTCGTGGTGGGCGTCGTCTCGGAGGAGGCGGGCGGCGCGGTTGCTGGCACCTCCGCCGGTACTGGTGCATCGACCTCGAACACGAAGTTCCCGGCGAGGACGTGTCCGTCCTCGGCTTGCACCTCGTACTTGACCGCCACGGTGCCACCGGCGAGCGGTGGGTCGAATTGGAGTTGGAAGACCGTGTCGTCGTCGGTCACGGCGACCGGAGCGAGTTCGTTGTTCTGCGGGTCGAGCACGGCAAAGCCGTTGCCCACCAAGGTGACCGGAAGGGTGAACGCGACGGTGATCTCCTCGACCGGTTCGCCGACCGACGTGCCGCCGGCCGGAAGCGAGTAGTCGAAGTCCGTGTGTGCATGGGCCGTGGTCGATGGAACCAAGAGGACACCGAACACGGCAGCCAGGGCCAGAAGCGCTCGTCGCAACGTGGTCACACCTCGCAGGGTAGCAACGACCGCGGCGCCGCCCGGTGACCAGCAGCGGTTCGGCGTCGCGAGCGCGACGTCACCGCGTTCGCCATCGAGTCGGC
>CAVVFL010000004.1:0-46546 GCA_963747375.1 Ilumatobacteraceae bacterium
AATGGAATGTACGAATGCGAATACCGATACTCGAACAGATCGCCACCATGCGCGCGACTGACGATGGTTCCGATGCCGGCGCGGCGAAGGCCAATTGTGAGCGCTGACAGCCAGTACGTATAAGCGACGACGTGCCCTTCGAGACCCGCTGCGCGACGCGACCAACTGCACATCGACGCGGCAGCACCGGCGGCCAACACGGCCTTGGCCAGGAGTGCCGGTCGACGCAGGCAGTCCGGTCGCCTCCGAACTTCGCTGACCAGCAGACGGAAACCGAACGGCGTGAGGACACCGAACGCGTGACGAATCTGGTCTGTCGAGCAGCGAGCGAGGGGTCCAGCCTGACATTCGCGGGACATCCTGACGGACCCCTGTTGGCGCGGTGGGGCGCGACCACGACGACTTCGAATTGTTCCGCCAGTTCGTGGATCTCGTCCTCGAGAAAGTCGGTTCGGTACCCGAACGGGTACGACTGCGTCACCAAGAGCAGCGTCGAACCGATCATGCGTGGGTACCGGTCATCTGCGACTCACACTCGACCAACCCCGATGAGTGAGGCGGCGCAGGAGGTCGAATTCCTGCGAACCGAACGTCACCAGATGATGCAGGGGCAACACGAGCGCCGAGGATAGCGAGCGCATGAGTAGGAAGGATGCGAGGGAGTAGGCGAGGATTGACACGGTCGCCGCTCCCCATACCCCCCAACGATCGGTCGCCCAGCCAATCGTCGCGAGCGTGAAGACCAGCGCCGCCACCTGGGCGTACAGTGGTGGCCGTGACGGTGGAGCGCACGGAGCAATTCCTCGAGCACCGAACCGAGGCCGAGTATCGCGGACGCCGGAACGAGGATCAGAGCGATCTGGCCTGCCTGCTCGAAGTCACTGCCGAATAGCAGCGGCACAAGCATCGGCGACACAACCGCGAGACCGACCCCGAGCAGGATCGTCACCAATACACTGAACCGGACGTGACGAACAACCGTGTCGGGGTCCTCGGACGTCATCATCACCCGAGGAAGCGCGAGAGGGCGAGGGTGCTCAACACAGGCAAACACGCGAGTCCCCACGACGCCGCGACGACGTACTGGCCGAGTGCATTCGCCGTCTGGTTGTTCGCCAAGAACGCCTGATCGATCCGGAAACTGAATGAGAACGGAATGACCGCCAGTGCCGTCGGGAGACCGTACCCCAGCACTGGCGCCACCGATCTTGCACGCCACGCCAGGCCTCGACCGCGCCACGTCATCACCGACACCACGCAGATCACGACGAGGAGGCCAACCTGGACGCCGACCAGGGTCGTGAAGTCCCTACTACCTAGTACGACGACAACGATCAGGTATACCAGCGGCACGAGATCGACCGTGGTCCGAAGGATGTTCCACAGCGTGATGCGCCCGAGCCCTCGCCACGGATGCAGCGTGACGCCGATGAGTGGCTGGAGACCGACACCAAGCATCATCAGACGCGGTAGGTGATACGATGGACTCCTTGTCGGCGGGTATCAACCGCTCGACGAAGAAGAATCCCACAACCGCGAACACCACGCCGCTGACCACCCCGAGCACCGCCGACGTCCCGACCCAACCGCCCGCCTGCGCCGGATTCTTGGCGGCGAAGTACGTCGCGGCGTGGGGTAGACCGAGGTGTGCGAGACCGATGAACAGTGTCGGCCACAGAACGATCAAGCTGAGCAACCCGCGGTCGTTGGGGCCGAAGTACTGTGCGGTGGCGATCGAGGTCACGAACGCCACTCCAGCGAGCGCAACGTTCGTGAGCACAATCTGCGATCCACCCGCCGTCAAGTCGATCCGTCGTTGCTGGCTCGCAAGGTCGACGTTCGACGACCATCCGGCGCGCCCTGATCGGAGACTTGCTCGGGAGGAGGAGTCATGCGAGATTGGATTGGTCGGAGCCCGAGTGTCGCCGGGCATGAGTGGTGCTGAGCCTACCCGTGTCGGAGGACCCGCGGCGCTAGAACGCCACCGCTACAATCCCGCAGGCGCCAGAATCAGATCTCACGGACTTCGAAGTCGATCCGAGCCGGGTGTGGTACGGGATTCGACGGTACTGGTGGATTGTCGTCGTCTGCGCGGTTGCAGGCTTGTTCGCTGGTGTCTATTCGGGGTCGTCGCAGACTGTGTTCGATGTGGAGCTTCGCGAGTCCGCCAGTCGTGGACGACTCCGCGAACGGGAGAACAACGAGATCGGGCTGCTCGAATTCCAGTCGCTGGTCGATGTCATGAACTCAACCGAGCGCCACGCCTTGGTCGACGCAACCGCTGGCGAAGCCGTCACATATTCGGCATCTCTGACACCCACGGGCCTGGTTGCGCTCAGAGTGGTCGCGCCGACGACAGAGGCCGCTCGCAACTGTCGCAAGACGTTGTAGGGGTCATGAACGAGTGGTTGACCGACGAGCAACGAGAAGTGGTCGGGGAGCGAGTCGCAGAACTCACGCAATCGACGGAGTCGCTCGGCAGTGAAATCGAGGCGATCGATTTCACGACCGGCGACGACGTCGCTGCCATCCTCGAAACGGGTCGTGACGATCGATGTGCTCGTTCAGGACCAACGCGTACGCCAACTCACCGCTGCGCTTGACCAAGCCGCACCGGGGAGCACCGAGGTGCGTACTTCGACGGCGAATAGTTCGTCCCGCACCCAGAGCGTGCTCGGAACCGTCGGGGGCACCCTGGTCGGTTTGGCCATCGCAGCCGCGGGCCTGGGTCTCGCTCGCCGACGGGTCCGAGACGCCACCGATGTCCGCCGGATCGTCGGCACACTGCCCGTGTTCGTGACGACCTCTAGTTCTTTCAGCGCTTCGGCGGCGCTGGTGTCAGGTGTCATGGCCGAGTCTGGTTGGGAACTGCGGTCACGCACCGTGTTCGCTGCCGTGGGGGCATTCGTCGATCAGCTTCGCGAGACCATGCTCGAAACGTCATCAGAACACGGTCTAGGGCTCCGGTGGTTGACGAGAACGATCCCGATAGCGCTCAACGGCTCACGCTGGTCGCAGCGAACGCCGACTGGGGCGACGTGCTCGCCGCTACCGAACGCTCGAACGTCGTGCTGGTCATCGGGAAACGAGACCGGATCGACGACGTGCAAGAACAACTGCGCCTCCTCCGCGTCTTCCGGCTCGCTCTCGTCGGGTGCGTGCTGGTGTCGTGATTGCGATCAGTCCGAGCTACTCCTCAGCGGTCAGAGGGCCTCGGGAGACCTCAACTTCGACTTTGATCAATGTCCTCGTGTTCCTGTGCGCTCCGACCGCTGCGATCGCAAGTTCGTTCGGTTCGCTCGAGGTGGTCGGCCAGTCGATTTATCCGTTCAAGCTCGTGGTGCCCGTGCTCTTCGTCGCCACATTCGGTCCATCCGTCGTTGCCCCGACGCCGAGGATCGTTGGCCGAGCTGCCGACGATCCTCGCCGGCTGGGCCATCTTCGGACTGGGGTGGGCCGTGGATCGCTCCGCAGGTGCGCAGGAGGCACTGATCCTCCTGTTCGCTGCGCTTGCATCCACCAGTCTTGCGGTCGCATGCTGCCGACCGAGCGGGGTACGGGCACTTCTACGGGTGGGTGGCAGCGGGGTACCTGACTGCGCTCGTCGCCGTGCGTGAGATCGTCACGGGCCGACACCTCAGCAGCGCCTTCGTCGCCGATCGCAATGCTCAGATCGATGGAGTTATTCTGTCGACTTTCGCAAACCCGAACAACTTCGGCGTGTTCATCGTGTTGACGGTGCCGTTCATCGGACTGGTGGCTTCGAAGGTGGGAGCGGGGTGGGGACTGCGACGGAGTGACCGCATCGCCGCACAGATTGTGGGGCTGCTCCTTCCCGCGTTGGCTCGTTCTCTCGGGATCACGCCTGGCGCTCATCGGATTGGGGCTCAGCGGAACCTGCTACGTAGTGCTCAGCAGACGATGGCGATCTGCCTGGCGCTTCGGCTCGGCGATTGCCGCTCTGGGCTTCGTTCTCTCGGTCATCGCCATCAGCAGCGGCCTCGAGCTTGTCAAGAAGTTCCAAGCCGTCCTGGATGACGATCCATTCACGATCGACTCGGTCCAGACCCGTGTCAATCTGGTCTGGAACGAATCGACTTCGCGTGGCGTAGTCACCGGCGTCGGGCTGGGGCCGGCTGGTTTTGAATCAGCCATGCAGGCTGGCGATATGTCATCGCTTCCCCGTTAAGCCTGGCGTGGTCAATGCTCACAATTTCTGGATCGAGATGTTCAGTCAGTACGGGGTGTTCGGACTCGGTGTGCTGGTCATCGTTCTGCTGGCGGCGACGATGGCGTTCATCCACTACCGACGCGTACAGCCGTACCCTGATCGTCGAGCGCGTGTCGTCGATTTGCCTCGCCGGTTTCGGCGGGTACCTCGTTGCAAGCTTTGCGGCGAGTTCGTATGTCAACTCTCCCGAGAACTGGCTGTTCATAGCATCATATCTGGCGATGGTGCCCGCACTTTCAGTGCTCGGCCACCGCTCAAACTTGGCCGAGGAAAGCAATCCCAAAATGCGTCCGGAAGGCACGCCCGAACTCAAACTCTCGAAAGGAACGGCCGATGGAACTGGACCGCAAGTGGATGGACGCCCGGGCGGGGTGGAATTCTCGTCTTCTGAGACATTCGAATTCGACGACCGCACAGAGGTGCTCCGGATGAACTACCTGGCAGAGGCGGTCAAGGGCAAGCGAGTGGTTCACGTTGGCTGCGTCGATCATCTCCCTCTGCTTCAGGAAGAAGATCCGCGCCAATGAGTGGTTACACCAGATTCTGTGCGAATCTGCCGAACGCTGTCTCGGAGTGGACGTCAACAGCCAAGGTATCGATGCTTTGCGCGAGCTTGGTTGGACCGACGTCACGGTTGGTGACATGACGCAACCATCCTCGTTTCTGCCGGACGACGAGAGCCTGGGATCTGCTCGTCCTGGGCGAGATACTCGAGCACGTCGATAATCCGGTCGATTTCCTGTCGTCCATCCGCTCGGGATGGGACGGCCGATGCGATCGCATGATCATCACCGTGCCGAACGCCTTCGGATGGTCGACGCTCAAGGCTGCGTTGAGGTCCAGGGAGGAAGCTCAATACCGACCATCGGTACTGGTTCACACCGTTCACCGCCGCCAAGGTCGCAACACAAGCCGGTTGGTTTGTCGAAGACATCACAATGTGCGAGAGCTTTCCCAATCCAACCGATGGCCCGATCCACAAACGTGTGAAGCGGGCTGCACTCGCTCGATGGCTCACGCAGCAGTTTGATCATTCGCACGTCGATCGTGATGTCGCTTCGCACGGGAGTGGAGTGACCCGTCAGGCCTCGGAGAGATCAACCTGACCGGCTAGAGGCTGACCAACCAAGGCCACATACAATCCAACGAGTTGTTGAACCTCGGTTTCCCAGTTGAACTCTCGTAAAACCGCATCTCGTCCCGCGGCACCCATCTCGGCAGCCTCCTTTCGGTGCGTCAACAGCCAATCGATCGTGCGGGCGATTTCTCGAGAATCGACTGGTTCTACGTAGAGGGCGAGTGATCCCACCAATTGCCGGAAGTACGGAAAGTCCGAGATGACGACCGGAAGACCTGCGGCCATGTATTCGAAGAGTTTGATCGGCATCGACTCCAGATGGTTCGGCGTCGGGTGGAGAGTGACGACACCCACCGATGACGATGCCAGGAGCGCTCCGACATGATCGCGGTCGAGCCATCCAACTGAAGTTGTTCGGCTCCATCCAGGCGAGTCTCCGAGTTCGTCCTCGAACCCGCTCGGCGAGAACCTTCCGGCAAGCACGAGTCGGGCGTCCGGCGTCCTCACGTGATCCATTGCGTCAACGAGTTCGGCGATTCCGCGAACACTTGTCAATCCACCGACGTACACCACGACGTTTCCATCGGCGCTTTCAGCGGCGCGAGCGACGGTGAATTCCTTCATCCATGGGAAGTTGTGGACGACAGTGGTTCGCCCTGGTGAGAAGTGGCGACTGATCGGCTCCGTTGCCGTGACCACGTGATCGAGAAACCGAGCGGCGCATCGTTCCACCGACCCCGCAATGACGGAGACGACGGGCGCAGCCGCCTCGGTATCCATGGTTTGGCGCGGATCTGTTTACCGAGGTCCTCGTGGGCGTCGTACACCACCGTCGTGCCGAGGAGTCGCAGTGCGAGCGCGAGAAGAAGAAGTTCGGGATCGTGGAAGTGAACGAGATCCGGGTCGAGGCTGCGTACGGCCTTCCATGCGGACCGCTGGACCCCGAGCACACGACTGACGCGGCCCGTCGCGATCGGGATCGGCACGACCTCAACGCCGTCGTCAGTAATGGGACGCCCTTGAGTGGGCGCTACGAGCGTCACGTCATAACCCGCCAGCGCAGCGCCGCGGCACATCTTGTGATATATCCGGACGTCGTCCCAGGGATGCACCGTCGTCAGATGGACGATCCGAGGGGGTCCCGAGGCAGTTTGGTCGTCCAATACGCTCGTCATGTGCTCGTCTCGTCTCGTTGCAAATCGGCAGCGTCGAGTACTCCCTCGAGCCATTCGGCGACGAGACGACGCCACGACCACTCGGGATCGACCCACTTCCGGGCGTTCGTGCCCATCGCTCGCGGCCGACGCCGACGCCGCGATCTCTCGGATGGCGTCGGCGATCGCTCGTGCGTCGTTGTCGACGGCGCAGCCGGCATCAGCATCCCGTACCATCTCGCCGCCGATGCCGGGGCCTGCATGTAGAATGGGCAACCCTGCTGCCATCAGCGGGAAGAGCTTCGCCGGTCGGGTGCTCGCATTGAGGTCGATGTCGGCCACCGTGACGACTCCCGCGAGGGCGTGCGGGAGCAACGTGGCGAGCTCCCCGAGCCGCGACAGGGTCCCGGAAGATCACGTTCTCGACGCCTTCCGCGGTGCAACGAAGTTCCAGACGCGGCCGCTCACTTCCACTGCCGAGCATGAGCAATATCGGAGTCTTATCGTCGAACTTCACCGACTTCATCGCTGTCGATCAGTGGATCGATACCGGCGCGATCCCCATGGTGCCGGCATAGACCAGGAACGGCCGATCGGGCATCAGCGAGGGTGGAACTTCCGTCGTTGCGTTCGGCGTGAACTCGTCAGTGTCGACGCCGTTCGGGAGCAGCACCACCTTGCGACGATTCGCACCTCGTGCGACGAGCTTGTCGACCAGGCCGGGCGTGACGGTGGAGATCACATCGGCCGTCCGGTACGACCACCTCTCGAGCTGCTTCATGATGTTCAGTAACGTTCCGTCCGACATCGCCCCGAATGCCACAGCCGCGTCGGGCCACAAGTCCGCAACGTTGAGAACGCTTGGGATGCGACGAAGTCGACCGTACACAAGGCCGGGAACAGCGAGGAGCAGTGGTGGCGATTCGACGACGATGAGGTCGACTCGGCCCGCCCGGACGAGTCCGACGATGGAACTCAGCGCGAACGAACCGTAGTTGAGGAGCCGCCGAAGTCCCGACCCCATCGCTGGGTACGCCCAACTGCGGTACACCGTTGCTCCACGGTGACGCTCCTTCATGAGTAACCGGCGTCGATACCCCGCTGCGGTGACGCCTGTCGGGTAGTTCGGCATTCCCGTCACGACTCGAACGTCATGACCGCCTGCGACGAGTTCGCTCGTCACCGCCGACAGGCGTGTCTGCGGCGCACCCACCTCCGGCCAGAAGTACTGCGTCAGGACCAGAACCCTCACAGCCCGTCCCGGATGCTCGTCGGATGCAAACCTGCCATCAGCAGCGTCCGGACATCAACGCGAGACGCGAAGCGACTCGACGATGGAGGTGGCAATCCCACGGCGTGCAGTGCATCTGCTCCGCTCACGCGTAGGCGTGCGACCCGAGCGAACCGTGGCAACGAAGTTCTCGGCCTCGAGCACGAGCGGCTCTCCACGATTCTGGATGAACGGAATCTCGATGACGCTCGACTGCCGGTAGCTCACACCGCTCTCACCGAGGTATTCGTGGTGCGCCATCCGGTGGATCGTCACATCGGAGCGAACTAGATCGGCGTACACGACACTGTCGGGTTGGGTCACCTCGATGGCGGCGGATCTTCTGTTGCCCGAGCCGACTGTCATGAACGACGCCGTCAGCCCGGACTTGAACGTGACGGCCACACTCGCAAGATCCTCGGTGTCGGTGCGGACCTGGCGACCGATGCCGGAGACCGAGATGATCTCATCGTCGGGACCAGCGAGCGAGCAGACGATGTCGATGTCGTGGATCATCAGATCGAACACCACACCATCGCTGATCCTCGGCGAGTACGGGCTGATGCGCGATGCGCTGATGTGGATCGGATCCGTGACCAACGCCCTGAGTTCCGCGACCGCAGGGTTGAAGCGTTCGACGTGGCCCACGGCCAACACCACCCCGGCGCTGGACGCGGGCATCGATGATCCGCTGCGCGTCGCCACGGTGGCAGCCAAGGGTTTCTCGACGAGGACGCTGACTCCCCGCTCAACAAGAGCGACGGCCATCTCCAGATGCAATGACGTCGGCACCGCGATGACCGCCGCTTCGACATCACTGGGCAGATCGTTGATCGACGTGGACGCGTACGCTCCGGACTTGACCGCCGCAGCCTTTGCGCGGGTCAGATCGGCATCCACCACGGCGACCAACTCGACATCCGGGAGCTGCCCGATCACGCGAACGTGGTTCGACCCCATGATCCCGGTACCGACGACCGCGACCTTCGATGGCTCGGTCATCGTTCGAACACGCCGCGTACGACCGTGATGATCCCCTGCTCGATGTCCGAATCACTCAGGTGTTGGTGGACGGGGAGCGAGAACACCTCCGACGCGATCTGCTCCGCAACCGGCACCGGGTCCGCGACCACGCCGGGATGGTCTCGATAGCAGTCGTAGTCAAAGACGATCTTCGGGTAGTACACACCTGCACCGACCCCGGCGTGGACGATGGCGTCCACTGCGCTGTCTCGATCGATCGAAGCATCAGACGTCGCCCGCACCGTGAACTGGTGATAGACGTGATCGATCCGCCGGCGGCTCTGGTGGCATCAGCAGCCCGTCGATGTCGGCGAGTCCGGCACGGAGAAGTCCCGCGTTCTTCCGGCGTGCCGCAGTCATCGTGGCAAGGCGATCGAGCTGCGGCAAACCCACAGCGGCTGCAAGGTTCGTGAGACGGTAATTGTGGCCCGGGATCTCGTACTGGTACCGAGCCCGCATTCCCTGGTTCCTCAACAGCCGGAGGCGGTCAGCGATCTCGCCGTCGTTCGTAGACACCATTCCGCCCTCGCCGGTATTGACGTTCTTGGTGGCATAGAGCGAGAAACACCCCGTGCCAAAACTCCCGGCGGCTCGTCCGGAACACGTGGCACCGATCGCTTGCGCGGCATCCTCGATCATCACGAGGTTCCGAGAACTGGCCAATGACTCGATTGCCACCATGTCGGCCATCTGCCCATACAGGTGCACCGGCATGAGCGTGCGCGTCGCAACGTTGACGAGACCGCCCATCGCATCCGGGTCGACGTTGTAATCGTCACGAACGTCTGCGAAACGAGCCGTAGCACCCGTCTCCAGGATCGCGTTCAGTGTGGCGACGAAAGTGAACGGACTTGTGATGACCTCGTCGCCGGGCCCGACGCCGTGCGCCTGCATCGCTGCGACCAGCGCCGTCGTGCCATTGTTCACGGCAATGGCGTGGTCGACTCCGTGGATCTCGGCGAACTTTTGCTCGAACTCCTCGACGACAGCACCCTGCGCGAGTTGACCGGATCTGAGCACATTCAGCACACGGGCCTCCTCCTCGGGACCCACCTTGACCACGGTGATCGGAATCACGACTGCTGCTCGGCGCCACAGTGCTGACAAGCGATATGGGCCGGCCGTTGGTCCGATCGCGAGACCACCGTGCCGCATCTGCAGACCCAGCCACGATGCCGGGCCGGATTGCCCACGACCAGCGAATGATCGTCAACGTTCTTCGTGACAACAGCGCCAGCCGCTGACCATGCAGTACTCACCGAGTTCCACACCGCAGACGATCGTTGCATTCGCTCCGATGGACGAGCCGCGCCGAGTCGACCGTGTCGGTCCGAGTCCAGTCCGTGTTGAATGCACGTGGCACGAGATCGTTCGTGAAACGTCGCCGACGGGCCTACGAAGACGTCGTCCTCAATCGTGACACCGCTGTAGACGCTGACGTTGTTCTGGATCTTGCATCCCGACCCGACGTGAACCTCGGCGTCCACAAACACGTTCTTGCCGATCACCGTGTTCGCTCCGATAGCCGCACCAGCGTGGACGTGAGCCTGATGCCAAATCCTGGTGCCGGCGCCGATGTCGGATCCGTCCTCCACGGAGGCTGATTGATGGATGAGCACGTCAGTCGCTAACACGCGATCAGACTACAAGCCCGGCGGGAGCACGACGCCCTCACTCCCGCTCACCACCGGCATGCCCCACCTCATTGACACCAGGTCGTGTTGAATTGCACGTACTCCAACTCTCGTCACCGGCGGAGCCGGATACATCGGATCTCACACCGTTCGAGCATTGTGCAGCGCCGAAAGGGAAGTCGTCGTGCTCGACTCGCTGGAACTCGGCCACGCCGACGCGGTGATCGGCGCACCGCTCGTTGTCGGCAACATCACCGATCATGACCTGGTCGTGTCAACCTGCAAGGAATACGACGTCACCCAGGTCGTGCATTTCGCTGCATACAAGTCCGTCGGTGAATCCATGGTTTCTCCGTCGAAGTACTGGCGGAACAACGTCGCCGGCACGGTCGAACTCCTCGAGGCCTGCCTCGAAGCGGGCGTGACGAACGTCGTGTTCTCGTCGTCGTGCTCGGTGTATGGGACTCCCGAGCAGGTGCCTGTCACAGAGTCCGCGGCAATCGGCCCCGAGAGCGTGTACGCGGACACGAAGGCGATGGTCGAGCGGATCCTGCGCTGGTACGGCGCGACCCACGGATTGCGGGCGGTGAGCTTGCGCTACTTCAACGCCGCCGGCGCCAGCTTCGACGGACGCATCGGCGAGGACTGGACGTACAGCATCAACCTGATTCCGCTCTGCCATGAAGGCGGCGCCTGCTCGGCAGACCGGCAGCCTCCAGGTGTTCGGCGACGACTACGACACGCCCGACGGCACGTGCATTCGCGACTACGTCCACGTCGACGACCTCGCCGATGCCCACGTGAAGGCGCTCGATTACCTCGCCGGCGGCGAACCGACCGTCGAGGTGAACCTGGGGACCGGAGTCGGCTCGTCCGTGCTGGGATGTCATACGGGGCCACGGGACCGACTCACTGGCGAGTCGGTCCCCTACGACATCGTCGAACGCCGACCCGGCGATCCGGTCTCCACGTTCGCCGACCCCACCTTCGCAGAACAGACGCTGGGGTGGACGTCGACCCACGGGCTCGACGAGATCATCCAGACGGCATACGACTGGCATCGCAGCCAGCTCTGACCCTCAAATGAGCGTTGCGTCGAAGAACAGCTGCGCCATCTTGTAGCCGACCGGCACGCAGACGATCGCGAACACGACCAGTACGGGGGGCCGCAACCGTGTCAGGAGGATCACGACCGGCAGGAGCAGCGACTCGGCCCGGTACAGCGACAGGTCGCTGCCGAGCGTCAGCGGGAGCAGCCAGAGGAACAGGCACACGATGGCGGCTCCCCGCTCGCCCAGAGTCAGCTCGTTCCGTTGCGTGACGACCACCCACACGGCGGCGACCACCATGGCGAGAACGAGGTGGTCTGCGCACCGATCGCACCGGGCAGCGCATCGCTGCCGATCGTCGAGAACTGCCGGCGCAGTGTCGTGAACGGCGACGTCGGTGAGATCTGGTAGCTGGCCTGCGTCTTGATTGCTGCATCCCAAGCGCCCACCGCGGGTTGGAAGTTCGCCAGCACGGGCGACCGAGGCGAGCCACCACCGGCAGACCGACAGCCGAGCGTCGCTCGGATCCGAGTGCGCAGATCGCCTACCGAAGCAGCCGTCAACGGCACCAACGCAATCGCCACGACGACGAATCCAGAGAGTGCGGCATCACCGCAGCAACCGCGCGGACAGCCCGGCGAGCAAACCATCGCTGCCGGTCGAGGCACACCAGCGCGAGCAGGACGGCCACGAGCATCGACGAGACGGGGAAGATCGCCCCGTAGTAGACGCCGGCTGGGAACATCGCAGCTATGACCATGCCCAGCGAGCCGGCCGCGAAGGGTCGGCGACGCAGGAACCCGAACCAGAGCGTGGTCCATGCGCCAACCATCGCAATGAGCGAAACTGCGCGCCCCACCGCGAGGTAGTCGGGCCCGAACCACGATCCGACCCGCATCAGGTACGCGTAACCCGGGAACCAACCGGAGTTGCCGCACCAGTCCTGCGGCCCACGATTCGCAATGCCGACGCAGTGCTCGAGGATGTAGCCGTCCCGAGCGATCGACAAGTACTGGCCGGTGTCCCAGCGTCCCCAGGTGTAGGTGGCGACGGGCGAGAAGCCCGCCGACCTCGCCGCCGCACGACGATCACCAGGCGCGGACCCCAGATCCGTGCACACGTTCCGTGCGGAAATCACCGCGGACCGTCGTGCGCCGGTCACGTTCCCGCGTCGACGACTGCGACACCCGGAGCAGCGATGTCGGCGGCTCGACTCACACCCGCTCCGCGGACGGGTGGACGTGCGTCGAGCGCACGCGATCGAGCCAGCCCAACAGCACGGCAACGGCTCGCGGGTCGTGGCGCAGGCGGTGGCCGGCGCCTTCGAACAAGCTCAACTCGGCGCTGCCGTGGGCGTTCACCAGCTGGCGAGCGTCGGACACCGGCACGCTGTCGTCCTCCTCGCCGTGCATCACGAGCAGCGGCCGCGGAGCGAATCGTCGAGCCGACGCGACGGGGCGGAATCGTCGGAACTCGCGGGTCCACTCCTCCACCGACGGCGGGAACTGTCGGCTGTGGATCGCACCGATCTCGCGGGCGTGCTCCAAGAAGCGTCGCGGGTGGTCGGCCCAGTCGTCGAAATCGGCTCGCGGGCTCAGCAACCCGGCAGCGCAGACGCGGGGATCGTCGGCCGCCACGCAGATCGCAATCGATCCGCCGGTGTTCGTGCCGATCAGGATCACACCGCTCGGCTCGTGCAGGGTCACGAGGTGGGCAATGGCATTGCGGAGATCGTCGACCCATCCCTGCAGCGAGAAGTCGCCTTCGCTCTCACCGCATCCGCGGAAGTTGAACGTCATCGCAACGCAGCTCAACTCGTTGGCCGTGCGATCCATCAGCTGGGGAAAGGTTCCACCCGCGCGTTGCGCATCGAGCGACGCGATCGGGAAGCCGTGGCACATGATCACGGCCGGACCCGGGTCGATGTGACCCGAGGGGCGTGCGATGTGGCACGCGAGCGACAGGCCGTTCGAGACGAACCGTTCGTTCATCCCGGGCATGTCAAGTCCTCAGGCGCGGGGCTTGCGGTGGCGGCGATGGGCGCCGGCAGTGGCCAAGGTGTATCCCCGGTTGCGGGCCTCGGCGAGCGTGTCCGGCCCGAAGCTCAAGCCCACACCCTCGGCGACGATCTCGTCGATGACGGCCGGGTCCTCCCACGAGTCGAGGTCGTAGACGAACTGGGTGCGCTTGTCGCCGATGAACCGGCTGTGTTCGAACTTCGGGTGGTGATCCATCAGGGCCCCACGGTAGTCGGGCAGCGTGTCACGGCACCCACCAACCATTGAGGTCGACGATGAGATCCCCGCCTCCGTACGTCCAGGCACACGACTGCAGGCCCGCCAACGGCACGATCGCCCCGTTCGCCGTGGCCTGGCCGACCTGCTGATTGAGCGTCGAGGTGTCTCGGCGCACGACGCAGTCGTACGTGGTCACATAGCCGGCAACGGTGTGGTTCGCAGCGGTGACGTTGACGAACGCCGCACCCGGCTGGGTCCCACCGAGGGCCGGAGCAGCGACGTTGTAGGCGCTCGCGCCACCTGCGGCAAGTGGTTGCCCCCGGCGGGTGTCGAGCACTCGGATCGGGGCCGTCGCCTCGTAGGCGAGGCCGGTCGGGCCGAACGATCCGACGAGGTCGACGAGCACATCGGTGGCCGCGTAGCTGTAGATGCACACACGGCCGCCGCTCAGCCCGACGATCGTGTTGTTCGGGCCGCGCTTCACCGGCGACGTAGTTGATGGTCGAGGTGTTGGGGATGGCACCGTCGCACGGGAACACGGTGAGGAAGGCCGCTGCCGAGGCATTGACCGCCGTGACGTTCAAGGCGACCGCCGTGGAGCCGGCCGACACCACACCGTTGAAGTCGACGGCCATCGTCGCACCCGCACCGAGCCGGAGGCCACCGACCGCCGAGCGGGTGTCGACCACTCGCGTCGGACCGATCGGCGTGAATCGCGACGATCCGTCCGGGCCGATCCAACCGGTGATGTCGACGAGGATGTCGGTGTCGGCGTAGGTCCAGACGCACAGCTGCCCGGCACTCGAGAGGGCCGCGATCGTGCTGTTGGCGACGGTCTGGCCACCGACGTAGTTGAGCGTCGACGTGTCGGGCACGCCCGCCGAGCACGGATAGGCCGTGAGGAATCCCGGGGCCGACGGATTCACGGCGGCGATGCTGAGGACGGCGGCGGCGGCGTCCGCCGGCACGGTGACACCGTCGGTCACCTGGACCACGACCTGGCGACCCGCCCCGACCCTTCCGAATCCGCCGACGCCGTTGCGGGTGTCGATCAGCCGTCTCGGTGTGACGGGCGTGAACGTCGAGCGACAGCCCGGTGGAGGTCCCGTCGTGCTCGCAACGGCAGACGACCGACAGCTCGTAGGCGCCGAGTGAACCGTAGGTGGTGAAACCGGTGGAGGCGTCGAGCCATCCGAGCGGCTCGACCTCGAGGGTGTACCGCCCGGCGGGCACCACCGCACTCGTCGCGCTCACCCACGACGTCGGAGCAGCCGCCGTCCCGGTGGCGACGACCTCTCCGGTGCTGGATCGAATCGTGACCTGGGCGAACAGGTTCGACCAGGTTTCGGTGCCGGGCGGGGGGCGCAACGTGACGGCGAGCGTTCCGGCGCCGACATCCACGGCGAACATGTCGCGATCGCCGGTCGTTCCGATGATCCCCCCGGTCGTGGACGAGTTGGCGACCACGGTCGCCGTGCACGCGGTGGCGCCATGGTCGTCGGGGCGGTAGCCGGTGTACCCGGCGATCTTCGCCAGGTCGTCCTCGAGGTTGTTCGCGCCGAGGTACTCGCCTCGCGACCACTGTGAGACCGGCGGTCGCCGAGATGCTTCGTCCCATGATCGGTGCCCAGATGCCGTGACCGTCGTAGTAGCTCGTCCCCGACCGTGCCATCGTGGCTCAGCCCGAGCGTGTGGCCGGCCTCGTGCGACACGGCTTCGGCGATGGTCTTGGTCGAGGCACCGACCGCTGAACACGAACGCCGGCCGATCCGACGAGGACGCGAACACGTTCAGCAGCGCCACACCCAGCACACCGGACGAGCCGACGAAGTTCGTCGGGCTGATCACCATTCGCTGGCCGTATGCGGCGTCGCTCGAACTGGACTTGCGGAGCGCCTCCACACCGGGATCGGTCGTGGTCACGTTGACGTCGAAGGGCAGCGTAGTCCTCGACTGACGCGCTGCCATATCTCGAACATCACCGCCTGCTCCGTCGCTGAGAACGACCCCGGCACACCATCGAGATCGAACGGTGCGGATTCGATACAGGCGCCCGCAATACGGGTCGTTCGTGCTGTGCCCGTCGAAGTCGAGGTAGATGACCAGTGACGAGGTCGGCTTCGAACTCAGCGCCGACGCGCTCACGCCGAGAGGGAGCGCAAGTGGCTCGGCCACGGCTGGGCCTGTCGCACCGAGCGCCAGGGCATCGACATAGCCGAGTTCGCCGTCGCCGGTGAGGAAGAGCGACGAGTCGTCGCGCAGTTCGTCGACGAGTTCGTCGGGTTCCATTCCGACGTCGTCTGCGACGTCGTCGAGCGTGCCGGAGTCGACCAACTCCTGGACAGCTTCTTCGCCCCGGAGCGCATCGAGCTGGGAATCGGCGACCGGGTCGACGTCGGGTCCTGTCGTGGGCGCAGATTCGGTCGATCCTGGGTCCGTCTGCGACCCGCCGTCCGTGGCCAGCGCCGTCGAACCAATCGTCAGGGCGAGGCAGACGGCTGCTGCGGCAGCCACGGCGGATCCGCGGCGGCGCCGGCGTACCCGATCCACGGGGTCGGCCGCCCGTTCGCCACGCGCCATCATCACGCGGTCAACCTACCGCTCGTCCGCCGGGCACTGTCCGCGCCCGGCCACCCGGACGCGACAGTGCCGGGATCGACACTCGATCCCGGCACTGTTCGGACTGTTGGGACTGAACGCATCACGACCTCGTGTTACATCCGGGGTCTGACCCCAGATGTAACTCTTGGACACCGCGGGGACCAGCTGCGGCGATGACGTTCAGCGGGGGTTGGCGGGAATTCGCCAGGCGGTCCAGCCTGTCGGCCTAGCGGCCAACCACCTCCAGGGTCCCGTACAAATTGTCTGGCATGTGTTTGGACCACCTCCTTCCTCTGGTGGAGATAGTTCAGCACAAAGTCAGATCGTGTACGACTGATTTTCCAGAATTCTTGCCGCCAGCGAGAGGTCGCCGTCGATGGCCACCTGGTCGAGCAGGTCGTCGGGGCCGACGCGCCCGGCGCATCGGCGGGTCATCACACCCACCGGCATCGTCAACACGACGGTCGCCGGACCCGACAGCGCCGGCACGACGGCCGCTCGCTCGCCGACCTCGACGTGCAGCTCACGGACCACCGATCCCCCGTCGGTGAGCGAGAACGTCACCGACTGGCCCGCCGTGGCCCCCGCCTTCTTGCCGACGACGAAGCCGAGTGCCGTGGCCATCTCGTCGAGCACGATGTCGACGGCGAGCCCCGACTCGTGGCCCGGTCGCCCCACCGCGTCGCGGATGTCCTGCTCGTGCAACCAGCAGTCGAAGACGCGAATCTGCATGAACCGGCCGAACGTGTCCTTGCCGGCGGGCGTGAACGACTCGGCGTTCCACTCGTCGTCGGACATCGCCTCCAACGTGCTCAGACGCGCCGCGGTGAGTGCCCGGAATCGGGAGAGCACCTCGCTCGGTGGCACGGCTCGCAAGGATTCGACCCACTGCTCGTTGAACACGCCGATGTCGTTGCGGATGTGGGCGTTCGCGTCGCGATCGATCTCGAGGCTCGGACCGGGCTCGCCGGCGAGCATCGCCTCGGTGCCGACGATGTGAGCGACGTTGTCCTGCACCGACCATCCGGGCAGCGGCGACGGCAGGCTCCATTCGTCGTCGGACAGCTGACCGAGCAGGTCGCTGAGGCTGGCCCACACCTCCCCCAGGCCGGCGACGGTGCGTTCCTTCGGGACGTTCGATGCCATGCGGGCATCTTGCCAGCCGGGCCGGAGCGCAGTGCCAGCGGATGATCAGATGACGTCGTCGAGCCCGGCTTGCGGGCCGACCGCGCCGATGGCCTCGAAGTACTCGAGGTGCGCTTCGACCACGTTGACCGCGTCGACGTCGTCGAGCAACTCGACGCCGTTCTCCTCGGCCTGGCCGATCAGCCATGCGGTCAGCGCATCCTCGGTGATGATCACGGGCTCGCTGATCGACTGCGGAGTGTCGACGACGCCGTCGGGCTGCAGACCCTTGCTCGTGCAACCAACGCATGTGGAACACGAGCAGTTGCTCGACCTCCTCGGGGGTCAGCCGGGCCTGGCTCTCCTCGGGCAGACGGTCGCACACGAAGTCGACCGCCTCGTCGAGTTGATACACGACGCGCGGTGCCACCGCATCGAGCCGGTGCGCCTCACGCCCGACCGCAACCGCCGCGATCACGAACACGCCGAGCGCTGCGACCACTGCCAACACGATGGTGATGCCGTCCACCGCGCCAGCCTACGACCCGTCGGTTACGCCGGTGCCTGGCACCGGCGTAACCGGGACGCGAACGAGCGGCGCCCCACACACTGGTGGAACGCCGCTCGATCAGCCTCCCCACACCATCACCCGGTGCCGGGTCGAACGTGACGTTCGATCAGATGCCGATGCGCTGGGCGAGCTGCTCGCGGTGATACGTGGGATCACCGAACAGGAGCTCGGAGCTCTTGGCCCGCTTGAAGTACAGGTGGGCCGGGTGCTCCCAGGTGAAGCCGATGCCGCCGTGGATCTGGATGTTCTCGGCAGCGGCGTGGAAGTACGCCTCGGAGCAGTAGGCCTTCGCGAGCGAGGCGGTCGACGGCAGTTCGTCGTTCATCTCGCTGGCGCACCACATGCCGTAGTAGGCGGCGGACTTGGCCGACTCGACCTCGAGCAGCATGTCGGCGCACTTGTGCTTGATGGCCTGGAACGAGCCGATCGGACGGCCGAACTGCACGCGGACCTTGGCGTACTCGACGGCCATCTCGAGCACCTTCTGCGCTCCACCGACCTCTTCGGCGGCGAGCGCGACAGCGGCGAGGTCGAGGACGGTCTCGAGCGTGTCCCAGCCCTTGCCCTCTTCGCCGATCAGCGTGGCGGGCGTGTTGTCGAAGTCGAGCTTCGCCTGCTTGCGGGTCTGGTCCATCGTCGACAGCGAGGTCCTGGTGAGGCCGGCGGCGTCGCCGTCGACGGCGAACAGGCTGGTGCCGGCGCCGGTCTTGGCGGCCACGATGATCAGGCCGGCGACGTGGCCGTCGAGCACGAACGACTTCGTGCCGCTCAGCGTGTAGCCGTCGCCCGACTTGGTGGCCTCCATCGTGATGCCCGACTCGTCCCACTTGCCCGAGGGCTCGGTGTAGGCGAGCGTGGCGATCGTCTCGCCCGACGCGATGCCCGGGAGGTACTTCGCCTTGGCGGCGTCGTCACCCGACTGCAGCAGCGTGTTGGCGGCGAGCACGGCGCTCGAGAAGAACGGCGCGCACAGCAGGGCGCGGCCCATCTCCTCGAGGACGATGCCGAGCTCGACGAAGCCGTAGCCCGAGCCGCCGAACTCCTCGGGGATCGACAGGCCCTGCAGACCCATCTGCTCGCCCATCTGGCTCCAGACCGCGGCGTCGTAGCCGTCCTCGGTCTCCATCTGCTCGCGGACCGCTTCCTCGGAGCTCTTGTTCTCGAGGAACGAGCGCACGGTCTTGCGGAGTTCTTCCTGTTCATCGGTGAAGGCAAAGTTCATGGGCGAGATCATGGCGGGCTTGCACTCCGCACCGCAACTCTGCTTGTGTACACATGTGGACACTCACGAGGTCAGATCGATCGGTATCCGGGAACTCCGCGCCGGGCTCGCCGAAGCGGTGCGACGCGCCGGAGCCGGCGATCGCACGGTCGTGACCGCCGCCGGTCGCCCCGTCGCCCAACTCGGCCCGCTCGACGCCGACGCGCCCGACCTCGAACGCCTCATCGGAGCGGGCGCCGTCATCCCACCTCGCCGCACCAGCGAGTGGCGCGCGCCCGAGCCGGTTCCGGTCTGGGCCGGGGTCCGCATCGACCAAGTCCTCAGGGAGCTCCGCGGATGACACCGCCCCCACTCCCACCACCACCTCCCACCCCGTTTGCGGGAGGATTCTGTTGACCCACCCCAACCGAAGTGCAACGCAAACGGGATGGGGTGGGAGGTTGGGCGCGGATGACGGTGGTGCTCGACACGAGCGCGCTGCTCGCACTCGGTATCGACGGAGTGCAGCGAGCAACGACGCTCGCCGCACTGGACACCGACCCGATCTGGGCAGCGTCGGCGATGGCACTCACCGAGGCGCTGCCGGCCATCGACCGATTGACCGACGAACCGATCTTGCGCCTCGACTTGGAAGACGCGATCCGACTCGTGTGGGACCATCTGCACGTCGTCCCGGTCGATCAACGCTGCCTCGACCGAGCGGCCGCGCTGGCCCGCACCCAGCCGGTCCGCCTCACCGATGCGATCCACTTCGCAGCCGCCGAGCGCCTCCCCGGCCCGATTCGGTTCGTCACGTTCGATCCGGCCCACATCGGCGTCGCCATGGGTCTCGGCTTCGATGTCGTCAGTTCGTGAGCAGACTCGCCCCGTGACTCACTATGGTCACTCGACGTGAACGCGCCATCCACCCCCACAGCCGGCGTCCTCTCCGTGGTGATGCCGTGTTTCAACGAGGAGCAGACGGTCAAGACGATCATCGACCGGGTGCTGGAATCGCCGCTGGTGGGCGAGGTGATCGCCGTCGACGACGCCTCGACCGACGCCACACTGTCGATCCTGCAGGCCTACGACGACGATCGGCTGCGCGTCCTCACGCAGCCGGTGAACCGCGGCAAGGGTGCAGCACTCCGACTCGGGTTCTCGGAAGCGACCAAGCCCTATGTGATCGTGCAGGACGCCGACCTCGAGTACGACCCGGCCGAGTACCCGAAGGTGCTCGGCCCGCTGCTCACCGACGAGGCCGACGTCGTCTACGGCTCACGTTTCAGTGGCGGCGACGCCCGGCGCATTCTCTACTTCTGGCACACGCTCGGCAACCGGGCGCTCACCTTGGCGTCGAACATGGCGACCAATCTGAACCTCAGCGACATGGAGACCTGCTACAAGGCGTTCCGACGCGAGATCATCCAGGGCATCGACATCGAGGAGGACCGCTTCGGATTCGAACCCGAGGTGACGGCGAAGATCGCCGCGCTGCGCTGCCGCGTGTACGAGGTGGGGATCACCTACTACGGCCGCACCTACGACGAGGGCAAGAAGATCGGCTGGCGAGACGGCGTCCGTGCCATGTTCTGCATCGCCGCGTACTCCCCGACCGGCGTGCGCTTCGGGCTCCGGCGAGCCAGTCCGCTCGTCGCCCGACTCACCGGGTCCTGACGCGACCCGCCGTAGTTTCAGCTGAACGGCTTGCGAGCGACCACGAACACCGACTGACCGAACGGCATCCGGACGCGCTCCTCGACCCACCGCACGACCGGCACGATGAACTTGTCGAAGATCTTCACGGTGGTCGGCGAGGTGGGTTCCTGGCGCAGGAGCCGCACCAGCAGCAGCCAACTGAACCAGCCCGGCATGTTCACGTAGCGGGAGTCGACCACCTCGTACCCGGCGAGACGAACGTCGCGTTCGGCCTCGCTCTTGCGGTACCGCCTGACATGGCCGAGCTTCTCGTCGAAGGGGCTGTAGAGGAACTGGAACGCGGGCACCCAGATGGACAGACACGCGCCGGGCGCGAGACGCTCGCCGATCTCGCGCAGCACGCCCTGGTCGTCGTCGATGTGTTCGAGGACGTTGATCATGACCGCCGAACCGAAGACGGGATCGGCGGGAACATCGGCGACCACGCCGTCGACGGCGGTCACCCGATCGTCGGATGCGTACCGATCCGCGAGCACGCTCGCGGCATGACCACCCGGTTCGACGGCCGTGACGTCGCCGAATTCGGCGAAGCTCTCGGTGAACGTGCCGTGACCGGCACCGACCTCGAGGATCGGGCCCGCGAGGTGGGGACGAGCGAGGGCGACGATCCAGTTGCGATAGTTCTCGGCATCGTCGAGCGAATCGAGCGTCGACGCCAGCGTCGCATCCACCTCGTCGGCGTCGAACGAGCGAGTCGAAGCAGGGTCGGAGTCAGCCACGGGCGCATGCTAACGAGCCGTCGCGAATCCAGGGTGCCAGACTGTGCCCATGGCAGCGCCCGACACACTCCACTGGTCGAACCCCGATGTCGAAGTCCACAAGGTGGTGGTCGGACCGTACGAGAACAACGTCTTCGTCGTGCGCTGCCTCGCGACCGGTGAGGCGGTTCTCCTCGACGCAGCCAATGAGCACGAGCAGCTCCTGGAACTCTGCCGGCGACTCGGCGTGAAGCGAGTGCTGGAGACCCACGGGCATTGGGACCACATCCAGGCCGTGCCGGCCATGCGCGAGGCCGGCTACGAGGTTGCCGTCACGTCGCTCGACGCTCCGATGCTGAAGGATGTCGGCTACGACGTGTTCATCGACGACGCCGAGGTGATCGAGGTCGGCCGGCTCCGTCTGCATGCCATCCACAACCCCGGCCACACCCCTGGCTCGATCTCGTTCGCGCTCGCCGACACTCCGCTGCTGTTCACCGGCGACACGCTGTTCCCCGGCGGGCCGGGCAACACGTCGTTCGAGAACGCCGACTTCGGCACGATCATCACCTCGATCACCTCGAAGCTGTTCACGTTCCCCGACGACACGATCGTGCTGCCCGGCCACGGCCTCGACACCACGATCGGCACCGAGCGCCCGCACCTCGACGAGTGGATCGAACGCGGCTGGTAGCCGGGCGGCCCGACGCCACGCTCGATTCCGAGGGTGAAGTGACGACCTCGGCGACGTCTGAATGACACGTGGGGTCTGACCCCGCGTCTCATTCAGTCGCGGAGACTGTCGACGTCTGCGCTGGTGACCTCGCCGGGCATGCTTTCCCATGATGATCATCGCGAGCACCTCGTCCTTGGTGACGTCGGCCTTGTTGACCGTGCCGACGAGCTTGCCCTGGAGCATCACGCTGATCCGGTCGGCGAGGTCGAACACGTCGTGGATGTCGTGGCTGATCAGGAAGATCCCGATGCCCTCGGACTTGAGCTGGGTGACGAGGTCGCGCACCTCGGCGGTCTCGGCCGGCCCGAGCGCGGCGGTGGGCTCGTCCATGATGAGGATCGTGGCGTTGAAGTGCACGGCCCGGGCGATGGCCACCGACTGGCGCTGGCCACCCGAGAGCGACTTCACCGGGGTCCGCAGGTTCTTGAACCGGGGGTTCAGCCGCTTCATCAGCTTCTGCGTGGCCGAAGCCATCGCCGAGTCGTCGAGCGAGCCGAACCGGGTGCGCAGTTCGCGCCCGAGGAACACGTTGCCCGCCGCGTCGATGTTGTCGGCCAGCGCGAGCTTCTGGTAGATCGCCTCGATCCCGTAGCGTGCGGGCGTCGCGGGGGTTGTGGATGGTGACCGGCTCGCCGTTGATCAGGATCTGCCCGTCGTCGGCCGGATGCGCGCCGGCCAGCGTGTGGATGAGCGTCGACTTGCCGGCGCCGTTGCCGCCGACCAGGGCGACGACCTCGCCGGGATACAGGTCGATCGTCACGCCGTCGACGGCGTGGACGCCGCCGAACGACACCCGGATGTCGCGCAGCTCGACGAGTGGGACACCCTCGGGGGCGGTGACGGGTTGCACGTGGGGTCGTGTCGGTCATGTCGATGCCTCCCGTTCAGGGCCGTCCGGTCTGGATGATCGAACGCGCGATGACGAGCCCGATCGCTGAGCTCGACCATCGCGCCCGCTTGCGCCGAGCCGAGTCGAGTCGAGGACCGACCGCGGTGACCAGCACCACGCCGACCACGATGTCCTGGGACGGCGAGTCGATCTTCAGCAGCACCATGCCGGAACGCAGCGACTGCATGATGACGGCGCCGAGCACGGCGCCGGGAATCGTGCCGATACCACCGGCGAACGACGTGCCGCCGATGACCGCGGCGGAGATCACGTCGAGTTCGTTCTGCACACCGAGGTTCGTGACGGCCGCATTGAGGCGGGCGGTCTGGACCGCCGCGCTCACCGCGCAGAGCACGCCCATCAGGACGAAGGTCAGCATGACGTCCTTGCGGGTGTTGATACCACCGAGTTCGGCAGCCTCGGGGTTACCGCCGTAGGCGTAGACGTAGCGACCGAACGACGACGTTGGCGCGCCAGGTAGGTCATCAGGATCGTCACGATGATGAGGATGACGACCGGGTAGGCGATCCCGGTCGGATTCGCCGGTGATCGGCGAGATGTACCTGTTCGCCACGAGGCCGATCGACGGCGATCACGACGAGACAGCCGAGCACGCCGAATGCCGACGTCGAGCCACATCGGACGCAGCGGGAGGTCGTAGCGCTGGCGACGGCGCCGGGCGAGCCACGAGTGCTGACGACGATCAACGCACAGGCGATGGCGCCGACCAGCCAGCTCTTCCACTCACCGAGCGATCCTCCGGCCCGCCACCGATCAAGCTGGAAGGTGCTGTCGAGCGGGGCGAGCGTCTGGCCCTGCTTGTCGCCAAGCGGAAGATCAGGCCGCGCCAGACCAGGAACCCGCCGAGCGTGACGATGAACGCGGGGACTCTCGACGTAGGCGACGATGAAGCCCTGGATGGCACCGACCAGCGGCGCCCAGCGCGAGGCCGACGAGCCGAGGGCCAGGATCCAGGTGTACCAGCGTTCCAGGCCGATCCACGTTGACGGGGATCCAGCGTCGGTCTGGACCATCGCCATCACGTAGCCGAGGAAGCCCAGCAGCGAACCGACCGACAGGTCGATGTTGCGCGACACGATGATCAGCACCATGCCCGGTCGCCATGATGGCGATCGACGTGCTCTGCACCGACAGGTTCCACAGGTTCCGCGCGGTCAGGAAGTCACCGCCCGACAGGATGTTGAAACCGATCCAGATGACGGCGGTCGCCAGGATCATGCCGACCAGCCGGGTGTCGATCTCGGCGATGACTCGAGCGCCGCGACCGACGGATGTCGACGTCGCTGCGGTGCGTCACGGCTGGCGCCGGCGGACGACGGCTCGGTGCCGTCAGTGTCATCGTCACGCTTCATGTGCAGTCCCTCGTCATGCGATCCATGTTGTACGCAAACGTGCCCCCCGCCCGTGAATCACAGGCGAGGGGCACGTTCCACTGTTCAGGTTGTTCAGTCGGCGTCCTCGACCGGGCTCAGGGGCAGGCATGCCACCGAACCGGCGTCGACGCCCTGGCACAGGTCCTCGGTGCTGATCCAACCGGCGTCGACCACGACGTTCGAGGTTGTCCTGCGTGATCGGGATCGGGGTCAGGAAGATCGAGCTGAGGTCGTTGCCACCCGGCGTCGTGAACGACGACGGCACCGGCCACAGCCGAGGGATCGGGGTTGCGCACAGAGGGCGACCGCGGCTTCACCGGCGGCCGTGCCGAGCTCGCGGGCGTCCTTCCAGACGTCGACGGTCTGCGTGCCGAGGGCGACCCGGTTGAGCGCGGCCTGGTCGCCGTCCTGGCCCGACACGGGCACCTGGCCGGCGAGGCCCTGCGCTTCGAGTGCGGCGATGACGCCACCGGCCATGCCGTCGTTCTGGACGAGGGCGACCTCGATGTCGTTGTTCTCAGCGGTCAGGAACTGCTCCATCGTGCGTCTGGGCGTTTGCGGGATCCCAGTTGTCGGTGTAGTCCTCGCCGACGATCTCGATGTCGCCGGCGGCCACGGCGTCACCGATGACCTTCTCGGCACCACCGCGCAGGAAGTCGGCGTTGGCGTCGGCCGAGTTGCCCTTGATGATCACCCAGTTGCCGGTCGGCTGGACGTCGAACAGCGCCTGGGCCTGCATCTCGCCGACCATCTGGTTGTCGAACGTGATGTAGAGCACGTCGGGGTCTTCGATCAGACGGTCATAGGCGATGACGGGGACGCCGGCGATCGGTCGCTGCCTGCACCGCCGGCATGATGGCCGTGCCGTCCTGGGCGAGGACGACGAGCGACGTTGGCGCCCTGGGAGATCAGGTTCTCGAGGTTGCTGGCCTGCGTCTCGGCCGACGACTTGGCGTCGTTCGAGACGTAGCTGCCGCCACCGGCCTCGATGGCCGCCTTCAGGCCGGCTCGTCGCACTTGGCCCAGCGCTCTTCCTGGTAGTTGTTCCAGGAGACGCCGACGACGCAATCGCCGCCGCCACGCACTGCCGGCGGCCGTCGGTGCCGTCGTGGCATCCGTGCCTCGCAGGCGCTTCGGTGCGTCGCTCGACGAGTCTGTCGTCGCTGCCGCATGCGGCAAGGATCAACCCGGCGACGACGGCAACGGATGCCACGTGTCGTGCTTTCATGTTGCTACTCCCCCTCAGGAAGAATGATGTCAGGGATTTGATCGCTCGACGTTCACGGTGAGCGACCGAGCGGACTGAACCTTACACCTCAACATCGAGCGTCGACAAAGGGACCTACGTCCCGATGGTCGCGCCACCGACTCACGGTCTGGAGACCGTCGAAGTACTGCTGGGCCCGAGCCCCAGGCACCGTGGCCGACCTCGGCGCCGATGATGCGTCCTTCGACGTCGTCCTGCGAGATGTGGATGCCCATGTAGAGCCGGGAGATGCCCGCTTGATCGGCGGCGTCGAAGTAGGTCGCCCACTGGACGGTCGACATCGGAGGTCGGGCCCTCCTCGTGCAGCAGCTCGCCCTTCGGAGTGGTCCACTCGGCCAGGCCGCCCGGGAAGTACGACGTCCCGGTCATGCGCCGTCATCACCTCGGCCGCCGCCCGGCTGAACGTGCTGTGTCCCGACACGTAGCCGGCGAACGCCGGGGTCACGAACGTCGGCCGTTGGTACGGGACCCAGTCGACCGCGCGGATCCAACCGACGCCGCTCGTCTCCGTCTCCGGGTCGTGCCGGCGAACCCCGCCACGACGTGACGGCGATCTCCCCGACGTGGTCGGCGAGCGCCTCGTGTCGCTCCACCGGGCGCACTCGACTCGGACGTGACCACCTCGATCAGACCGGGCTCCACGATCGGCAGGCCGTCGGGATCGTACGACGGCCCGGACGGATCGCTCGACTGACCCAGACCACCCATGTACCGGATCATCGAGATCGGACGAACCGAGTCGTAGTGAGCCTTGAGGCCCCACGCAGCGATCGCCGCGTCGTGGACGGCACCGTTCAGCGCGAAGTAGGTCTTGACGTCCCACTCCAGCGGATCCACCTCCGGACCCTCGCCACCGATCCGGCGCTCGAAGCCGGGGGTGTCGAGCCACGTCGTTCGCGATCAGGTTCCAGTGGCCCGGTGGTGTCTCCGACGTCGGCCCGTCGGCCCAGTACTCGGCGATCACCCGCTAGAGGTCGGCACTGCAGGGCGGCGTCCGGTGCGTACGGCTCACCCGTCACCGGATTCTCGTCGTGTCCGCTGCCGTCGTTGGCGTCCCAGGGTGTTGTTGCCCGACGACGCCGGACCGATGTCGACTTCGACGCCGTCGGCCGGGTCGAGTTCGCGAGCTGTACGCGGATCACGTCGACGGCGGCCTGTTTGAACTCGTCGTCGGTCGCCGGATCGCCGAGTCGCGGCGGCGGACCGGGGTCGATCGGCGTGCCGGTCGGCGACGACGGCAGCGCGAACGAGGTCACGTAGCCCCACTGCGGGCCGATGTACGTCTGGACGTTGCCGGGGATCGGGAGGCCGTTCTGCGCGAGTCTGTACACCGAGCGAGAGCGGCTGCCAGGAGTTCGGATCACTTCATCACCGTGCCCGGATCGCTCGACGACCATCGGGTCGTTCGCCGGCCGATAGGAACTGTCGACGTAGCGTTCGTCCTCGAGCGCTCCGTCGGTGCTCCCGAACTCGATGACGGCCTCGGCGATCCGGTTGCCGAGCGCCAGCGGGGTCGTCGCCGTCGGTCGATTCGTCGTCGGTGCGGTAGCAGAGCGATCGGCCATCACGGCGTCCAACTCGCTCGGTGGCGGCCGCGAGGTCGGACACCGTCGCGTACCGCCACAGCAGGAGCGGTAGGCGGCGTAGCTCATCGCCGCCTCCCGCGCCGCCTGTCACGTCGTCGGCCGTCTGCTTCTCGGTCACGAAGTAGCCGTCGGCCGTCGGGTCGTAGGCCGCCCACGCATCCCACATCGCCGCCGAGGTGTGGAACAGGTTCCGAGCGTGAACGGTCGGCGCCGGCATCGACTTCGCGGATCGAGCTGCGAGCAGCGTCTCGTCCCACACCCGCGCCACCGATCGACCGCCGAGATCCTCACGCGGTGCAGTCCTCGACGGCGTACCCGGGTCGAGTCGTCCGACGAGCACGCCGGCACGGCGCCGACGACGAGTGCCGCTGCCGCGATCGGCCCGACGGCTCGGCGCCACAGGTGAGCAGGATGGTGCATGCGGCGCGAACCTATCGAAAACCGGCGCCGCACTAACGTGCGGCCCGATGGGAGGGTCTGCACTTCACGCGCCGCGAGCGGCGACGGCGCCGCGTCGAGTCCGGCGGCCGATGGCGCCGGCCGGATCACCGGCCGCATGCTGAGGATCGGCGACAACGCCTACCCGGTGATCCTGCCGAAGATCCGCGACCCGCGGCTGCACGTGGCCGCCGTCGTCATCACGCTCCACGTGCTGGGCCAGCTCGGCCTGAACTTCTGGGTGAGCGTCCCGCAGATCCTCGCGGCGATCCTGACCGCGGCGGTCATCGAGGTGACGCTGACCTTCCGCCGGACCCGCTCCTTCGTGTGGCCGGCGAGCGCGATGCTCACCGGCAGCGGGGTCGCGCTGATCCTCCGCGTTCCGGGGACGCCTCCGGACGACACGTGGAGCTTCCACGCGTGGTACGTGTTCGCCGGCGTCGCGGCGTTCTCGCTCCTGACCAAGTACGTCATCCGCTACCGCGGTTCGCACCTGTTCAACCCGTCGAACATCGGGCTGGTCGTCACCTTCGTCGTGCTCGGCAGCACCCGGGTCGAGCCGCTCGACTTCTGGTGGGCTCCGCTGAACAGCTGGATGATCATGGCCTACACGGTGATCCTGATGGGCGGGCTGCTGATCACCCGGCGCCTTCGCCTCCTCGCCGTC
Source organism: Ilumatobacteraceae bacterium (assembly GCA_963747375.1). Taxonomy (GTDB): domain Bacteria; phylum Actinomycetota; class Acidimicrobiia; order Acidimicrobiales; family Ilumatobacteraceae; genus Sva-07. The sequence continues at coordinate 28,569 of CAVVFL010000004.1, forward strand.
GCCGCAACCTTCTGGATCACCCTGGCCGTCGGTCTCGGCCTCCTCGCCGCCTCCGGCCACTGCATGACGGCGCGGTGGGCGTTCGCACCCGTCTGCGGCTTCGACTACTGGCGGGTGATCATGTTCTCGCCCGAGCTGCTGATCTTCCTGTTCTTCATGATCACCGACCCGAAGACGGTGCCGGCCGGCCGCGTCGGGCGTGTCGTGTTCGGCTTCCTCGTCGCCGTGGCGAGCACGCTCATGATGGCGCCGCAGACCGACGAGTTCGGCACGAAGGTCGCCTTGCTCGCCGGCCTGGTCGTGATGTGCGCGGCCCGTCCGCTCCTCGATCGGCTGGTCCCTGCGCCGGACTCGACGGACGACAGCCTCGGCCGGTTCGTCGACCGCGTGCGCGCCATCGGTCGTCAGCCCGGACGCCTCCATCTTCCGTGCCTGCCGTTCGGATGGGGCTGATCGGCGTCGGCGATCGTCGCTCTCGGCGTCGGCGTCGTCGCCGCCGGAAGCTCGGCCGGCGGCGTCATCGGGCTCGGAGCCGACGACGTGCTCGGTCGTGTACCCCACCAGGTCGACCCGGCGACCTTCCCCACGATCACGGTCGAGCAGGGCGTCCTCGACTGGAACCACGAGATCGCCGGACCGGGAGCCCGAGCAGATCGTCCTGACGCTGGCCGAGAACCTCGAACTCGAGAACCAGGCGCTGCTGCAGGGCGACACGTCGATCCTCGAAGCGGTCGACCACGGCGACCGGCTCGACGCGATGCGGGGTCGACTCGACGACGCTGCAGCGACCGGCACCACCGTCGTCGACCGCTACGCGATCGACGACGTGCAACGTGACGCTGCTGGTTCCCTTCGGGAGACAGGACGGCCTGAGTCTGGGCCTCGAATCTCGCGGCACGCGAACCACCGAGACCTACGACGCGGACGGGAACCTGCAGACGCAGTCGTCATCACCGTTCGCCACGACCTTCGCCCTCCGTCGAGCGACGGGCGACCGCTGGCTCAACGTCGACGAACTTCCGCTGGCCACCGGCGACTGACGTCGGACCTCATCGCCGCGCCGAGGGAAACTCGTCGAGGCCGAGGTCGTCGATGATCGATGCGGCGGCCTCGATCTGATCGGGCCGCAACCGGGCACCGGTCGCATCGGCGAGTCGCGTCATCATCTCGAAGTTCGCGATCACCGCCGACGCGTCGATCAACCAGTCCGGACCGAGCCGATCGACGAGCGTCGCCCGGGCCTCGACGGCACGAGCCGGATCACCACCGACCACGGCCGCCACGAACTGCTCCAGGATCGTCGAGCGCGTCTCGATCTCGTCAGCGTGGTTCGGATTCGGCGGCTGGTGGTTGGTGCTCGCACGGAGCATCATCGTGTGGGAAGCCGTTCAAAAGAAGCACTCGCGCGCCGCGGAAAGACGAGCCGCCACCAATTCCATCTCGCCCCGGGTGAGCGTGCCGCGGCTCCATCCGAGTTCGCCCATCTCGTCGACCGGGATGTACTGCGCGGCGGCGAGCCGGCAGACGTTGTCCCATTCGGCCGGCGCGGCGCTGAGGCCCTGGACGACCGCGGCCACGCGATCTGCGGGAGCCGCGACCGGCACCCAGTTCAACGTGGCGGGCTCGACCTGCGGGTGACCGCCCAGGGGTTCGCCGGCCACCGCCGCCGGGAGGGGCGGCCGCTCGAGCCCTGCGGAACGGAAGAATCCGTCGACCGCTGCCACCGCGACCACGACCCCGACCATCTCGACGTACGCGAACGCATCGATGCCTCGTTCGAGTTGATCCCGGTACCAGCCTTCGGTCAGCGTCGAGGCATGACGCGCGATCCGGTACACGGCATCAACGACGACGTCCGCAAGCACCACGTCGGTCGACACGGATCGGCCGACACTCGTCGGCGACACCCACGGCGGCAACGGGTCGGAGTCGTCCAGCGCCGCGATGGCCGTCTGGGCGATCGCTCGTCGCTCGGCGCCGGTCCACGAAGCTCCCGGCGACGTGACGTGCTGCCACGCGGTGGCCTGTGCCGCCAGGAGGTCCGGCCGCACCGGCGATGAGGAGGTGGCCGCCATCGACCACAGCATGGAGTCGATCCGGTCGGGCGTCAACCCGCTCGCAGGCTCCTGACGTAAGCGATGAGCGAAGGGCCGGTATCCGGGCTCCTCACTCATCGCTGTGGAATTCCTGACGTAAGCGATGAGCGAAGGGCCGGTATCCGGGCTCCTCGCTCATCGCTGTGGGTGGGTTGACCCTTGCGGCACGATCGGCGCGCTTCCTGGTGGTCACGCGAAGGTGGTTCAATCGGGTTCATGCCCGACGAGTCGGCGTCCGCCGATCCGGACCGCCCCACCCAGACGAGGCACTCGCGATCGCGTTGGCTCGTCGTGGGTGCACTCGTGGTGGTCCTCGCGGCCGGGGCAGTCGTCGTGGCCTGGCGTAGCGGCCGGTCGTCGTCGGCAGCCGACATCGGTGACGCACCGCGGTTCGTCGACGACACGAGCGCTTCGGGCATCGACCACTCCTACGAAGGCGCGTACGAGCACTTCGTGGGCGGTGGCGTCGCTGCATTCGACTGCGACGGCGACGGGCGTCCCGACCTCTACTTCGCCGGCGGTACGGAGCCGGCCGCGCTCTACCGGAACCTGAGCGAGGTTGGTGGCGAGCTCCGCTTCGAACAGTTGACGTCATCGGTCACCGACCTGACGGCGGTGACCGGGGCCTATCCGCTCGACGTCGACAGCGACGGCCTGATGGATCTCGCCGTCCTGCGTCGCGGGGCCAACGTCATGCTGCGCGGGCTCGGCGACTGCCGTTTCGAAGACGCCAACGAACAACTCGGTCTCGACGGCGGTGACGACTGGACCACGGCGTTCAGCGCGACGTGGGAGGGCACGAACACGCTGCCCACGCTCGCGTTCGGCAGCTACCGCACCCTCGACGAGGAGGCCTGCGCCGACAGCCAACTCGTGCGCCCGGCATCGGCCGGCGACGTCTACGACGCGCCGATCGCGCTCACTCCGGGGTACTGCACCTTGTCGATGCTCTTCAGCGACTGGGATCGTTCGGGTCGTCGTGATCTTCGCGTCTCGAACGACCGGAACTACTACATCGACGGTCGAGAACAGCTGTGGCACATCGCCGAGGGCGAGCCGCCCCGCGAGTACACCGAGGCCGACGGCTGGCGGCCGGTGCAGATCTGGGGCATGGGCATCGCCAGCCAGGACCTGACGGGCGACGGCTACCCGGAGGTCTTCCTCAGCAGCCAGGGCGACAACAAGCTGCAGACACTCGACAGCGGCCCGGCCGCGCCGACGTACAAGGACATGGCACTCAAGGCAGGCGTCACGGCGCAACGTCCGTACACGGGCGGCGACGTCCTCCCGTCGACGGCCTGGCATCCCGAGTTCGAAGACGTGAACAACGACGGTCTCGTCGACCTGTTCGTCAGCAAGGGCAACGTCGAGGCGCAACCCGACTACGCGACACTCGACCCGAGCAACCTGCTGATCGGGCAACCCGACGGAACCTTCGTGGAGGGAGCCGAGGCCGCCGGCATCGTCGGGTACGACCGGGCGCGCGGAGCATCGCTGGTCGACCTCAACCTCGACGGGATGCTCGACCTCGTCGTCGTCCATCGCGAGGCGAACGTGTCGCTGTGGCGCAACGTCGGCAGCGGTGACGCCGAGAACCCGGCGCCCGTGGGCCACTGGATCGCCGTGCGACTGGAGCAACCGGCGCCGAACGTCGACGCGGTGGGCGCCTGGGTCGAGGTCGAGGTGGACGACCGGACCGTCGTCCGAGAGGTGACCGTCGGGGGCGGACATGCCGGCGGGAAGAGCGGCTGGCTCCACGCCGGTCTCGGCGAGGCCGACCAGGCCGAGGTCCGAATCCAGTGGCCCGACGGCGAGACCGGCCCGTGGATGACCGTCGGAGCGGACCAGTTCGTGACGATCGAACGGGGCGCGACCGAAGCGACCCCATGGCTGCCCGGGGAGTGATGGCGTGACCCGGTCGGGAGCACATCTGGCGGAGATCGCGTTGCCGGACTTCGGCATGCCGACGACCGAACCCCTGCTGCCCGAGTCGATCTTCGCCCGCAGGCTCGACCGGCTGCGGGCCGTCATGGAGGCCCACGGTTACGACCGACTCGTCGTGTGGGCCGACCGCGAGCACAGCGCCAACATCGCCTACCTGACCGGTTTCGACCCACGCTTCGAAGAAGCCGCGCTGATCGTCGGGCCGACGGACGACCCGGCAATGCTGCTCGGCAACGAGTGTTTCGACCTCGGAGCGGCGGCGGCGCTCCCGGTGAGACCGGTCCGCTTCCAGGACCTCAGCCTGCCCGGGCAAGCGCGGGACAACTCGAGACCGCTCGCCGAGACGCTGCTCGACGAGGGCATCGGACCCGGCAGTCGAGTCGGTGTGGTCGGCTGGAAGACCTACGCACACCGCGCGACCATCGAGGTGCCGGCGTTCGTCGTCGACGAACTCCGATCGGCGGTCGGCTCCGCCGGACTCGTCGAGAATGCCACCGACTTGCTCATCGACGCTGCCGACGGGCTCCGGGTGACCAACGAGGTCGAGCAGCTCGCGGCGTTCGAGTGGGCGGCGTGCCAGACGTCGCGCAGCGTGCGCAACGTCCTGACCGGCCTGCAACCCGGCATGACCGAACGCGAGGCCGCCCGGTTGCTCGAGTGGAGCGGAACACCGCTGTCGTGCCACCTCATGCTCAGTGCCGGGCCGCGGGCGCGGTACGGCCTGTTGAGTCCCGGCGACCGGCCGATCGAACGGGGCGACCCGTTCACGATCGCGTTCGGGATCTGGGGAGCGCTGAACTGCCGAGCGGGTTTCGTCGTCGAGGAGGCGCACGAGCTGCCGGAGGCTGCCGTCGACTACGTCGAACGTCTCGTCGCTCCCTACTTCGAGGCCGTCGCCGACTGGTACGGCGCCCTTCACGTCGGACAGGTCGGCGGCGAACTCCAGGCGGCCGTCGACCGCCACCTGGGCGATCCGTTCTTCGGAGTTTCCCTCAACCCCGGCCATCAACTCCACCTCGACGAGTGGGTCAACTCGCCCGTGTTCCCCGACTCGAGGATCGAGTTGCGCTCCGGTATGGCGCTGCAGTGCGACATCATCCCCGCGACCGGAACGCCGTACTTCACGACCAACATCGAGGACGGTGTGGCGCTGGCCGACGAATCACTCCGAGCGGAGTTCGCCGCCGCGTACCCGGATGCCTGGCAGCGAGTTCAGGCCCGCCGACGATTCATGACCGACACCCTGGGGATCGACCTCCACGCCGACGTGCTGCCGTTCTCGAACCTCGCCGCGCACCTGACTCCGTTTCTCCTTCGTCCCGGCAGCGCGATGGCGCTCACTCGCTGACGCTCAGGCGACGTCCGCGCCCATCACGCCGGCCGGATCGTCGAGCAACGGGCCGAACGCCAGCTCCGCGGCGCCGACCGTCACCGCCTGCGGACCAAGGGCCGCAGCGACGACTGCGACATCCCGACCGGCCGCGAGGTAGCGACGATCCGCCAGTTCCACGTCGAGCTGTGTTCGGATTGCGGGGAGCAGCTGCGCGAAGAGACCCCCGAGCACCACGGTGTCGGGATCGAAGACGTTCACGAGCCCGGCGATCCCGATCGCCAGCCAGCGGGCCTCGGACGCGAGCGCCTCCGCCGCCCGCAGATCCCCGGCCAACGCGCCGTCGAGCAGCTCCTCGACCGCGGCCCGGCCGCCATCGGGGTCGAGGCCGGCCCGTTCGAGCAGCGCCGACTCGCCGACCTCGGTCTCCCAGCAGCCGATCGATCCACATCGACAACGCCGACCGTCCGGGTTCACCGGAAGGTGGCCGATCTCGCCGGCGAACCCGAGATGACCGACGACTGGCCGGCCGTCGGCGACGAGCCCGCCGCCGACGCCGACTTCTCCCGACACGAAGATCATGTGGTCGGAGCCCACGCCGGCGCCGAAGCGCGATTCGGCGAGCGCGCCGAGATCGGCATCGTTGCCGACGCGGATCGGGACACCCGGGTCGAGCACGGACGCCAGCGACTCGGCCAGCGACACATCGATCCAGCCGAGGTTCGGTGCGGCGACGACGACACCGTCGATGTCACGCACCAATCCGGGCACCGACACGCCGCACCCGATCACCTTCTGGATCGCATGCCGCTGCTGCGGGAGTTGTGACTCCAACCGGGCGACCAATGTGACGATGTCGGTCACCGTGTCGGCGACTGACACTCGCGCTCGCGGCCGCGCCGCTCGGACCGAGGTGACGATCGAGCCGTCGAGCGCGACGAACGCAGCGCCGATCTCGTCGACGAAGATCTCGATCGCGAGTGCAACGACGCACCGGTCGTCGACGCGCACGACGGGTGACGGTCGACCGGGTCGACCCTCGGGTGCCGACGGTGCTTCGATGACGAGACCGATCGCCTCGAGTTCACCCACGAGGCCCGCGATCGCGCTGCGGGTCAGCCCGGTTGCGGCGACGAGTTGCGACCGCGAGCACGATCCCTGCCTTCGCAACCGCTCGAGCACGAGCGCCAGGTTCAACCTCCTCAAATGAGGTGTGCGGGCGGCCGAGGTCATGGGTTGCACTCTAGATCGGGGTTTGTCATACTTGTCAACAAACATTCCGCTACATGTGGCCCGATGTCACATGTCATCAGACCGAGCACAGGACGCGCACCGACATGAGCAACGACTTCTTCTCCGACATCGACCGCATCAACTTCGAGGGCCCCGATTCCGACAATCCACTCGCCTTTCGTTGGTACGACGCCGACCGCGTCGTCGCCGGCAAGACGATGGCCGAGCAGCTTCGCTTCGCGGTGTCGTACTGGCATTCGTTCAACTCCGAGGGCATCGACATCTTCGGCTCCGGCACGCTCGACCGCCCGTGGCTCGATCCGGCCCGTGACCCCATGGTGGCCGCCAAGGAGAAGATGGCCGTCGCGTTCGAGTTCGTGTCGAAGCTCGGCGCACCGTTCTACTGCTTCCACGACCGTGACATCGCACCCGAAGGGTCGACGTTCGCCGAGTCGTGCCGCAACTTCGACGAGATGGTCGACCTCGCCGCCGAGCATCAGGAGCGCACCGGCGTGAAATTGCTGTGGGGTACGGCCAACCTGTTCTCGCACCCCCGGTTCCAGGCGGGCGCGGCGACCAACCCTGATCCCGACCTGTTCCGCTACGCCGCCGCCCAGGTGGCGCACTGCATGAACGCGACGCATCGCCTCGGTGGCGCCAACTACGTCCTGTGGGGCGGCCGCGAGGGCTACGAGACGCTGCTCAACACCGACATGCCCGCGAGCTCGACCAGCTCGGCCGGTTCTTCAACCTCGTCGTCGAACACAAGCACGCCATCGGGTTCGACGGCCTCATCCTGATCGAGCCGAAGCCGTTCGAGCCGACGAAGCACCAGTACGACTACGACGTCGCCGCCGTTCACGCCTTCCTGCAGAAGTACGGACTGGAGAACGAGGTCAAGGTCAACATCGAGGTCAACCACGCCACGCTCGCCGGCCACGATTTCGCCCACGAGATCGCGGCGGCGTTCGGCGCAGGCATCTTCGGTTCGATCGATGCCAACGCCGGCGACGACCGTCTCGGTTGGGACCTCGACCGCTTCCCCGTGTCCGTCGAGCAGATGACGCTGGCGATGTTGGAGATCCTCCGCGGCGGCGGGTTCACGTCCGGCGGCATGAACTTCGATGCCAAGTTGCGGCGTCAGTCGACCGACCGCAACGACTTGTTCCACGCGCACATCGGTGGGATGGACACGATGGCGAGGGCGCTCGTGGTGGCGGCGGCGATCATCGACGACGGCGAACTCGACGCACGCCGCGCCGACCGCTACGCCGGTTGGGAGTCCGCGAGCGACATCACCGGTGGGGCGAGCCTGCAGGAACTCCACGACGCGCAGCTCGGCTCCGACAAGGAACCCGTTCGCGTCAGCGGTCGCCAGGAAGCCCTCGAGAACCTCGTCGCCAAACACATCGAACGCGCCCGCTGACTTGGTTACGCCGGTGCCAGGCACCGGCGTAACCAGTTCAGAGGCATGCGCTCACGTGCTGTCCGATTCGAGCGAACGCAAGATCATCGGCGCTTCGCACACGGCCGCGCCGAGCGAGCACGCGCACCGAGGTGTTGCCGGCGAGACCGAGCACATCGGCGACCTCACCCGTCGTCGCAATGCGCAGATCCACCGCGAGCATGGCGACCAGCTGTCGTGCCGACGCGGTCCCCCGTGCCCGCTCGATCAGCTGTCGAACCGAGATCCCATATGCGCCCGCAACCGCCTCGAGCAGGGCCTCGAGCGAAGGTCGGCGACCAGCCCAGTGGCACTGCGCCGTGTCGGACGCGAGGTCGGTTTCGACGAAGCTGCGCATTTCCTCGGGCGTCATCGCCCCGACCGCTCGCAGAGTGTCGGTGCGCAGCCAATCCGGCGGCGAAACTCCCGCCACGTAGGCGCCGTAGCTCGACCATCGATAGTCGGCGAGACCGCTCTTGGGCACGATCGCCAAGGGATTCCGATGGATGTACCTGGCTGTCGTGAGCAACTGTTCGTCGGAGTCGATGGGGACCGCCGTGAACCTGCCCGTGAACAGGGGCCCACTCCGATCGTGTCGTTCGTTGTACCACCGGGCGTACTCGGACTGCAGCCGGTGCATGGCCGCCGACACGCCTCCCGCCGCGGAACGCGTCAGGAGATGGAAGTGATTCGTCATCTCACAATGTGCATGGACTTCCATGAGATCACGTTCGACGGCGTCACCGATCAGCCGGTAGAAGGACTGGTGATCGATGTCGTCGCTGAACGTGTCCTGACGGTCAGCGCCTCGATTCATGACGTGGTGCCACGCACCGACGTGATCATTCCGCGGGGATCGTCCCATGCGGCCATTCTGCACAGCCGGTGTCACACGGTTGACCGCCGGTTACGCCGGTGCCTGGCACCGGCGTAACCGAATTTCTCCTATGGGGATAGGGAGAATTCCGGAGCGGGGTAGAATTGCCTGCGTGAGTGAGACCCTGTTCCGAGTCGAGAACCTGCACGTTCGTCCCGCCGAGGGCGACCATGCCGAGATCCTGCGGGGGCTCGACCTCGAGGTCGCACCCGGCGAGGTCCATGCGATCATGGGCCCGAACGGCTCCGGCAAGTCCACGCTCGGCAGCACCCTGATGGGTTCGCCCGAGTACGAGGTCACCGACGGCACGATCACGTTCCTCGGCGACGACATCACCGACTGGGCCGTCGACGAACGCGCCAAGGCCGGCATGTTCCTCGCCTTCCAGTACCCGCAGGAGATCGCCGGCGTCTCGGTCATCCAGTTCCTGCGCCAGGCGTTGTCGCAGCGCAAGGGCATCGACCTGTCGGTGCTCGAGCTTCGCCTCGCCACCATGGAGTGGATGAAGCGCCTCGGGATGGACTCCTCGTTCGTCGATCGGTACCTCAACGAGGGATTCTCGGGCGGCGAGAAGAAGCGCAACGAAATCATGCAGATGGCCATCCTCGAACCCGAGCTCGCGATCCTCGACGAAACCGACTCGGGCCTCGACATCGACGCACTGCGCATCGTCGCCCAGGGCATTCGCGAAGTCCGCGCCGAGCGACCCACGATGGGCGTCGTGCTGATCACCCACTACCAGCGCCTGCTCGACGAGGTCACCCCCGACCGCATCCACATCCTGGTCGACGGTCGCATCGTCGCGAGCGGTGGCATGGAACTCGCCGAGCAACTCGAACGCGACGGCTACGACGCCTTCAAGACGCCGGCATCGAGCGGAGCCTGAGCGCGATGGCGTACGACCTCGAGGCGCTGCGCAAGGACTTCCCGATCCTGTCGCGCCGGATCGACGGGTCACCCCTCGTCTACCTCGACTCGGGCAACACGTCGCAGAAGCCCCGGCAGGTCATCGACGCGATGACCGAATTCCTCGAGACCTCCTACGCACCGATCAACCGCAGTTCGTACCGGCTCGCCGGCGAGGCGACCGAGGCATTCGAAGGCGGCCGCCGCGCCGTCGCCCGCTTGGTCAACGCGTCGAGTCCCGACGAGATCATCTTCACCAAGAACGCCACCGAGTCGATCAACCTCATCGCTCGGTCATGGGGCGGCGCCAACCTCGGCGAGGGCGACGTCGTGGTCCTCACACACATGGAGCACCACGCCAACATCGTTCCGTGGCAGATGCTGCGTGACGAGCGCGGCATCGAGATCCGCTGGGTCCCCATCACCGCCGACGGCCAGCTCGACCTCACCGACCTCGACCGGCTCCTCGACGGTGCCAAGGTCTTCTCGTTCACCGCGATGAGCAACGTGCTCGGCACGATCCCGCCGGTCGCCAGGCTCTGCGCCGCCGCGCACGAGGCCGGCGCGCTGGCTGTCGTCGACGCGTGCCAGTACGTCCCCCACAACGCCACCGACGTACAGGCCTGGGGGGCCGACCTCGTCGCGTTCTCCAGCCACAAGATGTGCGGTCCGTCGGGCATCGGCATGCTCTGGGGCCGCATGGAGCTGCTCGACGAGATGCCCCCGTTCCTCGGTGGCGGCAACATGATCGACACCGTCACGCTCGACGGATTCACGACCGCACCTGTTCCCGCCAAGTTCGAGGCCGGCACGCCGCCGATCGTCGAGGCCGTCGGCCTCCGCGCCGCCGTCGAGTTCCTCGAGGACCTCGGCATGGCCGACATCCGTCAGCACGAGATGGACCTGACCCGCTACGCACTCGACACGCTCAACGAGCGCTTCGGCGACGACATCACGATCTACGGGCCCGACGACGTCGAGGTGCGCGGCGGCGTCATCAGCTTCGCGTTCCGCGATCTGCATCCTCACGACGTGAGCCAGATCCTCGACGAACACAACGTCTGCGTGCGCGCCGGCCACCACTGCGCGAAGCCACTGATGCAGATCCTCGGCGTCCAGTCGACCACTCGGGCGAGCCTCTACCTCTACAACGGAACCGACGACGTCGACGCCCTCGCCGATGCGCTCGCCGGTGCAACCGATATCTTCGGGTTCTGATGCCGGGCCTGGAAGACCTCTACCGCGAGATCATTCTCGACCACTACCGCACCCCGCGGAATCGTGGCGAACTCGAATCGCCGCCTGCCATCGAGTCGCGCGGCCACAACCCGCTGTGCGGCGACGAGATCACGCTGTACCTGCTGGTCGACGGCGAAGGCGACGACGCGATCGTGAGCGACGTGAAGATCGCCGGTCAGGGCTGCTCGATCTCACAGTCGTCGGCATCGATGATGACCCAGGCCGTGATCGGCAAGCCGGTCAGCCAGGCCAGGGCCCTGATCCGCAAGTTCAAGACGATGGTGGGCATCGAGGGCTACGAGGCGCAGCCCGGCGACGACGAGGTGCCGATGGGCGACCTCGAGGCGCTGCAGGGCGTCGTCAAGTTCCCGGTGCGCATCAAGTGCGCCGTGCTCGGTTGGAACACCCTCGCCGACGCCCTCGACCGCGCCGACGTCTGACCCGTCGGGTCGGTGGCGAGATCGAGCCGCGGACGGCCCAGCGTTCGAGCGGCATGAGGAGCAGATCCTCGATGCGCAGGAAGTCGCCCCAGTCGGCAAGCAGCTCGTCGACCGACGACATCCGGCATCGGCGACAGACGTGACCCGATCGACGATGGCGATCGAGTAGCCCCAGTCGACGAACCGATCGAGATGCTCGTGCGGGTTCCTCGCGCGACACCCGAGCGGTCATCTCCAGCGAGAACTCCATGACGAACGACGGTCGATCGCGCTCGATGATCTCCGCGGACCCGTCGATCACGAGGCCTCGGCGCCCTCGACGTCGATCTTGACGACCGACACGTGGTCGAACCGAGGTCGTCGATCGCGATAGTCGGCACGATCGTGCCCCTCCCTGAGCCCGTGGTGTCGTCGTCGTCGGGAAGGAAGCCACCGTTCGAGCCGACGTGCGTGCCGAAGTTCACGTAGCCACGACACGATGCCAGCGCGAGGGGAACCAACTCGACGTTCGTCAACGAGTTGATCGCAATCGACCAAGCGATCAATCGGGCGTTCTCGGGGTTGGCTTCGACGGCGATCACTCGACCATCGGCGCCAACGCGCGGCGATGCCCGAAACGAGTGGTAGCCGACGTTGGCGCCGACGTCGACAAACACATCACCAGCGCCGAGCAACCGGTCGAGCGTTGCCGCGACGTGCGGCTCGTAGGAACCCTCCGCGATCTGCACCGACACCGACGCATCGGCGCGATCGAGCGCGATCTTCACGCCCTCGACATCGACGACGTCAAGGTCGTCGGGGCCCCACCGGATCATCACCGGTGAGGCACTGGTCTGCTGATCGAGCGCACCGAGCGCAACGCGCGCTGCGGCCAACGTGGGTGGCGAGTCGCCGATCGCATAGCGGACGAGATGGTGCTGCACATCGTCGAGGCCGTTCGGGAACAGCAAGGCCAGGATCTCGGCCCAGGGGTCGACAGGCCGCTCGGGTGCCGCGTTACGTCGCCAACGTTCGAACACCTCAGGCCCTCGCCAGCTCGACGACGACGCCGCTGCTGGCCGACACCAGCTCCTGGGGCGTCAAGGAGAACACGTCGTGCCAGGTCCCCGCCGCTGCCCAGACGGTGTCGTACTGCAGCAGATCCGGGTCGATGAAAACGGGCAGTGCGGTGTCGTGACCGAACGGGGGCACGCCACCGATCGGGAAGCCGGTCGCAGCCCGCACCCTGTCGGCGTCGACACGGCTGCAGACGGCTCCGCCGGCGGCCAACGCCAGCTTCGTCTCGTCGAGTTGATTCGATCCGCTGACGTACGCAAGCACGACCTCGCCGTCGACGGCGAAGATCAGGCTCTTGACGATCTGGCCGACGTCGCAGCCGATCGCAGCGGCCGCATCGACCGCGGTCTTGGTCCCCTCGGGGAACCGCACGGGCTGCACATCGAGCCCGATCGCAGCGCCGGCGTCGACCACCCGAACCACGTTTCGATGCAGCGAGTCAGTCATCCGCCCGAACCTAGCGGGCGATCACATCATGCCGAGTTCGAGGCGCGCCACGTCGGACAGACGCGATGCGGTCCACGGCGGGTCGAAGACCAGCTTGACCTCGACCTCCTCGACGCCGTTCGAGCGCGGCGACGGCATCGTGGAGGTCCTGGCGCAGGATGTCGCCCATGCCGCAGAACGGCGCGGTCACCGACATGTCGACCTCGACGCGCCAGTTCCGGCTCGCCAGTTGTTCGGCGTCGACGCGGTAGACGAGACCGAGTTCGACGATGTCGACGGGGATCTCGGGGTCGTAGACCGTGGTGGCGGCTTCCCACACCCGGTCGACGCTGAACGGCTCCGTCGGTCGCCACCGGGTGTCGTCGCTGTCGGGAGCGTCGATGAAGCCGAACTCGATCGAGTCGTTGCGGCTCAGGCGCGCCATCTCGCCTTCGCGGGTCTTGATGGTGGCGGTGCCGCCGAGCGCTTGCATCAACGTGACCCGCTCGCCCTTGGGCAACGTGGTCCGGTGGCCCGCTGGGACGATCGTGACCTCGCAGTCACGCGGCAGGGGGAACCCTTTGCGCACGCCGACGCCGACGCCGACAGCCGTTCACCGACGGCTGGTTCGCCGACGGACTGGTCGCTGGTCGTTGCGTCGGGATCAGTCATCGTCGTGTCCGAGTCGGTGGGTGATCCACGCGCGAACCGCGTCGATGCCGACGTCGTCGACGACCTGGTCGGCGAACCCGCGGATCAACAGGCGCCGTGCGTCGTCGGCGGCGATGCCACGCGAACGCAGGTAGTACAGGGCGGTGTCGTCGAGCTGGCCGACGGTGGCGCCGTGCTTGCAGGCGACCTCGTCGGCGAGGATCTCGAGGCGGGGCTGGGTGTTGACCTCGGCCCGGTTCGAGAGCAGGAGGTTGTCGTTGGACTGTTCGGCGTCGGTGCCGTCGGCGCCGGGGCACACGTCGATGCCTCCGTTGAACACGCCGGTGCTGGCGTCGTCGAGCACACCACGGAACGACTGGCGGCTGGTGCAGTCCTTGGCGAGGTGGACCACGGTGATCTGCTGGTCGAGGGTCTGTTCGCCGACACCGTAGAACAGCCCGGACAGGTCGGCGCGTCGCACCGACGCCAGCAAGGTCGACGTGATACTCGAGACGGCCGTAGGACGCACCGAGGTTGAACGACCGGGTTCGTAGCGTGCTGCGCTCGCCCAGCGTCACTTCGACCCGACCGAGGTGGACCTGCGTCGCCGGAAGGTCCTGCAGCACGATGTGTTCGAACGTGGCGTCGTCGCCGAGATGAACGCTCGTGAGGGCATTCGATCCGCCGACATCGTCGCCGTCGCCCGATCCGGGTCTCGACGATCGTGGCCGTGCTCCCGTTCCGACGTGGATCGACACGCCGCTGCACCACATGTTGGTTGCCGCGGCGCCGTGGTGGTCGAGCCGGGCACGACGACGTCGACGACGTGGATCGGCACCTCGAGCCGAACACCGTCGGCGATCTCGATCACCGCGCCGTCGGTGCCGTACGCCGATTGAGCGCCAGGTAGGCATCGTGACGTCGTCGTCGGCGCGCTCGAAGTGCGGTGCGACGAGGTCGGACGATGCGCCCGCCAACGGCGTCAACGACACGCCTGCACCGGCACTGCGCCGGTGATGAAACTCGAGCGCCTGATCGACGACGCCGTTGACGATGACGATGCGAGGACCGTCGAGCGACGGCAGGCGCTCGTCGAGATGCTGCCGAGCTCGTCGCATCGGGCGCCTGCGACGGACCGAAGACCAGCTCGGCGAGCAGCCGGTGCGGCGCGTACCGCCACGCCTCGTCGCGCTTGGTCGGCACACCGATCGAGTCGAGCCGGTCGATGGCGGAGCGCGACACCGGAGGGCAGTCGGGCTCATCGTCGACGACGGGGCGCCCGCGAGCGGTCGCTCGGGGGCATCGTGAGGTCGTGTTGACGAAGTCGGCGTAGCCGTGCTCTTCGAGGTGCAGCGCGAGCGTGTGGTCGCCGGACTCGACGATGCGTCCGTCGACGAGCACGTGCACGAAGTCGGGCTTGATGTAGTCGAGGAGGCGCTGGTAGTGCGTGATGATGATCATCGACCGCTCGGGTCCGCGGAGCGCGTTGACGCCGCCGGCCACGACCCGCAGGGCGTCGATGTCGAGCCCGGAGTCGGTCTCGTCGAGGATGGCGAGGCGGGGCTCGAGCAGCGCCATCTGCAGGATCTCGTTGCGCTTCTTCTCGCCACCGGAGAACCCGTCGTTGACCGAGCGATCGAGGAAGGCCGGGTCCATGTCGAGGAGCGCCATCTGCTCCTTGGCCACGTGCGAGGAAGTCGCCGGCGGCGATCTCGTCTCGCCGCGGGCCCGGCGCACCGAGTTGAGTGCGGTGCGCAGGAAGTACATGTTGCCGACGCCGGGGATCTCGACGGGGTACTGGAATGCCAGGAACACGCCGGCAGCGGCGCGGGCCTCGGGTGCCAGCGCGAGCAGGTCGGCGCCGTCGAGGGTGACGGTGCCCCGATCGTCGTAGCCGTCGCGACCGGCGAGCACGTGTGCGAACGTGCTCTTGCCCGAGCCGTTCGGGCCCATGATGGCGTGGACCTCGCCGGCGCCGATGTCGAGGTCGAGCCCATCGAGGATCTGCTTGTCGCCGATGGAGGCGGTGAGGTTCTCGATGTGCAGCATCAGCCGACCGTTCCTTCGAGGCTGACGCGCAGCAGAGCCTGGGCTTCGACGGCGTACTCCATCGGGAGCTCGTCGAACACCTCACGGCAGAAGCCGTTGACGATCATCGACGTGGCGTCCTCCTCGGTCAGGCCGCGTTGGCGGCAGTAGAACAGCTGGTCGTCGCTGATCTTCGACGTCGACGCCTCGTGCTCGACCTGCGGCGGTCTCGTTCTTCACCTCGATGTACGGGAAGGTGTGGGCGCCGCACTCCGGCCCGAGCAGCAGCGAGTCGCACTGGGTGTAGTTGCGGGCGCCCTCGGCCGAGCGCAGCACCTTCACCAGGCCCCGGTAGGTGTTCTGGGCGTGGCCGGCGGAGATGCCCTTCGAGATGATCGTGCTCGTGGTGTTGCGGCCGATGTGGATCATCTTCGTGCCGGTGTCGGCCTGCTGGCGGTTGGTGGTGACAGCGCCACCGAGTAGAACTCGCCGACCGAGTCGTCGCCCTGCAGGATCACGCTCGGGTACTTCCAGGTGATCGCGGAGCCGGTCTCGACCTGGGTCCAGGAGATCTTCGCGTCGGTGTGCGCTCGACCCCGCTTGGTGACGAAGTTGTAGATGCCGCCGACACCGTCCTCGTCGCCGGGGTACCAGTTCTGCACCGTCGAGTACTTGATCTCGGCGTGGTCCTGGGCGACCAGCTCGACCACCGCGGCGTGCAGCTGGTTCTCGTCGCGCATCGGCGCGGTGCAGCCCTCGAGGTAGCTGACACGTGGCGCCGTCCTCGGCGACGATCAGGGTCCGCTCGAACTGGCCGGTGTTCTGCGCGTTGATCCGGAAGTAGGTCGACAGCTCCATCGGGCAGCGCACGCCCGCGGGGATGTAGCAGAACGACCCGTCGGAGAACACCGCCGAGTTGAGCGCGGCGAAGAAGTTGTCGCGGACCGGACGACCGAGCCGAGGTGCTCGCGCACCAGGTCGGGATGCTCGTGCACGGCTTCGGAGAACGAGCAGAAGATCACGCCGGCCTCGGCGAGGGTCGCCTTGAACGTGGTGGCCACCGAGACCGAGTCGATGATCGCGTCGACGGCGACGGCCCGAGCAGCTTCTGCTCGTCCAGGGAGATGCCGAGCTTGTCGAACATCGTCGCGGATCTCGGGGTCGACCTCGTCGAGGCTGTCGAGCACGGGCTTCTTCTTCGGCGCCGCCCAGTAGTGATGTCCTGGTAGTCGATCGGGGCGATCTGGAGCTTGGCCCAGTCGGGCTCGTCCATCGTCGTCCAGGCGTCGTAGGCGGCCAGGCGCCACTCGAGCAACCACTCGGGCTCGTTCTTCTTGGCCGAGATCAGCCGGACGACGTCCTCGTTCAGACCCGGCGGCGCGACGTCGGTGTCGAGGTCGGTGCTGAACCCGAACTGGTAGCCGGCGTTGGTCAGTTCCTCGATCTCTCGCAACGTCTCACTCATCGCCGTTCCTCTCGGTGGCCACACGTGGTTCGGACCGCAGGCAACGCTACCGACCGTCGCTGCGGCTCGGTCGCCGATCGTGGGGCCCAGGTGGGTGATTGGATGCGCCATCGCAATCCTTGCTACCAGCATGAACTCGATTCTCAAGTTGTTCCTTGCGAAAGTGTCGAAAGAGGCTACGATCTGCCCATGTCCGTGACCGACGCCGCGCCGTCGCCGACACAGCGACGCGTGCTCGAGGCGCTGAAACGCCACGGCGAGGCGACCGCCGACGAGCTCGCCGCCACGCTCGAGGTCTCCTCCAGTGCCGTTCGCCAACACCTCTCGGCGTGCACGCTGCGGGGCTGATCGAAGCCCGCCAGGACGCGGGAACGCCGGCCGGCCAGCCGACCGATACCACGCCACCGTGCGAGCCGAGCCGCTGTTCGTCACCGCCGACGACCTGTCGATCGAGCTGCTCGAACTCGTCGAGGACGAACATCCCGAACTCGTCGATCGCGTCTTCGACCGGCGGCGTCAACGTCTCGTCGACGATGCCGAAGTGCGTCTTGCGGGTACCTCCACGGAGGATCGAATCGCCAACGTCACCGAGTTGCTCGACGCGCAGGGGTACCTGTGCGACTGGGAGCAGCTGACCGACGACCACTTCCGGATCAACTTGCACAACTGCGCGATCTGGTCGGTGGCCAGCCGCTTCCGTCAGGCGTGTGCGAGCGAACTCGAATTCCTCCAGGGCGTCCTTCCCGATGCCACCGTCGCACGCGTCACCCACAAGACCAGCGGCGCGCACACCTGCGGCTACGACATCACCCTCCACCGCTGATCGAGCTGCCCGTCACACGT
>CAVVFL010000005.1:0-9814 GCA_963747375.1 Ilumatobacteraceae bacterium
GATCCTGAATCTGAGCGAGCAGCACATCGACCGCGTAGTCGATGATGCGTGTGACCGGCTGATGCACCGTGGTCAACGGCGGATCGGTGAAGCGCATCAGTTCGGTGTCGTCGAAGCCGACGACCGACACGTCCTCGGGCACCCTGAGCCCACGCTCGCGAGCGGCTCTGACCGCACCGAGCGCCATCATGTCGCTGGCCGCGACGATGCCGGTGACGCCGGCGTCGTAGAGGCGCTGCGCCCCGGTGAAACCGCCATCGAGGGTGAAGATCGTCTCGGCGATCACGTCGTCGGTGACGTCGACGCCTGCCGCCGTCGCCGCCCCGACGAAACCCTCGATCTTTCGGAGCACCGGCGTGTAGCACCGAGGCCCGATGAGCAACCCGATGCGGTCGTGGCCGAGCGCGTGCAGATGTCGATATGCCGTGACGGTGGCAGCACGGTCGTCGGTCGACACGCTGGGGATGTCCGAGCCGTCCATCGAGCCGTTCACCGTGACCAGTGCGATGCCACGGTTGGCGATCTCGTCGTAGATGGTGTGATCTGCTCGGACGTCGGCATGGCGACCGGACACCACGATCACGCCGGCAACGCGCCGATCGACGAGCGATTCGAGGTAGTCGTCCTCACTCGCCCCCGCTCGAGTTGCACAGCACAACACGCAGAGGTACCCGCTCGACAACAGTCTTGCCTCGGCCGCCTGCACGAACTTGGGGAAGATCGGATTGTCGAGTTCCGGCACGATCAGCCCGACAGCGCCCATCTTCGGCGTGTGGTGCAGTGCCTTGGGTGCGTAGCCGAGCTCCACGAGCACCCTGACGACGCGCTCACGAGTGGATGCGCTGACGCCGGACTTGTGGTTCATCACTCGGCTCACGGTGGCCTCGCTGACGCCCGCGAGTTCCGCCACGTCGCGCAGTCGGATCCGCATGGAGGCCGACTGTACGCGACCGTTGCAAGAAAGTGAAGAAATATCGCAAGAATCTTGCATGCAGGGTGGGGATTCCGTAATCTGGACCTCGGTTGCACCACTCGTCCGAGGTGAACACCGAGAAGTCGGCGGCTCACCACGATCCGCCCGCGGCCGAGCGGCACCCACCAACGAACATCCCAACAACCGAGTCGGCTCCCGCCGGCGAACCAACCTCCTGAGGGGGAGACACCATGCGCGCATCACGCCGCTTGATCGCCTTCGCCGCCGTGGCCGCCCTGGTGGGCGCCGCGTGTGGCAGTGACGACACGAGCAGTTCCTCGACCGGCGACACCACCGCCACCACCGCCACCGAAACGACCGACGCAACCGCCACCACGGACGCCGTCACCGAGACCACCGAAGCCACCACCGAGACCACCGAGTACCAGGCACCGCCTCGCGGCGACGCCGACCTCGTGATCTGGGCCGACGACACCCGGGCACCCGTCCTGGAGCCGATCGCCGCCGCGTTCTCCGAGGCCGAGGGGGTCAACGTCCAAGTCGTCGAAGTCCCATTCGACGAGATCCGCGACCAGCTCTCCATCGCCGGCCCCGCCGGTGAAGGTCCCGACATCGTCACCGGCGCGCACGACTGGCTGGGCGAGCTCGTCTCGAACGGCGTCGTCGCTCCCATCGACCTCGGCCCTGACGCCGCCCTGTACGCACCGGTCGCCATCGAGGCGTTCACCTACGACGGCGCCCTCTACGGCGTCCCGTACGCCATCGAGAACATCGCGCTCATCCGCAACACCGACCTGGTGCCCGATGCGCCGGCCACCTTCGAGGAACTCGAAGCTACGGCGCTCGCCCTGAAGGCCGACGGCACCGTCGACGTGCCGCTCGCGGTCCAGCAGGACCCGGCCGATCCGTACCACAACTACCCGTTGTTCAGCGCCATGGGCGGCTACGTGTTCGGCCAGAACGAAGACGGCACCTACAACGCCGACGACGTCGGCATCGACTCCCCCGGCGGCCTCGCCGCGGCGCAGAAGTTCGCCGACTGGAGCAACGAGGGCCTGATCTCCAAGGACGTCAGCTACGACATCATGAACGAGTCGTTCTCGACCGGCAAGGCGCCGTTCGCGATCACCGGCCCGTGGGCCGTCGGCGGATTCACCGACGCCGGCATCAACTACGTCGTCGAGCCCATCCCGCCGGTCGAAGGCGGCACCCCCGAGGTCTTCGTCGGCGTCCAGGGCTTCATGCAGTCCGCGTTCAGCGAGAATCCCGACCTCGCCACGACGTTCATGGTCGACTACCTCGGCACCGAGGAAGTGCAGCTCGCGCTGTTCGAGGCAGGCGGTCGCCCGCCGGCCATGCTCAGCGCCTACGACCAGGTCTCGTCCGACCCGCTGATCCAGGGCTTCGGCGCTGCCGGTCAGCAGGGCACACCGCTTCCTGCGATCCCCGCAATGTCGTCGGTCTGGGACAGCTGGACCGACGCCTACTCGCTGATCTTCACCGGGACCGATCCGACCCAGGCGTTCACCGACGCCGCGGCCCAGATTCGAACGAAGATCGCCGAGAGCTGACCGTCACATGAACACCGCCGATTCCCGGGAGGAGGAGTCCCACGACCGTGGGACCACCTCCTCCCGGGCCGGCACCCCCACCAGCACCGCGAGCGGCGCCACGATCGCGCCCGAGCGCGGCGAACTCGCCACGATCATGCCGCCGCTGTCGAAGCCGACCGGGCCCCGCTACGGCGCCTCGTTCGGGCTGATCGTCAAGTACACGCTGCTCGGGATCCTGAACGCCGTGGTGCTGGCGTCGCTCCCGACGATGTTCGCCAAGCCCGACTACGGGCTCGCGATCTCCGCGATCGTCGCGTTGATCGTGATCGACGTGGTCTACATCGCGAAGCGCCGGTTCATCCCGGCCAAGTACCTGTTGCCCGGCACCCTGTTCCTGCTGGTCTTCGCGGTGTATCCGATCTTCTATCTGATCTACATCTCGACGACGAACTACGGCACGGGCAACAACCTGAACAAGGAGACGGCGATCGCGCGCATCGAGGCCAACTCGACCGGCGCCGGCACCGAGTCGATCCGCTACGACCTGCAGGTCCTCGCCGAGGGCAACCCCCAAGGTGAGATCGTCTTCCTGCTGACGAACCCCGATGGCGAGCGGTTCGTCGGCACCGCCGACGCGCTCACCCCGATCGACGAATCCCAGATCATCGAGGACGGTCGCCGAGAGACGATCGACGGGTACGTCGCGCTCAACACCGGCCAGGCCAACGACCGCGTGGCCGAGGTCAACGCACTCATCGTGCCCGGACCCTCCGGCGACATCGCCAACGACGGCTTCGGTGCCGCCTTCGCGAAGACCCAGGTCCGTACCTACGACCCCCAGACCGACACGATCTTCGACTCGTCGACGAACACCACCTACTCCGTCGTCGACGGTCAGTTCGTCGACGACAACGGCAACGCGCTCGTACCGGGGTGGAGAGCGAACATCGGCACGGAGAACTACGAGCGACTCGTCAACGACGACCAGACGCGCAGCGTGTTCGTCCGGGTGCTGATCTGGACCATCCTGTTCTCGCTCTTCTCCGTCGCACTGTCGTTCGGTCTCGGTCTGCTGCTCGCCATCGTGTTCAACGACGACCGCATGTTCGGCCGCCGGTGGTACCGCAGCCTCATCATCATCCCGTACGCCATCCCGAGCTTCATGACCGCGCTCGTGTGGCGCGGCATGCTCAACCAGCAGTTCGGAGTGATCAACCGCTGGTTCGGCACGAGTCTGCCGTGGCTCGACGGCCAGTGGCTGCCCTACTTCTCGATCCTGCTCGTCAACACCTGGCTCGGCTTCCCGTACATGTTCCTCGTGTGCACCGGCGCCCTCCAGAGCATCCCGTCCGACCTGACCGAGGCTGCGGCTGTCGACGGAGCCAGCGGGTTCAAGGCGTTCCGCCTCATCACGTTCCCACTCCTGCTCGTCGCCGTCGGCCCACTACTCATTGCGAGCTTCGCCTTCAACTTCAACAACTTCAACATCATCTACCTGTTGACCGAAGGCCGGCCACCGGTCCCCGGCAGTGACGCCGGACGCACCGACATCCTGATCTCGTACGTGTACAAGATCGCGTTCGCCGGTGGTGGCGGCGTCGATTACGGCTTCGCCGCCGCGGTGTCGCTCGTCATCTTCATGATCGTGGCCACGATCTCGGCGGTCAGCTTCCGCGCCACCCGATCCCTCGAGGAGATGCGATGAACGCCGTCACCCAGGCGTACGAGCCAGAAGCACCGGCATTCGAGGTCAACCGTCCGTCGATGGGCAGGGTGTTCCGCACGACGGGATGGCGCCACATCGTCGCCTGGGTCGCGCTGATCTTCGCACTGTTCCCCGTGGCCTGGGTGCTCTCGGCCGCGGTCACCGACGGCAACCTCAGCTCACAGAGCCTCATCCCGCAGGACCCGTCGCTCGACAACTTCCGGGCGCTCATGAGCGACCCTGGCCATCCCCCGTTCTGGTCGTGGTTCGCCAACTCGATGTTCATCGGCATCACGACTGCGGTGTTGACGGTGGCGATGTGCGCACTCGCCTCGTATGCGTTCAGCCGGCTGCGGTTCAAGGGCCGGCGCGTCGGGTTGCTGTCACTGCTGCTCATCCAGATGTTCCCCAACCTGCTCGCCATCGTGGCGCTGTTCCTCTTCATGACACGCATCAAAGGACTGTTCCCAGCGATCGGCCTCGGGTCGTCGTGGGGACTGATCTTCATCTACCTCGGCGGGGCACTCGGGGTGAACACCTACCTCATCAAGGGGTTCTTCGACACCATCCCGCACTCGCTCGACGAGGCGGCGATGATCGACGGCTGCACCCACTTCCAGATCTTCTACAAGATCATTCTCCCGCTGGCGACACCAGTGCTCGCGGTGATCGGCCTGTTGTCGTTCATCACCACGCAGGCCGAGTTCCTCGTTGCCAGCGTGATGCTCGGCGAGAACAACAAGACGCTCGCGGTCGGCTTGTCGGGGTACGTCAACGCCGGCTTCGACAACCGATGGGGGCCGTTCGCTGCCGGCTCGCTGATCGGTGCGATCCCGGTGGTCCTGTTGTTCATGTTCCTGCAGCGCTTCATCGTCTCCGGGCTCACCGCCGGCGGCGTCAAGGAATGATCCCAGCTGCGCCTGGCCGACCAACCGCACCACGATGGCTCACCTCGCTACCTCGACGTCACGTCGCGCGCCATCGGTGCAACGGCCACCGTCCGACTGCGGGTGCCCGCTGCGTGCGCAACGACCAGGGTCCGGCTCCGCACGACCCCCGACGGTGAGCCGGCCGTCGTCGACGCAGCGATCGAATCGCACGAGGAGGGCGCCACGTGGTGGTCGGTCGCCGTCCGGCTCACGTCACAGGTCACGCGGTACCGGTTCCTCCTCGACGGCGGGGCGCTCGGACGATGCTGGCTGAACGGCGAGGGAGTCGTCCACCACGACGTCACCGACGACGCCGACTTCCGGATCTCGACCGCGGCCGCCGCACCGTCATGGCTGGCGGGCACGGTCGGATACCAGGTCTTCATCGACCGATTCGCAAGATCGGAGGTCGACCGACCGACTCCTGACTGGGCAGTCGCCCAGCGGTGGACAGATCCCGTCGATCCGTCACCATCGGTGCGGTCCCACCAATGGTTCGGCGGCGACCTGCTCGGCGTCGAGCAGCACCTCGACCATCCCGCCGGGCTCGGTGCGACGCTCATCTACCTCACCCCGTTCTTCCCGGCCGGCTCGATGCACCGCTACGACGCGTCGACGTTCGCGCACGTCGACCCGGCACTCGGCGGCGACGACGCACTTGCCTCGCTCGTTGCCGCGGCGCACGCCCGGGGAATCCGTGTGATCGGCGACATCACCCTCAACCACACCGGCGAGCGACACGAGTGGTTCACCGCTGCCCGCGACGACATCAACGCCCCCGAGCGCGGCTACTACTTCTTCGACGAGCACGAACCATACGGCTACGTCGCGTGGCACGGCGTCAGGTCACTGCCGAAGCTCGACCACCGCAGCGTCGGTCTGCGAGAGCGCTTCTACGGCGGAGCCGATTCGGTCACGGCGCACTACCTCGGCGCGCCATTCGAACTCGACGGGTGGCGCGTCGACTGTGCGAACACGACGGCACGCCACGGCACGATCGACGACAACCACGGCGTCGCGCGGACCATGCGGGCGACGATGCACGACATCGCCGACGATCGATGGCTGCTCGCCGAGCACTGTTACGACGCGTCCGACGACCTCGACGGCGACGGCTGGCACGGCGTGATGGCGTACCAGTGGTTCACACGGCCCCTGTGGGGTTGGCTCAAGGGAGCAGCTCCCCGCTCGCTGATGGCGGCCGTCGAGCTGATCGACCTCGACGGTGTGGCGATGGTCGACTCGATGCGTCACCTCGCCGCGAACGTCTCGTGGGATGCGAGGCAGGCCTCGATGACGATGCTCGACTCGCACGACACTGCACGGTTCCGCACGGTCGTCGACGGCGACCCGATTCGACACCTCGTCGGGCTCGTCGCCCTGTTCACGATGCCGGGTGTTCCCACGATCTTCGCCGGCTCCGAAGTGGGCGTGGAGGGAGACTCCATGGACACCGGTCGCGTCCCGTTCCCGTGGCGTGGCCTCGATGACGACGACGTGTTCCTCGATCACCTCCGCACGCTGGCCGAGATGCGACGCACGACGGGTGCGCTCCAGCACGGTGCTCTGAGGTGGATCGATGCGGGTGCCGACTCGGTCACCTACGTGCGCGAGACCGACGCCGAGATCGTCCTGGTCCACCTCGTACGAGCAACAACCGACGACGTGCACCTCACGCACGACGCCATCGGCGTGCCGTCCGAACTCGCCCAACGTGTTGACTTCGGTGCGGCGATGTTCCTCCTCGACTCGAACGCTGTGTCGGTTGAGATCCCATCGCTGCGGGTCACCCTACGCGGCACTCCGGGAGCCGTCGTGCTGTCCTTCCCGCTCGTCTGAACGGGGACGACGCCAGGGCGCCGATAGCGTCGAGCGACGTGAATCAGATGAAGAACCGGATGCAGGCGCTCGGCCTGCTCGATCGCTCGTTCAAGGCCGCCACCGACGAGGAGCTCGCCACGGCGATCGAAGCGCTCGACGACGATCATCGTGAGGGCCTCGAGTCGTTCGTCGACGCGCTGACCCCTGCCGGCGTCCGCGCCGGCGTCAAGGCCGGTCGGATCGACGGCGGCATGGAAGCCATCGCAGCGGTGCTGACCGATCTGTGTCTCGCCGACTGCATCACCGAGCTCGGCGACCACGCCGACAGCCCGTCGACAGCGCAGCTTCAAGAGGTTCTGCCCGGCGTCGTCGAACGCCACGGCGTCGCATCGACTCGCATCATGTTGGCCTCGACGGTCGCCGGTGAAGCACCGGCCTCGGCGATCATCCGCGACCTGCTGAAGAGCGACGAACTCGTCAAACTGCCGAAGGCCGACGAGGTCACCATCGCACCATTGATCGACACGCAGAAGCGCTCCGACGACGAGCAGGCCGCGCTCAAGGCCAAGCGCACCGAGGCCAAGGCCGCCAAGAAGGAAGCCGAGCGCGCCCGTAAGGCGCAGTCGGCCGCCGCCCGCAACCGCGCCTGATCGGTTACGCCGGTGCCAGGCACCGGCGTAACCGATCGTCACAGCATTCCGCGTTCGTGGTCGAGGAGCCAGGCCTTCGTGCCGATGCCGCCGGCGAAACCGGTGAGTGAGCCGTTCGACCCGACCACTCGGTGACACGGCACGACGATCGAGATCGGATTGCGGCCGTTCGCGGCGCCGACCGCGCGGGCCTTGCGTCGATCGCCCATCCGGGCGGCCTGTTCTCCGTAGCTGACCGTGGTCCCGTAGGGGATGGTCCGTAGCGCCATCCATGCCGACTGTTGGAACTCGGTGCCGACCGGGTCGAGTGGGAGGTCGAACTCCTCCCGTTCGCCGTCGAAGTACTCGGTGAGCTGGGTGACGGTCGCCACGATCACCGGATGATCGGAGCCCGTCGACGTCGCGGCGAGATGCACGCGGCCCGGGTCGTTGTCGGGCCACAGGATCGCCCGTACACCATCGGCCGATACGACGATCGTGAGCGGGCCGACCGGTGTGTCCATCACGGTCGAGACGAGTTCGGTGGTTGATCCGTGGTTCACGGCGTGGTCCTTCCGGTTGATTCGGGGGGCGACAGGCTCGCCCAGAGGTGGTGAACGGCGTAGGAACGCCAGGGTGCCCATTCCAGGGAGCGGGAGGCCCCGATCTGGAGCGCATCGAGCGCGTGCCGAACACCGAGGTCGGCGTCGAGAAACATGTCGGGATGGCCGAGCCCTCGCATGACGACGTAGTCGGCCGTCCACGGTCCGATGCCGCGGAGGCGAAGGAGCTGGTCGCGGGCCGCGGCGGGGTCGGCACCGACATGCAACTCGACGCTGCCGGTGAGAACGGCGTCCGCGAGCCGTCGGATCGTGTCGCGCCGGGCGTGGGGCATCGAGAACGCCTCGTCCGGTGCGGCGAGCAGCTGCTCGGGAGTCGGGAACAGGCGGCTGATGCCCTCGACGGTTACGCCGGTGCCAGGCACCGGCGTAACCATCTCGATCGGCGAGCCGGCCGCTTCGACGATCCGACCCGCCACGGTGCGAGCACCCGCGACCGACACCTGCTGGCCGATGACTGCTCGCACGGCGGTTTCGAACGCATCGACACTGGCCGGCGAGCGACGACCCGGCACCGCGCGGACGAGGGGCCGCAGGAGCAGGTCACGGCCGAGCGCTTCGTCGACTGCAGTCGGGTCGGCGTCGAGATCGAGGAGCCGCCGGATTCGCTGCACCGCTGCGGCGAGGTCACCCCACGACGTCAGGGCGAGCCGAGCAGCGACATGGTCGTCGCTCGCGTCGAGGGTCACCACGCCCGGCCCGCCGGGCAGATCGAGGCTTCGCCGGTACGTGCCACCGTCCCAGGACTCGGTTCCCGGAATCGCCCGTTCGCCGATGAAGGCCATCACGGCCTCGGCGGCGAACGGTCGACGAACCGGCAGCCTCAACGACACGGTCCCCGGCACGACGCCACCCTTCCCTCCACCCACTCGAGCCGGAAATTCGGAGCGATCGTTGCGCTGAGCGGGACGATCGCTCCGAATTTCGGGGTTGGTTTTGGGGTGGGGGGCGGCGCGAAGGGCGGTCGGTGACGCGGCGAACACGCTGCGCATCGTGTCGTTGAACTGACGGACGCTGCCGAAGCCGGCGGCGAACGCGATGTCGGTGAGCGGCATCGTCGTCGTCTCGACGAGAAGTCGAGCGGTGTGGGCGCGCTGGGCCCGTGCGACGGCGAGGGGGCCGGCGCCGAGTTCGTCGGTGAGCACCCGGTTGAGGTGACGCTCGCTGTAGCCGAGGCGTCGAGCGAGCCCCGGTACCCCCTCTCGCTCGACGAGGCCGTCGGCGATCAGTCGCATCGCTCGCGCGACGACGTCCTGGCGGACGTTCCAGTCGGGCGACCCGGGCGACGCATCGGGGCGGCAACGCTTGCACGCCCGGAAGCCGCGCTGCTGCGCCGCCGCTGCGGTCGGAAAGAAGTCGACGTTGGTCCGCTTTGGTGTGATCGCCGGACAACTCGGACGGCAGTAGATGCCCGTCGTGCGAACCGCCGTCACGAACCACCCGTCGAATCGCTGGTCGCGGCTCTGCACGGCGACGTAGCAGTGGTCGGGGTCGAGCGGAGGCACGTGCACATCATGCCCGACGTCGGCACGATCGACTGGCGGAAATCGGCCACGGCAGCCGGAGCCCCCGCGGGGCGCAGTTCACTCGCCGGCGACCGGGGTGTACGTGGTGGGGATGTCG
>CAVVFL010000006.1:0-20239 GCA_963747375.1 Ilumatobacteraceae bacterium
AGGGCGAAGTCCGCGATCGAGAGCTTGTCGGCGAGATGACGACGGTCGGTTTCGCGATCGGGTGAGCGAGGATGCACCTCGGGATGCGCGGCCACACCGACGGCGAAGCAGCCCGCCGCCACCACGTCCTCGAGCAGTTCGATGGCGTAGTGGTAGTCGCCGGCTCGGTCGCGGCCGTCGGCGGGCGGATCACCGCCGAGCGCCAGGATGTTCTCGATGCCGATCTGCTCGTAGTTGTCGAGCAGCGTCGCCACGTCGGCCCGGGAGTGGCCGCGGCAGGTGAGGTGCGGCATGGGGACCCATGGCGTCTCAAGCGCTCATCCACTCCACGACGTCGCCGGTTCGGTGCCGGTCGGAGCCCCCGGCGCCGTAGGTGATCGACACGAAGTCCGGATGCAAACGCTCGAGGGCCGCGACGGTCGGCCGAGGGTCATGTGCGCGCCGGACGTCTTCGGCGGGAAGAACTCGAACGACAACGTGCGTCCTCGTTCGAGCAACGTCGGGATCCGGGCCACCGGAAAAAACTACCGACCGCGAGGCCGGCGGACTGGCCAGACACACGGGTCAACCAAACCGCCCATACCCAGGTGCTACGTTCCGCGAAGACCCGACCGGGTCAATGAGCAAGGGGACGAACACCGCATGGACATGATCAACATCTGGAAGACCGTGGTACTCCAGCGATACGCGAAGTTCGACGGGCGGGCCGGCCGAGCCGAGTTCTGGTGGTTCGTCCTGGCGAACTTCCTCATCTACATCGTGCTCGCGATCCTGATGAACGTCGCCTCGATCTTCTTCGTCCTCTACATCGTCTACGCCATCGGCACGATCATCCCGTCGATCGGCGTGGCGATTCGACGGTTGCACGACACCAACAAGTCCGGGTGGTTCCTGCTGATCGGGCTCATCCCGTTCGTCGGCGTCATCATCCTGATCGTGTTCTACGCGACCGAAGGCACCAGCGGTCCGAACGACCACGGCGCCGCTGCAGAACCCGCCATGGTCGCCTGACCCGGTGTTACGCCGGGGGTCTGACCCCTGGCGTGACCACTCAGTGACGGAAGTGGCGTTCGCCGGTGAAGACCATGGCGATGCCGTGTTCGTCGGCCGCGGCGATGACCTCGTCGTCGCGCACCCTGCCGCCTGGCTGGATCACGCGGCGATACCTGCTGCCGCGGCCACGTCGAGCCCGTCACGGAACGGGAAGAAGGCATCGCTCGCGCACACGCCACCGACCGCACGACCGGCGGACCGTTCGGCGGCGATCCGTGCCGAGTCGACCCGGTTCTGTTGGCCGGCACCGATGCCCAACGCCTGAAGGTCCTTGGCGAAGACGATGGCGTTGCTGCTCACCACCGCGCACACCTGCCAGGCGAACACGAGGTCGGCCCATTGCTCGTCGGTCGGTTGGGTCGCGGTGACCACCTGCCACGCCTCGCTGCGACCGGAACCGTGTCGACCTGCTGCACCAGTAGCCCGCCGTCGATGGTGCGCATGTCGAACGGCAGCGGCGGCGGCGTGGCCGCATCACGCGCAGGTTGCTTCTTGGCGAAGACCTCGAGCGCCTCGGGCTCGAACGAAGGGGCGACGACCACTTCGGTGAACACCGGCGCCAGCGCCTCGGCCATCGCCACGGTGACCGCTCGTTGGTGGCGACGATGCCACCGAAGGCACTGACCGGATCGCAGGCGTTCGCACGCACGTACGCCTCGGTGAGGTCGGCGGCGACCGCGACACCGCACGGGTTGGCGTGCTTGACGATGACGCACGCCGGCTCGTCGAAGCGGTGGACCAGCTTCCATGCCGCCTCGGTGTCGTAGAGATTGAGGTAGCTGAGCTCCTTGCCGTTGTGCTGCACCGCGGTGTCCCACCAGCTCGTGGCTCCGGCCGTCGCGGTAACGGGCGCCCTGCTGGTGCGGGTTCTCGCCGTAGCGCAGCGTCTGCGCCAGTTCAGCGAGAGGTGCAGAGCCTCGGGCAGCGCGCGTCGCGTGTCGGCGGGGTCGTCTCGTCGAACCAAGTGACGATCGCCGCGTCGTAGGCGGCGATGGGGCGAACGCCGTGCGGGCGAGGCGGCGACGCGTCGGCCGGCGAGCGACCCGGCCGCCAGTTCGTCGAGCACCGACGCGATAGTCGCGTGGGTTCACGACCACGCCGACGTGGGCATGGTTCTTGGCGGCGGCGCGCACCATCGCCGGCCCGCCGATGTCGATCAGTTCGATGCTCGGATTGCGACTCGAACGGGTAGAGGTTGACCACCACGAGATCGATGGGCTCGATGCCGTGCTCCGCCATGTCGGCGACGTGCTCGGCATCGGTCGGGTCGGCCAGGATTCCGCCGTGGACCTTCGGGTGCAGGGTGACCACCCGGTGTTCGAGGATGGCCGGCAGACCGGTCAGCTCGGCGACATCGGTGACCGGCACACCCGAGTCGGCGATCGCTCGCGCGGTACCGCCGCTCGACACGAGGCTCCATCCGAGCTCGTGAAGCGATCGGCGAACTCGACGATGCCGGACTTGTCATAGACGGAGAGCAGCGCAGTGGGCACCTCTCGACCGTAGTCAACGGCGCCGCCTCTCGGCACATGACGCGTACGGTCGTCGATCCCATTTGTCGAAAGGAGTACGGTCGCTGTGGAACACCAACAACAACCAATTCGAAGGGGATCCCACATGGACTTCAGCAAATTCAAGACACCCGATTGGTTGATGATCGGCGGCGGCGCCGCGATGCTCATCCTCGGCTTTGCCCTCGACTGGACGTCGGTTGACACCGGGTTCGGCTCGGCGAGCGGCGACGGCCCGTTCGACTACTTCATCACCGGCGGATTGGCGTGGATTCTGATCGTCGCCGTCGGGGCCCTCGCCCTTGCGCACGGACTCGACAAACTCCCGGAGTCCAAGCCCTGGCCGATCATCTTCCTCGGCATGGCGGGACTCGGCACCCTGCTGATGCTGCTCTGCCTGCTGCTCGGTGCTCGTTTCGACTTCGCCGACCGGGGAACGGGAATGTACGGCGCACTGATCTGGGCGATCATCGCAACGGTCGGCGCGTACCTCAACTTCACATCGAAGGGCGGAACGGTCAAGGACCTCACCGACATGGACAAGCTCAAGGCGAGCTTCGCCAAGGCCGACGCCGACGACGCTCCACCGCCACCGCCGCCGGCCGCGCCGATGGATCCACCGGCGCCCACGACCTGATCGTTCTCGTGAACTCGTTGCGGAACAGTTCCGCAACGAGTTCACGGGTCTCAGAGTGAGGCGACGATCTCGGCCATCAGTTCGCCGGCTTCGGTCGGGTTGAGGCCGACCTTCACGCCGGCAGCGGCGAGCGCATCCATCTTGCCCTGGGCCGTTCCCTTGCCGCCCGAGACGATGGCGCCCGCGTGGCCCATCTTCTTGCCGGCCGGGGCTGTGACGCCGGCGATGTAGGCGCTCATCGGCTTGGTGACGTTGGCCTGGATGTACTCCGCCGCCTCTTCCTCCGCTGAACCTCCGATCTCGCCGATCATCATGATCGCGTGGGTTTCGGGGTCAGCCTGGAACTCGGCGAGGCAGTCGATGAAGTTCGTGCCGGGCACGGGGTCACCACCGATGCCGACGCAGGTCGACACGCCGATCCCCTTCTGCTTGAGCTCGTAGAGCGCCTGGTAGGTCAGCGTGCCGGAACGGCTGACGATGCCGACGTTGGGCCCATCGGCCGAGGGCACCTGGGCGATCTCACCGGCGGTGATCCCGATGTTGCACTTGCCGGGGCTGATGATGCCCGGACAGTTCGGGCCGAGGAGGCGGGAGTTCGGGAAGTCGCGCACGAGCGTGTTGTAGACCTTCGCCTCGTCCTGGGCGGGAATGCCCTCCGTGATGCAGACGATGAACCCGATGCCGGCCGCGGCCGCTTCGAGGATCGCACCCGATGCGAACTTCGGCGGCACGGCGACGAACGACGCCGTGGCACCGGTCGCTGCCACCGCGTCGGCGACGGTGTCGAAGATCGGGATGCCGTCGACGTCCTGCCCCGCCTTGCCGGGCGTGACGCCGCCGACGACCTGGGTGCCGTAGTCGCGGTTGCGCAGGCCGTGGTACTTGCCCTGCCCGCCGGTGAGGCCCTGAACGATGACCTTGGTGTTCTCGTTGACGAAAATGGCCATGACTACTTCCTCACTTCGCGATCGCAACGGCCGCACGGGCGGCGTCGAGCATGGTCGGCTCCGAGCGGAGCTTGTCGGCGGGAATGCCGGCATCGAGCAGGATCTGGCGACCCTCCTCGGCGTTGGTGCCGTCGAGGCGGATGACGATCGGGGCCCGCAGGTCGACACGACCCATCGCCTCGACGATGCCCTTCGCAACTTCCTCGCCGCGGGTGATGCCACCGAAGATGTTGATCAGGATCGACTGGACCTTGTCGTCGAAGTTGATCACCTCGAGTGCTCCGGCCATGACGTCGGCATTGGCGCCGCCGCCGATGTCGAGGAAGTTGGCGGCCGAGCCACCGACCTGGTTGACGACGTCGAGCGTCGACATCGCGAGACCGGCGCCGTTGGCGATGATGCCGACCGTGCCGTCCAGACCGATGTACTGCAGGCCCTTCTCGGCGGCCATCTTCTCGCGCTCGTCCATCTCGGTGAGGCCACGGAACGCCTCCCACTCGGGGTGACGGAACTCGGCGTTCTCGTCGAGCGTGACCTTCGCGTCGAGTGCATGCACTTCGCCGGTCGGCTTCAGGATCAGCGGGTTGATCTCGGCGAGATCGCAATCACCCTCGGTGAAGCAGCGGTACAGCTTCACGAGGATGTCGGCGGCGCCGTCGAGTGCTCGCTCGGGCAACTTCGCGTCGACGCAGGCCTGGCGCGCCGTTGCCGCGTCGAGGCCGTCGACGGGGTTGATGTGGAGCTTGACGATGGCGTCGGGATTGCTCTCGGCAACCGCCTCGATCTCCACACCGCCCTCTGCCGACAGCATCAGCAGATGCTTCTTCGCGGCGCGGTCGAGCGTGAAGCTGGCGTAGTACTCCTCGTCGATGTCCGACGCCTGCTCGATCCAGAGGCGCTTGACCACGTGGCCCTTGATGTCCATGCCGAGGATGTTGCCGGCGTGCTCGCGCACTTCGGCCTCGTTGTCGGCGAGCTTGATACCGCCGGCCTTGCCGCGGCCACCGACCTGCACCTGTGCCTTGACCACGACGGGGTAGCCGGCCTGGTTGGCCTCCTTCACCGCCTCCTCGACGGTGTCAGCGGGGCCACCCCGGCTGACCGGGATGTCATAACGGGCGAAGTACTGCTTGCCCTGGTACTCGAAGAGATCCACGTGGGTGCTCGCTTTCTTGGTTGAGTTCAGTCGGTTTCGCGGTCGTCGAGCGCCTGCTCGAGCCAGAGGCCGATCGCCTTGAGCGACGACCCGGGTCCGAAGATCTCGGCCACTCCCTGCTCGCGCAGCGCTCGCGGCATCGGCGTCCGGGATGACCCCACCGCCGAACACCAGCACGTCACCGAGGTCGCGAGTTCGCAGTTCCTCCATCACACGGGGGAACAGGGTCAGGTGCGCTCCGGAGAGCAGCGACAACCCGACGCCGTCGGCGTCTTCCTGCAACACGGTCTCCGCGATCTGCTCGGGCGTCTGGTGCAGGCCGGTGTAGATGACCTCGAAACCGTGGTCACGCAGGGCCCGGGTGATGGTCTTGGCGCCACGGTCGTGGCCATCGAGACCCGGCTTCGCCACGACGATGCGATACGTGCGCTTCACGAAGCAAGAACCATAGGTGAAGAGTGAGCGATCCGCCGAAACGACCGCGTGTTACATCCGGGGTCAGACCCCGGATGTAACACGCTGCGTCACGGCAGACTGTGGGCGTGTCGAACGATGCGGCTCAACGGCCGGTCAAGTTGAAGTCCACGTGGTCGCGGGCGCTCGTGCCCGTGTTGGCGGGCATCGCGTTTCTCGTGTTCATCGGGTTGATCACCTGGGGTGTCGCCGCGTGGATCTCGCGGGGAGGCGCCGATGTCACCGACACACTCGCCCCGACACGGTTCACCGTCGGATCGGTGGAGTCGGCCTCACGCATCGTCGAGGAGGACGGCCCGATCCTGTTCCCCGGGCTCAACACCACCACCGGCGAACGGACCCTCGTCCTCGACCATGAAGGCGACGACCCGACACGCGGTTGGACGATCTACTACGCATACCCTGCCGGACGGGACGCGAGTTGCACTGTCGAACAGGTGGTCGGCACGCGCGACTTCGTCGACTGCGACGGCAACACGATCGACGTGTCGGAACTCTCGCCGCCCGATGCGGGCGTCAATCCGGTGGTCGAGAACCAGCGCGTGCTGATCATCGACCTGAGCGGTATCACCACCGGCTGAGAAACGACCCTTCAACGACCGAGCAGAGCTTCGCTGCGACGACGCATGTAGCCGAGCCCGAGGCGCTCGGACGCTTCGAGCGACTGCGTCGCCAAGTGCATCGCACGGTCGCGATCACCGGGCCCACCTCGCTTCACGAGCATCTCGGCCTCGTGGACATCGGTCGCCACAAGGTAGGTCTTCGCTCCCGCTCGTTCGCACAGAGCACGGGATCGTCCGAAGTGCTGCTCGGCGAGGTCATACCACCCCAGCGCTGCCGCCGCGGCTCCAACTCCCACTCCGATCGGAAGCTCCAGATAGTTCGCGGACCAGGCGAACTGATCGTCGAAAGGTGCGGCATGGCGATATGCCAACTCAGCTGCTTCGAGAGCACCGACCTGGGATGCGATCCGGGCTGTGCTCGCACACGTCAACAGGAATATGGCGTTGCGGGGCACCATCGCGAAGTCGTCGGCGGCGACAGCCTCGACGTGGGGCACCGCAAGTTCGAGCCTGTCCGACTGGAGATACACGCCACACAGCGCCATCCGCCACACCGGGACCGCAGGTTGGGCCTCGATGATCGCCTCGAGCAGTCCCTCGAGCTCGGTCAGCTCACCACGCTCGTACTGGAGGCGGTACCTCAAACCTGCCGCTGCACTCGCACCACCGGAAATCGGCTCGCGAGCGCAGTAAGCCTCGTAGTCCGACAGCAGCGCCTCGCATGCCGGCAGATCTCCGGCCAGGAGCGACCGGGCAGCTCGCCAGGACTTCGATCGAGCGATGACGGCCGGGATCCGCAAACGTTCCGCGAGGTGCTCCATCTCGTCGAAATCCAACGCTGCTCCGACGACGTCTCCACGAACGAGCAGGGCAGCAGCCCGCATCCCATAGCTGTCACACAGCAGACGGTCGTCAATGCCCGCCGCCAGGTCGATCGCATCGGAGACCTGGGTCAACAATCGATCGAGGGTGGCGGGATCGGTCAGGTCCGACACCTGGTTGCGGGTTCGGAGAACATCGGCGGTCAGGTGAGGATCATTGATCGGCTGAGCAACTTCGAACGCCTCGTCTGCGAGACTGCGCATCCGTTCCGACTGATCATCCCAGAACAGTTCGATCGCGAGCGTGCACAGGACGCGCGCCCTGAGCGCATCGGGGATCGAGTCGGACCGCTCCAGCACGAGTTCGGCCAGATCGACATGACGCTGATCGACCCCTGCGACCCGTGAGCCGGCGTTTGTGCTCAGCGAGACGGCGACCCGGGCAAGGAGCTCGATGTCATCGAGCGATCGACCGAGGTCCTCAACACTCAGCAGCAGTTGACGCCCCCGAGGATCGTTGATCGCGTGCAGCGAGTCACCTGCGGCGAGGAGCAGTTCGGCTCGAATTGAGGGGGCGGCAGCGTCGTCGAGCGCCAGCACATCGATGGCGCGCTCGTACAGGCCTGCGGCCTCCTCGAATGCGAGGTCGGCCTTCGCGAGGTCGCCTGCTCGCCTGCCGTAGTCGACCGCCTTCTCGACCTCGCCGAGCGCCGCAGCCTCGGTGAAGTGCCAGGCCAGTTCGTTGAGCCGGTTCTCGACGTCACCCGTTGCCTCCAACGCGAGGCCGACGGCGCGGTGCAGGCGGAGGCGCCGGCTCGTCGGCAACTCGTCGTAGAGAGTCGAGCGAACAAGCGCGTGAGCGAAACGGTAGGTACCGGGTCGGCCGGCAACCGCCTCGACCAGGCCGCCTGTCTCGGCCTCACCGATGGCGTCGAGTGCCTGTTCGGTGCCGCCCTCCATGACGCTGCCGAGCACACGGAGATCGAACTCGCGGCCGATCACGGCCGCCATGGCCAGAACCTCGTTCGAGGACGGGTCGAGGTGCGAGAGGCGGCGACCGATGACTTCCCGAACACCCTCGGGGATGCCGAAGTCGCTCAGTTCCAGGTCGGTCGTCCAGCGGCCGTCGCGGAACACGAGCGCGCCCGATTCGGTCAGATGGCGGAGCACCTCGCCGATGAAGAACGGATTACCCTCGGTCTCTCGGGCGACCGCCGCGGCAAGGGCGAGGCCGGGCTCGTCGAGCTCGTGGCCGGCGGTGCGTTCGAGGAAGTCGACCACACCGCGCTCGTCGAGTCCGTGCAGCATCAGCCGCTCGACACCTGCCTGGCGGCGCATGTCGGCGAGCATCTCCGAGAGCGGATGCGTGCGGTCGAGGTCGGTGTCGCGATAGGTGGCGACGATCAACAACTGGAGATGGGCGGTCGTCTTGAGCAGATGGCGCAGCAACAGCAGCGTCGGTTTGCGCGCCCAGTGGACGTCGTCGAGCACGATCACGACTGGTTCGCGCGCAGACAGATTTGTCAGGAGTTCGGTCGTGGCCTCGAACAACCGGTTGCGTTCGGTGTCAGGATCGTCGGACAGGCGTGGTCCGATGCCTGGGAGCAACCGCTCCAACTCTGGAATCAGCGGCGCCAGCTCGCTCCCGAGCGGGCCGACCAGGTCAGCCAACTGGTCCTGTGGAAGGACACCGGCGAGCCAACGGAACGCCTCGACGAACGGTTGGTAGGGAACGCCGAGCTCCTCGTCGCACGAACCCCAGAGCACGACACCCTGATCGAAGTGGGCCGTCCGACAGAGCTCCTTCACCAGCCGCGTCTTGCCGATGCCGGGCTCACCACCGACGAAGACGGCCAGGCGACCATCGGCGAGCACGGTCTTCCATGCACCGAGCAGCGCCTGATGCTGATCGTCGCGGCCGACGAACCCGAACGTGTCGATTTGTTCCACCTGCGGAGGCAGTGGAAGCTCGAGACGGCCGACGCTCGCTGCCGCGAGCGGAGCCCATCTGACCTCGCATGCCGAGATCGGGATCGGGAGTCCCTTGCCCTCGATCGGTCCGACCGGCACGACGTCGTGCGCTGAACGGGTTCCCGCGAGCACCCGCACGATGTCGCTGACCAAGATCTGCCCGCCGGTTGCCGCCGAACAGAGCCGGGCCGCCTCGACGACGGGCGTTCCGAACCAGTCGTCGTCCTCGTAGGTGGCGTCGCCGGCACTGACGCCCACGCGCATCTCGACGCGAGTGCCATCTGTGTTGTGTGCGTCGACCAGTTGCTGCATGGCCACCGCACCCGCGATGGCGTCGGCGGCCGACGTGTACGACACCATCATCGCGTCGCCGATGGTCTTGACCTCGGTGCCATCGGTCGTCGCGACCGCTCGTCGGAGCTGCTCGAAATGGGTACGCCGCAGGTCGTCCGCCGCGTTGTCTCCCAGCTCCTGCGCCATCGCGGTCGAGCCCACGAGGTCGGTGAACAAGATCGTGATCAGCCCCGAACCGGCCATCGTGTTGCCCCATCTCCCCGACGGCCCCGAATCGGACACCCCGTCGGACAGGAGATTACACAGCCGCTCAGCTGAGGGCGACGGCGTCGAGCAGGCGCTCGGCGAAGATCTCGCTGTGCTGGCCGAGCTTGCTGCGGCTGAGGGCCATACCGCCGATGACGTAGGCGCCGGTGTCACCGAGTGCCTGGTCGAGCTTGTCGAGTGCTTTGCCCGGGTCGAGCGCAAACGTGCAGAACCCCACGGCGCGCTTGCCGCGCATCGCCGGGAGGTTGGCGATGTTCGACATGGCCCACGGTGCCTGGCCGAAGATGAACGCACCGTGCACCCACGTGCCGACCAGGATGAGATCGGCCTCCTGGATCGAGGCGTAGTCGGGCTGCTTCACCTTCGACAGGCCGGTGATGCTCCAGCGTTCCTGCGCGAGGAGGTCGGCGACCTTCTCAGCGGCATGCCACGTGTTGCCCGTCAGACTCTCCACCAAGATCGCTGCCTTCACGGACTCGATTCTTGCAGGTCCGAGGTGGTGGCTCCCACCTTCGTCGACCCCGGCCCGTCACCAGGTGACCTGGTCGCATCCCTCGTGATCGTCCGGCTCGATCTGGAACGTTCCGTGCGTGACGCCGTAGGTCTCCGCCAGGTACTGCCGCGCGTGGTCGAGCACCGCGTGGGAGTCGACGCCGACGCTCGTCACGAGGTGGGCCGAGGCGGCGTCCATTTCCGACGTGAGGGTCCACACGTGCAGGTCATGGACGTCGACAACCCCCTCGATCGATGCGAGATCCTTGGCGAGTTGGTCGAGATCGAAGCCGTCGGGCGCTGCCTGCAGCAGGATGCGTACTGCCCGTCGTCCGAGGCGCCACGTGCGCGGCAGGATCCACAGGCCGATCGCCGCACCGACGACCGAGTCGATCCAGGTCCAACCGAACACCTGCAGCAGGATCGCCGCCGCGATGACCCCGACCGACCCGACGGTGTCGGCGAGCACCTCGAGGTAGGCGCCCTCGACGTTGACCGACTCGCTCGCCCCCTCGCGCAGCAACATGAATGCGACCAGGTTGGCGATCAGGCCGAGCACGGCGACGGTGAGCATCGGCACCCCGAGCACCTCGGGCTCGTTGCCCAGACGTCGGATCGCCTCGACGACCACCCAGATCGCCACACCGAAGAGCAACAGCGAGTTGACGAACGCAGCGAGGATCTCGAGTCGGTACAGACCGAAGGTGTGCGTCGAGCGCGTCGCCTGTGGGCGTTCGGCGAAGCGGGTGGAGAGCTGGATGGCGGCCAGGGCCATCCCGAGGCCGAGCACGTCGGTGAGCATGTGGGCGGCGTCGGACAGCAGAGCGAGTGAGTTCGTCCAGAACGCGGCGACCACCTGCACCACGAAGAACGTCAGGATCACGGCGAATGCCA
The DNA here is from genome assembly GCA_963747375.1 of Ilumatobacteraceae bacterium. Taxonomy (GTDB): domain Bacteria; phylum Actinomycetota; class Acidimicrobiia; order Acidimicrobiales; family Ilumatobacteraceae; genus Sva-07. Next base: position 11,081 of record CAVVFL010000006.1, read on the forward strand.
TGGTCAGGCGACCCCGGTGACGCTCCCCCGCACGCGCCAACGACGAGCCGTGGGAATGCTCGTGACTCGACGCCATCATCCCATTCTCACACAATGAGAATAGGATGACAACCGGAACTTCTGCACCAGGCCGGATCCCCTCTGCTGCGTGATCAGTCGGACACAGGAAGCTCGACGGTGAAGACGACCTGGTCGAATTCGCCGAACCGAGCCGTCACGTCGAACGTCCACAGCCCGGCGACGGGCAGGTTCACATCGGTGGCGACCACGTGGTTGGGGCCTGCCGGAATCATGTCGATGTCGAGCGGACCGAGGTCGGCCGACGCAAGACTGGCAGTGACCGTGATCTCGTCGGCCCGATCGAGCCCGCCACTCGGTGAGCTGAGATAGATGTGCATCTCGGCACCCTCGGTCACCGCCGGTTCGAGTTCGACCTGCACGATCCGATCACCGACGACCGCCGACGCCGATTCGGTCGTCGCCGCCGACGGTGGTGGCGGCGAGTTCACGAGACCCGCCGTGGCCATCAGGATGAGTGCCATGCCGGCGACCTCGAGCAGCACCGTGCGCCGGAGTGCCGCCGGCGCCTCCTGCGGCGAGCCGGCCACGACGCCGTCCGCGGGATCGTCCGCGACGTCGCCGGCCGGGTCACCACCTGCCGACTCGTCTGCGTGCAACTCCTCATCGTCATCCGACTGCGCCATCCGGCGACTGAAGTACGCGACGACGACCACCATCGCCACGATCAGGAGCTTGATGACCAGCCAGCGGCCGTAGGAGGAATCGGTGAGGCCGGAGAGCGACCCGAGCTGCCGCCAGGCGTTGACGCTGCCGGTGACGGCCAACACCACGACAGCACCGAGCGCCCAGGGCGAGAAGTGCGACGCCGTCCACCAGAACCAGCTCCGCGGCACACCGAATGCGATCAGTGTGAGCCCACCGAGCCAGATCGACATCGCCGCCAGATGGACCACCGTCGCGGCGAACCCGGCCATCACGATGTCGCCGGCGACCGCATGCCCGCCGGCCGCGACGACACCGCACACGACCAGTGCTGCGAGCGCCACCTCGACACGTCCGGGAGTCGAGGCCAGGAACGAACGCGCCGGGATGAACAGGGCGAACAGACCGATCGCCGCGAGTCGGGCGAGCCACCACTGCCCCGACTGGATCTGCACGACGTCGCCCCACGCGAGGTACGAACCGCTGACGAGGTGGGCCTGGCCGACGAACATCAACCCCGTGCCGACGACTGCGGTGAGTGCAGCCGCCACCAGAAGTGTCCCGATCCGGCGCTCAGCGATCAATTCGGGAACGAGCACGGCGGCGAGGAAGAGCGCCCCCAACAGCACCCCGATGCCGGCGTAGCTCATGAACCGGCCGATGCCCACGAGTAACGAGTCCGACTGGCTGGTACCGCCGGCGTCGAAGATCTCGTCGATCACTCCGGGCGCCGTCGGCGTCGCCGCGCCGACGGAGAACGTGAAGGCGCCCCGGATCTTGTGCGAGTCGGCCGAGATCGCCTGCCAACCGACGATGTACGTCCCGTCGGCGATCGTCGCGGGCACCGGGGCGCGCAGCGTGTCGTCGCCCTGTTGCTGGTCGATCGGTCCGAGCGGCACCGGGTTGCCGTCGGCGTCGACCAGGCGGATCGAGTCGCCCACGGGATCGACGCCCTCGGAGAAGGTCAACAGGATCTCGGGAGGCGTGGATGCCAGGATCGCCTGGTTCGCGGGTGTCGACGACGTCAGCTCGGCATGCGCGAGTGCGGTCCCCGCCACGCCGAGCGACCCGATCGCGCCCACCACCGCAGCGACGGCGACGATCCAACGACGAGCGGCGAGTTGGCGCACTGTCACCGCCTCAGCCGGCGTCGCGGGAGTTGCGGGCGCTGCGAGCACGGAAGGCCACGAACACGCCGAGGCCGAGCACAACCGCAATCGACGCGACGAAGAACCAGGTACCGGTGTCCTGCGAGCCGTTCTTGTCGGTTGGGTCCGTGGCGAGCTCGGTCGACGTCGGACCCTCCGTCGACGCAACGGTCGACGCGGCCGTCGTCGGTGCGGCGGTCGTGGAGGGTGCCTCGGTGGCGCCAAGCGCGGTGGTGCCGGGAGCGGTGGTGCCGGGAGCGGTGGTGGCAGGAGCGGTGGTCGTTGCGACCGGCCCGGTCAACAGCAGGGCGGGTGCCGGCTCTTCGGGTTCGGCGCCGGAATCATCGGTCGGTATCGCGATCCATCGGATCTCGCCGACCTCGCAACGCTGCACGAACGGGAAGTAGACCGTGGTGTCCGGCGTCGGCGGGAGTGTCATCGTCACCGCGAACGTCCCCTCCTCGTCGTCGGGGAGCGGCCCGCCGACGAAGGTGACCACGTCGCCGTCGATCGATCCCTCCCACCCGTCGACCGAATCGGGGCTCGCGCCGGTGACACCTTCGGGCAACCGCATGTCGAGCTGAATCGTGGGGGAACCCTCACATCCGTGCTCGACGGTGAACGCCACCGACAACGTCGAGCCCGCCTGAGCCTCCGTCGGGTCGGGGTCGACATGGGCGAGCGCCGGCGACGCGACCGCCAGCGCAGCAAGCGCCGACGCCGTGGACAGCAGGATGGTGCGACGAATCATGGCGGTCGAATCGTAGGGCACGGCGTGCAGAGATCACTGCCGGCACCATCCGTAGACTCGTCCAATGCGTTCACTCACAGGACTCGACGAGCCGGTGTCACCGAGCACCGACGACGCTGAGCAGACCATCTCCGACGAGGCAACGCAGAAGCTCCTGAAGGGCGTGGTCATCGCGCTTGCGGCGATCATCGTGGTCGGACTCTTCGCCGGAGCTGCCATCTGGGCACTTCAGGGCGACGACGAGTCACAGGCACCGATGAATGCCGTCGACGTGGGCTTCCTCCAGGACATGCTCGACCACCACGAGCAGGCGTTGCTGATCTCGAACCTCTACATCGACAACAACCCCGGGGGCGCCGCCGTGCCATACGCCGAGGAGGTCGTCATGTTCCAGACCCGCGACATGGGGTGGATGCGTGACTGGCTGGCCGATGAGGGGTACGCCCCGGGCGAGCCCGACCGGGTCGCGATGCAGTGGATGAACGAGCCCGTCCCGGTCGCCGAGATGACCGGCATGCAGACGCCCGAGCGGCTCGCGGAACTCGCCGCTGCGAGTGGCGACGATGCCGACCGGCTGTTCTTCGAGATCATGACCGACCATCACCTCGGCGGGGTCCACATGGCCGATCACGCCGCGGCCAATGGCGCCCGCCAGGAGATCATCGACTTCGCCGAGGCCGTCTCGCGCAACCAGCGCATCGAGGTCGTCGAGTACGCAGGCGCCATGCGCCGCCTCGGCCTCACCTGATCCGCCGCCAACACCCCCGAGCGATGAGCGAACGGCCCGGATACCGGCCGCTCGCTCATCGCTCGGGTGAGGTCAGCGCTTCTTGAGGGGGGCCCAGGCGAGGGCGAGGTGCTTGGTGCCGGCGCCGGGGAAGTTGATGGTGGCCTCGGCCTTCTCGCCGGTGCCGGAGATGTCGATGATCACGCCGTCACCGAACGCGGGATGCTCCACGTCGTCGCCGATGCGCAGCCCGAGATCCTGGCTGTTCGACGGCACCGGTGTGGGCTTCGAACCGGATCGGATCGCCGCTTCGACCACGCGGTCGCGATGCGCGTCCTGATCGGCTTTCGCGTCGAGGACGTCGGCGTTGATGTCACGTGCGCCTCCACCACTCCCCCGCCGGAATGCGGGCGGGTCGCCGTAATCGGAGTCACTGCGGCGCCGGTAGCTCTGACGGCCGTAGCTCGACCGGCCCGTCACGTTGCCCTTCGACTCGATGAGGTGCGCGGGGATCTCGTCGAAGAACCGTGACGGCGGGTTGTACTGCGTGGAACCGAAGAGCTGGCGGCTCCAGGCGTGCGACATGTACAGCCGCTGCATTGCACGGGTGATGCCGACGTAGGCGAGGCGCCGCTCCTCCTCCATCTCCACGGGCTCGGTCAGCGCGCGGATGTGCGGGAAGATCCCTTCCTCCACGCCGACGAGGAACACCACCGGGAACTCCAGACCCTTCGCGGAGTGCAGGGTCAGCAACACCACTTGATCTTCCACTTCGCCGTCGGGCAGGTCGTCGGTGTCGGCGACGAGCGCGACCTGTTCGAGGAACTCGTCCATCACGGTGAACTCGCGGGCCGAGCCGACGAGTTCACCCAGATTCTCGATGCGGCTGTGCGCCTCGACGGTGTCCTCGGCTTCGAGTTCGGACAGATAGCCGGACCCGTCGATGGCCGCCTGGAGCACGTCGCCAGGGCCCTGATCGGGGTCGGCGGCGACGAGGGCCACGTGATCGAGCAGATCGACGAACGATGCGATCCCGCGGATGGCCGGCCCTGTCACACCCGCCTCGTCGGCGCGGCGGAGGGCGTCGACGAACGCGATCCCCTCTGTCGCCGCGAACGCATCGAGCTTCGTGACGCTCGCATCACCGACGCCGCGCTTGGGCACGTTGAGCACTCGCTTCACGCTCACCTCGTCGACCGGGTTCACGACGGCCTTCAGATAGGCCATTGCATCCTTGACCTCGCGCCGGTCGTAGAACCGCGTGCCGCCGACCACCTTGTACGGCACGCCGAGGCGCATGAACGCCTCCTCGATCACCCGCGACTGCGCGTTGGTGCGGTAGAGCACCGCCATCTCGCGGAAGTTGATGGCGTCGTCGGCCTGGAGCTGCCGAGCTGTGCCCGCCACCCACGTGGCCTCGTCGCCCTCGTCCTCGGCGTGGTACCGAACGATGCGCTCGCCCTCGCCGCTGTCGGTCCACAACGACTTCGGCTTGCGCTCGACGTTGTTGTCGATGACAGCGTTGGCTGCGTCGAGGATGGTCTGGGTGCTGCGGTAGTTCTGGTCGAGGATCACCGTGGTGACGTCCGGGAATGCCTCCTCGAAGTCGATGATGTTGCGGAAGTCCGCGCCGCGAAACCGGTACACGCTTTGATCGGTGTCACCCACCACGCAGACGTTGCGGTGGCCGTCGGCGAGGAGGAGCACCATCTCGTTCTGGGCCCGGTTGGTGTCCTGGTACTCGTCGACGAGGATGTGCTGGAAACGTTGGCGGTAGTGCTCGAGCACGTCGGGGTGTTCGCGGAACAGCTTCACGGTGTTGGTGAGCAGGTCGTCGAAGTCCATCGCCCCGGCCTTGAGCAGGCGGGCCTGGTATTCCGCGTACACGTCGGCGTGCTTGCGGTCGAAGATGTTCTGCGCACGGCGCTGCGCTTCCTCAGGGTCGACGAGTTCGTTCTTCCAGAGGCTGATGATGCCGTGCACGCCACGGGGCGTGAAGCGCTTGGCGTCGAGGCCGAGGTCGCGGATCACGTAGCCGGTGAGGCGATTCGAGTCGGCCGAGTCGTAGATCGAGAATTGGCGGGGATAGCCGAGCAGATCGCCATTCGCGCGCAGGATGCGCACGCACGCGGAGTGGAAGGTCGACACCCACATCGTCTTGACGACCGGGCCGACGAGCGCCCCCACACGCTCGCGCATCTCGGCGGCGGCCTTGTTCGTGAACGTGATCGCCAGGATCTTCGACGGGTGCACGCCCATGTGGATGAGGTGGGCGATGCGGTGCGTGAGCACCCGGGTCTTGCCCGATCCGGCGCCCGCGATGACGAGCAGTGGGCCGGATTCGTGGACGACGGCGTCGAGCTGGTCTGGGTTGAGGCCCTCGGCGAATGGCGACGGTCCGCGATCGGTGCCGCCGTCGAAGGGTCCGCGCACGGCACCGGACGACTCGTCGGCGGACGCACTGTCGGCGGGATGGGGGATGTCCTCGGCGAAAAGTTCGTCGTCAGTCATGTCGTGTCCACTCTAGAGATCGGGTGTGACAGCGACTCGAAGCACCGGCCGTCCGCTGACGTGGTTCACTTTGACGATGGACTACACCGACGTCACCCCCGAGGAGTTCGGCGAACTCGACGGCCTCGACGACTGGCGAGTCGTTCTCGATTCGATCCACGCCACGTTCAATGCACCGGACTACCTCGCCGCCGCCGACCTGGTGAGGACGATCGCCGAGATCGCCGAGACACACGTCCACCACCCGGATGTGGAGCTGCGCTACCCGGGTCGCGTCCATGTTCGCGCTGACGACACACGCGACCGGCGGACTGACCACATCGGACATCGACGTCGCCAGGGCGATCTCGGCCGCGGCCGCGAAGGCCACCGCATCGTCGGATCCCTCGAGCACGCGGGCAATGGAGTTCGGCATCGACACGATGGACGCCGACCGCATCCGACCGTTCTGGGCGGCTGTGCTCGGCTACGACGACCGCGGCGGTTACCTGGTCGACCCGATGGGGATCGGCCCGTCGGTGTGGTTCCAGCTGATGACCGACCCGCGGACCGAACGCAACCGGATCCACATCGACGTGATCGTGCCGCACGATGTCGCCGAACAGCGGGTGGCCGACGCACTTGGCGCCGGTGGCGTGCTGGTGAGCGACAAGTACGCCCGATCGTGGTGGGTGCTCGCCGACGCCGACGGCAACGAGGCCTGTGTCAGCACCTGGCAGGACCGCTGACCCGCCGCCAGGCGTGATGGCTGCAGTTCTCTGCGGAATAGGTCTCGAGGGCTGGAACTCATTCCGCAGAGAATTGCGGGCGACCACCTCGACGCCGACTGTTCCGTGACCTCCCTTCGTGCTCCCCTGCGCAGGGGTGGAACAATCGCCCGATGTTGCTGACCGAGCTGACCATGTCCGCCGTCGATTTCGAGGCGACGACCGGCTGGGCGGCCGAACCAGAGGGCATGTGCAAGGGCGCCGTGTGCGTGCCGGCGCCGGGCGCGGTGACGAACGGGACGATCGATGTCGAGGCCGTTGCCGGCCGCCTCGGCATGGCACTCGTCGAGGACGCCGACCACGGTGTCTGGGCGCTCGGGCCGGAGAGCGGCGGGCGAGCACTGACCACCGCAGTGGCGCCCGAGTTGGAACTGCCGGACGCCGACGGCAACCCGTTCAAACTCTCGGCGATGCACGGCCGCAAGGTGCTGCTCGTCGCGTGGGCGTCGTGGTGAGGCTGCCGTGACGACCTGCCCGTGTGGCAGGCACTCCACGAAGAACTCGAACCGCTCGGCCTGAGCGTCGTCACCGTCGCTCTCGACTTCGACCCCGCCAAGGCGCGTCCGTGGATCGACGCGGCCGCGGCCACGCATCCATCGCTGATCGACAGCGAGCACCGCGTCGACGAGCTGTTCGGCATCTCCAATGTGCCGATGGCTGTCTGGATCGACGAGACCGGCACGTTGGTCCGGCCGGCCGAAGGAGCGTCGATCCAGGTGAGCCCGCTGCGCTCGATGGAGGTCCCCGCCGATCTTCCCGAACGGACGCGGCAGGTCCTCACCGAGATGAAGAACTTCCCCGACACCGCCGAGGCGTACCGGGCAGCGATCGTCGACTGGGCGAACCATGGCGCGGACAGCCCATACGCGCTGGCGCCCGAGGAGGTCGTCGAGCGTTCGCAACCCCGCTCGGCCGATCACAGCCGGGCTGCCGCGTGCTTCGAGCTCGGACACCACCTCCACGTGCATGGCGATCACGACGCGGCGATCTCGTGGTGGAAGGAGGCGCACACGCTCTTCCCCGAGAACTGGACCTACAAGCGCCAGGCCTGGACGCTGGAGTCGACCCCCGAGGGTGGGGACTCCGACAAGGCCCAGGAGGTGCAGGCCATCTACGGCACGTCATGGAGCGACGAATTCCTGCGCATGGGTGGCGGCGCCGCCTACGTCATCGCCCCCGACCTCTGAACCCCGCGCGCCCTGCCATCTCGTGAACAAGTTCTCGGTCAGGACGAGGAGTTGTTCACGAGAACGCTCGGCGGGGCGGCGCGGTCAGCCGTGCTGGAGTTCGGCGAGTTCGAGCCAGCGTGACTCGAGCTCGTCGAGTTCGGCCTGCGCTGCGGCGAGATCTGAGCCGAGGGAGTGCAACTCAGCGTGATCGGTGAGCCCGGCGAGCTGCTCGGTCAGCTGATCGACGCGCTTCTGGGCCTTCACCATTGCCTGCTCGGTCTCACGGAGTTGCCGACCGACCGTGTACTGACTCGGCGCCCCCTTCGGCTTCGGAGCCGCCGCAACCTTGGGCACCGTCGAAGCCACCTTCGGCTTCGGAGCAGCACCCGATCGTTCGGCCAACCAACCCGACACACCACCGGGGACGCGACGCACCGAACCACCCGGGTCGATGGCGAGCACGTGGTCGGCAACGCGGTCGAGAAACGCCCGATCGTGACTGGCGACGACGAGGGCGCCGGGCCAGTCGTCGAGGAACGCCTCGAGCGAACGCAGCGTGTCGAGGTCGAGGTCGTTGGTCGGTTCGTCGAGAATCAGCAGGTTCGGCTCGGTCGCCAGCACCATCACCAGGTGCAGGCGCCGTCGCTCGCCGCCGGACAGCATCCTGACCGGCGCGTCTGCGCCGTGCTGTCGAACCAGAACCGCTCCAGCAGCGCGTGGTCGCGATGGTCGGGCTCGCGGTGCGGACCGGCGACCAGCTCGCGTACGACGGCGTTCGGGTCGAGGTCGGACGCATGCTGGTCGGCGAATCCGACCACGACGGTCTTGCCCCGTTCCACCGTTCCGGCCACCGGTTCGGCCCGCCCGGCGATGATGTCGAGCAGCGTCGACTTGCCGGAGCCGTTCGGCCCCACGACCGCCAACCGCGCGCCGGGCTCGATCAGCAGGTCGACATCTTCGAACACCGTCAGTTCGTCGGGCGTCCCGACGTTGAATCGCTGCGCCACGCCTTCCATCTCGACGACCTGATCGCCCAACCGGGCCGTACCGCCACCGAGTTGCAGGTCACTCCCGCGACCCCGACCGGCGCCGGGCCACCCGACACGATCTCATTGGCCGAGCGCAGCCGGGCCTTGGGCTTGGTCGGAACGCGCCGGTGCTCCGCGACGCAGCCAGGCGAGTTCCTTGCGGGCCAGGATCTTGCGAGTCGATCTTCTTGCGACCTCGCGGTCGATGCGCTCGGCCCGAGCATCGAGGTACGTGGCGTAGGCGCTCGACCCTGACGCGGCCTGATGGACGAAACAACGGCCACCGTCGAGCTCGACGACCTTGCTCGGGCCGACCGCAGTGGTCAGGCGGTCGA
>CAVVFL010000007.1:0-262414 GCA_963747375.1 Ilumatobacteraceae bacterium
GTCGTCGGTCAGGTCGACGAGATCGACGACATCGTCGTCGCCCACCGCATCACCCTCGACCTCGATGAAGATGCACTCACCGGGGCACAGTTCGGCGGCGTGGATCACATCGCCCAGATGCCGTTCGGTCACCCACGCGAGGCTGCCGGACCCACCCGGATCGTTGAGCACCTGCCCACTCTCGGCGACGTACGCGATGCCGTCCTCGAGCTGCACGAACACGTCGGGACAGTGGTCGACGCACAGCCCGTCACCGGTGCACAGGTCCTGATCGATCCAGACACGCATCGTGAGTGAACGGTACCGCTGGCTGTCTACATTGGCTCGACCGTGAACGAAGAAGCCGAGCAACACGACGACCACATCGCCACGACGCCACGCGCGCCGCAGCGACCCCACACCTGGAAGCGCCCGACCGGCGACGTCGACGACCCCTACGCCTGGATGCGCCAGGTCGACGACCCCGAACTGCTCACCTACCTCGAGGCCGAGAACGCTGCCGCCGAACGATTCTTCGACCCCCACGCCGACACGATCGAGACCATCTTCGGTGAGATCCGCTCCCGCGTGCAGGAGACCGACATGTCGACCCCGGTCGAGTTCGGTCCGTGGTGGTACGTGACCGCCACCACCGAGGGCGAGAGCTACCCCGTCCACCACCGGGGCCCATCGGCGGACCGGGCCACCGAGCACGTGCTCCTCGACGAGAACGTCGAAGCGGTCGGCCACGAGTACTTCGACCTCGGCGCGTTCGACGTGTCGACGGACCATCGCTTCGTCGCCTGGTCGACCGACACCGCCGGCGACGAGCGCTACACACTGCGCATCCGCGACCTGACCACCGGAGACGACCTCGACGATCGGCTCGACGTCACGTCGAACGCCGGCGTCGCCTGGTCACACGACGGCCAGTGGCTCTTCTACGTGACGCCCGACGCCCAGGAACGCCCGGCGACCGTGTGGCGCCACCGCGTCGGCACACCACGGGTCGACGACGTCTGCGTGTTCGACGAGACCGACGAGCGATTCTTCGTCGGGCTCGGCTCCACCCGCTCGGAATCGTGGATCGTGATCCATTCGGCGAGCCGCACCAGCAGTGAGATCCGGCTCCTGCCGACCGACCGACCGACCGACGACCCGATGGTCGTGTTCGAACGGCGACCGGACGTGGAGTACGGCGTCGACCACTGGGGCGACTCGTTCGTGATGCACACGAACGACGACGCCGTCGACTTCCGGTTGTTGATCGCTCCGGCCGAGGCCGACCTGACGCAACCGGCGAGTTGGTCCGAACTCGTCGCTCACGTCCCGGGCCGGCGGATCCTCGGCGCCGACACGTTCGCAACGCATCTCGTGATCCACGAATGGGCCGATGCCCAGCCCCGGTTGCGCATCCTGTTCCGCGACGCCACGCGAGCGTGTGGTCGACCTCGGCGACGACCCCCACGACGTCGAGCCGTCGGCGAACCCGCAATGGGACACGAACCTGTTGCGATTCACGGTCCAGTCGCTCACCACGCCCACGACGCTGTACGACGAAGACGTCTCGACCGGCGACCGCACGTTGTTGCGGCGCATCCCCACCCCCCATGTCGACCTCGACAGCTATCGCACCCGCCGGCTCTGGGCGACGGCTGACGACGGGACCCGAGTGCCGCTCGACATCGTCCACCACGTCGACACGCCTCTGGATGGCACGGCACCCGGCGTGCTCTACGGCTACGGCGCCTACGAGGCGTCGATGCCACCGTGGTTCTCCGTGGCGCGCCTGTCGCTGCTCGATCGCGGGTTCGTCTGGGCACTCGCCCACCCGCGTGGCGGCGGCGAACTCGGTCGCCAGTGGTACCTCGACGGCAAGCTGCTCGCGAAGCCGAACACGTTCGGTGACACGATCGCGTGCGGTGAGCACCTCATCTCCGAGGGCATCGTCGACGGCGGCCGTCTGGCGATCCGTGGTGGGTCCGCGGGCGGCCTCCTCGTTGCGGCATGCATGACGCAACGGCCCGACCTGTTCTGCAGCGTCGTGGCCGAGGTGCCGTTCGTCGACGTGATCAGCACCATGAGCGATCCGACACTTCCGCTCACCGTGACCGAGTGGGAGGAGTGGGGCGACCCTCGTGTCGAGCCGTACGCGACCTGCATTCTCGGGTACTCCCCCTACGACAACACCATCGCTGCCGACTATCCCGCCGTGTATGCGACCGCAGGGTTGAACGATCCGCGGGTCAGCGTGCACGAACCGGCGAAGTGGATCGCCCGGCTGCGTGATGTGTCGACCGGGTCGGCGCCGATCGTGCTGCGGACCGAACTCGGCGCCGGACACGGCGGCCCGACCGGTCGCTACGACGCCTGGCGCGACGAGGCGCGCACCCTCGCCTTCATCCTCGCCACCACCTGACGGCGGCCGGACACGTCACGTTCGACCCGGCCCTGCGCAGCGCTGCGTCGTGTTCAGGCGACGATGGCGACGACGGCAAGAACCATCAGCACGGCGTTGCGACCCACGTGACCCCAGCCGAGGGGCTTGGCCGACCACGCGCCGAAACACGCGCACGGAGGATGCTCACCTTGAGCGAGGCGTCGGATGATCAGCGCCGTCATGGCCGCCAGTACTGCGAGGGCGACCACGGCGGCAACGACACGCGACAGCTGCACGACGAGCACGGCGCCGAGCGCGATCTCGAACCATGGCAACACCGGAATCACGAACGACGGGGCACCGAGCCCGCGGGCCTGCTCGGGCCACTGGTCGCCGGCCGCGATCTTCGAGCCGCCGGCAACCAGGAACGTCACGCCGAGCAGGACGGACGCGGCGACGGCGAGCGACGACAACGCTTCAGATGTCGACGGTCGTGCGCTCGCGAGCGGCGAACGCCTCGACGCCGAGCGTGGCCGCGCACTCGATCGCTGCGCCGAGGATCGTGTCGAGGTCATCGTCGTCGTGAGCAGGATCGTGATGGAACAGCGCAAGACGTTTCACCCCACAGGTGGCGGCGAGCCACACGGCGTACTCGGGCGTGCAGTGACCCCAATCGCGCTTGGTCTCGAACTCCTCGGGCGTGTACTGCGCGTCGTGGATGAGCAGGTCGGCGTCGGCACACAGTTCGAGGACACCCGGCCATGCCGAGTGCGTCCCGTCGGCAGGCATCTGATGATCGCTCATGTAGACGACCGACCGTCCGCCCCACTCGACGCGGTAGCCGACGGTGTGGCCCACATGCGGGATCAGGCGGGTCATCACCTTCGCGTCGCCGACGGCGAACTCGTCGTCGCCGATCTCGTGGAGGTCGACCATGCCGGGAAACATCGAGAAGTGGATCGGGAAGAGCGGCGGCTTGATCGTGTCGGCGAAGACCTCGGCAACCGTGATGTCGCCCGGTTGCACCGGCGCGTAGATCGTGACGTTCGCGCCCGCCCGAAGGAACGGCTTGAAGAACGGCAGACCCTGGATGTGATCCCAGTGCAGGTGACTCAGCAGGCACGTGCCGCGGAACGGTTCGTCGACCGGCTGGGTCTGGCCGAAGTAGCGCAGCCCGGTGCCCAGATCGAACAGAATCGGGTCGTGCCCCGGGATCGACAACGAGACGCAGGACGTGTTGCCCCCGTACCTGGCGATCTCCTCGCCGTGGCACGGCGTCGACCCACGGACACCGTGAAACGTCACCTGCATGCCGTCCGCCGCGGCATCTGAACTCTGTGAACCCCCGATGAACGCACGATAGATCGTTTGCCGAGCTTCCGAGCAAACGCAAGAAACGTACCTTCGTCGCACGTCGCTGTGCGGCGTCGTGACCTCGGGGCCGAGCCCTCGCCGAGAGCATTGCTACGGTCGACGCCATGGCAGACGTCGACGATCGCCCCGCCCTTCCCGACGGGATCGTGGTGGTGGTCAAGGAGGAATGCGCCACCTGCCATGCCATCGAGCCGGTGCTCGTTCAACTCGCCGACAGCGTGTCGCTCACGGTCTACACCCAGGACGACGCCGGCTTTCCCGCCGAGCCGGCGGCGATCCACGACGCCGATCTCTCCGTCAGTTGGCACTACGAGATCGAGACGGTGCCCACGGTGATTCGCGTCGTCGACGGCCTCGAGGTGGAGCGAACGATCGGCTGGCGCCGTGACGAGTGGGAGCGCGTCACCGGAGTCGCCGGTCTGGGACCCGATCTCCCGATGATGCGGCCGGGCTGCGGATCGATGAGTGTCGACCCCGACCTCGTCGATGCGCTCAACGTGCGATTCGGCGCCTCGGTGCTCGCCGCCGCGGCGCATCGACATCGCCGCCGCCGAGGACGAGATGGAGATGATGTTCACTCGAGGGTGGACCGACGGCCTCCCGGTCGTGCCGCCGACCGAGCAACGCGTGATGCGCATGCTGACGGGAACGTCGCGGGCGCCGTCCGACATCGTCGCGACCGTGCCGCCCGATCTCGTCGACGTCACCGTCGAGAAGGTGGCGATCGCGGCGGTCATGGCGGGCTGTCTGCCCGAGTACCTGCCATGGGTGCTGACCGCGGTCGAAGCGGCGTGCAACTCGGAGTTCAACATGCACGGCCTGCTCGCGACGACGATGCCGGTCGGGCCGGTGATCGTGTGCAGCGGGCCCGGCACACGGGCGATCGGGATGAACTCCGGCGGCAACGCCCTCGGCCAGGGCAACCGGGCGAATGCCACGATCGGACGCGCGCTGCAACTCGTCGTGCGCAACGTCGGCGGCGGCCGCCCCGGTGAGGTCGACCGCGCCGACCCACGGCAGCCCGGGCAAGATCGGGTTCTGCTTCGCCGAGAACGACGCCGAGTCGCCGTACGGAACCCTCGCCACCGAGCACGGCATCGAGCCGGGCATCGACGCGCTCACCGTGTTCGCCGGCGAGGGAACACGCTGCGTCGTCGACCAGTTGTCGCGCGAACCCGACTCGCTCGCCCGGTCACTCGCCGCGAGCCTCCAGGCGATGCATCACCCCAAGCTCGTGCTCGGATTCGACGCGATCTTGGTGATGGGGCCGGAACACGCCCGGGTGTTCGCCGACGCCGGATGGGATCGCGACCAGATCGTCGCGGGCATCTCGGAGCATCTGAACCGACCGGGATCCGAACTCGTTCGGGGCGCCGATGGCATGGCCGAGGGTCTGCCCGAGGCGTTCGCCGACGCTGCCGTCGCTCCCGAAGTTCCGACCCGGGCGGCCTCATGCTCGCCTACGCCGGCGGCGGCGCCGGCCTGTTCTCGGAGATCATCGGCGGCTGGGCGAACGGCGACGTCGGCTCGAAGCCGGTCACCCGGGCCGTGACATACTGAACCGACCATGACTGCCACGGCGACTCGCACGATTCTCGATCCGACGAGCGAGCGCACGATTGCGGAGCGTCAACGCCTGTGCCCGACCGGCGTCGCTCGATGGTCTGACGGTCGGCCTGCTCGACATCTCGAAGCCACGCGGCGACGTGTTCCTGAACCGGATCGAGGAGCGCCTGGTCGGCATCGGCGCAACGGTCAAGCGGTACCGCAAGCCGACGTTCACGAAGCCGGCTCCCGTGGACCTTCGCCATCAGATCTCCGTCGAGTGTCAGGTCGTGATCGAGGCCTTGGCCGATTGAGGCAGTTGTACGTCGTGCAGTGTGCACGACATCAGCGATCTGGAACTGCGAGGCGTGCCGGGGATGTTCGTCGCCTCCGAACAGTTCGTCGACGCGGCGATTGCCCAGTCGACGTCGTTGGGGTTTCCGTCGGTCGCCCGCGTGTTCACCCCGCACCCGATCCAGGACCGCACCGACGACGAGATGATCGCCTACGCCGACGCCGCCTTCGACGCCATCCTCGCCGCCGTCACCTCGCCGGCCGACCCTCGAAACCCCCCAACCACCTCCGAAATTCTCCTGGCGGTGCGCGCTCAGCGCGCACCCCGAGGAGAATTTCGGAGGTGGTTGGGGGTCAGGGCGAGGTGAGGGCGGCGATGGCGGCGGCGGTTGCCAGGACGCGGCGGGCGTTGTCGACGTGGAGGTTCTCGATCATTCGGCCGTCGACCGTCACCACACCCTTGCCCTCGGCGACCGCCTCGTCGAATGCGGCGATGACGCGCTGGGCGTAGTCGACGTCATCGGCCGTCGGTGCCCACATGTCGTTGGCGGGCTCGACCTGGCTCGGGTGGATGAGCGTCTTGCCGTCGAAGCCCATCTCCATGCCCTGACGACACTCGGCCTCGAACCCCTCGGGGTTCTTCACGTCGTTGTACACGCCGTCGAGGATCACCTTGCCGGCTTCACGAGCGGCGAGCAGCGCCGTCGCCAGGTGCGACACGAGCGGGTGACGACCGGGTACGAGCGGAGAGCGCAGTTCCTTGGCGAGGTCGTTCGTGCCCATCACGAGCACCGCGACTCGGGGGTGCGCGGCGATCGAACGGACGTTGAACATCGCCGTCGGCGTCTCGATCATCGGCCAGATCATCACGCTCGCCGGCGCGCCGGCCTGCGTCGAGCAGTGCCGACACCTCGTCGATGTACTCGACCGAGTCGACCTTCGGGATCACGACCGCAGACGGCGACGCCGCGCCTGCGGCGAGCACGTCGTCACGACCCCACTGCGTGTCGAGGCCGTTGCACCGGATCGTGAGCTCCCGATTGCCGTACAGCCCGGACTGCACGGCCGCGACCGCCTTGGCGCGCGCATCGGGCTTGGCGTCGGGCGCTACGGCGTCCTCGAGGTCGAAGATGATCGCGTCGGCCGGAATCGTCTGTGCCTTCTCGAGCGCACGGTCGTTCGCCGCCGGCATGTACAGCACCGAGCGGCGCGGTCGGAGGTCGTGGTTCATGGTCGTCTCCTCAGAAGCCGTAGCGAGCGGCGAGTTCGGGGTCGCGTTCGGACAGGGCATGGGCCAGTTCGACGACGACGCGGCACTGCTTCACCGAGGCGTCGTCCTCCATCTTGCCGTCGAGCATGATCGCGCCGGTTCCGTCCCCCATCGCCTCGATGACCCGCTGCGCGTGGGCGACGTCGGCGGGGTCGGGGCTGAAGACCTTCTTGGCGATGGCGATCTGCACCGGGTGCAGGCTCCACGCGCCGACACATCCGAGCAGATAGGCGTTGCGGAACTGGTCCTCGCAGGCAACGGTGTCCTTGATGTCGCCGAACGGTCCGTAGAACGGCAGGATCCCGTTGGTGACGCACGCGTCGACCATGCGGGCGATCGTGTAGTGCCACAGATCCTGCTGGTACGTCGTGCGGGGCGCCTCGATGTCGTCAGCCCCCTCGGCATCCTTCGGGGGTCGGCACGCACCAGGTAGCCGGGATGCCCGCCGCCGACGCGGGTCGTCTTCATCCGACGGTTGGCGGCGAGATCGGCAGGGCCGAGCGACAGACCCTGCATGCGTGGCGACGCCGCACAGATCTCCTCGACATTCGCCACTCCCCTGGCGGTCTCCAAGATGGCGTGGACGAGCAGCGGCTTCGTCAGACCGGCCTTCGCCTCGAGTTGGGCGAGCAGGCGGTCGACGTAGTGGATGTCCTCGGGCCCCTCGACCTTCGGGATCATGATCACGTCGAGCGCCTCGCCGGCCTCGAGCACAGCGGCGGTGAGGTCGTCGAGACCCCACGGCGAGTCGAGGCTGTTGACTCGAGTCCAGAACTGCGTGTCGCCGAAGTCGACGGTCGTTGCGACCTCGACGAGGCCGGCGCGAGCGGCTTCCTTCTGATCGGCCGGCACGCCGTCTTCGAGGTTGGCGAGCAAGATGTCGACGGTCGGTGCGATGTCGGGCACCTTGGAACGCATCTTCTCGTTGGCGGCGGGGAAGAAGTGGATCATCCGGCTCGGGGGAAACGGGATCTCCCGGACGGGTTCGGGGGCCCCGACGGCGAGCGGACGGTAGAAGTCTTTGGCTGGACGCACGACCCAACCGTACGCCGTCCGACCCCGGCGCGCGCAGCCGAGACCTGTCCGACGACATCGAGTACGTCGACGTTACGTCTGAGGTCCGACGCCTCGGATGTACGCCGGGCAGGGCGAGCGTGGTCCCGTCGAGTCGTCGACGAGGCCGTCGGCGACGAGGCCGTCGACGATGCGGGCGTCGAAGTCGCCGACGGGTCGCGGCCCGCCGCCCAACCGCTTCAGGACACGACCACGGGCCTGGCGGTCACTGCCTTCGAACGGAGCCTGACGCGTGCTCACCCCGGCCGAACCGATGGCCGGGTCGGGATCCGGTCGACCGCTGACGAACCACGCACACGACGACGTGAGCGGGCACTCGTCGCACTTCGGCGCCGGTCGGCACACCGTGGCTCCGAGATCCATGAACACCTGGTTCCAGAGCCATCCGTCGCCGGCGGGAACGAGGTCGTCGGCCGACGCCTGAGCCCGTTTCGGGGTCAGACGCTCGCCGGCGGTCCGGGCGAGGACGCGAGCGATGTTCGTGTCGACGACGGCCACGTCGCGCTCGTACGCGAACGCGAGCACGGCCCGAGCCGTGTACGGACCGATGCCGGGTAGCGCCAAGAGCGCGTCGAGGTCGTCGGGCAACCGGCCGCCGTGTTCGGACACCACGACACGCAGCCGTCGCGTGCAGGTTCCTCGCCCGCCTCGGATACCCGAGACCCTGCCAGAGTCGCAGGACATCGGCCAGTGACGCCTCGGCGCACGCCGACGGGGCGGGAAATGCCTCGAGGAACGCCGTCCACTTCGGAATCACCCGATCGGCCTGGGTCTGCTGCAGCATCACCTCGGCGACGAGGATCCGCCACGGGTCGCGTTCGCGGCGCCACGGCAGATCGCGCAGGTCGCGAGCACCCCACGCGAGGACGGCGCCGGGATCGATCACGCGACGCGGGCACCGGTGTTCAGTCGGCCCAGACGTCGGTGCCGTCGTACGGACGCTTGCGTTCGGGAGCGAACTCCCGCTTCCAGATCAGCACCTTGCGGATGAAGTAGCAGACCTCCTTGCCGTCCTGGTTGAACCCCTTGGTCTCGACCTTGACGATGCCCGCGGTCAGGCTTCGACGACGACTCCTTGACTTCGAGCACCCGCGTCTCGGCGTGAATCGTGTCGCCGTGGAACGTCGGGAACTTGTGCTGCAGCGTCTCGACCTCGAGGTTGGCGATCGCCGCGCCACTGACGTCGGGCACGCTCATGCCGAGCACCAGGCTGTAGACGAGGTTGCCGACCACGACGTTGCGACCCTGCACCGACTCCGCCGCGAACCAGTCGTTGGTGTGCAACGGATGATGGTTCATCGTGATCATGCAGAACAGGTGGTCGTCGTACTCGGTGATCGTCTTGCCGGGCCAGTGGCGCAGGACGTCGCCGGGAGTGAAGTCCTCGAGGTACCGACCGAAGGGGCGTTCGTGCACTGTCATGGATCCGACGGTACCGCTCGGTCAACCGTCGGACGAAAGCCGTCAATCGTCGTCCGACGACCGTTCGGGTTCGGGCTTCATCACGGCCTGCAGCGCCGGATCCTCCGACTCGTCGACCGTCGGGCGCTTGCTGCCGAACCGCAGCGCGAAGTCGAGGCGCGACTCGCCCTTCTCCGACTCGGCCCGGGCGAGATCGCGGAGTCGAACCAGCCGGTCGCGCTTCTCGATCTTCCACGGTCCGACACGCAGCGAGGCATACGCCAGCGCGCCCAGGGCGATCGGCATCAGGTACTGCGCGAGGCGATACGTCCCGATCGCGGCGACCACGACGCGCCGCGGGATCCCGAAACCCACGAGGGTCGTGAGGTACGTCGCGTCGACCACGCCCAGTCCGCCCGGCAGGATCGGGATCGCGGCGAGCACGTTGGCCAGCCCGAACGCGACGAGCAGCGCGTCGAGGCTCAGCGTGCCGCCGAACGCACGGACGAACACCCACAGCGAGGCGGCGTCGAGGAGCCAGTTGGCCATCGCCCAGAACACCACCTTGCGCAGCAACTGGCGATCGCTGATCGAGCTCCTCGAGGCGTTCGGCCACCTGGTGGAGCGCGGCCGCGAACTTGTCCTCGTCGGTTCGGAACTTGCGGGCGATCCACCGCACGAAACGCTCGGCACGTCCCGAGCCGTCCATGACTCCGATCACGAGGCCGGCGGCCGTGCCGATGATGATGATGCCGGCGACCGCCGCGAGGCTGTAGGCCTGGTTGACCCCGCGGAACGGCACCGACATGATCAGCCCGGTCCAGAAGATGATGTTGAGCACCACCGCGGAGCCGACGCCTGCCATCGCCAGCGCGAACCCGGCGTCGGGCCCACTGATCCCCGACAACGTCAAGAGCCGATACCCGAGCGCAGAACTCGCCGCGTTGCCGCCGGGCACGATGTTCGACAGCGCCTTCGTGCTCAGCTGGATGCGGAACATGCGTGCCATCGAGAGATGGCTCCCGGCGGTCCCGAGCGTGGCACGAGTCAGCAGCGAGTAGCAGAACAGCGCGAGGAGTTGGAGGGCGAAGCCGACTGCGAGCAGCCCCGGATTGACCTCACGGGCCGTCTCGATCGCCTGCCGAAAGCCGCTCAGCAGCGGTGGCAGCAGGAAGACGGCGACGACGATGAACAGCAGCGCCTTGATCGTGACTCGGATCGGTCGGATCCTCGGTTTCGACTTGTTCTCGGCTCGGATGAGTGCGGGCAGCTCGCCGGTCGGCAGCACCCCACGATCCATCTCGTGCGTCGTGTCGTGCACGCCGTCGAGCGATCCGCGTACAGCGTTCGCTTCGCCCTCGGCTCGATCCGTCACCCGTTCTTCCTACCAAGCCATCGTTCAGAACAGTCGGATCATGTCTCGCAGGCGGGCGCGCAACTTCGCCGTCTCGTCCGACGGCGTCTTGCCCAGATGCACGACCACCAGCTCACGGTCGGGCACGATCACGATGTACTGGCCCTCGTGGCCGTGACACACCAGGCTGCCGGGGATCTCCGGCCACATCCACCAGTGACGGCCGTACTCACAGCCGTTGTCGGGGTCGAGTGCCGAGAAGCCCCGGGCCTGCTCCGACCACCCCTCGGGCAGGATGCGGACGCCGTCGGAGGTGACCCCGTCGTGGCGGTACAGCTCGCCGAACCGGGCGAAGTCGCGCGCCGTGGCGTACACGTACGACGAGCCGACGAAGTCGCCGGCACCATCGAACTTCGGGGTCGCCGAGGTCATCCCGACCGGCGCAAACAGGCGCTCGTGCAGGAACGACTCGATGGCGGTGCGGCGAAGGTCGGGGTCGCCGCCGACCGCGCCGGACACGATGTCGCCGATGATGCGAGCGATGATGTTCGTCGTCCCGGACGAGTAGTTGTAGAACGTGCCGGGCGGATGATCGAGCGGCAGCGCCGCGGCGTAGGCGGCGTGGCTCGGACCGCTCTCGCCGAACAGCATCTCGAGGCAGTGCGACACCCCGTCGTCGACGTAGTCCTCGACGAAACGCAGGCCGGAGCGCATCTCGAGGAGGTGGAGCAGCGTGATCTCGGCCTTGTCCGTGCCCTCCCATTCGGGAACCGCGGCCGGAGCGGCGACGTCGACGGCACCGTCGGCGACGAGCAAGCCGAGCGCGGCGTGCGTGATGCTCTTGGCCATCGACCAACTCGTGAGCGTCGTGGCCGGCGAGATGGCCATCTCGGGTTGGAAGATGTTCTCCGGCTGGAGGCCGTACCGCTCGGCGATCACCTCGCCGCGCTGCTGAACGACGAACGCCAGGCTGATGCCCTCGCCGTCGGGACGGCTGAAGAGCTCGTCGATCCGGCGATCGAGCTGGTTCGGGAACGCAGTCACCCGGACGACGTTAGTTGGCGCCCACCAGGCGATCGGCCAGCCCGACGAGACCGGCGACGTCGTGCACGTCGACCGCCATCAGCGGCAGTTCGACGACCACCACGTCCTCGGCGAGGTCGGCCAGCACGGCGATCTCGTCACGCTCGGCCGCCGCGAGTTCCGTCAGCTCGTCGTGCCACGCCAGGTGGTCGGCGAGGGGTCCGTCACCGATGTCGGCCAGCGCGGCCCGATCGGCGGGCGCCAGCTCGATCGGCATCGGATGGATGAGGTTGACGACGACCCCGGCGAACGGGAAGTCGCCGTCACGCAGCGCTCCGATGAGATGCTCGGCCTCACCGATCGCTTCGGCCCGCGGGCTCGACACCACGACGAAGGTCGCAGCGTCGGATCGCAGCAGCACCGACACCTCGCCGGCGCGCTGGCGCAGGCCCGGTTCGATGTTGGCGAGCGATCGGAAGAACTCGACGGTGTCCTCGACGATCTGCGGGCCGGCGAGGCGACGGACCGCCCACAGGAACATCGACGCCGCCGCGTTGGTCACCCTGGCGAACGCTCGCTGGCCTGCAGTGAGCGTGCGGTACACGGGATGACCGAGGAATCCGATGAGTCGATCGGGTGCCTCGAGCAGATCGATCGCGTGTCGCGACGGTGGCGTGTCGACGATGACGAGATCCCACTCACCGCTCGTGTGGAGCTGATGCAGCCGCTCGATCGCCATGTACTCCTGCGCCCCCGACAGCGAGCCCGAGATGGCGCGATACACCGGATTCTGGAGGATCGCTTCGGCCTGTTTCGCGTTGGAGGTCTGCTCGTAGACGAGCCGATCGAACGTCGAGGCGGCGTCGAGCATCAACGCCCACAGTTCGCCGGGAGTGCCGTCCGCTCCGACTCCGGGGATCCCGGTCACACGGTGCGGCGCGTCCGAGGCGGCCCCGGGCTCGAGTCCGAGCGCGTCGGCGAGCCGCCGGGCGGGATCGACGGTCACCACGACGACGCGACGCCCGGCGCGCGCCGCGGCGACGCCGAGGGCCGCGGCCGTGGTGGTCTTGCCGACGCCTCCGGGTCCGCACGTGACGATCAACGCCGCCGTGGCGACCTCGTCGGCAAACGACTCGGCGGGGTCACGCTTCGCGTCATTCGTCTTCGCACTCATCTCGACACCTCGATCGAGCGGTGCGACGAGCGCATCGGCCAGCACGCCGAGGTGGTGGAGCGTGAGGCGAGGTGTCGGCAGGCGTGGCAGCGTCACCATCGGCCGCACGAGCGTCGAGCCGAGCCGGTCGATCTGTTGATGCTGGCGATCGAGACGCTCGCGACCGAAGTCGCCCGATGATGCGAGCGCCACCTTGGCCGCCGACGACAGCGTGATCTTCTGTGAACGCGCTGCCATCGCCGGCGTCTTGGCAAGTCCCGGTCGTTCGGGCCAGCAGGCGTTGACCACCAACGGCATGAGGGCCATGCCGATGTCGCCGCCCAGCTCGAGCGCCAGTTCGACGGCCTCGGTGATCGGGGTCTCCTCGGGCAGCGTGACGATCATCGCCTGGCAACGCGCCGGATCGCGCAGCATGGCATCGACTTCCACAGCCTGATCGCGCACCGGCCCCGACTGCACGACGTCGGAGAGCCCGGTCGCCGATCGGAGGAACGGCGCGGCATGTCCGGCCGGTGGGGCATCGACGATGATGAGGTCGGCCGCCCGCTCCCGTTCGAGTTCCTTGATCTTGCCGAGCACCAGCAGGTGCTCGAGACCCGGTGTGGCCGCAGCGATCATCGGGAGCGACGCAGCGGACGCAGCGCGACGCAACATGCCGCCGACGCCCTTGAGTTCGAGGTAGTCACCGAAGGCCTGGTCGGCGGGAATCGTGCGCCCACGGACCTGGCCGGCGCCTTTGACGCGTCGCAGGATCCGATCGTTCTGGTCGAGTTCGCGCCCGCCGAGCAACGGACCCATTCCGGGTCGCCCGTCGACCGCGACGAACAGGACATCGGCGCCTTCACGGGCCGCGGCCAGCGCAAACGCCGCAGCCACGGTCGACGATCCGACGCCACCCTTGCCGACCACGACGGCAACCCGGGTGCTCGTGAGCCAGTCGACAGCCATCACCATCACGGTACCGCCACGGGTCTCTTGGTGGCCGACGTCATCGGTCACGTTCGGGTCGAGAACCCTCACATCGCGAATCTGGGTCCGGCGACACCGACATGGCTCGACACCTCGCCGCCCGACGGCGTCGCAGGCCACACCCGCGGCCGCGACAAGGCGGCCGATGTCCAGGCCCGTCGAGATCCCCATGGCGTCGAGGGCATGGGCGAGGTCCTCGATCGGGACGTTGCCGCTGGCGTTCGGAGCGAACGGGCATCCGCCGAGTCCACCGACACTGGCGTCGAGTCGAATGGCGCCGTGTTGGAGCGCCGCGACAGCGTTGGCGATGGCGAGGCCGCGCGTGTCGTGGAGATGGACACCGACGGGGACGTCGACGACCCCGAGCGTGCGCTCGACGAGGTGCGCGACCTCGGTCGGCACGGCCACGCCGATGGTGTCGGCCAGCCCGATCGACGACGCTCCTGCGTCAACGGCACGGCGGGCGACCTCGACGACACGTTCTGGGTCGACCCGATGTTCGAACGGGCACCCCATCGCTGTGGCCAAGGTCATCTCGACGACTGCTCCGGCATCGATGGCGTCGGCGGCGAACCGTTCGAACGCGTCGAGCGCTTCGTCGGTGCCGGTGCCGGCGTTGTGACGGCTGTGTGTGTCGCTCACCGACACGACGTACTGCAGGTGCGTGAGGCCGGCGGCGACCGCCCGCTCGGCGCCGCGACCGTTGAGCACCAGCCCCCACCGCGTCACGCCGCCGGCCTCGGCGAGCAGGTGCGTCGCCGCGCAGAACGACTCGGCATCGGCCATGGCCGGAACCCGATCGGGTCGGACGAAGCTCGTCAGCTCCAGATCGCGGACGCCGGACGCGACGAGGGCTTCGAAGATGGCCAACTTCGCCTCGGTCGGGATCGGCTCCTCGTCCTGCAGTCCGTCGCGCAGGCTCACGTCACGCAGCACGACCGACTCGGGCAGGGCCATCACGGCGACAGTCTCTCGCGCGTCGGGCCGGATCATCGACTCGATGGGCAGCGAGCCGGACCACGAACTAGACAGAGAGTCCATGACCACCGAATCGGCTCCCCGAACCGGGCCCCTGCTCGGCGTGCGGGTCCTCGAACTCGGGAACTTCATCGCCGGACCGTTCGCCGGCCAATTGTTCGGCGATTACGGCGCCGAGGTGATCAAGATCGAGGCACCCGACGGTGACCCGATGCGCCACTGGGGGGTGACCGTCGACGACTCCAGCCTGTGGTGGCCGATCATCGCCCGCAACAAGCGGTCGGTCGTCGCCGACCTCAAGAATGCCGACGACCTGGCCTTCGTGCAGCGTCTCGCCGGCGAGTGCGATGTCGTCCTCGAGAACTTCAGGCCGGGCGTGCTCGCCAAGTTCGGCCTCGACCACGCAACGCTCTCCAGCGGCGAATGCGGGGATCATCGTCACGCACGTCTCCGGCTTCGGCCAGAGCGGGCCACGGTCGTCGGAGGCCGGGTTCGGCTCGATCGGCGAGGCGGTCGGCGGGATCCGCCACACCACCGGCGACCCCGACCGACCACCGGCACGGGCGGTGTGAGCCTCGGCGACTCGCTCGCCGCCATGTTCGCCGTGATCGGCACGCTGGCCGCGCTGCACGAGCGCTCTCGGAGCGGTCTCGGGCAGGAAGTCGACGTCGCGATCTACGAGGCGGTGGCAGCGCTCATGGAGTCGTCGATGGTCGACTACGACGTCGCCGGCGTGCTGCGTCATCGATCCGGTGGCACCCTGCCCGGTGTCGCTCCGGCCAATGCGTATCCGACTCGTGACGGCTCGGAGGTGCTCATCGCCGGGAATGCCGACACCGTGTTCGCCCGACTGTGCGACGCGATGGGACGCGCCGACCTCGCCCGAGACGATCGGTACGCGACGCACGTCGCTCGAGGGCTCAACGAGCGCGAACTCGACGACCTGGTCGCCGGCTGGACCCGAACGATCGACGCCGAGGATCTCCTTGCGCTCCTGCGCGACTTCAGCGTTCCGGCGGGGCGGGTCTACACCGCGGCCGACATGCTCACCGACGAGCACTACCTGGCCCGCGAGATGATCGAACGCCACACCTCACGCACCGGAGTCGACACGCCGATGCTCGGCGTGGTCCCGAAGTTCTCCCGCACGCCGGGCAGCATCAGCGACGTCGGCCCGGAGCTCGGCGAACACACCGACCTCTACCGCTGACCGGACAACACGGGTCAGACCCGTGTTGTCCTCCGGTCAGAAGTCTTCGTCGAAGCTGACGTCGCCCTCGACGCCGGTCTGGTACGAGCTGACGGTGCGCTCGAAGAAGTTCGACAGCTCCTGCACGTCCTGCAGCTCCATGAAGCTGAACGGGTTCTTGGAGCCGAACTCGGGAGCGTAGCCGAGCTGCGCGAGGCGCTGGTCGGCGACGAACTCGAGGTAGGTGCGCATGTCGCCCAAGCTCATGCCCGGCACACCTTCGCCCAGCAGGTCGTCGGCGAACAGGTGCTCGCAGTCGACCGCCTCGTTGAGCATCTCGCGGATGTCGGCCTCGAGCTCATCGTCGAACAGCTCGGGCTCCTCCCGGCGCACGGTGTCGACCACCTCGAACGCGAAGTTCATGTGGCAGCTCTCGTCGCGGAACACCCAGTTGGTGCCGTCGGCGAGGCCGTTCAGCAGGCCCTTCGAGCGCAGGAAGTAGACGTAGGCGAACGCGCCGAAGAAGAACAGGCCCTCGATGCAGGCGGCGAAGCAGATCAGGTTGAGCAGGAACTGCTTGCGCTCCTCGGGCGTCTCGATGCGCTCGCAGACCCTGGATCGAGTCGATCCACTTGAAGCAGAACTCGGCCTTGCGCGCGGATCGACGGGATGTTCTCGACCGCGGCGAACGCCGCGTCGCGCTCGGTCAGGTCGGGGATGTAGGTGTCGA
This sequence comes from Ilumatobacteraceae bacterium, assembly GCA_963747375.1. Taxonomy (GTDB): domain Bacteria; phylum Actinomycetota; class Acidimicrobiia; order Acidimicrobiales; family Ilumatobacteraceae; genus Sva-07. The sequence continues at coordinate 16,735 of CAVVFL010000007.1, forward strand.
GCAGCGTCAGGTAGAACTGGACGTGCAGCGCCTCTTCGTAGAGCTGGCGCGACAGGTACATCCGGGCTTCGGGCGCGTTGATGTGCTGGTAGAGGTTGAGCACCAGGTTGTTCGACACGATCGAGTCGCCGGTGGCGAAGAACGCGACCAGGCGCTCGACCAGGTGCCGCTCGGCCGGCATCAGCTTGCGGTCGAGGTCGACCAGATCGTCGGAGAAGTCGACCTCCTCGACGGTCCAGGTGTTCTTGATGGCGTCGCGGTACATCTCGTAGAACTGCGGGTAGCGCATCGGCCGCAGCGTGAGGTCGAAGCCGGGGTCGAGCATGTTGGTCGGTCGCTTGGCGCCGACCGGTGAGGCCGACTCGAACTCGTCGGCGAGTGTTTCGCCCGGCGCGGCCGGGGCGTAGTCGGTGATCGGGTCGATGAGGGCCATCACTGGCATGCCTCGCAGGACTCGGGGTTCTCGAGGCAGCACGCGATGGCCTCTTCGTCGGTGTAGATCTTCTTCTCCGGTGCGGGCGTCGGAGCGCCACCGCCCGACGGACCCTGAGGGCGTCGGGGCCGCGGGCGTTGCAGTTGCCTTGGTGGCGGCGCCCGAGGTGGTCTGGTTGATGCGGGTCGCCGGGCGAGGCGCAGGTAGTAGGTGGTCTTCAGCCCGGCCTTCCAGGCGTGCAGGTACATCGAGGAGAGCTTGCCGATGGTCGGCGTCTCCATGAACAGGTTGAGCGACTGGCTCTGGTCGATGAAGGCGCCGCGCTCGGCGGCCATGTCGATCAGCGCCCGCTGCGGGAGCTCCCACGCGGTGCGGTAGATCTCCCGGAGCTCGTCGGGGATGCGCATCGACGTCCTGCACCGAGCCCTCGGCGCGCTTGATGTCGGCGATCATCTGCTCGTCCCACAGGCCGAGCGCCTGCAGCTCTCGCACCAGGTAGCGGTTGATCTGCAGGAACTCGCCCGACAGCGTCTCGCGCTTGAACAGGTTGGACACCTGCGGCTCGATGCACTCGTAGCAGCCGGCGATCGAGGCGATCGTCGCCGTCGGCGCGATGGCGATGAGCAGCGAGTTGCGCAGGCCGTGCTCGGCGATGCGGCGCACGCAGCGCGTCCCAGTCGAGTTCGGCCGGCGGCGTGACGCCGCCGTTTGCCGGTCCCACAGGTCGAACTGCAGCTCGCCCTTGGCCGCGCGGGTCTCCTCGTAAGCCTCGTGCGGGCCGTTGTGCTCGGCGAGTTCGGTCGACGCCCACAGCGCGTGGAAGTAGATGTCCTCGCTGATCGTGCGGCTCAGCGCCTTCGCCTCGGCGGAGTCGAACGGCAGACGCAGCTTGAAGAAGACGTCCTGCAGGCCCATCAGCCCGAGGCCGACCGGGCGCCACTTGGGGTTCGAGAACTCCGCTTCGGCGGTCGGGTAGTAGTTGATGTCGATGACCCGGTCGAGGAACGGCACCGCCAGGCGCACGACCCCGCCGAGCTTGTCGAAGTCGAACTCCATCTCGCCGCTCGGGCCGGCGGCGACGTAGGCGCCGAGGTTGAGCGAGCCGAGGTTGCACACCGCGGTTTCTGCTGGTCGGTGACCTCGAGGATCTCGGTGCACAGGTTCGACAGGTGCACCACGCGTGGGGTGCCGTCGTCGTTGGTCGATCCGGTCTGGTTGCACTTCTCGTTGGAGGCGTCCTTGAAGGTCATCCAGCCGTTGCCGGTCTGCGCGAGCGTGCGCATCATCCGGGTGTACAGCTGGCGCGCCGGGACCTGCTTCTCGTAGAGGCCCGCTTCCTCGGCTGCCACGTAGGCCCGCTCGAAGTCCTCGCCGAACAGGTCGGTCAGGTGCGGCACCTGCTTGGGGTCGAACAGCGACCACTGCCAGTCCTTCTCGACCCGCTCCATGAACAGGTCGGGGATCCAGTTGGCGAGGTTGAGGTTGTGGGTGCGCCGCGCGTCGTCGCCGGTGTTGTCGCGCAGCTCGAGGAAGTCCTCGATGTCGGCGTGCCACGACTCGAGGTAGACGCACGCGGCGCCCTTGCGGCGACCGCCCTGGTTGACCGCGGCGACCGACGAGTCGAGCGTCTTCAGCCACGGCACGATGCCGTTGGACAGGCCGTTGGTGCCGTGGATGAGCGAGCCCTGGCCGCGCACCCGGTGCCAGGCCACGCCGATGCCGCCGGCGAACTTCGACAGCTGGGCGATGTCGGTGTAGCGCTCGTAGATGGCCTCGAGGCTGTCCTCGGGCGAGTCGAGCAGGTAGCAGCTCGACATCTGGCTGTGCGACGTGCCCGAGTTGAACAGCGTCGGGCTCGACGGGAGGTAGGCGAGCGACGACATCAGGTCGTAGAAGCTCGATCGCCTCGTCGACGTCGGTCGACAGACCGCAGGCGACGCGCAGGAAGAAGTACTGCGGCGTCTCGATGACCTCGCGACGCGACGGGTGGCGCAGCAGGTAGCGGTCGTACACCGTGCGCAGGCCGAAGAACTCGAAGCTGCGGTCACGGTCGGAGTCGATGGCGTCGTTGAGCTGCCGGTGCGTTGGCCTCCACGAATTCGAGGACGTGGTCGGCGATGAGGCCCTCGGCGTGACCGACCTTGATCGACTGGGAGAACCACGGGATGTTCTGGTTGCGGACTTCCTTGTCGATCACCGTGGCGAGCAGGCGCGCGGCGAGGCGCGAGTAGTTCGGCTCCTCGACGATGAGGCCGCGGCGGTGCGGATCGACAGGTCGTCGAGTTCGCGGGTGGTGGCACCGTCGTCCAGCGCCGAGATCGTGCGGGTGGCGACGCGCATCGGGTCGACGCCGAGCAGACCTTCCGATGCACGGGCGATGGCGTTGACGATCTTGTTGAGATCGACCGGTTCGAGCGCACCACTGCGCTTCTTCACTCGCATCACGGCTGCTCCGGGCTGGGTCGCTGCGGGGACGGCGGCACCTTTCGCGGTGTCACGCAACGCTGGTGTCGTTGCCTCGACCTGCTCGTCGGTCGCTCGCCCTTGCGTCGCTCCGACGCTGTCATCGATCAATGTCACCAGGTTCTCCGAATCGTCGTTGGGTGTTCGTTGCGGTGTTCGTTGGTATTCGTTGCGGTGTTCACGGTCTGTGGTCTGTTCGTCGAGAAATCGTCAGCGACCACAAGGTGTGGTGTTCTCCCCCGGCTGACAGCGCCATTCGGCACCAGATGTCGTGGTGGCGGGCACGTAATTACAGCAGTGAAACTACGGGTGTGTCAACCGTCTCGCGAAGAAAGTGTCAACTTGCCTGCGCAGAGGGCACGTCACCGCGCTTCACGTCGGCCACTTCGGCCTGCCGGCGCAGTTTCGCCCACACCTCGTCGACCGACTCGGCCGTGGCCTGGACGAAGTCGACGCCGCGATCTCGAACTCCCGCCGGATCCCGCTCGGCTTCGGCGTGCCAGATCTCCTCGACCTGCAGCAGCCGACCGTCGCGCCCGCGCACGTTGTTCTCCCGGAAGTCGAGCGTCGTACGCCACCCGGAGCGTTCGAGTTCACGACGATCCGACTGCTGGAGGACGGCGCCGTGCTGGCGCTGTCGGAGCAACCGCTGGCGGGGTGTCGGAAGGGCTCGAGCGACCATGCAGGCCATCTTGAACGAGCCGCCCTGTGGAACGTCAGTGCCGATTGGGTGTGAATTGCCGGAGGAATCCTGGGGACAACCCCGAAATCCTGTGTGCCCGCTGTGAGGACGGGCTACAGATCCGCGATCAGGTCCTCACAGGCGAGTGCGGCCGCAAGGAACGCCGGGTCGGACGGATCGATCTGTTCGAGCAGGGTCTGGCCGGTCGGATCGGCGAGCAGGTCGCCGATCGTCACCTCGGGGATGTCGGCGCCGTTCTCGCGCAGACAGGCGAACAGGGCGATCACCTTGTCGAACTCACCCTGGCCGGCCGGTGGGAACGAATCGGATGCCGCATCGTTGGTGCACGACGCACCCGGCGCGGGCAGGTCGAGATCGACGAGGTAGTCGACGACCACGGGGGTCACGCACGGCACCGACAAGAACGCGGTGTGTCCATCACCTTCCACGGTGAACAGCTGACCCGACGTCAAGGAGTCCGCCATCGCGACCGACCACTCGTACGGGGTGGCCGGATCGCCGGTGTTGCCGATCACGAGGATGGGGGGTGCGCCGTCGGCGTTGCCGATGGTCAACGGATCGGTCGGAAGCGGCCCGCCGATGCAGCCCGTCGATGCTCGCAGGAAGTCGTCGAACCACTGCGAGTTCGATGCGATCTCCTCGGACTCGACTCGAACGACCTCGGTCGGTGGCCTGATGAAGTTGTCGGCGCAGTTGATCGTGAAGCCCGCAGCCTGGCTGTTGTCGTAACCGCCGTCGGCCCGGCGGCCCAGATAGCTGTCGACCAGCACCTGCAGCACCGTGGCGTCGTTGCCGACGGAGGCGTCGTACATCCCCTCCGCGAGCACCGGCCACAGCTGTGTGGTGTACATCGCGGCGATCACTGCGAGCGGCAGTTCACCCGGCGTGAGGACGCGATCGGGGTCATCGGTCGGAATGCCCCCGCTCTCGGCGATCGACGAAACGAGCGACGAATACACCTCGAGCGTGGGCCCGACCGCCGCGAGGTCGCAGTCGGCATCGGCATCGCACGCTTGCGCGAACTGCTCGAACGCACGGTCGAGGCTCGCGGCCTGTTCGGCGTCGAGTTCGGTGGAGTCGTTGGTCGGCTTCACGGCTCCGTCGAGCACCAGCGCCCGTACGCGGTCGGGGAAGAGTTCGGCGTAGGTCGCTCCCAGTCGGGTGCCGTACGAGAACCCGACGTAGCTCAACCGATCGTCGCCGAGCGCGGCTCGGAGTTCGTCGAGATCGCGTGCCGCGTTGTTGGTTCCGAGCCACGATCCGATCTCGATCGTGTCGGAGGTGCACGTCGACGGTTGGGCTTCGGCCTCGGCGACGAGAGCATTCCAACCGGCATCGTCACCGGCGTCGAGCAGGGTGATGTCGTCGTCGAAGGCGTTGACGCACTCGACGGCCGTGCTCGCTCCGACGCCACGCGGATCGAACGACACGAGGTCGAACCGTCGGGAGATCTCCTCGGGCATCACGAGCGCCGCCGTCTGCAGGAACTCGATGCCCGACGCCCCGGGACCGCCCGGATTGAACACCAGGGAGCCGATCCGTTCGTTGTCGTCGGCCGTCGCGACCCGGGCGACGGCGATGTCGATCGTGCGTCCGTCGGGGGCGCCGTAGTCGAGCGGCACCGTGATCGACCCGCACTCGAGGTCGACGGCCGCGGCCGGTTCGTCGATGCACCGACCCCAGTCGATCGAGCCGGGCGCAGGCCCCGGTGGGACGACGACGGACGGATCGGGCTCGATGGCCGAGATCTCATTGGCCTCCACCGTCGAGACCCCCGATTCGTTCGCACACGACGCCACGAGGAGCGCGGCGACCGCAATCGCCACGATGGAACGTCGATGCACGATCCGAAACTATCCGTGCACTCGGGATGATTTCCTTCAGGATCGGCCCTCGCCGGCCGATGAACGGACATGTTCCGTCGCTGCATGCTCCCGGTCGGTCGTCGGGCTCGCCGCGCTGCTCAGTGCGTGCGGGTCGTCGTCGACCGACACCACCGACGCAGCAGCCGACCCGCCGACCGGTGGCGTCGAATCGCCGACAGCGACCACACCTGCTCCCTCGGGGGGTGGCGGTATCGCCGGCGCCGTCGAGATCGCCGTCGAAGGGCTCCAAGGCGCCGATGGCGCAGCCTGCGACGCCGATCTTCGAACACTCGAGACGGCCAGCGAGGTCTACCTGACGTTCAACGGGTCACCGCCCCCGAGCCAGGACGCGCTGGTCGAATCTCAGTTCCTGGTCGAGCGCAGCACGCTTTTCGAGATCACCGCCGAGGGTGCCATCGTGCCCGCGCCGGGCAGTCCCTGCGTCTGAGTCAGCCCAACCACTTCGGCTCGAACACGGCCGGCGCCGACGTTGCGAGCCGCAGGGCCTCGGCCACGGAATCGGCGCGCTGCACCGAGCGTGCGTGGCCATCGCTCACGAATCCAGCGGCGACGCTGCGATCGATGAACTCGAAGAGCGCCTCGAAGTACCCGACGCCGTCGAGGAACACGACGGGCACCGCGACGAGGCCGAGCTGGTTCCACGTGATGATCTCGAAGGCCTCGTCGAGCGTGCCGAAACCACCAGGCAACACGATCACGCCATCGGAGAGCTCGGCCATGCGGGCCTTGCGTTGGTGCATGCTCGGCACGACCTCCAGCCGGGTGAGCCCCAGGTGGGCGACCTCGGCGGCGACGAGCTGTTCGGTCATCACCCCGACGACGTCGCCACCTGCGTCGAGCGCCGCGTCGGCGACCGCCCCCATCAACCCGACGTGACCGCCGCCGTACACGAGTGTGTGTCCATCGGTCGCCAGCGAGCTGCCCAGCGACCGCGCCGTCTCGACATGACGGGGATCGCTCCCCGAACTCGAACCACAGAACACACACAGGGCAGCCACAGGTCCCATCGTGGCAGCAATCCGTCACATCGTGCCGAGCGAGTACGACGGTCGCGGCTCAAATGGCCGCGTCCGTTACCGACCAGTAAGTTCTGGAGCATGACTGCGATCGCCGTTCCCGATCTTCCTGCCGCCGCCGATGCCATCGATCTCGCCGACCGCGTCGTCGGCAAGGCCGTGCGGCACCTCGCCGCCGCGGGTGGACCCGACGTCCACCAGGTGCTCGCCTACGACCTCGCGCATGCGGCCTCCGGAGTGGCGACGGCGCGTTCGCTGCTCGACTACGGCGCCAAGGGCGAGGTCGAGGCGAAGATCACCTGTGCGTTCGCCGCCGACATGCTCCACGAACTGGCATCGAAGATGCTCGGACGCGAAGACGCGTGGGGCGTCGAACGCGATGCGCTCGCCAACACCCACGCGTTCATCTCGCAGTTCCGCGATCCCGAGTTCCTCGCCTCACTCGCCGACCAGCCCGGCCCGCGTCACCTCGACGACGACATGACCATGGTGGCCGACACGTTCGGAGCGTTCGCGGCCAACGTCATCGCTCCGCATGCCGAGCACGTGCATCGCACGAACGGCGATGTGCCCGAGGAGATCGTCACCGGGCTCGCCGAGCTGGGAGCGTTCGGCCTCAGCGTGCCCGCCGAGTACGGCGGCTACAGCGAGGGCGGCGACTCGGAGTACATCGCCATGGTGGCAGCGACCGAGGAACTGTCCAAGGCGAGCCTCGGCATCGGCGGGTCGCTGATCACCCGGCCCGAGATCCTCACCCGGGCGCTCGTCAAGGGTGGCACCGAGGAGCAGAAGCAGTACTGGCTTCCCAAGCTCGCCACGGCCGAGGTGATGCCCGCCGTGGCCGTCACCGAACCCGACTACGGCAGCGATGTCGCGGGCATCAAGGTCACCGCCACCCCGGCGCCGGGTCCCGACGGTGAAGCGGGCTGGGTGATCAACGGCGTGAAGACGTGGTGCACGTTCGGTGCCCGCGCCGATGCCCTGACGCTGCTGGCCCGCACCGACCCCGACCGCACGAAGACCCACCGCGGGCTGTCGCTGTTCATCGTGCCCAAGCCCCGCGGCGACAGCCACGGCTTCCAGTTCACGCAGCCCGGTCCGGTCGTCGACGGCGTCGAGCGGGTCGGCAAGATGGAGGGCCGCCCGATCGACACGATCGGCTATCGCGGCATGCACTCGTACGAGATCGCACTCGAGGACTGGTGGGTGCCGGCCGAGAACCAGGTCGGAGGCGAGGACGGGCTCGGCAAGGGCTTCTACTACCAGATGGCCGGCTTCGAGAACGGCCGACTCCAGACCGCGGCGCGCGCCGTCGGCGTGATGCAGGCCGCCTACGAGGCGGCCCTCGACTATGCCGAGAACCGCAAGGTGTTCGGCGAGGCGATCATCGACTACCAGCTCACCCGCGCCAAGCTCGGCCGCATGGCCGTGCTCATCCAGGCCGGCCGTCAGTTCTCCTACGCCGTCGCCACGCTGATGGCCAAGGGCGAGGGTGCCATGGAGGCCTCGATGGTGAAGGCCTACGTCTGCAAGGCCGCCGAGTGGGTCAGCCGTGAGGCGATGCAGATCCACGGCGGCATGGGCTACGCCGAGGAGTTCCCGGTGAGCCGCCTGTTCGTCGACGCCCGCGTGCTGTCGATCTTCGAAGGCGCCGACGAGACCCTGTGCCTCAAGGTCATCGCCCGGCAGCTGATCTCCACGAGCACCTGATCCACCACCGACGATGGGAGCACGATGCTGATTGCGCTCGACAACCTGATGGCCGCCCGCTATCAGATGGCGTTGACGTAGGGGTTCCACATCGTTCTGACATGCTTCGGGGTGGCGTTCCCGCGCTGATCTAGGTGTTACACCGGCGCTGTGCTGTTCGCCGTCGGAGCGCTGTCCGGCACGATTCTCAGCTTCGAGATTGGCCTGCTGTGGCCGGGCCTCATGTCGTCGTACGGCGACGTGATCGGCCTGCCGTTCGCGCTCGAGGGGATCGCCTTCTTCGTCGAGGCGGTCTTCATCGGCATCTACCTCTACGGCTGGGGACGCCTGTCACCACGGGTCCATCTCAACACGCTGATCCCGATCATGATCTCGGGTGCGTTCGGGACGTTCTGCATCATCTCGGTCAACGCGTGGATGAACGCCCCCGCCGGGTTCGACCTCGACGCGAACGGCGAGGTCGTCGACGTCGTGGATCAGTGGCGCGCTCGCCGTGATGACCACCACGTTCCTGGCGGGGACGTTCCTCGCCGCGGACGCCCGGTGCGGCGGCAACGAGGCGTTGGTCGCCCAAATGGGCCACAAGTCGCTGATCGCCGGAGCGGTGACCGGAGCAGCCGCGATCGGGCGCGGCGGTCACGATCCAACTCGATGCGCCCACGCTCGCGACCGGACTCCACGGTCGGGGGCTCCCGCTGATCGTCATCTCGGCAATTGCCGGAGCGGCAAGCATGTGGCAGCTGTGGCACGGCGACTTCGCACGGGCCCGCATCGGAGCGATCATCGCAGTTGCGGCGATCGTGATCGGCTGGGGCGTCGGTCAGTACGACTGGATCCTCGTCGACGAGGTGACGATCGCCGAGGGCATCGGCACCCGCTCGACGCAGGTCGGCCTCGTGATCGTGTTCGTCTTGGCGGCGGTGACAGCGGTGCCGGCGCTGATCTGGCTGTACACGCTCGTCAACTCCGACCGCAGGTCGAAGGACGAGCCCGCGACGACGTGAGCCCTTTCCATCGCCACGATCAGCGAACCGACCGGATACGACGTTTGCTCATCGGTGGCGGCTCCGGCGGTCGAGTCAGGCGGCGCGGAGGTCGAGGAGCAACGTCCACAGCGGATCGTCGAACGTCGACAGCGCGGGGCGGCACCTGCGGTCGATGCCTTGTCGCCGAGTCGAGCGACGACGAGATCGAGTTCGCGCGACGATGTACAGCTTCTGGTCGTCCTTGCCGAACGCGGCGACGCAGGTCGGCGGGCGCACTCGGGATGAGCCGAGCCGGGACGGGACACCTGCCGCGCCGGGCAGGCGGAACGATCCTGGCCGTTGAGCCACCAGAGATAGCCGTACGACCTCGTTGAACGACTGGCTCGACGCAAACGACTCGTCGAGCCAGCCGGTGCTGGACCCGGGCAGGCTCGCGTCGAGCACCGTCTGGCCGATCGCGGTCAGATCTCTCGCCCAGTCGCGAACAGACCGATCGGTGCGTAGCTCGTGCGCGATCGTCGTTCGTAGAACGCTGCGGTGGTTGCGCCGCTGCGGGAGCGAAGAGCCAGTCGTCGGCGAGGTCGTTGAGTTGCCGACCGGTGACCGTGGTCAGCACGTCGAACAGCACGGCGAACGCTCCGCTGTAGCTCCAGCTCGGCACCTGGCGCAGCGATCACGGCGAACTGGTCGTCGAGCCCGCTCGTCATGCTCAGCAGCTGGCGCACGGTGATCCCCGTGGACTGGCCATGCGGTGTCCAGCCGGTGCCGAGGACGTCGTCGATCTCGGTGTCGAGCCCGAACAGGTCGTCGGCGATCGCCCGTCCGACGAGCAGCGACAGCACGCTCTTCTGCGCCGACGCGATGTCGCGGGCGTACGCACGAGTCGGTGCGGTACCACTCGTGGATCACCGGCCCTGCTCGACGATGCGGAACGCTTCGGTGTCGGCGGCGTCGCAGGAATCGGTCGAGTTCGGCGAACTCGGCGCCGACCACGGTGCTGCGGCAGGAGCGATGCCGTAACCGGTGACGTCGTGACAGGCGATGTCGTGGACAGGCGATGCCGTGACGGGCGACGTGTCGATCAGCCGAGCCAGGCGTCGGGCGATCACCCGAACCGTCGGACGCAACCCGGCCGCGACGAGCGCCACGCCAGCGTCGACTGCGGCACTGATGAAGTCCCACGACGTGTCTCGCGATTCGACGAGTTGTATCGGCGTGCATGCCGACAGAACCAGGTGTGAAACTGAACAGTCCGAACCGGTCGAGCCTGCGCCGCTCAACGGTGTCGGACGATCATCGGCGAAGCAGGTCGGCGACGGAACGGATCCGCTCGAAGTCGGCGCCGGCGTGATCGTCGTACGGGTCGAGCAGGATCGGATGGAGACCCGGCCGCCGACGATGCGCCGATGTCCATCGTGACCGAGTCACCGACGTACGCGATCCGGGAACGCTCGAACTCGGCGAAGTACGGCAAGCGCATGGTCGAAGATCGCCGGGTCGGGCTTGGCGACACCGACGACGTGACTGTCGACGATGCAGCGCATCTCGACGTGATCGCCGGCCCGACCTGGCAGACCTCGCGCATCAGCACCGTCTCGATCTGTCCGCTCGCGTTCGAGACGACACCGAGCGGCACGCGCTGACGGCCAGCGCGTCGAGCGCGATCGACGTCTCGGGGATCATCCAGCGCCACAACCACGCAGTGCGGGTCTGGCCGAGCACGACGACGCCTCGGCCGACGTCGGCGGCGTCGACCCCGACCCGGTCGACGTACTCGTCGTCGTACGACTCGCCAGCCGCCTCGTCGGCTCGTTCGCGTCGGACTTCGCCTTCATCGCCGCGTAGTGAGCACGACGATGGCGATCGATCGATCGGTCGAACCGCCGTAGTCGCGAGCAGCGGTCCGAGCACCGATCGGGTCCGGAAGCACCAGCACCCCGCCCGCGTCGAACAGGACGGCATCGAATCGACGCATTCGAGCCCGCGTCAGCCGAGCTTGTCGTGGAGGAATGCGGTCACCTGCGGCCAGATCTCGGCGACCTTGGCCTCGGTCCTGGGTGCCGAGTGCGTTGTGCGGCGCCATGAACGCATGGCCGGTGCCCACGTGCACGGTGATCGGCGACGTCCTTGCCGAGCGCCGTCAGTTCCTCCTGCGAGGTGCATCGCAGCGCGACGGCGGGAAGAAGTCGTCGTGCTCGGCCATGTGGCCCTGGATCGCACGCCTCGATCCTGGAGTAGTCGGGCTGGCTGTCACCCTGCGGGAAGCCGTAGAACGGCACCGCGGCCTTCACCTTGTCCGGGCGCAGCGCGCGCGAGGATGAACGTGAGCATGCCGCCCATGCAGAACCCGACCACCCCGATGCCCTCGCCGGTCGTCGCGTCGTGGTCGGCGAGGAAGTCGACGGCGCCGCTCATGTCGCGCCCGGCACGATCGGCGGCATGCGAGTTCATCAGCTCGGCCGCACGGTCCATCTCGGTGTGCCCGGCGAGTTCGCCGTGGTACAGGTCGGGCGCGAGCGCGACGAAGCCCGCCGCAGCGAGTCGATCCGCCATCTCCTTGATGCCCGAGTCGAGGCCCCACCATTCCTGGACCACGATGACGCCGGGGCCGGTGCCGCCCTCGGGGAGCGCCAGGTAGCCCGACGCTTCGTTGCCGTTGCTCGGAAAGTCGACGATGTCTGCCATGTGCCGAACCTTAGATCGTACGTCGGATGACCGGTCACCCGAGGTCACGAGTGCCGAATCACTAGCGTGACGTGATGCGAGGTGGCGGACCCCTTCCCTTCGACGGACGCGCCGCGAAGCCGACCTCCTCCGCGGCCGGGCCGACACCATCGGAACGAGTCGCCACACCGTGCAGCTCGTGCGAGGTCCCGGCCGGTATCGGCAAGACGCGTCTGCGTCCGTGAAGCACTCGACGCCTGACCAGGCGACGACGGTCTGGGTGCGATGTTGGGACGACAGCTCACCGCTGTGGCCGTGGCGTCAGGTGCTGCGACAACTCGGCTGCGATACCGACGACCTCTTGACGCCCGATGCAGCACCAGGACCGTACTGGCAACCTTCAGCGCGGATGCTCGAACGAACTCGACAGCTGCGGGCCGGTCGTGGTCGTCATCGACGACATCCATCTCAGCGACCACGCCACACTGCTGTTCGCGCGGTTCCTCGGCACGCGCCGAGCCTCGGCCGAACGCACTGGTCGTCATCACGGCCGGACTGGCGATGAACTCGACGAGACCCGCCGAACGCAACTCGATGAACTTGCTCGCGATGCCGACGAGCTTCGCGCTCGGCCACCTCGGCCATGACGACGTCGTCGACACTCCTCCAGGCGGGTGGAGTCGACCACCACGACGTCTCGCTCATCGATGCGCTCGTCACGCTCACCGGGGCCTCCCGCTGGCGATCGAGCGAACCGTTCTGGCACTCGACGACTCCGGGGAACACCTGCCGGATCTCCGCGACAGCGTCGAGCATGCGGCACGTGCGCTGTCGGCCGACCATCGAACACTGCTGGCCTCGGCGGCCACGTACGGGCCGACGACCGCAATCAACGAACTCCGATCGATCACAGAGCTGCACCGAAGCCGAGGCATTCGAAGCGCTCGACGCCGGCCAGCAGGTGGGCCTCGTTGCGGTCGGGAACGAGCATCACGTTCTCGCACGAGCTGATTCGCGAGGCCGTCGCCGATTGGCTCGCGCCGGCCGATCGAATTCGCGTTCATCGCGACGCCGTCACCGCGCTCGCGAGCGGTCCGGTGCAGCAACTGCCGCAGGCAGCAGCGCACGCAAGCGCACTGGCGGGGGTCGATCCGGCATTCACATCCGACGCTGTCGACCTCTCGGTCGGACAGCGGCCCGATTCTTCGAGAAGCGTCGGTTCGCTCGAAGCCGGCCTTGGACGCGTACGACGAAGCAGCCCGGCTCAGCGAACCTCGGCGTGTCACGTTCTGCCGATCGATCGGCAACTGGCGCATGCCGACGCGGCACTCGGCGCCGGTCGACTGACTCGGGCGCGTGAGCTGTACCAGCGGGTCGCGACCGCTGCAGAACTCGCGGGCGACGTTGTGGTGCTTGCTGACGCAGCTGCGGGCCTCGGAGGCATCTGGCTCGGCGAACACCGGTCCGACGATGTCGCGGCGAGCGTCCAGGCACTCCAACACGCGCAGCTCGAAGCCGTCGCGCCCATCGACGCCGAGCCGAGCCCTTCGATTGAGGGTGCGTCTCGCCGGCGAAGCGTCGCTATCAGAGTCGCGATGTCGACGATCTCGAGCGGTTACTCGACGAGGTGCGCGAATCGGGCACCGCCGCGCATCCGCGCCGAGGCGCTGTCGATCATGATTCACGCCAAGCTCGGGCCTCAGTTCGCTCGGCACCGCCTGGAGCTCGGCGGACGAGATGGCAGGTGCTGCTGCCGAGTCGGGCGACCCAGTACTCGCGCTCGCTCGCGCAGTGCTGGAAGGCCGTCTCGCTCGCCATGATCGCTGACGATCGGGCGCATCGTGCGCGCCGGACGTTGGAGCTGCGCGCTCTCACGATCCGATGCGCCAGCATTCAGTTCATCGTCGAGGCGATGGCGGTCGGGCGCCTCATCAACGCGGGCCGCTTCGATGAGGCCGAGGACGCAGCTGCGCAATGCTTCGAGTTCGGCCAGTCGGTCGGTGACGCCGACGCGTGGACGTACTACGCCGGACACCTCGCCCACATCCGGTTCTCGCAGGGCCGCCACGCCGAGCTGGCCGAGTTCGCCACCGACGCAGCTCAATCCCCAGCGACGCTCCCGAGCGAGCGAGGCGTTGCGCCGCCACGGCTGCGATGTTCGCGCTCCATGCTGGCGAGCGAGGGCCGGCCGACAGGGTCATCGCGCTCCACCGTTCGTCGCCCGACATGCACCTCGTACCACCGTCGACCTGGCTGATCGCGATGCACGTGTTGGCACACATGGCGTTCCAGTTGGACGACTGCCGCGCTGGGGTCGCGACATCGCGTCGCAACTGGAGCCCGTTCCAGGGGCTTCCCCTGTCGATGTCGATGGCAGTCTCCGATCTCGGCTCGGTCGATTGGCCCTACGGCATGGCGTTGGCCGCAGTGGCGACCTGAGCGGCGCAGCGACCGGCGCTGGTGACCGCGATCGGGTCGGGCCCACGGTCGTGGCGACAGGCCGACTGCGGCGATCGTCACTGGCCGATCGAGCGCTGCTGCTCCAGCGAGGCGGCGAGACGGTTGAAGCCGAATGCGCTGCTGAGAGGCGCGATCTGCCGTTGCCAAGGAGTTCGCCATGACCGGCTGGGTGGCGACGTGGTCCGGCTGGCGGCGAGCCGCGTGGGGTGACGGATCGGACGCTGCGACGTCGCTCGCCGTGTTCGAGCGGATCGACCCGAGTCATTGGCAGTGCACGTTCGGTGAGCAGCACGTCGGTGTACGACGACACCGTCGGCCTGCGTTACCTCGCAACGCTGTGCCGTCGCCACGCGTCGACATCTCGGCCTCGCAGCTCGCCGTACCACCTCGAGCCGCACGAGGCCGGCCAGGCGGTGCTCGACGCCGAGGCCATCGACTCCCTGCGCGCGGGTCCATGAATCTGCGGCGCGACCTCGACGATGGGCATGAACGACAGCGCGAAGCCGCAGAATACGAAGCTCGAGGCGGTCAGCTGCGCAGCTGCTCGAATCGTCTGGGCCTGACCGACGGTGCGGCGATTCAACGACGCCGGCGAACACGCCGCACGTCCGTGCGCAAGGCGATCACGCGGTCGATCACCAAGATCTCGGCCGTCGACGCTGCATTGTCGGCCCACCTCGAACAGCACCGTCCAGACCGGCTACATCTGTCGATACGACGCCTGATGGGCTCCTCGTCGGTTCGCGACCGCGGAGTTCGGGGCGTACGTCGACGGAACTGACGGCGACGACCGCTGCGTCGGTCGAAGCGCCGACCACAGTGTTCGATGCAGCGCTGCTGTTCGTCGATGTCTCGGGATACACCGCGCTCACCGAGCGGCTCTCCAGCTTGGGTAGCGATCGGTTCGGAGACACTGACCGACATCGTGAACTCGTGCTTCGAGCGTCTGATCGACGATGTGATCACCGGCGGCGGGAACGTCTGCGTTTCGGGGGCGATGCCCTGTTCGTCGCGTTCATCGGTCCTCGCCGATCGGAGCGCGCGGCCGACACCGCACTGGCGATGCAGCGCACGATCGGCGACCTGCCGGCGATCCAGGCGCCTGGCGGACGAGTGCGGCTGTCGCAGTCGATCGGCCTTCACCAGGGCGGCCTCCTGCTGCATCGTTGGTCCGGTTCGTGGAACGAGGTCGTCCCGTACGGCCCCGCCGTGACCGAGGTGTTGCGATGCGAAGCGGCCGCTCACGCCGGCGCAGATCGCCATCAGCGACGACGTCGTTGCCGCTCTGGCACCGACCCGCGCACGTCGACGAGCCGACGGTGTTGCGCTGCTGCGCAACGCGAATCGCCCGCTGCCCGAGCGCACCCAGCGCGCACCGACCGACGATGCGGCCTGGTCGCTGCGCTGCTCGGTTGGACCGACCGTCCTGCCGCCGAGCGGTCTGCGAGCCGCGCTGCGTACGGGCGTCGAACCAGCACACCGGCCCGCAGCGATCGGGTTCGTTGCAGTCAGCGGGCTCGACCGCCTGGTGGGCAACGTCGCTGAGATCAAACGTGCCACCGACGCGTTGTTCGCCGCCGTCGACGAGGCATCGCACGCCTTGGACGTGACGTTGTATCAGTACCGACGTGGCGCCTGATGGGTTCAAGATGATCATCGCAGCGGGTGTGCCGTCCACGATCGGCGACGACGGCGAGCGGCTCGGTGCATCGCCCTCGAACGGATCGTGGCGGCTACCGATCGACTCGACGTCGCGCCGGCGCCGACGTCGGTGTGGTTTTCGCCGCCGACGTCGGCCATCCCGGGCGACGGACCTACACGGTGATGGGTGATGCAGTGAACCTCTCGGCGCGGCTCGCATACCGGGCGGAGCGGAGCAGGTACTCGCGAGCGACGCGCCCTCGTCGACACGCTGCCCAACCGGTTCCACGTCGGCTGGGTGCCGGCGTTCACGGTCAAGGGCAAGCGAGCCGCACAGATGGCCGCCGTCGTGGCGTCAACGGGTTCCGACTCGGTCGACTTCGTCACGCCAGGCGCGACGCCGCTGCCGTTCCGTGGCCGCCGCGGCGACGTGCGGCGCCTTCGTGCGGCGATCGGTGCGAGGCCGGTGATCGACGTGTTCGGGCCAGCGGGATTCGGATCGTCGCGGATCGTCAGCGAGGTCCTCGACGGCCGACACACGAGTGAGAGTCGCTGCGGGTCGATGTCATCGACAGGTCCACCCCACTGCTGGCGGTGCGGCGCCTCGCCGAGATGCTCGGTGGTGTCGGCGCCTGGGATACGATCTCGACGGGGGCCTTCGGTCCGTCGGATGAAGCGGATGGCTGTTGCGAAGGTCGAAGCGGGGGTCGAGGCAACGGCCAGCATCGCCAAGGCCGTGACGCAACTGTGGCCGCCTGAACTCATCGGTGGTGATCGACGGACACCACCATCTGGATGAAGCGTCGTGGAGCGTGATCAGGGCGATGGCGACAACACTGCAGTCGACACCACTGGGTCGTCGCCTCGTGATGACACGGGCGTCAACCGAGCGTTGGCACCACACGCGCTTCAGCTGCCGCTGGGACCGCTTGCTCGCCAGCGATGTGAGCAGGTGGTGATCGACGCGTCGGACCGGCCGCTTTCGGACGCGGATCTCGAAGCGATTGTCGATGCTGCTGCTGGATCGCCGTTGTTCGCCCAGGAGCTGGCCCGGCCTCGGACCCGATCCGATCTTCCGCCGACGTTGGAGGCGCTGGCCGCCAGCCGAATCGACCGGCTGCCCGCTGCTGTTGCACGGGTGGTGCGGACGGTGGCAGTCATCGGACCCTCCTGCACGTTGGCCGAAGCGGCAGCCATCGCCGACGTCACCCAGCAGCAGATCCGCTCGGTCGCCCAGGAGTCCAATGGCACGTCTGGACGTCGATGGCGCCAGCGTGCAGCTTCTCCGACGAAGCAACCCGGGTCGTCGCAGCAGCCGGGCTCGCAGTCGCGCGTCGCCGCGGTCGTGCACGAACGAGCGGCGCTCCGACTCGAACAGGCCAATGCGCCGCGCCGGCAATTGTGGCCGACCACTGGTACGAGGCCGGCGGCGACTGCCGGCACGTTGCGATGGGCCGAGCTGGCGGGCGAAGACGGCGTTCGGTGCGGGAGCCAGCGCTGAGGCGTCGCACCAGTTCGAGCGGCGCTTCTCGCCAGCGCGACGCCTCCAACGGCCCGACGCCGAGATCGTCGACCCTTGCCGAACGCCTGCGCCACGGGCGGCCCACGCAGCCCGGCGCGCTGATCTCGAGGCGTGGGCGCTCAAGCAGGCTGTCGCCGCATCGGCGTCACCGGGCGCCGCGGCGAGCCTGATGGTGCGCCAAGCGACCTGCGCACGTACATCAGGCGGGCTCCGAGCCGCGTCCGCCTACCTCGGGCGGGCCAGGCGCACTGCACCACTCGCCGACCTCGTTGTCCAGTGTGAACTCTTCATCGAGCAGGCGTGGATCGCTGTGTGGTCCGACCGCTGGGACCCGCCCTCCAGCTGGCGGACGAGCGCGCGTTCGTGCTGCCGATGCAGCCGCTGATCCGGCCCTGCAGGTTCCATGCCTGGTCGTTGATCCAGCGAGTCCGCAGCGCCAAGGGACTCCCCGACGCCGACGCAGCAGGTCAGGAAGCGTTGCGAGCAGCGCACAGCAAGTGGCGACGAACGCCTGATCGGTCTCGCCGAAGGCAATCTTGCGCTCATCGCCGACAATCGTCGGACAGTGGAAGCAGGCCGATCAGCGGCTACGCGCCGATCGGGACGAGCCTTTCGCCGCTGCGGAGACATCGTCAATCTGGCAACAAGCGAGCTCAACCAGGCCACCATTCTGGTCGAACTCGGCGACGTCGAAATCGGCGTCAGCGCTGGCCGCCGATGCAGCCAGGGTGCTCGCAGCGGCAGGCAACCCCGAGCCGGCCGCGCATCGCTACCGGGATCAGCCTCCGAGCAATGGTCCGTGCTGGCCTGGGCGACGGCGCGCAGCTCGGCCGGTATCGAGACCTGCGTCACCGTGCTCGCTGCTGACGGCAACGAAGAGATCACCGCCTTCCAGGTTGTCGGCCTGATCGAATCGCTGCTCCTCATCGGCAGCATCGCCGCTGCAACCCAGGCGTGCGGTTCGATCTGATCGACGTGGTCGACCGATTCGGCGACGACCGCCTGCTGCCGACCACGATCCGGCGTCTACTCGCCGTTGCGACCGAAGCCGCCGGCGACCGCTCGGGCGAGCGACCAGTGGCTGCACCAGGCCCGGACCCGCGCCGACCGATATCGGATCATGCCGGAGCAAGCGGCGGTCGCGGCGATCGATGCGCGCCGTGCGGCTGACGATCAGGCACCAGGACCGAACACACGTCATGCCGAGTATTCAGCCCGACTCGACGAAGCACTCGGTGTGCCTGTCTCGACCGATGTTCCGGCACGGCTCGAGACAGCGGCAGCGCAGGTGATCAGCGGAACCGGGCACCGCCCAGGCCGACGCCGATCGCTCGAACATCGCAGCCCAGCATTGGGCACGGCAAGACAGAAGAACTGCGAACCGCGTCGTCTTGAGATGTCTCGGTCAGTCACCGTGTGAACGTCGAGCGCTGCCGCCTCGATCGGAATCGACCCAGACCGTCGTCAAGCTCTTGACGATGCCGTTCGGGAACTGGCATCGAGCTTCCACGTCGGCGATCACGCCGATCGAGCTGTAACCCCAAGCCGACCTGCGAGGTACCGGCAAGCTCGTCCTGCAGAGTGCCCGAACACGCTGAGACGCTGCGGATCGACGACGCGTCGGATGGCTTCGTACGAACGCTCGAACGCGATGTCGCCAGCCGCATTGGTATCGGTGCGGAATGACTTTGTCGACCGCGAGCGCTTCGAAAGTGGCGCCCGCCGGGACGACGAGTCCACCGGCCTCGCCCGGGAGCGGTGACGCCGTAGCCCCACAGCACCTTGGGCGCAAGGGGAACGCCGCCATTCGAGCATGCGCTCACGACGCCGTTCGTCGAGAACTGGAGCGACGACCGCACGAGAAGTCCGTTGCGGACGCGTTCGTTGACAGGCGTCGTCGAGATCGTCGGAATCAGAGCGCCAACGATCTGCGGTGCCGCCGACGCACGCCGACACTCGGTGTCACACAGCGGCGTCGACGACTGTTCGTGGCCGTCGATGACGGATCGGTCAGGCCGAGGATGTCCGCCGGTGTCACGGTCCAAGTGGCAGTTGATGCCCTCGGCACGGTGACGCCAAACGCTTCCTTCACGACGCCGGGCTGGAACTGGGTGACCTGGCCCAGATTCGGACCGACGCGGAGCCTTTGCTCGTCGTCAGGCCGATTGATCAGCCGACGAGGGCGACACGCCGTTCGCTTGCCGCGTTGCTGTAGCCGAACCAGACCGTGGTATCAGTTCCGACAGGTCACCACACACGACGCCGTGACGGTGACGCTCGACGATGAGCCAGGGTTCACGCGGGTCGAGCGCGTCGCCCCCAACTCCAGGTCCGGCAATGTCAATGCCGACCTGAGCTGAAGCGGTGGAGGTGAGCAGCATGAAGCGCTGCTGCCGCTACCAATGGGACTCGAACGAGTGAACGCATCTGATCTCTCCTGTTTCGTGGGACTGCGGGTCATCGTGAGAGACACCGGCTGAGACGCCGCTGTCAACCATCGGACACTGCTCGTGCGTGACACCGATGTGCCACCACGTGTCACGCCGCAAGGAGCATCCTGTCGGCACCGCGATCCCCACCCGTGACGGCCCTCCACGATTACGATCGGAGATGACCGCCTGTCGACAACGCCAGTCGACATCGTCGGCACCCTCGGCACTGCTCGGTGATGCCTACGCCAACGACCGGGCCCGCGTCTTCCATTCGTGGTCGGCGCAGGGCGCGCTCGACCCCACCGTGATCGCCGGCGCTCTCGGCTCGAAGTTCTGGAACGAGCACGGCACGACCTGGATCGACTTCACGAGCATGCTCGTCAACATGAACCTCGGGCACCAGCACCCGAAGATGATCCAGGCCATCAAGGATCAGGCCGACGTGCTCTGCATGGTCGCCCCGCCGTTCGCCAACGACCAACGCAGCGAGGCGGCGCGTCTCATCGTCGAGAAGGCGAACCGCGACGGTGCGGGCGGCCATTTCGAGAAGGTGTTCTTCACGAACGCCGGACGCGGAAGCCGTCGAGAACGCCGTTCGTCTCGCCAAGGGATACACGGGCCGGATGAAGGTGCTGTCGGCCTACCGCAGCTACCACGGCGGGACGGCACTCACCGTCGGTCTGACCGGCGAGCCGCGACGCCTGGAGAACGAGCCGTCGGTGCCGGGCCTCGTGAAGTTCTGGGGCCCCTACGCGTACCGCTCGGCGTTCCACTCCGACTCGCCCGAACAGGAAACCGAGCGGGCACTGCAACATCTGCGCGACACGATCCTCGTCGAGGGCCCGGACAAGATCGCGGCGATCCTCCTCGAATCGGTCGTCGGCACCAACGGCATCCTCGTCCCGCCCCCGGGCTACCTCGAGGGCCTGCGGGCCATGTGCGACGAGTTCGGCATCGTGTGGATCGCCGATGAGGTGATGGCCGGTTTCGGTCGCACCGGTCAGTGGTTCGCCTGGCAGAACTGGGACGCCCAGCCCGACCTCATCGCTTTCGCGAAGGGCGTCAACTCCGGCTACATCCCGCTCGGCGGCGTCGTGATCTCCTCCGACATCGCCCACGCCTACGACACTCGGGTGTTCCCCGGCGGGCTCACCTACTCGGGGCACCCGCTGGCGTGCTCGTCGGCCGTGGCGAGCATCGGCATCTTCGAGGACGAGGGCGTGCTCGCCCACGCCCGCCACCTCGGCGACGACATCATCGGACCACGCTCGGCGACATCGCCGCGCGGCACCCGTCGGTTGGCGAGGTGCGCGGACTGGGCGTGTTCTGGGCGGTCGAACTCGTCGCCGATCCCACGACCCGCGAGCCGGCCGCTGCCGCGACCGTCGGCGCCGTGGTCGCCGAGTGCAAGCGCAATGGGATGTGGCCGCTGTCGGCCGGCAACCGCATCCACGTGGTGCCGCCGTGCAACACCCCCGACGATCTCGCCCGCGAGGGCCTCGCCATCCTCGACGCCGCGCTCAGCGTCGCCGACGCAGCCATGTCCTGATGGACGTCGGTGAGCGCCTGGAGCTGCACCTGCGCTCCTGGGTCGGCGAGTGGCCGCCTCCGTCGTCGGGTGTCCACGTCGTGGGCGATCCTGTGCGAATGGCACCGACGTGGGACGGAACCGTGCGCCCGCTCCAGGGCGTCGGCAACGGCCTCGGCACGGTCATCGCCGTGCCACCCGACGCAGTCGATGCCGTCACCGAGGCGATCGGCGGCGACGTCGGTCGAGCGGGTCTCGGCGACGAACTCGGAGAGATCCTCGGGGTCGGGCCCGCCGCGTTCGGTGCCGGGGTGTTCCGCACCACCGCCGACGTCGATCCGGACGTCGCCGATCTGGGCGTCTGGTTCGAGCACCAGACCGACGACCTGCCGGAGTGGCTCGCACCGTTCAACGGGCCGCGTCTGGTCGCATTCAGCGACGACGGCCGCCCGATCGCCGGTGTGGGCATCAAGATCCACGACCGCTACGGCCACGAGGTCGCCGTCGTCACCGACGAGGAAGCCCGCGGGCGGGGCATGGCTCGCCGACTGGTCGCCAGCGCCGCCCGCCGGATTCTCGCCGACGGCGCTGTACCGACGTACCTGCACGCCCCCGACAACACCGCCAGCGCTCGAGTGGCCGACGCCGTCGGGTTCGCCGACCGTGGCTGGACCGTGTGGGGCCTCTGGCCTCGCCGCTGAGCCTCCGGACGTGCCGCTGAGCCTCCGGCGTGCCGCTGAGCCTCCGGCGTGCGCTTCTCGCTGAACAAGTGTGCGCGTGGAGCGCACACTTGTTCACGAGTTGGACGGTGGTCAGCTGGTGATCACTCGCCGCCTTCGTTCAAGGTGACGTCGATCGGGGTGAAGCCGTCGGCGAACAGGTCGAGCCCCTTGCCATCGAGCAACGCCCACGCGGCTTCGACGATCTCGTTGGTGAAGGCACCGTCGGTGGGCGGTGCCGTCAGGACGGTCGCGCCGTCGAGGTTCGGTGTGTTCTGGCTGATCTCGACGGTGCGATCCCAGGCGGCCTGGTCGATGTAGCCGATGCCGTCGGGTGACGGCCAGATGAGCTTGTTGACCTCGTTCATCTGCCACAACTGGTGGCTGCTGCCGAGCGTCGAACCGGCCGCGACGACGATGTCGCGGCACTCCTCGGCGTTGTCTCGACAGTAGATCCAGCCCTCGATCGACGCGGCGACGAATCTCGTCGCCTGGTCCTTGTAGGCAGCATCGTCGGCGAGTCGGCCCGAGTCCGCCCAGATCGCGTCCTGCAGCATGCCGACGCCGATGTCCTCGTAGCTGATGACGTTGAAGTCCTCGGGCGTGTAGAGCTCGCCCGTGTCGGGATTCACGGCCTCCAACACCTGGGCGTATTCGTTGTAGGTCATCGCCTCGGCAGCATCGATCGACCCGTCGAGCAGTGCGACCATGTCGAACTGCTGGCCGACGAGTGTCACGTCAGTGGCCGGGTCGAGGCCGGCCTCGCCGATGGCGGCAAAGACCTCGTACTCGTTGCCGAAGCCCCAGTTGCCGATGTTCTTGCCGGCGAAGTCCGCCGGCGTCGTGATGCCTGCATCGGCGAAACTCACCTGCAATGTGCCCGACCGCTGGTAGATCTGCCCGATGTTGGTGATGTTGGCACCAGCCTCGCGGCTGGCGAGTGCCTTGGGCACCCACGCCGAGCGCGAAGTCGACATCGCCGTTCGCGAGCTGCGTCTGCGGCACGATCTCCACGCCGCCTTCGACGATGGTCACGTCGAGGCACATGTCCTCGTAGAAGCCCTTCTCCTTCGCCGCGTAGTAGCCGGCGAACTGTGCCTGGGTGACCCACTGCAGCTGCAGGCTGACCGGCTCGGGCGAGTCACAGGCTGCGGCCGGCTCACCACCACCCGTCGAATCAGCGGGAGCGTCGCTCGTCGCAGTCGTGTCCGACGACCCGCTGGACGAGTTGTCGTCGCTGCCACAGGCGGCTCCGATGAGGGCCAAGGCGATCATGCCTGCCGTTGCCATTCGCACGCGTTGCTTGTTCATGCTGTTGCTCCCCCGGGGTCGAGACCCCGTGCTTGTTGTTTGGTGGATCGGTGAGACGGTGACGCCAGGCGCTCCAGGAGCACGGCGGCGAGATAGAACGCGAGCCCGAGGAGGCAGGCACCCACGACGTAACCCCAGGAGGCGGCTGTCTTCGAGATCGCCGCGTTCGAGGTGATGCCGTAGCCGAGCCCGTTCTGGCTTCCGCCGAAGTACTCCGAGACGAAGGCGGTGATGACGGCAACCGGCGCAGCGATCTTGAGGGCGGTGAAGAGGTAGGACATGGCATTGGGGATGCGGGCCTTGCGGAGGATCTCCGACGGCGATGCCGCATACGAGCGCAGCAGTTCCATGTGTGTCGCGCTGACCTGCCGGAGGCCCTTGGCGACGTTGAGCAGCACGATGAACGACACGATCAACGTGACCATCAACCGACGGGGCACTTCGGTGGTGCTCGCGAACATGTTGTTGAACACGGGCACGAGCACGATGATCGGGATGGCGTTGAGCGCAACGGCCAGGGGGGTCACCAGTTCGTTGACCACGTTGAACCGCATGAGCACGAAGCTGAGTGCCACGCCGCTGATGACGCCGAAGACGAGCCCGACCAGTGCGTTGGCGCCGGTCACGACCATCGCCTCGCGGACGTTGGTCCAGTTGTCGGCGAGCGTCGAACCGATCGAGGAGGGCGCAGGGAGGAGGTACGGCTTGATGTCGAACACGTGCACGATGATCTCCCACGTGCCGACGAACAGCACCCCGACGATCAACGGCGGCACCAGGAACCTCCAGATCGAGTGCAGGGCGCTCACCGATCCTCCACGCCTCGGGCACCGGACGGGCCCGGCAGGCGCTCGGCGCCTCGAAGCGCCTCACGCACTTCGGTGATCTTCTTGTAGAAGAGGTCGTCCTCGCGGGTGTCCTCATCGCGGTCGGACCCGAGGTCGACGTCGACGATGTCGGTGATCCGGCCGGGACGTGGCGACATCACCACGACTCGATTCGACAGGTAGACCGCTTCGGGAATGGAGTGGGTGACGAACACGACCGTGGTCTCGGCCGCCGCGCAGATTCGCAGCAGTTCCGCCTGCATGTGTTCCCGCGTCATCTCGTCGAGCGCACCGAACGGCTCGTCCATCAGCAGCAACGGCGGATGCGACGCGAGCGCCCGGGCGATGGCCACTCGCTGTTGCATGCCACCGGAGAGCTGCCACGGGAGGTGCGACCCGAAGTCGGCCAGCTGGACCAGCTCGAGCATCTGCTCGGCGCGGGCGCGACGCTTGGCCTTGTCCCAGCCCTTGAGCTCGAGCGGCAGCTCGATGTTCTTGCGGACCGTGCGCCATTCGAAGAGCCCTGACTGCTGGAACGCCATCCCGTAGTCCTGGTCGAGGCGAGCCTGCTTCGCCGACTTCCCGTTGACGAGCACCATGCCGGACGTCGGCTCGATGAGGTTCGCGATGAGGCGCAGCAGCGTCGACTTGCCACAGCCCGACGGCCCGATCAACGACACGAAGTCACCGGCGCGGATCGACAGGTCGAGGCCGACCAGGGCGTCGACCTGGTTCGACCGGCCGGGGTTGAAGGCCATGGACACGCCATCGACGACAACCGCCGCCGACGCCGAGAGAGAATCGGTTGCGCTCACGCGTTCGCCTCCGGGGGTCGGTTCCGCATTGCGATCGCCTCGAGCGCGACGACCAGCCCGAACATCAGCAGTCCGATGGTCGCAGCGCCGAACACGGCCGTGTACAGCTGGGCCGGATCGCTCGTTGCCTTCTGTCCGTAGGTGAGCGACGCGAATCCGATGCCGCGCACGCCGGTGGAGATCTCCGAGACGATCACACCGATCACGGATGCAGTGGCGGCCAGCTTCATTCCGGGCACCATGGTCGGCACGGCGGCGGGCAGGCGCAGCTTCGCGAGGGTCCGCCACCAGCCCGCCGCGTAGCTGTCCATGAGTTCGAGCGATGCCGCCGGAGCGGTGCTCAGGCCCTTGAGCGTGGCCACGGCGATCGGGAAGAAGGCCAGGAATGCGCCGAGTGACGACACCCACATCCACTTCGGGAGATCCCAGTTGCCCCCGATCGCTGCGACCTGCGGCGCGAGCGCGATCAGCGGCACGGTCTGCGACGCGATCACGTACGGCAACAACCCACGCTCGATGACCTTGAACCTCGCCATCACGATCGCCAGGGCGACGCCGAACGCTCCACCGAGCAACAGCCCGATGAACGCCATGCGGAACGTGTACCAGCTGTACCCGAGGACCGCCCGCCAGATCGGCGTGTCCCGACCGCGTACCTCAGGATCGAACAATCGCTGCACCATCGTCCACGTGTGCGGCATGGCGCGGTCGCTTGCTTTCGGTACGAGCCGCCAGCCGAAGATCTCGGCACCGTCCTCGGGACCGACCGCCTTGTAGAACTCCCAGAGCGCGGCGACGCACACCAGCGCAACGACGAACAGGCCCGCCCGCCGGGCCCCGCGAGCGATCACGAACGGGCCAACGCCTGCTCCCGAAGAGCGGGGATGACGTGCTCGCCGTACTGGGCGAGCGTGTGGTCCTTGCCGTCGTGCTGGAGGTAGATGGCGAACTGATCGACGCCGAGGTCGGCCAGCGCGTGCAGCCGATCGAGTTGCGCCTCCACCGGACCGAGGATGCAGAACCGGTCGACGATCTCGTCGGGAACGAACGTGGTGTGGGTGTTCCCGGTCTGCCCGTGCTGGTTGTAGTCGTACGCCTCGCGACCCTTGATGTACTCGGTGAGCGCTGCGGGCACCACGGAGGATTCTCCGTAGCGTTCGACGATGTCGGCGACATGGTTGCCGACCATGCCTCCGAACCATCGGACCTGGTCGCGCATGTAGGCGAGGTCGTCGGTCGGCCCGACATACGCCGGGGCGGCGACGCACACGGAGATGTCATCCGGATTCCGACCGGCGTCGCTCGCCGCACTGCGCACGGCGTTGATCGTCCACTCGGCGATCGCGAGGTCGGCGAGTTGCAGGATGAACCCGTCGCAGGTCTCCCCGATCAACTGCAGGGCCTTGGGTCCGTACCCCGCGCCGTAGACCTCGAGGCGGCTCTTTGTCGCCCACGGCAGCGTGATGGTGGAGCCGTTGTACTCCACGCTGCGACCGTTCGCGAGTTCTCTGATCACGTGGATCGACTCACGCATCGTGGCGAGCGTGGTCGGCTTGCCGTTGGTGACCCGGACCGCCGAGTCGCCGCGGCCGATCCCACACACGGTGCGGTTGCCGTACATCTCGTTGAGCGTGGCGTACGTCGACGCGGTGACCGTCCAGTCACGCGTGGCCGGGTTGGTCACCATCGGCCCGACGATGACGTTGCGGGTCTCGTCGAGGATCTTGGAGAAGATGACGTACGGCTCCTCCCACAAGATGTGGGAGTCGAACGTCCAGACGTGACTGAATCCGTAGGCCTCCGCCCGCTTGGCCAGGTCGATGACCCGCGCCGCAGGCGGGGTCGTCTGCAGTACGACCCCGATGTCCATCAGCGCGTCTCCGGGAATCCAAGGTCGATGGTGCTCGTGGCGGGATCAGGCCAACGGCTGGTGACCACCTTGCCCTGCGTGTAGAAGTTGATGCCCTCGGGACCGTACATGTGGGTGTCGCCGAACAGGCTCGACTTCCAACCGCCGAAGCTGTAGTAGCTCACCGGAACCGGCACGGGCACGTTGATGCCGACCATGCCGACCTGCACGTCGAACTGGAACTGACGAGCAGCCCCACCGTCACGGGTGAAGATCGCCGTGCCGTTGGCGTACGGGTTGGCGTTGATCGTGTCGAGGCCGTCCTGGTAGCCCTTCACCCTGACCACGCTCAGCACGGGGCCGAAGATCTCGTCGCGGTAACACGACATCTCGGTCGTGACGTTGTCGAGCAGGGTCGGGTTGAGGAAGAACCCCTCGGACGGCACACCGGCGCGCCCGTCGACGACCACCGTCGCTCCCTCCTCAGGAGCGTTGCTCACATAGCCTCGAACCCGGTCGCGATGCTCGGCGGTGATCAGCGGGCCCATCTCGTTGCCGGCCTCGTTGCCGGGGCCGACCTTGCACGCCGGGATGCGTTCGGCGATCTTGGCGACGAGTTCGTCGGCGATCGACTCCGAGGCGAGTACGACGCTGATGGCCATGCACCGCTCACCGGCCGAGCCGTAGCCGGCGCCGATCGCGGCGTCGGCGGCCATGTCGACGTCGGCATCGCTGAGCACCAGCATGTGGTTCTTCGCGCCGCCGAGCGCCTGGACGCGCTTGCCGTTGGCCGTGCCGGTCTCGTAGATGTACTTCGCGATCGGTGTCGAGCCGACGAAGCTGAGCGCGGCGATGTCGTCGTGTTCGAGCAGGCGGTCGACGGCGACCTTGTCGCCCTGCACGATGTTGAAGCAGCCGGCGGGAAGGCCGGCCTGCGCGAGCAGTTCGGCCATCAGCAGCGAGACCGACGGATCCTTCTCGCTCGGCTTGAGCACGAACGTGTTGCCGCACGCGAGGGCGTTGGCGAACATCCACATCGGGACCATCGCCGGAAAGTTGAACGGGGTGATGCCCGCCACGACGCCGAGCGGTTGACGGATCGAGTACACGTCGATGCCCGACGCCGCCTGCTCGGAGTAGTCGCCCTTGATGAGCTGCGGGATGCCGCACGCGAACTCGATGTTCTCGAGGCCACGAGCCACCTCGCCGAGCGAATCGGTGAGCACCTTGCCGTGCTCGGCGGTGAGCAGCGTGGCGATCTCCTTGCGGTTGGCGTCGACGAGCTCACGCAGCCGGAACATGATCTCGGCGCGCTTCGACAGCGACGTCGCTCGCCACTCGGGGAACGCAGCCGCTGCCGCAGCAACCGCTGCGTCGACCTCGGCCACCGATGCGAGATCGACGGCGCCGGTCTGCTCCCCCGTCGCCGGGTTGAACACGGGCGCGGTGCGCCCGGAGGCCGACTCGACGACCCGTCCATCGATCCAATGCGAAATCCGATTCATGTGCTGACTCTTTCGTGAAGCGTTACATCAGGGGTCAGACCCCAGATGTAACGGCATGATGTGCTGGTCGCCGCCGAGCGTTACATCTGGGGTCTGACCCCTGGCGTAACAATCAGTGGAGGTAGGTGGAGAGGCCGCGCTTGATGTACTTGCCGTGGCCCTTGGTGCCGACGTAGGTGTCGTTCTCGATCACGACGGTGCCGCGGCTGATCACGGTGTCGACCTTGCCGTCGATCTCGAAGCCTTCGTACGCGGAGTGGTCCATGTTCATGTGGTGCTTGTCGTTGATGCCGATCTTCGTCTTGCGATTCGGGTCCCACACGAGGATGTCGGCGTCGGCACCAGGTTCGATGACACCCTTGTGCTCCAGGCCGAACATGCGAGCCGGCGTGGTGGAGCAGGTCTCGACCCACCGCTCGAGGCTGATCTCGCCGAGCACGACACCCTGGTAGATGAGCTCCATGCGGTGCTCGACACCACCGATGCCGTTCGGGATCTTGGAGAAGTCGCCCAATCCGAGCTCCTTCTGGTCCTTGAAGCAGAACGGGCAGTGATCGGTCGACACGACGGCGAGCTCGTTCATCCGCAGGCCCTTCCAGAGGTCGGCCTGGTGATGCTCGTGCTTGGTGCGCAGCGGAGTGGAGCACACCCACTTGGCGCCCTCGAAGCCCGGCTGTGCGAGCTGGTCCTCGAGGGTGAGGTACAGGTACTGCGGGCAGGTCTCGGCGAAGACGTTGAGCCCCGCGTGCTGCGCCGCGGCGACTTCCTCCAGCGCCCCCGACGCCGACATGTGCACGACGTAGAGCGGCACGTTGCCGGCGACCTTGGCGAGCTGGATTGCCCGGTGAGTGGCCTCGGACTCCAGCTCGGCCGGGCGGGTCAGCGAATGGAACTTGGGGTCGGTGTCGCCGCGGGCGATCGACTGGGCGACGAGCACGTCGATGGCGATGCCGTTCTCGGCGTGCATCATGATCATGGCGCCCGACTCGGAGGCGTTCTGCATGGCCCGCAGGATCTGGCCGTCGTCGGAGTACAGGACTCCGGGATACGCCATGAACAGCTTGAAGCTCGTGATGCCCTCGTTGTCGACGAGGTAGGTCATCGCCTTCAGTGACTCGTCGTCGACGCCGCCGATGATCTGGTGGAAGCCGTAGTCGATGGCGCAGTTGCCGGCGGCCTTCTCGTGCCACACGGCCAACTGATCGTGGACGCTGAAGCCGGTGTTCTGCACGGCGAAGTCGACGATGGTCGTCACGCCGCCCCAGGCCGCGGCGATCGTCCCGGTCTCGAACGTGTCGGATGCTTCCGTACCGCCGAAGGGCAACTCCATGTGGGTGTGCACGTCGACGCCACCGGGCACGACGTACTTCCCGGTGGCATCGATGGTGCGGTCGGCATCGACCCCCATCGAGGCCGCCTGGCCCGGCGCGAGGATCGCGACGATCTTCTCGCCGTCGATCAGGACGTCGGCCGTCCGACGACCGACTGCGGAGACGACCGTGCCACCGGAGATGAGCGTCGTGGGCATCAGCCCTCCACCAGTTCGCCGTAGGCGTCGGGGCGACGGTCGCGGTAGAACGCCCAGCCGTCACGCACTTCCTTGATGCGGTCCATGTCGAGCTCACGGATGATCAGCTCCGGCTCGTAGGCGTCACCCTTGTCGCCGACGTACTGGCCGCGCGGATCGACGAAGTAGCTCTGGCCGTAGAAGTCGTTCTCACCGAGCGGCTCGATGCCGACCCGGTTGATCGCGCCGACGTAGTACATGTTCGCAACAGCGGCGGCCGGCTGCTCGATGCTCCACAGGTATTCGGACAGACCTCGGTGGGTCGCCGACGGGTTGAAGACGATCTCCGCGCCGTTCAGGCCGAGGGCCCGCCAGCCCTCCGGGAAGTGGCGGTCGTAGCAGATGTACACGCCGACCTTGCCGACCGCCGTGTCGAAGATCGGGTACCCGCCGTTGCCGGGCCGGAAGTAGAACTTCTCCCAGAAGCCCTTCACCTGGGGGATGTGCTGCTTGCGGTACTTGCCGAGATAGGTGCCGTCGGCGTCGATCACCGCAGCGGTGTTGTAGTAGACGCCGGGCTGCTCGATCTCGTACATCGGCAGGACCATCACCATGTTCAGTTCCTTGGCGAGCGCCTGGAACCGCTGGGTGGTCGGGCCATCGGGGATGTACTCGGTGTAGTCGTAGTACTCGGCGTCCTGGACCTGGCAGAAGTAGGGACCGTAGAAGAGTTCCTGGAAGCACATGATCTGCGCTCCCTGGGATGCGGCCTCTCTGGCGGCTTCCTCGTGCTTGACGATCATCGACTCCTTGTCACCGGTCCAGTCGGTCTGCAGGAGCGCCGCTTTGATGATGTTGGCCATGAGTCCCTCGGTGTCCCCTCGGTGTTCGTCGACGGCCCGGCAAGCGTGCCGGGAGAAGGCCGACACTAGTGATCGCCCGACGCGTGGACAACAGGTGCGGCCACTCGTACAGTCAGTTCACGTTGCGGAAACAGGTTCCGCCCGACCGAGGACTCGCCGATGCCCACGTTTCGCTCCGCCTGGCACTGGGTGTTCGGCAAGCACCTGCCGAAGCCGCCGAATCCCGACCGGACCGTCGAGGCCGGCTGGATCCCGCAGTGGATGGCGCCGATGATCGTCGACGAGCTCAACGCCCAGGGGATCCCTGCGGTGACGTCCGACGACTACAGCCTCAATCCGATGATGACCAGCCGCGAACCGATGGCCCGGATCTTCGTCACCGAGGATCGCAAGGCCGAAGCTCGCGAGGTGATGGCCGACATCCTCGGCCATCCCCCCGCCACCCGCCAGATCTGACAAAACCCGGTTTGCGTTGCAGTTCCGTTGGCCCGCCCCAACGGAACCGTCACGCAAACCGGAAGTTTTCCGCTGAGGTCGACGGAGGACCCACGGGTGGGCATGAAGCTCGACGCCGCACTCACCGATCTCGCCGCCGATCAGGACGGCCTCATCACCACCGCCCAGCTCCGTGACGCCGACATCTCGACGTGGCAGCAGAACCGGATGGTCGCCAACGGGGTGATCCATCGGATCGCCCCTCGCGTGTACGCCCTGCGCGGCTCGCCGGACACGCATCGACGCCGTCTCCGCGCCGGGCTGCTCTGCCTCGGCGACCGCAGTTGGGTGAGCTTCGAAGCAGCGGCCGCGCTCCACGGACTCGACCGATCGGATCCCCACGCTGTCGAGTTCACCATCGATCGGGGTAGACGGCCCGCGATCGTGCCGTTCGTGGTCCACACCACCACGCGTCTGAGACCCGTCGACCAGGTGACGGTGGACGGGTTCCGGACGCTGTCGGCGACCCGCACGATCTTCGATCTCGCCCTCGCCCGCGCGCATCCACGACGGATCGAAGCGGCGATCGACAGCGCGGTACGCCTCCACCTGTCGTCACCGGAGGTGATCCTGCACCGACTGGCAGATCTGCGGGGCTCGGGTCGATGGGGATGCTTGCGCGTCGAGGAGATGCTGACCGACGCCGGCGGCCACACGATGCTCGAGCGGCGATTCCTCGAACTCGTCCGCGAAGCCGGGCTGCCACGCCCTCGCACGCAGGTCGTGTTCCGGGCCGGGGACCGCCACGTCGCCCGTGTGGACTTCCTCTTCGACGGGCTCGGCGTCGTCGTGGAAGTGTCGGGCCAGAAGGGTCACGCGGCCCCGAGCGACCGGCTCCGCGACGCACAGCGACGCAATGAACTCCAGGACCTGGGCTTGCGGGTGTACGAGTACACCTACGACGAGGTGACCAAGCAGTCGTCATTCGTCCGCAACACCCTGCGACTCCGTCTCCGACCGCAGACCAACCCACCGACCGCAGCCTGACCCCGACGTTTGGGTTGCACTTCCGTTGGGACGGCCCAACCAAACCGTCACGCAAACCGAATGGGGTGGCGGGGTGGGGTGGTGGGGGGTGGGGTGGGTCAGATGGGGCTGTGGCGGAGGAGTTCGTGGGCCATCGGGCACTCGGCGACGATGGCGGGTGGACCCATCGGGACCTTGCCGTGCGGGCCCACGACGTGTGTGAACATCGACGTGGGGAGCACCTCCACGTCGAGGTCCCAGGGATCGCACTCGTCACCGAGCGACTCCACCTTGGCGACCATTGCGTCGACGAATCCCGACGGCAGGCGGCGACCGACGCCGGCGACCAGCCACACCGGCGTGCCCCACGCGAAGGCCGCCGCGGTGATGGTCGACGACCCGACCGGCACGACCGCTCTCCCGGAGTCGACCGCCATCGCCTCGACGAGCACCACATCGGCGTGATGACCCACCACCCCGGCGACACCGGCATCGACCGGCTCGACATCGACGTCGTGGCGCTCCATGCGCCGCACGAACGACGTCGCGGTGTGTCCGGCATCGAGCGCCAGCACACGGATGTCGCCGCGACGGATGAGTCCCGCGCCGATCACGTCCGGGTCACCGATGGTGGCCACCGTCGCGTCGTCGGGGATCACCGCCGCGAGTTGGGAGCCGGTCGGGTCGGTTCGGATCTCGTCGGCCAACTCCCACACCGCCTCGAAGGGTTCGGCCGACGTCGACACGTTCGCACACAGCCACCACAGCGGGCCGGTGAAGGGGTGCCGTTCGACGATGCGTCGGCACGCCACCACGAGCCCCGACGGATCGAACCGCAGCGATCCGAGCGCGTGTGCCGTCTCCTCCACGAGCGACGTCGGATCGGCCCCCTGTGCCCGGGCGACATAGCGGAGATGCTCGATCGGATGCACGCCCGCGACCGTAGCCGCCGCTGCCGGGGGCGTCTCGCGGTGAGGAGGAATACCCCGATCAACCATGTCAGTCGCTACGATCGCTCCCCGTGGCCGACACGACTTCCGACACCACACGCACCGTCCCGTCGAAGGTCGGCGAGAAGCTCCCGACGGACCTCGTCCTCACGCCGCTCAGCGACGGCGGGCTCGGTCAGGCCCGTCCGGTCATGGAATGGCTGACCACCTTCCACCTCGCCTCGGTCGTCCTCGATCCGTACACCAACGAGAGCTCGTGGATCCTGCGTGCGGCCAGCCGTGTGCTCGAGCAGTTTCGCGGCTCCGACGCCCGAATCAATCTGATCGTCACCGCCGGCCCGGTCGAGGCGCGCACGTTCCTCGGTCCGCTCGCCGACCGGTTCCTCGTGTTCTGTGACCCCGATCGCGCTGCCGTCAAGGCGATGGGCCTCGACGAGCTCCCGGCCTTCGTCTTCACACGGGTCGACGGTGTCGTCGCTGCCGCCGCCGAGGGATGGAACCCGGCCGAATGGGAAGCAGTCGCCGATGCCATCGCCGCGGTGACGTGGTGGACCTCGATCCCGGTGCCCGGCTCCGGCGACCCGGGGCCATTCCGCGGCTCCCCCTCACTCGGCTGACCCAGTGTCGAGCGGGTCGTCGCGCGAGCTGCCCGATCTCCCCGTCGTCGAGGCACTGGACGACGTTCGCTCCGCACTCGCCGATCATCGTCGGGCGGTGCTCGTGGCTCCACCCGGTGCCGGCAAGACCACGGTGGTCCCGCTTTCGCTCCTCGACGAAGCGTGGCTCGGCGAGCAGCGGATCGTCATGCTCGAACCTCGCCGCCTCGCCACACGCGCCGCCGCACGACGCATGGCGTCGACGACGCGCACCGCGGTCGGTGAGCTGATCGGCTACCAGACGCGCGACGAACGCCACATCGGGCCCGACACCCGTATCGAGGTCGTCACCGAAGGAGTGCTGACCCGTCGCCTGCAGAACGACCCGGAGCTCCCCGGGGTCGGGATCGTCATCTTCGACGAGGTCCACGAACGAAACCTCACCACCGACCTCGGTCTCGCTCTCGCGCTCGATGTGGCGACGACGATTCGGCCCGATCTGCGAATCCTGGCGATGTCGGCGACGCCCGATGTCGAGGGGTTGACTCGATTGCTCGGGGCGCCGGTCGTGGAGAGCGAGGGTCGAATGTTCGACATCGACGTGCAGTGGATGCCGACCGCACCGGGCGGCGCTCGAGGTCGGTCACCGAGGCGCGGGCAGGCGCCTCGCGAAAGGATCGAACCGGCCACGGTCACGGCGATTCTGCGGGCATTGCGCGAGCAGACCGGCGACCTGCTCGTCTTCCTGCCGGGTATCGGCGAGATCCGCCGCACCGAGTCACAGCTGCGCGATGTGGTCGGCCCGGATGTCGACGTGTATCCGCTCGCCGGCGCACTGTCGCTCGCCGAGCAGGACCTCGCCCTGGCGCCATCGCTGCCCGGACGCCGACGCGTCGTGCTGTCGACCGACATCGCCGAGACCTCGCTCACCGTCGACGGCGTCCGAGTGGTGGTCGACAGCGGCCTCGCCCGCGAGCCGCGCTTCGACGCCCGGACCGGCATGACCCGGCTCACGACGGTGGCGACGAGCCGCGCCTCGGCCGAGCAGCGAACCGGACGAGCCGGACGGACCGAGCCCGGCGCCGCGTACCGGCTCTGGAGCAAGCTCGAACACGGCACGAGGGCCAAGCACCGGTCGCCGGAGATCACGCAGGCCGACCTCGCCGGGTTCGCGCTGGAGATCGCCGCGTGGGGTGGCGGCGACGACCTCCGATTCATCGACGAGCCTCCGTCCGGCGCGCTCGACCAGGCTCGGGAACTGCTCCGCGACCTCTACGCGATCGACCCCGACAACGGATCGATCACGGGGCTCGGCCGGACGATGCTCGGCCTGCCCGTCCACCCTCGGCTCGCAAGAATGGTGGCCGTCGACCGCACCGCACTCGCCTGTGTGGTGGCGACGCTCGTCGAGGAGCGCGACATCTTCCGCGGACGTCCGGACGACCTGCCGGCCGACCTCGCCCTGCGCGTTGCCGTGGTGTCGGGAAGGGATCGGCACGATGCCGCCGATCGGGGCGCCGTCCATCGACTGCGCGAGCGGGCGGCCGACCTCGCCCGGCGGGCTCGGATCGACTTCGACCTCGACACCGTCGATCCCGACCGCGCCGGTGCCGTGCTCCTCCTCGGCTATCCCGACCGCCTGGCCGCGCGCCGTCGGCCCGGTCAGTTCCAGCTCCGTTCCGGATCGGGCGCCTGGTTGCCCGACGACGATCCGCTCGCCGACGAGGCGTTCGTCGTCGCCGCCGATCTCGACGGTCGACGTGACCGAGCCAGGATTCGCCTCGCCGCGGCGGTCGACGCCGACGACGTGATCGCCGCGTTCGGCCCCGAGATCTCCGAACGTCGCACCGTTGCCTGGGACGCCGACCGGGACGACCTCGTCGAGTCGGTCGAGCGCCGCCTGGGCGCGATCCAGCTCGGTCTGCGAACCGGCCGCCCCGCCGCCGGCGACGAGACGACTGGTGCCCTGATGGCCCGTGTCCGGGCGACCGACCTGCAGGCGCTGCGGTGGAGCGACGGGGCGCGACAGCTCCGCGAGCGCGTCGAGTTCCTGTACCGGACGCTCGGCGATCCGTGGCCCGACTGGTCGACGCAGGCGCTGGCCGCCACCCTCGACGACTGGTTGGCGCCGTACCTTCCGGGCGCGACGGGACGCAGCGATCTCGAGCGCCTCGACCTCGTCACCGTGCTGCGCAGCCAACTCCCGTGGGAGGTGGGCAGCGAACTCGACGATCTCGCACCGCGTGATCTGGAACTCCCCGGTGGACGGTCGGTGGCGATCGACTACTCCGGAGAGCAGCCCGACGCATTCGTACGGGTACAGGACCTCTTCGGGGTGACGGTCCACCCGACCGCGGGCGGCCAACCGATCCGGCTGCATCTGCTCTCCCCGGCCGACCGACCGATCCAGGTCACCGCCGACCTCCCCGGGTTCTGGGCCGGGTCGTGGAGCGATGTCCGCAAGGACATGGCCGGCCGCTATCCGAAGCATCAGTGGCCGGCCGATCCGGCGACCGCCGACCCCAAACGGATGAAGGACCGCTGATGTTCGGGCTGTCGATCGGCATGGCGTTGGCGTGCGTGCTCGCGGTGTACGTCGGCGCCACCGTCCAGGCCTCGATCGGGATCGGGCTCGGGATGATCGCGTCGCCGGTCCTCGCGATCGCCGACCCGGACTTCATACCGGTCGCGATCATTCTCGTCGTCGTACCGCTGACGGTGACCGTTGCGTGGATCGACCGGACCCACATCGAGAAACGTCAAGTGGGCTTCGCCCTCGTCGGTCGGCTCCCAGGTGTCGTCGCCGGCGCGCTCGTGGTGGCGGCGCTCTCCGATCAGGTGCTCGCCGTGATGGTCGCCGCGTCGGTGCTGATCGCTGTGGCGGCCTCCTTGACGGGACGCCTGTTCAGCCCGACCGATCGGTCGCTGATGGTGGCCGGGTTGGCGTCAGGATTCGCGGCGACGACCACCGGCGTGGGCGGCCCGCCGATGGCGCTCACATACCAGAACAGCGACCCGGCGACGATGCGCTCGACGATCTCTGCGTTCTTCTCGTTCGGTGCACTGATGTCGCTCGCCGCACTGGCGATGGCCGGCCAGATCGGTGTACGCCAGTGGAAGCTGAGTGCGTTGTTGCTCCCGAGTGTCATCCTCGGCGTGATCACCGCTCGCCTCGTGAAGGACCGGCTGAATCCGAGCATCGTCCGCCCCGCGGTCCTCGTGATCTGCACCGTGGCCGCGGTGGCCCTCCTCGTCGAGACGTTCTGACGTGGGGCAACGCCGGACCATGTCTTCGGTGTCGGACGAGTTCGCAAGGGTGCGCCCACCAACACGGTGAACGACTGGGCTGATCGGCACGGTGATCGCTAGCTTGCCGCCGTGCGCTCACGTCTGATCGTCCTCGCCGCCACATCCGCACTCGTCGTCGCCGCCTGTGCCGGCAGCGATGACACCGCCGTCGGTACGGTTCCGATCGTCACCGAGGCCACGAATGGCCCGGTCGGCACCGAGCCCGCACCCGCGACCACCGACGGTCCGGTCGACACCGAGGCGCCCTTGGAACCGTTCGAGATCCTGCCTCCCGGGCCCTATGACGTCGGCGTGCAGACGATCACGATCAACGCCGACTCCGACCGCCCGCTGACGGTCGATGTCTGGTTCCCGATCGATGACGCGGGCGATGCAGCCCTCCACGAGTACACGCTCCTTCCCGGCCTCAGCGACGTGTCCGACAACGCGGTCGACGCCGGGCCCGAAGCCATGTCGGCCGACGGGCCGTTCCCCCTCGTGGTCTACTCGCACGGGAGCGGCGGCCTCCGCTACATCGCTTCCGACTACACGGAGGCCATTGCGAGCTACGGCTACATCGTCGCCTCGACCGACCACACCGGCAACACCAGCGCTCGACCGCCTGTTGTGCACCGCGACCGACGGTCCGACCACCGCCATCAACCGGGTTCGAGACGTCCGGGCGATCATCGATCAACTGACCAATCCCGAGAACACCGAGACCGCCGGGTTCGTTGCGAACGTCGACCCGGAGAAGATCGCGATCACCGGACATTCATTGGGCGGCTTCACCACGTATGCCGCGGTCACCGGCTACGAGAACGACCTCGGCTCGGTGCCCGTCGACGATCGGGTCGATGCCATCATCCCGCTCGCTCCCGCGATCGGCGGTGACCGCCCACCCGTCGACGACACCACGACGACGACCGAGGCCATCAGCGACGGTGAGCCGGAGTACGTCGACCCCTGCGCCGAGCCAACCGATGCGACGACCGACACGACCGAGCCGACGCCGGAGGAAATCGAAGCCGCACGGTCACGGCGCTTGATCACCGACGAGCAGCTGGCGTCGATCACGGTGCCCGCCATGGTGATCGTGGGCCAGGACGACACCACGACGCCGGTCGAGCCCAACGTCACGCGTGCATGGGAGCTGAGCAGCAGCGATCCGCTGTACCGGGTGGAACTCGTCGCCGGACAACACCAGAGCTTCTCGAACGCGTGCCGGTACCTCGACCTCATTCCGACCTGGCCCGAAAACCTTCAGGCGCTGGCGGGGCCGTTCCTTCGTTTCCAGGCCAAGGAGGGCTGTGGCGACGGGATCATGGACATCCGGAGGGCCCAGGATCTGACGAACACTTTCGCGATCACCTTTCTCGATTCCGTCTTCCGCGGCGCACCGATGATCGATCCGGCGACGACTGCCATTCCCGACGACGTGGTGCTCATGTCGAAGTGAGTCCCCAAGGCTGTCGGTGCTCTACCGGGTCGGCCGGCGGGTCACACGGATCGCCCGGCGAACGCGGCAATGCGCTCGTATGGGTCGGCATCGACCGGTGCCGGCAGTTCAGGACCGAACGCATCGCCCCGCATGTCGACGGTCATCGACGAGGTCATGAAGGCAAGGCCCACCGCAGCGACCTCGGGATCGAGGTCCGCGGTCGCCCTGCCCAGGGCCGTCGACAAGTCGTAGGTGTGAACGGCGAGCTCCGCTGCGGCCATCCCCTCAGGGAACGCACCGTTGCCGGCATCGAGCGCCTCGACCAACGCCTGGCCCTCTCGTTGGAGCGCCGACGCCGGGTCGTCGTGATGGGTCGAGGCCGACCAGTCGGGCGCGCCACCTCGCGCCATGGTGGCCATGCCCGCGACGCTGTTGACGATGTGGTCACTCAGGTCGGCGACGGTCCATTCCGAACACGGCGTCGTTCGCCCGGCGTCCTCGGGCGTGACTGCGCTGAGAAGGGCGCCAAGCTGGTCGAGCCCACGGGTGACGATCGAGGTGGTCATCAACCATGTCTACCCGCAAGCACCCCGCCAGCGAGTGTCGCTACATGACGATGCCGGTCGAGTCCCGTTGCCAGGCTGTGCCCATGGCCGGCGCCCCGCCCGTGTACCCAGACCTCCAGCCCGAGGACGAGCGGTCCGCGCTCGTGCAGCGACTCGATCAGTACAGGGCGATCGCAGCGGGTGCTCTGGTCGAGGTTCCCTGGCCCCTGGCCTCCACTCGATTGCTGCCGGCGACGGACCTCACCATCGCGGGGATCGTCAGGCATCTTGCGTGGGCCGAGGACCGCTGGTTCCAGGGTCGATTGCACCGAGCCGTGTGGCGGCTGCAGCGAGGAGTAGGTGCACATGATCTGGTGCCTCGAGGAGCTCGAGGTCGAAGCGCGTCGACAACATTGCGATCATCGATGCGAGCGATTCGTTGCGATCCGCCCGCAGCGTCAGCACCGCACGGTCCCCGTCGTGGGCGTCGACGTCCGCGCGGAGCCAGTTGACGACGGAGGCGACGTCGTCGGCATTCCCGCTGACCGCAACGCGGGCGAGGTGCTCTTCGGACATGGTGCGGATGCCGTCCATGACGAACGTCGCGGCGTCGGCGGCGGGAAGATTGCGCGGCGTGAATCGGGCACCGGCGAGGCTCGGCGTCTCCATCCGGTCGACACGGAACGATCGCCAGTCGTTGCGTCGCACGTCCCATGCCACGAGGTACCAGCGGCGACCGGCCGACACGAGTTGGTGGGGCTGCACCAGGCGTCGTGACTCGTCACCGTCGCGGCGCTGATAGTCGAACCGGACCTCTTCGTGGTCACGGCACCCCTGGCTCAGGATGGTGAGCGACTCGGCCGAGACCGTCGATGTAGGAGCCGACCACCTGACCACGTCGACGCTGGTGCGCAGGGCCTCGACTCGGCGGCGGATCCGGTCGGGGAGGATCATGTCGAGCTTGGACATCGCAGCGACGGATGCTGCCTCGATGCCCTCGATCGCCGCGAGTGCGGTGCTGCGCAGGCCGACCACGATCGCCATCGCCTCGTCGTCGTCGAACAGCAGTGGCGGCAGATGCGTGCCGACGGCGAGCCGATACCCACCCTCGGTGCCCGGCCCGGCGTCGACCGGGTAGCCGAGTTGGCGTAGCCGGTCGACGTCGCGCCGCACCGTGCGCTCACTCACCTCGAGGTGCTGGGCGAGCTCGGCCCCCTTCCAGTACCGATGGGTCTGCAGGAGCGAGAGCAGTGCCAGTGTGCGAGCGGTCGGATCGTTCGTCACAGTCAGTCGATTGCTCAGTCGTAGTTGTTCACCATGCGCACGCTCAGCACGAGCATCAGGGCCATCGTGACGATGATGACACCGAACCCCTTCGCGAGTGCGGCTTCGTCGAATCCCACGAGGATCAGCGAGCGGGCGGCCTCCATCACGTAGGTCACGGGATTGATCGTGGCAGCGATCTCCATCGGGCGGGTGAGCTGGTCGCGAGGAACGAAGTTCGGCGTCAGGAACAGCAGCGGGAAGAAGATCATGCTCGCGCCCTGCGTGGCCGCGGCGCTGCGGGTCTTCAGCGACACGAGCTGCATGAACCCGCTGAAGACCATGGCCCAGAGCGCCACCATGAGCGACGAGCACGACGAAGCCGGCGACGCCCGACTCGATGCGGATGCCGAACAGCAGCGCGAGCAGGATCATCACCGTGGCGACGGCGGCCGTCTTGACGAACTCGGCGTACAGCCGACCGAGGATGAGTGCCATCCGGGAGATCGGCGTCGCTCGCAGCTTGTCGAAGTAGCCGCCCT
Organism: Ilumatobacteraceae bacterium; assembly: GCA_963747375.1. Lineage (GTDB taxonomy): Bacteria > Actinomycetota > Acidimicrobiia > Acidimicrobiales > Ilumatobacteraceae > Sva-07. Next base: position 57,661 of record CAVVFL010000007.1, read on the forward strand.
CGATCTCCTCGACGAGGTAGAGCGCCGCGCCACCGAACGATGCCGACAGCAGCAGCGAGGCGGGCAGCTGGAAGGCGCCGTAGTTCTGGCCCTCGAGGAATGGGGTGCCGTCCGCCGGGAAGATCCTCGCCGCCTGCCCCACGTTGACCACGAGGAAGAACAGCGGGATGAACATGGTGGGGAACAGCGAATCGGGCGTTCGCAGCGCCTCGCGGATGGCGCGGCCTCCGAGGATCAGCGAATCGCGCAGGCCGCTGATCGGCGAGGTCCGGGTGGACGCCGTGTCCGGCCTGGTGGAGTTGGTGATGACGGTCATGGTCAGATCTCCTTCACTTCGCCCGCGACTCGATCGCGGGTTCTTCCGGTGGCGTCGAGGAACACGTCGTCCAGCGTGGGGTCGGTGTCGAGCCCGCGCCGCTCGCGCAGTTCCTGCTTGAGTGAGTGCGGCGTACCCGCACGGATGATGCGGCCGTCGTCGATGATCGCGAGCCGGTCGCACAGTTGGTCGGCCTCCTCCAGGTACTGGGTGGTCAGGAAGACGGTCGTGCCTCGTTCGTTGATCCGACGGACCTCGTCCCAGATCGTGATCCGGCTCGACGGGTCGAGCCCGGTCGTCGGTTCGTCGAGGAACAGCACGTCTGGTTCGTGCACCAGCGCCGACGCGAGGTCGAGTTTGCGCTTCATGCCGCCCGAGTAGCCCTTCACCCGCCGGTCGGCGGCGTCGCCCAGGTCGACGAGCTCGAGCAGTTCCTCCGCCCGATCCGCAGCAGCGCCCGACGACATCCCGAACAGCCGTGCCTGCAGCACGAGGATCTCGCGCCCGGTTTGGCGGTCGTCGAGGCCGGCCTCCTGCAGGGCGACACCGATCTTGCGGCGCGCTGCGTCGGGATCCTCGGAGACGTCGACGCCGGCACACGTAGGCGGTACCGGCGGTGAGCGTCATGAGCGTGGTGAGCATCCGGACCGTGGTCGACTTGCCGGCGCCGTTCGGGCCGAGAAACCCGAACACCTCGCCGTCGGCGACCTCCAGGTCGACGCCGCGCACCGCTTCGACCTGGTCGTCGCCCGATCCGTACGTCTTGCGGAGTCCGACGGCGGTGATGGCGCTCATGTCGATTCCTCGCGTTGCGTCGGGTGGTGTTCCATGATGGGTTGCTCCTTCTGTGAGGGGTTCGATGCCCGCAGGCCACGCCGCAGGTGACGGTGTACTCCGATCATGAACGGTCATGCGGACAGATCCTGTCCGCATGGTCGACGTGCCGTTGAAAGATGCGTCAGAACTTCCTCGGCGCCACCCAACGACCCGGCTCGCTAGCGTGCAACACATGCCCATCAAGCTGGAGAACGTCGGCATTGCCGTCCGCGACATCGACGTCGCGATCGCCTTCTTCACCGACCTCGGCCTGACCGTTCTCGGACGTGACACGGTCAGTGGAGAGTGGGCAGAAACCGCCGTTGGCCTCGATGGCAACCACACCAAGATCGCCATGCTGCAGACCCCGGACGGCAATGGTCGCCTCGAGCTCTTCGAGTACATCCACCCCGACGCAATCGAGACGGAGCCCACCCGACCCAACGAGATCGGCATGCACCGCGTCGCCTTCTCGGTCGACGACATCGACGATGCGCTCGAGATCGCCGCCCGACACGGCTGCCACCCGCTGCGCGGCGTCGCGACCTACGAAGACATCTACAAGCTGACCTATGTTCGCGGTCCCAGCGGCATCATCGTGATGCTCGCGCAGGAGCTGAAGACCAGCTGACGGGACGTCGGGATCGAGGTCCGCGGTCGCCCTACATGCACGCACGCGCAGCGAGCGCCGATCCATCAGAAGCGAGTCGCCGGAAAGTGTTTTGTACGTGGTCGTACATGTATGTACAATTCTGTCATGTCGACGATGTCCGCCAGCGAGGCACGGGCCGCTCTGCCACAGATCTTGGACCGCGTGCTCGCCGGTGAGGAGGTGACCATCACCCGCCACGGGCGAGAGGTAGCGGTCGTCGTCCGCCCCGACGCCATCAGGGCCCGCCGCGCTGATCGAGCGCTCGGGGACGCCGAGCGATTGCGCGACATGCTCGACCGCGCCCGGGCGACCCCGCTCTCCGACTCGCCGACAGTGAGCGCAAAGCGAGCTGCTGAGCTCGTCGCCGAGGTCGCAGCGAGCCGCTCGGCACGCTGATCGTGTGACCCGTGGACGCGTTTGATGCCGACGTTCTGATCTATGCGGCCGTGCCCGACCACCAGCTCGGTGGCCGCGTTCGCGCGCTGTTCCCCGTGGAAGGGACTGCGATCAGCGGCGCAGTGGCCGGCATCGGGTCCGTGCTCCTGATCCCCGAGCTGCTCACCAAACCGATGCGCGACGGCGCCGAGGCCGAGCTGGCGGCGTTGACAGCCTTGCTCGCACGTGTCGACCTTCGACCCGTCGACGAGGCCATCGCCGAACTCGCCACAGCGCTCGGAGCCATCCATCGACTGCGCGCCGCTGACGCCGTACACCTCGCGACGGCCGTCGCAGCCGGCGCCGATCGATTCATCACGAACAACTCCTCGGACTTCACGAAGGCCATCACGGAGATCGAGGTGACCTACCCCGTTGAACTCCCCGAACCCTGACCGCGAGCCCGCGTTCGGGGGCAGTCGGAGTTGCAGTCGAGACACTCTTGCGAGCGCGGGTGATCATGGCACCTACATTGCGTCGATGAACGAACCCCGCTCGTTCACCTCTCGGCAACTCCTCTTCAAGGAGCTTTTCGTCGGCACCCTGATCTACGCAGTCGTGCTGGGGTTCTTCGACGACCACACGTCGATCGTCGAGGCGCGCAGTTTCACCGACCTGTTCCTGGCTGCGATCGTCCTCGAGGTGCTGACGTGCGGCGCATTTGCGGTGAAGGACGCGATCGTCGGCCACCTTCGACAACGTGATTCTCGCGGAGCGACCGCGTTGATGGCGCTCGGCGTGTGGTTCGTGATGTTTGCTTCGAAGTTCGTGTTCCTCTGGGCGATCGATCTGGTGTTTGGCAACGACGTGAACATCAACGGCTTCTTTGGCATCTTCCTGGTTGTGCTCGTGGTGACGGTGGTGCACGGGCTCGCGGACTGGCTGTTCGTCCGGCTCGGACGGTGATCGAAACCTGAGCGAGTCGTCGCAGAACGACCGAAGCGTCCGACAATGGCCCCACCGGCCTGCCGACCCACATGATCACAGAGTCGTTCGGTTTCGTTCGGACAGCCGTGTCGGGTGTTGACGATGGCGGCCGCCACGGTCCGGCTACCAGGCGTACGCTTCGGGCGCGGTACCGCCGGGGCCAGGGAAGATGGCGTCGATCGATGTCAGCGTGTCTGAAGCGAGGGTGATCTCGAGGGAGCGCAGCGAGGCGCCGTCGAGCTGGCCAAGTGTGCGCGGGCCGATGATCGGGCAGGTGACGCCGTCTTGGGCGAGAAGCCACGCCAACGCCACCGCGGCAGGCTCCTCACTGAGATCAGCGCACAGCTTCTCCCATTGCTCCAGCTGCGGGCGCAGCTTGTCGATCCGCTTCAGCGATTGTGGGGACTGGCGACGAGCGCGGTCGGAGTCACCGAGCACGCCACCGAGCAGCCCGCCCGACAGCGGGCTCCACGGGATCACGCCGACGCCGTACTCGCGACACGCCGGCAGCACCTCGAGCTCGACGGTGCGCACCAAGAGGTTGTAGTGGCTCTGCTCGCTGACGAGGCCGAGTGTGTTCCGGCGGGCAGCGGCTTCGTTCGCCCGAGCGATGTGCCATCCGGCGAAGTTGCTGCTGCCGACATAGGTGATCTTGCCCTGCTGGATCAGCGTGTCCATCGCCTGCCAGACCTCCTCCCACGGCGCGGTCCGGTCGATGTGGTGCATCTGGTAGAGGTCGATGTGGTCGGTCTGCATCCGCCGAAGGCTGTCCTCACACGCCATCCGGATGTGACGTGCCGACAGCCGGCCGTCATTCGGCCACTCCGACATCGCTCCGAAGAGCTTCGTCGCCAGGACGATCTTGTCGCGCCTGCCGCCGCCCTGGGCGAACCACCGTCCGATGATCGACTCGGTGGCGCCAGCGCCCTTGTCACCGCCGTAGCGGTTCGCGGTGTCGAAGAAGTTGATCCCGAGCTCGACCGCGCGATCCATGATCGCGAACGACTCGTCCTCGGGCGTCTGCGGCCCGAAGTTCATCGTGCCGAGACACAGTTCGCTCACCTGGAGGGCGGTGCGGCCCAGTCGTCGATAGCGCATGGGCCCAGCCTCGCAGACCGAGGTGCGCGACAGCCCGATCCTGCCCTGACGGACAGGGGCCATGTGGTCGGGGCTGACTTCGGCGGAGACCGAGCTCACCTTTCCGGGCCGGCGCGTGGGTGATCTCGGGCACGGGGCGTTCGCCGACGAGCACGGCAATGTCACTCAGATCGGTCCGGGATGCCGGCTGCAAGCGCCCGCAGGGTGGCTGCATCGCACTCTTGCGGGTTCACGGGCCCGGGTGGTGATCGGCACGGACCTTCCTGGTGAGGTCTGGACGACGCCGATCAACAAGGATCCGGCCGACCGACCGGTTTCACTTTCGACCTGAGACGGGTCCAATCACGCGATTTCGGCATCGCAGTGAACACCGCTCGCCATGCTCTCATCGATGCATCAAGGTTCCGACCGGCATCCACTCCCGGCGATCGGGGACGCCCGGTCAGGTGATCCAGGGCGTGACGAGATCGGTGATCGACTCGGTCAGTGTCATCTGGAGGAACGGTCCGAACGAGACCCGGTGCACGCCCAGAGCGCGCAGGTCGTCGAGGGAGCCGGCAGTGGAGCCGTTGACGGGGTGGGCAATCACGTTGATCGGTCCCGTGAGCTCGTCGAGCAGTGTCCGCACCGCAGCGGCATCGGGTGCCCGGACCGGGTAGACGCATCGGGCGCCGGCCTCCTCGCACGCCCGCAGGCGACGGATCGCTTCGGCGAGCGGGTCGTCGAACACCTCGGTTCGCCCCAGAAAAGCGTCGGTGCGGGCGTTGATCACGAGTGGGATGCCGGCGGCGTCCGCCGCGGATCGAAGTGCCCCGATGTAGTCGGCGTGCTCAGCGGTCGAGCGCAGGCGCTTCTCGCTGTGGACGGTGTCTTCGATGTTGATGCCGACCGCTCCGGCGTCGAGGATCTTTTCGACGAGCTCGATAGCGGCGGTGTCGTAGCCGGACTCCATGTCGGCGCTCACGGGTACGTCAACCGCGGCGGTGATGCGACGGATCCCGTCAAGGGCGTCGTCGAGGGACATTGCCTCGTTGTCGCCCTGCCCGCGCGAATCTGCGAGGGGGTGGCTGCCGATCGTCAACGCGGGAAATCCGGCGGCGACGACCGCGTTGGCCGACCATGCGTCCCACACCGTCGGGAGCACCAGCGTGGTGCCCGAATGATGCAGGTCGAGCAGTTGCTGAGCCCGAGTCGCGAGGTCTGTCATGACACCATCGTGCCAGACACGAGGACCGAGTCGGCACAGGTCGCAACGCGCTCAGGACAGCGGGGTCTGTTCGAACCGGCGGTCGTAGTTGCATCCGCCGACCATCCAGATCGCCGAGTACGGATTGACCGGTCCGGCGCCGCTCGGGTGGATCTCGAAATGCAGGTGAGGTGACACCGCGTTGCCGGTCGAACCGACGGAGCCGATCACGTCGCCGGCCTGCACGCGTGAGCCGACTGACAACCCGTTCGAGAAGCTCGCGAGGTGGGCGTAGAAGAAGTACGTACCCGTGGACGTGGTGAGCCACCACGCGTTGCCCGAGCGTGCCCCATCGGTCGTCTGGCGGGTCAGGGTGCCGTTCGCCGCGGCCACCACCGCAGTGCCGGCGGGCGAGATGAGGTCGACGCCCGCGTGGAGCCGGCCGCCGCCGCGGGTCGCCTGCCACGAGTTGGCGAATCGGCACGCGCCACGGACTGGGGCGGCATCGAGCACGACGCTCGGCAGGTCGCGCCCGAAGCCGACTTCGGGCAGGCACAGGCTCTGGCCGGGGTAGATCGGCGACGATCTACTTGCATTGTTCGCTGCGACGAGCGCATCGATTGGCACGCCGGTCGAGCGGGAGATCACGTACCAGCTCTCACCAGCCGTCACGGTGCGTTCGCTGACGCAGGAGCGGGCGGTGGCCGCTGCGGCGGATGTCGGCGTGGCACCGGCCGGCAGGCAGACGTCGGCTCCCGGTTGGATCACCGTCGTCGCTGTGGCGTCGTTGGCCTCCAGCAGACCGTTCAACGACACGCCCGCAGCTCTCGAGATCCCGAACCAGCTGTCACCGCGCACGACGACGTGTTCGGCCGCGCAGCCATCCTGCGATGTCGACGCTGGCGACGCAACACCGTTCGGAAGGCAGAGTACGTCGCCGGGATGCAGGACTACCGACGCGGTGGCACTGTTCGCGTCCAGGAGTGCAACGGTGGTGATGCCCGATGTTGTGGCGACGCTGGACCACGAGTCGCCCGTAGCGACGGTGTACGTGGCGGCACTCGCAGTCGCGCAGGTACGACGCTCCGACGCCGAGCCGGCATTGACGTGCGAGGTGGGCGCGAGACAGGTCAGCGTGGCGGCGGCGAGAGCCGCGAAGGCAAGTCGCCCACGACGTGTCGCCGTGCGCTGTGAGATGCGGGCAATGAGGTGCGTTGGGTCCATGTGAGTAGGCGCCCGCCGTGTCGTCCGGGGACCATAGCAACCGCGCCGGACACAAACAGATCGCGCTCGTGGATCACACCATCGATGGCGACGACCGGGGCCTCGTTTGCCGCCGGGTTCGGGGGCGGTCGTAGGCTCGCGGTATGGCTGAGGTCCCCCCGTTCACGTACACCGAGCTCCTCCCGTTGGGTGCCGACGGCACCGAGTATCGGCTCGTCACCACCGATGGTGTCTCCACCTTCGACACGCCAGAGGGCACGTTCCTGAAGGTCGAGCCCGAGGCGATCCGTCGCCTCACCGCGGAAGCGATGCACGACATCGCCCACTTCCTGCGCTCCGGGCACCTCCAGCAGCTGCGCAACATCCTCGACGACCCCGAGGCGTCCGACAACGATCGCTTCGTGGCGCTCGACCTGCTCAAGAACGCGGCCATCGCGGCGGGTGGCGTGCTCCCGATGTGCCAGGACACCGGCACGGCGATTGTGAAGGGCAAGAAAGGTCAGTTCGTGTTCACCGGAGGTGGCGACGAGGTGGCGATCGCCCACGGCATCTACGACACCTACCAGACGTCGAACCTGCGCTACAGCCAGATGGCGCCGCTCGACATGTACACCGAGAAGAACACCGGCACGAACCTGCCCGCCGAGATCAAGATCTCGGCGATCGACGGCGACGCCTACAAGTTCCTGTTCATGGCCAAGGGCGGCGGCTCGGCGAACAAGAGCTACCTCTACCAGGAGACCAAGGCGCTGCTCAACGAGGCGACCCTGCTGCCGTGGATCTTCGACAAGATGCAGTCGCTCGGCACGTCCGCCTGCCCGCCGTATCACCTCGCCGTCGTGATCGGCGGCACGTCGGCAGAGTTCGCCGTCGAGACGGCCAAGCTCGCCTCGACGCGCTACCTCGACTCGCTGCCGACAGCAGGATCGCCCGACGGTCATGCATTCCGCGACCTCGACCTCGAGCAGCAGGTCCTGACGTTGTCGCAGACGACCGGCATCGGTGCCCAGTTCGGTGGCAAGTACTTCTGCCACGACGTGCGCATCATCCGGCTCCCCCGTCACGGTGCGTCGTGTCCGGTCGCGATCGCCGTGTCGTGCTCTGCCGACCGCCAGGCGCTCGGGAAGATCACCAAGGACGGCGTGTTCCTCGAGCAACTCGAAACCGACCCGGCCCGCTTCCTCCCCGAGGTCGGCGACGAGCACCTCGGCGACGCCGAGACCGTGCACATCGATCTGAACCGGCCGATGGCGGACGTCCTGGCCGAGCTGTCGCAGTACCCCGTGACGACGCGTGTCATGTTGACCGGCACGATGGTCGTGGCACGCGACATCGCCCACGCCAAGATCAAGGAGCGCCTCGACGCCGGCGAGCCGATGCCGCAGTACCTGAAGGATCACGCCGTCTATTACGCCGGTCCCGCCAAGACTCCCGAGGGATATGCGTCCGGATCATTCGGACCCACCACGGCGGGCCGGATGGACAGCTACGTCGAACAGTTCCAGGCCGGCGGCGGTTCGATGATCATGCTCGCGAAGGGCAACCGCTCGATGCAGGTCACCGAGTCGTGTCAGGCCCATGGCGGCTTCTACCTCGGCTCGATCGGCGGGCCGGCCGCACGGCTGGCGCTCGACAACATCCGCAAGGTCGAGGTGCTCGAATACGCCGAACTCGGCATGGAAGCCGTGTGGCGGATCGAGGTCGAGGACTTCCCCGCCTTCATCGTCGTCGACGACAAGGGCAATGACTTCTACGCCCAGGTCCGCGCCGAGCACTCGATGCCGGTCAGCCTTCGCTGATGAACGGTGACACCACCGATCAACACGAGCTGACCGCCGACGAACGTGCCGCTGCACGTGCGTTCGTCGCTCGATGCGAGGTGCGACTCTCCACGTTCCACCGCATCGCCGTCGGCATGCTGTCGGGTGCCGGACTGCTCGTGGTGCTCCCCGTCGTGGCGCGCGACTCGATCACGGGAATCCTTCGCTCGTTGTTCTCCAGCGGCATCGGGGCCGTCGATGTCGCCCTGATCATCGCGATCGGCGCGATGCTCGCCGTCCCGGCGGTGGCTCTCTGGCTGCTCTTCGCCGACCTCACCCGTTTCTACTTCTACGCCAACCACATCGGCGGCGAGACGTTCACCCCACGCTTCACGCTCACGTCGTTGCAGCTGCCCTCCGACGAACTCGGCCCCACGGCGACCGCTGAACTCACCCGAACCCGCGAGGACCCGCGCATCGTCGAACTCCTCGTGCCGGCGAACGACGAATCGCGCAAGCGCGTCGATCGACAGCTCGATGTGTACGGCCGGCTGAGATCCGGACACGACGATGCCGCCCGCGCCGCGGGTCTCTTCGAACTCGCCGCTTCGAAGAGTCGGCCATTGCTCGTCGAGGTGGCAAAGGTCGAACACGGAATGGCTCGCCACGTGCTGCGCCTGCGCGGCTTGGTGCTGCGATACGTCAAGGCGCTTCTCGCGCTGTTGACCACGGCAGTTGCGGTCTACGTCGGCGATGCGGTCGTCGAGGGTTACGACAGCGCTGACGGGCTCACGACCACGCAGCAGGCCTGGCTGGCGGCGGTCGTGCTCGCCTGGGCGCCACTCGTGGTGCTCGCCGTGACGTCGCCGGTTCGCTGGATCGAGAAGGCCATGCGCGACGAGGGTGCACCCTCGACTGCGGTCGCCGACGATCCCGAGCTGACGTTCATCGAACGTGTCTCGTTGCGCATCGCTGCTGCTGCGTGGATCGCCGCTGCAGCCGCGATGGTGATGTCGGCACTGGACGACGCAACGTCGGGCGACGCGAGAGGAGCCGAGCTCGCTGTGCTCGCAATCTCGTTCGCCGCCGTGGCCAGCGCCGCGGTCACGGGCCGTTTCCGCAGCCTCACCCAGCTCTCGTAGCCACCGGCCTCCAGCGATGAGCGAGCCGCCCTCATGGCGGCCGTTCGCTCATCGCCGGCGCCGCCGGGCTCGTAGTCGGCGCACGTCGAGTGCTACGAACCACGCATGGGGAACTGGAACTTTGCTGACATCTGGGAAGTGGTGGCCGACGAGCTGCCCGACGCGCCGTGCCTGATCCACGGCGACGACCGTCGTACGTGGGCCGAGGTCGACCGGCGCGCCGACGGGGTGGCCCAACACCTGCTCGATGCCGGTCTCGAACGCCAGCAGGCGGTGGCGCAGTACCTGTACAACGGCAACGAATACATCGAATCGACGTACGCCGCGTTCAAGGGCTCGTTCGCTCCCGTCAACACGAACTATCGCTACACCGCCGACGAGCTGCTCTACCTGTGGGACAACGCCGACGCCGGCGCCGTCGTCTTCCACGGATCATTCACCGACACGATCGAGGCGATCCGCGGTCGCCTGCCGAAAGTGAAGGTGTGGTTGTGGGTCGACGACACGAGCGGACCCTGCCCCGACTGGGCGACGCCCTACGAAGATGCCGCCACGAGCGGGGCCGGCCGGGTGGCGCCCGAGTGGGGTCGCAGCGGTGACGATCTCAACTTCCTCTACACCGGCGGCACGACGGGGATGCCCAAGGGCGTCATGTGGCGACAGGACGACCTCGCGGTCAAGCTCACCTCCACGCTCGGTGCGCCGCTCGCGGAGGACGGCACCGCCGACGATCTTCGTGGCACCTACGCCGGCCCCGGCCCCCGGTTCGTCCCCGCGTGCCCGCAGATGCACGGCACCGGCAACTTCCCGTGTCTCAGCACGCTCACCGGAGGCGGCAGCATCGTCACGCTCACCGGCCGCAACTTCGACGCCGTCGAGCTGCTCGACACGATCGAACTCGAGGGCGTCAACTCGATGGCGATCGTCGGCGACGCGTTCGCCAAGCCGATCCTTCGTGCGCTCGACGCCGAGCCGGGCCGCTGGGACCTCTCCTCGCTGGTCGCCGTCGTGTCATCGGGGGTCATGTGGAGTCAGGAGACCAAGACACGCCTCCTCGAGCACCATCCCGGCATGGTGCTGATGGACGCGTTCTCGTCGTCGGAGGCGCTCGGGATGGGCTCGTCGATCTCCGCGGCCGGAGCCACCTCCGAGACCGCCAAATTCGAGTTGAGCGCCGACACGATCGTGATCGACGACCTCAACCGGCCGCTCACACCGGGCTCCGGTGAGATCGGACGGCTCGCGGTCGGTGGGCGGCAGCCGATCGGCTACTACAAGGACCCCGAGAAGTCCGCCCGCACGTTCTTCGAGGTCGACGGCAAGCGCTACTCCTGCCCCGGCGATTTCGCCACCATCGACGCCGACGGCCGCATCACGCTGCTCGGCCGGGGGTCGCAGTGCATCAACACCGGCGGTGAGAAGGTGTTCCCGGAGGAAGTCGAGGAGGCGATGAAGACCCACCCGGACGTGCTCGATGCCGTTGCGGTCGGCATCCCCGACGAAAAGTTCGGCGAAGCGGTCACCGGCATGGTCGAAGCTCGCCCCGGCCACACGGTCGACGCGGCGGCGGTGATCGCCCATGTGAAGTCGACGCTGGCCGCCTACAAGGCGCCCAAGCACATCGTGATCGTCGACACGATCGGTCGGGCCGCAAACGGCAAGGTCGACTACAAGCGTCTACGAGGCGAAGCCACCGAGTCGCTCGGCGTGAGCTGACCGGTCGGGCCCATGGGCGACCATGTGATCGGCATCACCTACTGCGTGCCTTGAGATTATTCGAGCCGCGCCGTGAGCGCAGCGAGTGATCTCCTGTCGAACTATCAGCACGTGATCGAGTCGTTGACCCTCGTCACCGGCGCCAAAGGGGTGTTCGACGTCGAGGTCGACGGGGACGTCCTCTACTCCAAACATTCCGCCGGCCGCCACGCCGAACCCGGCGAAATCCTCGAACTCTTCCGCGATCGGTACGCGAGAGACGTCACGCCCTACGGCGAATAGACCGGTTACGCCGGTGCCTGGCACCGGCGTAACCGGTCAGGACATGGAGACGAGGTCGAGCCAGTCCTCGGAGAAGTAGTCGACGTCGCCGTCGGGCATCAGCAGCACCTTGGTCGGCGCAAGTTCTCGCACGAATTCCTCGTCGTGGCTCACCAGGATGATCGCACCCGGCCAGTCGACGAGCGCGTCGGCCACCGCTTGTCGTGATGGCGGATCGAGGTTGTTCGTCGGCTCGTCCAGCAGCAACAGGTTGTTGCGTCCGACCATCAGCATCGCCAACGCCAACTTGGTCTTCTCGCCACCCGACAGCGTGCCCGAGTCCTGGAACACCTTGTCGCCCGACAGTCCGAACATCCCGAGTAGACCGCGCAGCTGTGTTTCGCCGAGGTTGATCCCCTCGGGGACCGCATCGCGGATGTTGGTCAGCAGCGACTCGTCGGTGCGGAGGTTGTCGTGCTCCTGGGCGTAGTAGCCGGCGTGCACGTGGTACCCGAACTGGAAGTCGCCCAGGTCGGCCTCGGTCTCACCGGCGAGGATCCGCAACAGACTGGTCTTGCCGGCGCCGTTGAGCCCCAGCACGAGCAACCGCTCACCCCGGCCGAGGTCGAAATCGATGTCCTCGAAGATCGTCGGGCCGCCATACGCCTTGCAGAGCCCGGATGCACGAATGACGGTCGCGCCGCACTTCGGCGGATCGGGAAAGCGCACGGTCATGGTCTTGGTGGACTGCGGGCCGCGCACCCGTTGATCCTCCAGCCGGGCGATGCGCTTCTCGACGCTGTGGGCCATCGCCGCTTTCGTGGCCTTGGCGCCGAACCGGTCGACCACGGTCTGGAGACGATCGATCTCCTTGGCCTGCAGGAGCGCCTTCTTCGCGAGACGGGCCTCGTCGTCGGCACGCGCCCGCTGGTACTGGCTGTAGGTGCCGCGGTATTCGACGATTTCGCCCACGTCGGTCTCGGTGGCACGGTCGAGATGCAACACGCGGGTGATCGATTCGTCGAGCAGTTCGAGGTCGTGGCTGATCACGAGCAGGGCGCCCTTGTACTGGCGGAGGAACCCGAGCAGCCACGCCTTGGCGTCGACATCGAGGTGGTTGGTCGGCTCGTCGAGGCACAGCACGTCGGAGCCGGCGAACAGGATGCGGGCGAGCTCGACGCGCCGCCGCTCACCGCCCGACAGGGTGCTGATCGGTTGATCGAGCCGCGAGTCGGGGATGCCGAGCCCGGCGGCCATCGCTCGGGCCTCGCTCTCGGCGGCGTACCCGCCGGTGGTGCGGAACGCCTCCTCGGCCTCGGAGTAGCGCCCGACGTTGCGCTCGTCCGGGTTCTCCTCCATGGCGATGCGGAGCTTCTCGATACGGGTGATCTCGTCGTCGATGCCACGACCCGACAACACGTGCGTGACGCACGAACGGCCGTCGAGGGCCGAGTCGATCTTCGGGTCCTGCGGGAGATAGCCGAAGCCACCTTTGCGCACGACCCGGCCCGACTTGGGTTCGTTGGCGCCGCCGAGCACCTTGAACAAGCTGGTCTTGCCGGCACCGTTGCGCCCGACGATGCCCACCTTGTCGCGGGGCATCACGGTGAAGCTGGCGTCGTCGACGAGGAGTCGTCCACCCACTTCCACCGAGATCGCCTGAGCCTGGAGCACCCGTCCAGGCTAGAGGTGCCTCGTCGGATCAGCCGCCGGGTGGTGGATCGACCGGAACTGCCGGCGGATCGGCCGGAGCTGGCGGCGCGTCGGCCGGATCCAGCGTCGTCGAAGTCGTCACCGGAGCCGGCGTCGTCACCGGAGCCAGCGTCGTCGGGGCCAGCGTCGTCGTCGGAGCCGACGTCGTCGTCGAGGCCGGCGGCGTCGTCGAGGCCGGCGGCGTCACCGTCGTGGTCGTGGGGGCGTTTCCACCGGAACCCGAGCCGGCCACCGACGTCGTCGTGACCGAAGACGGACGTACGGTCGTCGTCGTCGCGTTGGTGGTGCGGGTCGAGCTGCCGACGCTCGAGCCGCCGCCAGTTCCACTGTTGACCGCAGAGTCGTCGCGGAACACCGGCTTCAAGCACGCTCCGTCGCCGATCGAAACCGGCCCCGAGCGCGCCGGCGACGGCCTGAGCGAGCACCTCCCGGCCCATCTCGGTCGGGTGGAGCCGGTCGCTGCTGAGCACGCCCGGCGTCTCGGCGATCGTCTGCCAGTCGATGATGGTCACGTTGTCGTACTCCGAGCCCAGTCGGCGCACGACGTCGTTGACCTCGATGTAGTTCGACCGGTACTCGGTGACCGTGAACAGCAACGTCGGCCGAGGCGCGAGCCGCTCGAGGATCATGCGCAGTTCGGCCTCGTACCTCGCCTCGTCACCGCCGTAGTTGCTGCCGAGGAACACCACTGCGGCGTCCCAGCCGGTGCCGGGCGCAGGATTGCGCACGAGCACCTTGTCGAGGACGCGGTTGCCGAAGTCGATGAAACGGCTCGGCTCGGCCTCGACGGCGACCTCCCAGCCGAGCGGAACGAGCGCGTCGCACATCTGTCCGCCGTATCTCGACGACGTCGATGCCGTGATCGAGTCACCGATGATCAGGACGCGGTTGCCGGCGACGACGTCACCGACGAGTTCGGCGGTCGTGCCGTCATCGTTCACCGGGGGTGGAACCATCACGAGCGGCTCCCGATTGGCCGGCACGGTGCCGGGGAGCACCCCGACGCCTGCGACGGTCGGCACGGGCGTTCCGACGGGGACGGTGTCGGCTCCGGCATCGCCTCCGATCCCCCCGCAGGCAGCCAGCGTCAGCGACAGCGCCAGAAGCGCGACGATCGACGGGCGGCGGAGCATCTGCCCCATTGAAGCGGATCGCGGCGACCGGTTTGCGTCGGGCCGACGATTCGACGGTTTCAGGAGGAGCGGGCGCGCAGCTCGTCGCGGATCTCCCTGAGGAGGTCCACTTCGCTCGGACCCGCGTCGTCCTCGACCGGCCCCTTCATCGCGTTGTACGCCTTGATCACCAGGAAGCAGACGAACGCGATGACCAAGAAGTTGACGATGGCGGTGATCGCGGTGCCGATCAGGATCACACCATCACCGAGATCGATGGTGATGCTGTCGAAGTTCGGCTGACCGAAGATCGCGGCGATGATCGGCATGATCACGCCGTCCACGATCGCCAGGACGACCGCTCCGAACGCAGCCGCCAGGACGAAGGCGATGGCAAGTTCGACCAGGTTCCCGCGATTGATGAATTCCTTGAATTCCTTCATCCAGGTCTTCATGACGATGTCTCCGTTCGTTTGACGTGTGATGCCCTCAGCGCACCGCGAACCGTAGTCGTCGGCCGTCAGCGGGCGGTCCAGCCGCCGTCGACGACAGTTCGTCGACGAGTCGATCGAGTCGATCCGCGCGCCGGTGATCGTGGCCGACATCCAGGCGACGTGGAGCGTCGCGCTCCGACACCTCGGTGTCACCTCGATGTCACCTGTCCGTCATGGAACACCGCGCGATTCGGTGTCGAACATGGCGGTCGGGTGACAACTCGTTGTCGAGGTGTTGTCACACGAGATTTCGCCGGATCGCTGAACTAGGAACATGGTGTGGAACTCAGCCGTCGCACCTGGAACGCCGCCGTGAAGCTCGCCGTGATCATCTCGGTCACCGCAGCCATGCTCGCCGTCGCGATCTCCACCGCGGGCGACGTTCCGCAGGTCGCGATCGTGCTGCCGGTGATCGTCGTGGCGTTCGTCGCCAGCTGGATCCAGACGGGCCGGGTCCGGCGCGAGCCGCACCCCCTGCGCGTGCACCATCACCACGGTTGATACCTGGGTCCACCCCGGCTGACTCCGGCGATCAGGCCTGTGCCACGATCGACGCATGAAGGTTCGCATCGGATACGGGCTCGGCACATCGACCGATCTGCACGGTCCGTCCTACGCCGTGGTCGTCGACACCCTGGAACAGCTCGGCTTCGACTCGTTGTGGCTGTCGGAACGAATCAGCGGGCCGGCGCCTGATCCGCTCGTCGCGATGGCCTTCGGGGCCGGCCGAACGACCAACCTGAAGTTCGGCACGTCGGTGATGGTGTTGCCGGGCCGCAACCCGGTCGTGCTCGCCAAGGAGTTGGCAACCCTCGCCACGATGTCGAACGGCCGACTCCTGCCTGCCTTCGGGCTGGGCGCCGTCGATCCGGTCGAACAGCAGGCATTCGGAGTCGAACGATCGGAGCGGGCCGCGTTGTTCGACGAGATGCTCGACGTGATGCGCCTGTGCTGGACCGGCCAACCGTTCACGCATCACGGCGACCGCTATCACTATGACGAGGTGACGGTGCTGCCCGCCCCGAAACGGATGGACGTGTGGCTCGGCGGCATTGCGCCGTCGGAACTCCGTCGGATCGGCCGGCTCGCCGACGGGTGGCTGCCGTCGTTCGTGACTCCCGCCGACGCCGAGGCCGGCCGCACAGTCGTCGAAGCGGTCTGCGCCGAGAACGACCGCGAGATCGAGGACGACCACTTCGGTGTGCTCATTCCGTATTCGTTCGGTCCGATCCCCGAGCGCTTGCAGCGACGTGCTCGCCAAGCGGCGACCCGACCTCGATGACCCTGGCCAACTGGTACCGACGTCGTGGGACGAACTGACGGCGCTGATCAGACGATTCGTCGACATCGGGACGTCGAAGTTCGTCGTGCTCCCGCTCGTCGAGCCAGGTGGAGCCGACGGCTGGGTCGAGCACCTCACCGAGGCCGCCGACGTGCTCCTTCCCCTCGAAACCGGATGAACGAGACGCGGGTCTCTGACCCGACGTCTCATTCGTTCAGGATCCGTCAAGGACGGAACAGAACGGCGGACTGTGACGTCCAACACACATGAAGCGTGAACGGCTCATCGCACTGGCGCTCGCGGGCGCTCTCCTCGCCGTCACTGCGTGTAGCAGCGACGGGACGACATCGACCGATTCGACCACCCGGTCGACGACCGCGGTGCCATCGACGTCGGCGGCGGGTCCGACGACGAGCAACCCCACGACCCGGCCGCAGGGATTCGCGTCACGACTGGAGTTCTTCGGCGACTGTCCCGCCCTGCTCGACTACATGCAGACCGAGGCGTCGGCACGCGTCACCGCGTGGGGTCTCGGCGGCTACGGATACGCCGTCGGCGGCGATGTGCGTGTCGCCGAGACCAGTGCCGCCACCGACAGTGCGGGAGCTCCCGACGCTGCCGTCCCTGCGGCGCCGACCGCCGGGGTCGACTACTCGGGGACCAACACCCAGGAGGTGGGCGTCGACGAAGGCGACATCGTCGAGACCGACGGAACGTTCGTCTACGTCGCCAACACCGACGGCCTCCGCATCGTGTCGGTCGCCGACGCCGAGGTCGTGGCGCAACCCGAGCTTCCTCAGGGTTCGCACCAACTCCTCCTCGACGGCAACCGGCTCGTCGTGGTCACGTCGAGTTGGTCGGGTTCACCCGACACGATCGTGTCGTTGTACGACGTGTCCGATCCGACCGATCCCGTCACTGCTGCGACGCACACACCTCGAAGGCAACGTGGTGGCCACGCGTTCGATCGACGGTGTTGCTCGGCTCGTGATCTCCACGGCCTTCGATCAGCGCCTCCCGTTCGTCCAGCCGAACCAGTTCGGCCTCGACGAGGAGTCGGCGCTCGCCCGCAACAAGCAGATCATCGCCGAGTCGAGCGTCGACGACTGGCTCCCGCGTGAGTTCGACGAAGCAGGCGACGGCAGCTTCGGTCCGATGGCGACAGTGCTCGCGTGCGAGAACGTCGCCGCACCCGGTGAGTTCGCCGGACTGGGAGTGACGTGGATCGCGTCGATCGACATCCAGAGCGATGCCACCCCTGTCGGCTCGGCGGGCATCGTGTCCACCGGCGACACCGTCTACGCCTCCACCGACAACCTCTACATCGCGACGCAGAATTGGGACTGGCAGTGGGGCGGCCCCGTGCCGATGCCGATCGAGGGCGATGCGACAACCGTCGAGCCGTCCGCAGGCGCCGTCGGCGCACCGGAAGTGGCGGCGACACCCTCTACGTCTCCGTCAGACCCGACCATCGTGCCGGACACGACGGAGGTGACCGAGACCACGACGATCACCGAATCGACCCCACCGCCCGACACCACCGAGGTCGCACCATCGACCACCGAGCCCGACGACGTCCAAGGTCCCCCACCGACATTGATCCACCAGTTCCAACTCGACGCAGCGCACCGGGGCCACCTACGTCGCTTCCGGCGAGGTCGAGGGCCGGCTGCTGAACCAGTTCGCCATGAGTGAGTACAACGGCGATCTGCGGGTGGCGACCACCACCGACAACTGGGGGAACTTCGGCGACCAGAGCGAGTCGACGGTGTACGTGATGCGCCCGAACGGGACGGACCTCGAGGTCATCTCCTCGATCTCCGGCCTCGGCAAGGGCGAGCAGATCCAGGCCGTTCGCTTCATCGACAACGTCGGCTACGTGGTGACGTTCCGGCAGGTCGACCCGCTGTACGTGATCGATCTGTCGGATCCCGCCAACCCGGTGCTCGACGGAGAACTGAAGATCCCCGGCTACTCGGCCTACCTCCACCCGGTCGGCGACGGTCTGCTGCTCGGTGTCGGCCAGGACGCCACCGAGGACGGCCGCACGACCGGCACCCAGTTGAGCCTGTTCGACGTGAGCGATCCGAGCAATCCGCAGCGGATCAGCACGCTGCCGATCGGTGGCCAGAGCGAGGTCGAGTGGGATCACAAGGCCTTCCTGTTCTGGCAACCCGACGGCACGATCGTGCTCCCGGTGTCACCCGGCTGGCAGAGCTGTGCTCCCGGTCTCGATTGCCTCGCCGACGGGATCAAAGGCCCCGGCGCCGGAGCGGTCGTCGCCGAGTTGAACGGACGTGAACTGACGGCTCGCGGGGTCATCACTCACGAGGCCGCGAACGACCGGGGCGGCTGTTGGAATCCGCTGCAGCGCTCGATCGTGATCGGCGACGAACTGGTCACCGTCGGTCTCGACCAGATGAACTTCTCCGACCGCCAGACCCTCGAGTCCCGCGATTCGGTCAGCTGGGGCGACCCCGAACAGTACGGCTGCTACTGGTACTGGGAAGGCTGACGCAGGCAGAGGTGACCAACGTCTCTCGCCGTCGGCCGCCGGTAGGTGAATAATCGGGGGATGACCTACACGGAGAAGGCCGAGAAGCGCCTCTGCCCCACCTGTGGCCGCCCGTTCAAGCTCGGGGCCAGCTACGGCAGCCGCAACGGAGAACGTCTGCACATCCACTGCATCACGGCCCTCGAGACGAGAGACCAGCCGGTCCTCACGCGGGTCCACTGACGATCCAGCGGCAGGTGGCACGAGTCGTGTGACGTCAGCGGTGGGGTGACCGATCCGCCGGCGGTGGCGCGGAGTGTGGCGACGTCGAAGTCGCTCGGCGGGTACTTGACGGTGCGGTAGGAGTTGCCGCCGGCGGGGAGACCGATCGCCATGAGACGGGTGCCGTTCGGTGCGAGCTCCTCGACGATCGGCTGGAGCCCGGCCCCCCAGTTGACGAGCACCGAGCCGTCGTCTGCCTGCTGGACGCTGCCCAGCGTGTCGCCGGTGTAGGGCGCCGAGTTGCGGAACTCCCACAGCATCGTGGCGGTCGGACCGGACGGTCTCGTCGGTCGATGGCGTAGGCGACTGCCCGCGACTGGCGGCCAGGCATGCCGGCCTGGTTGTCGAACATCATCAGCACGTTGCCGACGAGCCGAGCGTCGTGCGGACGCTTCGGTCCGCCGTAGGGATCACCGGGTCGGTGTATGGGTCGCCGACGATCCTCAGTTGCTTCGCGCCCCGGGCGTCGGTCGACGGTCGGCGTGCCGAGCGTCCACTCGACGTTTCCGGCGCACGATCCACGCGGAAGACGCCGTCCATGTGGCGCGCCGTGACGACGTAGTCACCATTGGGCTGGCGGTCGATTGCGTTGATGTGGAACACGTCCCACCCGTCGGGAATCTGGAACCGAGGCGGAGGTTGCGACTGGTCGAAGTTGAGCGGGAACGTCGAGTCAGCGGATCGAAGTGCTCACTCATGGTCCAGTCGGCCAGGACTCCATGGATCGTGTTCCCGTTCGCGTCGACCTCCTGGATCACGCCGTCGGCGTACGTGTCCGATGCGGACCTGCCGGCATACACGGAAGCAGATCCGACACCGTCACGATCGGGTAGCTGATCAGGGCTCGTCGATTGCTCGGGACATCCGGGAAGCTCGATGTAGTCGTGGTGATCGGTCGGTAGCAGTCGAGCGCGGGGTTCGACGGTCTGGTGCTTGATCGTCCGGGGCCCTGCGAGGTTCGTGAGCCAGTACCCCTGGTTGGCATCGATGCCGAACGGTCCGTACGACGGGGTGAAGGCGAGGCGGCCGTCGGACAGCCGCTTGAGATCCATCATCGGCGCGGGTGTCCGTCTGTACCAGACCGGGGCGCCGTAGTTGTCGAGGATCATCAGGTACGGGCCGTTGAGCGCCGGGTTCGGGCTGACGAACCCGGATGTCGTCAGGTACCAGCCCGGCGTCGGATTGCCGGGACGCAGCACCTCGAGCCGGGGGAAGTCGAGGGGGACGCAGCGGAAGTGGTAGTCGCGCACCGTCCCCTGGCGGTTCGTCGACACGACCACCGGTTGATCCGTGCGCAGCGGGAAGCTCACCGAGCCGGTGCCCAGTGGCGTGGCGGCTCCTCCCGCGACCGACAGCGTCGCCGCCGTGAACGGCAACAGATCCGCATTCATCGAGACCGTCGCGGTGCCCGTCCCGGCACCGCACTCGACGACATAGTCGGTGGCGACCGGGTTGAACGGCGGCCATGTCGGCTTGTCGAACGAGAGACGTTCGAGCGGCGACCCGGGCGGCGCCGTCATCACCGCGAACACGTCGACGATCAGATTCGTCTGCACCGACGACACGACGCAGACCCGCCGGTCGCCGCCGAGTTCGATCGCCGCCAGGTTCGTCGCCGCCTCGCCCCGCACGTAGTTGAGCGTCGACACGTTGGGGACGGCACCTCCGCACGGATACGCGGTGAGGAATCCGGCGCCCGCGGCGTCCGTCGACACGAAGTTCAACATCACCGCGGATGCGTCAGTGGCGTTCGCCAGCCCTTGCACGGGGTCGAAGGAACGCACCTCGCCCGCCGCGAGCGGCTGGAGCGGCCCACCGATGCCGTTGCGGCTGTCGACGACGCGACGCCCAGCGGTCGGCTCGACCACGGCGGCCGGCCCGAACGCCGGTGTCGGCGCGTAGTAGCCGGTGACGTCGACGATGACGTGGACGGTCGTGTCGGCGATCACGCACAGCGTGTTGCCCGAGCCGAGCCCCACGATCGCACCGACCGCGCGAGCCTCGGAAGCGAAGAAGTTGACATTCGACGCGTTCGGTGCCGGTTGGCCGCACGGAAACGCCGTCATGTAGCCGGGCTGCACTGCGTTCGCCGCAGTGAGGTTGACGACCGCCGCAGCCGAGCCGGCCGGGATCACCGAGGTCGGGATCCGCACCTCGCGCACCTGCAGCGGCACCAAGGGCGTCAAGCCGGGCTGGCGGCTGTCGTAGACACGCTGCGGTGCGATCGAACCGAAACGGTTCGATCCCTCCGACCACCAACCGCCGAGGTCGATGATCAGGTCGGATCGACCGTGGCTGTAGACGCAGATCTGCCGGTTCGCGTCCGGGATCGCGACCACGAGGTTCGGCGTGGCGAAGCCTGCCCGAGCGTTCAGATTCGACGTCTCCGGCCGTCCCGTTGCACACGGATACACCGTGAAATAGTCGGCCTCGCTGTTGACCGCCGTCATCGACAACGCCACCGCCTGCGCGTTCGAAGGGATGTCGGCCCCGACGCTCACGATCATCGTGCAGCCACGGTCGAGTGGCACGTTCACGCCACCGATGTTGTTGCGCGTGTCGACCAGCCGGACCGGGTTGACCGGCGTGTAGCTCTGCATCGGTGGCGCGGTGACCGCACCGCCTGCAGGTTGTGGGTCACACGTGATGTCAGCCTTCGCCGCAGCAGCGGGCGAGGCGGGTCCGAGCATCAGGGGGGTGGCGACCGCGATCATGCTGAGAGCCAGCACGAGGCGTCCGACGACACGTCTCATGGGCAGAGAAGGTAGTGCCGCCGCGCGCCGGCACAGCGTCGGCCCCCGGAGCGCTTCCCGATGTGCCTTGCGCATCCCGAGGGATTCACGAGCGCTTCTGGATGTTGGCCCATTCGTCGCGGAGCCCGACCGTGCGATGGAACAGCATCGGCTGGTCAGGGTCGACGGCGAAGTAGCCGAGCCGCTCGAACTGGACGACCTGACCGGGTTCGGCGTCGGCCAATGCCGGTTCGACCTTGGCATCGCCGAGCACTTCTCGCGACTCGGGGTTCAGGTCGTCGAACGCGTCGCCCGTCGCGTCGCCGGGGATCTCCGCCGTGAACAGCCGGTCGTAGAGCGCCACGGTCGCGTCGACAGCGTGTGCCGCAGACACCCAGTGCATCGTCGACTTGACCTTGCGACCGTCGGACGCATTGCCGCCCCGGGTGTCGGGGTCGTAGGTCACCCGGACTTCGACGACGTTGCCGTCGGCATCGGTGTCGAAGTCGGTCGCCGTGACGAAGTACGCGCCGCGCAGACGTACCTCCTTGCCTGGCGAGAGCCGGAAGTACTTCGGGGCCGGCTCGGCCATGAAGTCCTCCTGCTCGATGAAGAACTCGCCGGTGAACGGCACCATGCGGGTGCCGTCGTCGGGGTTCTCGGGGTTGTTCTGCAACTCGACCAGTTCGACGACGGGCTCGCCGTGGTCGTCGGTCGGCCAGTTGGTGACGACCACCTTCAGCGGGCGCAACACGGCCATCCGGCGCAGGGCACGTTCGGTTGAGCTCGGTGCGAACGAACGATTCCAGCAGTTCGATCTGGTGACGGCTGTTGGTGCGCGACACGCCGATGAAGTTGCAGAACTCCCTGATCGCCGAGGCCGGGTAGCCGCGGCGGCGCAGCCCGCGCAGCGTCGGCATGCGCGGGTCGTCCCACCCGTCGACGGTGCCGTCCTCGACCAGTGTCGCCAGCCGCCGCTTCGACGTGACGGTGTGGGTCAACTCCAGCCGGGCGAACTCGGTCTGGCGCGGTTGCTCGAACGGCAACGGAAGCTGCTCGAGGTACCAGTCGTACAGCGCGCGGTGGCTGTCGAACTCCAGCGTGCACAGCGAATGGGTGACGCCTTCGATCGCGTCGCTCTGGCCGTGCGCCCAGTCGTAGGTGGGGTAGATGTTCCAGAGTGCACCGGTCCGATGGTGGTGCACGCCGCGGATGCGATACATGATCGGGTCGCGCAGCTGCATGTTCTCGTGCTGCATGTCGATCTTGGCCCGCAGGACCGCGGCGCCCTCGGGGATCTCGCCGTCGCGCATGCGACGGAACAGTTCGAGATTCTCCTCGACCGGCCGGTCACGGAACGGGCTCTCGACACCCGGATTCCCGTAGCCGCCGCGCTGCGCGGAGATCGTCTCGCCGTCCTGCTCGTCGACGTAGGCGAGCCCCTTGGTGACGAGGAGTTCGGCCCAGTCGTAGAGCTGCTCGAAGTAGTCGCTCGCGTAGAGCGGCTCCCCCTCGATCGGATAGCCGAGCCACCCGAGGTCGGCGATGATGCCGTCGACGTAACTCGTGTCCTCGGTGTCGGGATTGGTGTCGTCGAAACGCAGGTTGCAGACGCCGCCGAACT
Organism: Ilumatobacteraceae bacterium; assembly: GCA_963747375.1. GTDB lineage: Bacteria > Actinomycetota > Acidimicrobiia > Acidimicrobiales > Ilumatobacteraceae > Sva-07. The sequence continues at coordinate 80,927 of CAVVFL010000007.1, forward strand.
CCTCGGCGATGCCGAAGTCGACGGTGATCGCCTTGGCGTGCCCGATGTGGAGGTAGCCGTTCGGCTCGGGCGGGAAGCGGGTCTGCACACGACCACCGAAGGTGCCGCGTTCGTTGTCGACGACGACCAACTCGCGAACGAAGTTGGCGGCCGCAGGGAGGTCATCGGGTCGAGGCATGAGTGAGAGACAGTATGGACGACGGTCCGCCCGACGACTCGACCGATTCGCGATCCCGCCCTCGGGCGTAGGGTGGAACCGTGAGTTCGGAGTGGTCAGCTCGTTCCGCCGTCGTCGGCCTCGACGGCTCGACCGGCTCGCTCGCAGCGCTCGAATGGGTCTGCCGGTCCACAGCTCCCGCCGACGTCGTCCACGCCGTGCACATTCGAGCAGACGACTCCACTCGAGTCGATCTCGACGCCTGGGTGGCAGCCGCAACGACGGGCGAGACGATCGTGCGCACCCTGTCGCGGGTCGGCGCGTGCGCCGACGAGCTGCTTCGAGTCGTCGACGAGTTCGACGCACAGGTCCTCTCGGTGGGCCGGCACTCCGGACGCATGCCGCATCGCCTCGGGCGAACCACGATGCAGTTGCTCGAGCATGCCCGCTGCCCCATCGCGATCGTCGGTGACCAGATGCCTGTTGCGCCGACGAACACCGTCGTGGCCGGCGTCGGGCATGGACCGGCAACTCGCGCAGCGCTTCGATGGGCCGCCGACTACGCCGCAGCGAACAGCACGGCACTGAGGCTGATCCGCGCCGTACCGAACCGACCCGTCTTCCGAAGCGATGGTCTCCTCGACGTGATGGCCTGGTACATCGACCGCGACATGGCGACCGCTTGGGCGCTCGACGACCTCCAATCGGCGGCGGATTCGATCGAGCGGTCGATGAACGACGGCATGCCGATCGCCTGGTCTGTGTCACACGGATCACCCGCTCGGGTCCTCACCGAGGAGGGTGCCTCGGCGTCACTTCTCGTCGTCGGGTTGCACGAGGACGCCGGCGCGCCAGACGGGGACCACGACGTCCCCCACTGGCTCCATCATGCGATCACCCACGCTCCGTGCCCGGTCGTGGTCGTCCCGGTCGCGACACCGAGAACTTGACACGAACATCGTTCTTCACCAATATTGGTGTGTGACGATATTCGCAGCGGTAGCCGAACCCAAACGACGGGAGATACTCGATCTGCTTCGCGAGGGTGAGCAGCCGGCAGGTTCGATCGTGGACCGGATCGGTCTTGCGCAGCCCACCGTCTCGCAGCACCTCAAAGTGTTGCGAGAAGCCGGCTTGGTGGTCGTACGGGCCGATGCCAATCGCCGTGTCTACCGTCTGCGTCCCGACGCGCTGCTCGAACTCGACGCCTGGCTCGATCCCTACCGCCGGCTCTGGGCCGGGCGTCTCGATGCACTCGAACACCATCTCGACGCGCTCGACCAGAACCCAGACCTCATCGATCAACAGAAGGGCAACACCCCGTGACCGACCCACAGCATCCACTCGGCCAGATCAAACGCGACAGCGACGGCGTCAGCCTGCATTTCGAGCGACAGCTGTCCCATCCACCCGAACGCGTGTGGCGGGCGCTGACCGAGAGCGACCAACTCCGGCACTGGATGCCGTGTGACATCGTGGGTCCGCGGGAGGCCGGAGCCGAGGTCGTCGTTCCGTTCTGGGACGACGTGGCAGCGAAGTACAGCATCGACGACCCCGTCCTCACCGGACGCATCGTCACCTGGGCTCCCTATCGCTGCTTCGCGTGGGAGTGGGACGACGAACTCCTGACCTACGAACTCGAACCCACGCCCACCGGCACCCGGCTCACGCTGGTCGTCCGCCTCGGATCCAAGAGTCCGGGGGCCGATCAGGTGGGGGCCGGATATCACACGTGCCTCGACCACCTCGTCGCGCTCGTCGAGACCGATGATCCACCGCTCTTCATCGACGCCGACCCCGGCCCGTACGAGATCTTGTACGCCGCCCTGGACGAGCAGGCGCGCTGACCGAGACCGTACTCACGAGGCGCGCAGGCCGATGAGGTTCACACGTGGTCGGGGTGACCGGGGCCGAACCTGGCTCGGACCTCTCGGACGTCGATCGGTTCGGCGCATTCGCTGCACACCACCACTGCGTGCATGTCGTGGTCGCAGGTGGTGTGGTGGAGCACGAGCGGCGTTCCTTCGGGACCGGTCAGCCAGCGGTCTCCCCACGCGGCCATCGCCGCGAGGATCGGATAGACCTCCCGGCCCTTCTCCGTCAGGCGGTACTCGTCGCGCGGGGGATGCTCCTGATAGGAGACGCGCTGGAGGATGCCTTCGTCGACCAAGCGGTTCAAGCGCAGGCTGAGGATGTTGCGTCCGATGCCGAGCGCTCGTTGGAAGTCCTCGAAGCGACGGGTGCCGAGGCAGGCCTGGCGGATCAGCAGCAGGTTCCAATGATCGCCGAGGACGTCAGCGCTGCGCGCGATCGTGCACGGCCATCCCGATGTGTCGGTCCGCTTCATGGAGACCAGACTACACCGAGGGTTGCATGATGGAATGCTCTCGGATTACCATTCCGTTTCATCATGGAACGCCAGCAGCAGATTGAAGGGGACATCACCGAGGAACCGCACCCGCACGGGGAGGTCCGCAGTGAGGTGATCGACGACCACATCTTGGTGCTGACCGTCGATCGAGTGGCGAAGAAGAACGCGTTCACCCCGAAGATCACCGGCGAACTCAGTGACGCGTTGACCCGATTGGACGACGACCCGGACCTGTTCGTGGGCGTGCTCAGCTTCGCCGGGGCGCACACGACCGCAGGCCTGGAGATGCCGCTGTTCTTCACCGACGAGGCCGTCGCGGAGGCGGCGCGCCGGAAACAGGAGCAGGTGTCCGAGCCGGTGGACCCGTTCGGGTTGGGCCGTCGATTGCGCAAACCGCTGGTGACCGCAGTGCAGGGCATCACGTACACGATCGGCATCGAGATCTCATTGGCCGGCGACATCGTCGTCGCGTCGTCCGACACCCGGTTCTGCCAGCTCGAACCCAAGCGCGGTCTGGCACCACTGGGCGGCGCCACGGTGCGCTACGTGCAGCGCGCCGGATGGGGCAATGCCATGTACCACCTGCTGCGCGCCGACGAGTTCGACGCCGCCGAGGCGTACCGCATCGGGCTCGTCCAAGAGGTGGTCGAACCGGGTCAGCAGATCGACCGGGCCGTCGAGCTCGCGCGTGAGCTGTTGCAGTGCGCCCCGGTGGCGCTCGTGCACACGATTGCCAACGCGCGCCTCGCCCTGGAACAGGGCGAACCCGCCGCAATCGCGGCGATCCCCCACATGGCCGCGACAGTGCAGTCGACCCAGGACTTCAAGGAAGGCATCGCTTCCTTCCTCGAGCGGCGACCCGCTCACTTCACAGGACGATGACGTGCCACGACACCAGACAACGAGGTAGACCGATGACTGCACCACATGACGACCCGGCCGGCCGCATCGACACCGAGGCGAACGGCTCGTCCGAGAACTCGAACGATCAGTGGAAGAAGACCGCGTGCATTCTGTGCGAGTGCAACTGTGGGATCGAGGTCCGCCTGGGCGAGGACGGCAAGACGTTCGAGCGAATCCGTGGCGACAAACAACACCCGGCGTCGAAGGGCTACACGTGCGAGAAGGCGCTGCGGCTCGACTACTACCAGAACGGCCGGGGCGAGCGCGTGCTGCACCCACTACGTCGCCGGGCGGACGGCACGTTCGAGGAAATCGACTGGGACACCGCGATCCGCGAAGTCGCCGAACGACTCGCCGCGGTACGAGACGCGCATGGCGGCGACAAGATCCTCTACTACGGCGGCGGCGGACAAGGCAACCATCTCGGCGGCGCGTACGGGGCGTCAACGTTCAAGGCGTTCGGCGGCAGGTACCGGTCGTCGGCGATCGCACAGGAGAAGGGTGGCGAGATCCTCGTCAACGGCCTGATGTTCGGCACAGCGGTGCGCGGCGAGTTCGAGCACTGCGAGGTCGCGTTCTTCATCGGCAAGAACCCCTACATGACCCACGGCATCCCCCGCGCCCGAACGACGCTGAAGGCGATCGCCAACGACCCGACGCGGTCGATGATCGTGATCGACCCGAGGGTCACCGAGACAGCCCAGTTGGCCGACTTCCATCTCCAGGTCCGTCCCGGTCGCGACGCCTGGCTGCTCGCGGCGATGGTGGCCGTCATCGTCCAGGACGACCTCATCGATCGTGCGTGGACGGCCGAACACGGCGTCGGTCTCGAGGAAGTCGTCGCTGCGTTCGCGGCCGTGCCCATTGCGGAGTACTGCCGGATCGCCGGCGTCGACGAGGATCTGGTGCGGCGGGCGACGCGTTCGACTCGCGACGGCATCGAGCGTCGCCGCGTTCGAGGACCTCGGCGTACAGATGAACCGCCATTCCACACTGGTGAGCTACCTCGAGAAGCTCGTCTGGGTGCTGTCCGGCAATCTCGCGATCCCTGGCGGCCAGTACGCACCATCGACGATGGTGCCGCTGGTACGGGCATCCCGAGCGGAGACCGATCCTGCCCGCCGTCCGACGACTCCGGTCACCGGTGCCCGAATCATCGGCGGGCTGATGCCGTGCAACGTCGTCCCCGACGAGATCCTCACCGATCACCCGGATCGGTTCCGGGCCTTCATCGTGGAATCGGGCAACCCCGTTCACTCGATCGCCGACAGCCGGCGCATGCGTGAGGCGATGGCCGCGCTCGACACTGTGATCGTCATCGACGTCTTCATGACCGAGACGGCGCGGCAGGCCGACTACGTCCTTCCCGCGACGACACAGTTCGAGAAGGCCGAGTCGACCTTCTTCAACTTCGAGTTCCCCCGCAATGTGTTCCAACTGCGCCGCCCCGTCCTGGACCCACCGGAAGGGCCGCTCCCCGAACCCGAGATCCATGCCCGACTCGTCGAAGCATCGGGCCTGGTCACGGAACGCGACCTGCAGCCACTTCGTGAGGCCGCAGCCGTCGACCGGGCCACGTTCGCCGAAGCGTTCGGTGCGGCCGTGGCCGCGAAGCCTGCGCTCGGCCTCGTCGCGCCGGTGGTGCTGTACCGCACGCTCGGACCCACGCTGCCCGACGGCACAGCGGCCGCCGCAGCACTGTGGCCGGTCGCGCACCGGTGCGCGGCGATCAACCCGTCAGGAGTCGAGCGAGCCGGGTTCGGAACCGGACCTGAGGCAGGTGAGCGACTGTTCGACGCAATCGTCGACTCCCCGTCGGGCGTGGTGTTCACCGACGACGACGTCGACGAGACATGGCGGCGTGTTGCGACCGATGACGGCAGGGTTCATCTCGCGATCGGAGAGTTCCTCGATGCCCTGCAAGACCTCGGTGTGCCGCCAGGTGACGATCCGGACTGGCCGTTCCTGTTGTCCGCCGGTGAGCGGCGATCCTTCACGGCCAACACGATCCTGCGCGACCCGGCGTGGCGCAAGCGCGACGCCGACGGAGCGCTGCGCCTCGCTCCGGCGGACGCGCAACGCATCGGGCTGTCCACCGGTGACACCGCGATGTTGAGCACAGCCCGCGCTGCGACCAAGGTCACGGTCGCCGTTGACGACACCATGCACCCCGGACACCTCGCGATACCGAACGGCCTCGGCCTCGACCACCTCGACGACGCGGGCCGCGTCATCACCGGCGTGGCCCCGAACGAGCTCACTTCGAGCGCCGACTGTGATCCATGGGCAGCGACGCCGTGGCACAAATCGGTTCCCGCCCGCCTCGACCGGATGCCGGAATGATCCGGCGCCCAGGTATCACGGTTGGTCGAACGAGGCCCTCCGAAGGACACGGCCGTGTTCGGGTCAGGCCGGGACGAACACGACCGTCGACTCGGTGAGACCGTCACCGGTCACCGCGGTGCGATTGCCCGACACGGCGACGACCTCGACGGCGGCGAACATGTGGGCGCCCGACGTCGTCGAGCGTCTGTACGGCGTAGGTGCCGTCCAGGCGTGAGACGACGGCGTCGGTCGGCACGACGAGCTGGTCGGTCGCGAGGTCGTACGAGATCGTCACCTTGACCGTGGAGCCCACCTCGACGTCGAGGGGTGCGTCGGGGTTGATCACGGCCTGCACGGTGACGCCGTCGGCGCCGTCGGCGCTCCGCAGACCGAGTGACGGTTCCTCCTGTTCCGGCGATGTCGACGCGCATCGACGGGGTGACATCGGCCTGGAGCTCGGCGGGCACCTCGATGATCACCTGTTGCACGGTTCCGGAGAGTTCGAGGATCGTGGCACCGTCGCCGACCTCGTCGCCGACCTCCACACTCGTCGACGCGACGCTCGCCGCGTGGGGAATGAACACGACGCTTCCCAACGTCACCTCTCCGGTGTCGTCGGTGCCCAGTGCCGACCTGCCAGCGCTTGACCATCGCCGTCGTGTCGGAGTTCCAGCTGGTGTCGACCGTGACGTCGCCGTCGGGGTCGTAGCCGAGCGCGACGAGCGCCGCCTCGAGCTGGGCGATGTCGGTGCCGTCGTCGCTCGAGCTATTCATCGTGCGCCATGCCGGCAGCGCTCCGTCGAGTGCGATGACGGGCCGGCTCTCAACGGTGTAGAGCACGTCGCCGGAGCTGATCGGCGTGACCGACTGCGGCGATCCCGGTGATCATCTCGGTGACCGGCTCGTTGGAGGCGCCGGTGGCGCCGCCGGCGGTCGCCGCCCGCCGGTGCGCCGAGCGGAGCGCCGCCGCTGGGCGCTCCGCCACCGGGTCTCGAGGGTGTCGTGTCGGCGGGTGTCGTGTCCGTCGGGTCGCTGTCGGCGGGCCGTGTCGGTCGGTGCCGTGTCGGTCGGTGCCGTGTCGGTCGGTGTGGTGTCGGTCGGTGTCGTGGACCGGTGTCCGAGACACCGGTCGCCGGTGTCGTGTCGGTCGGCGTCGTCCGTCGGTGGCGTCCCGGCCGGTGGACCGCAGCTGTCACGAACGCCACCGCGACGATCGCAGAGTCCGGAGTCAGCGGTGACCGCCGGGCGCTGCGTGGCTCCGTGGAGTCGGGCGACACGAATCCGACCGGCGCTGCCGAAGCGCGCGAGTTCGGCGTGGCCGCCGGTGTGGCGACCGTCTGACTCGCGGCCGTCGACGGGGTCTGTCCCTCGATGCGGTGCACCACGATGATGGTGTCGGTCTCCTCGACGGTGCCGTCGACGGTCTCGCTCACGCTGATGTTGCCGCGCTCGACGGCGACCTCCTTGGTGACCGCAGGCTCGACGGCAGGTTCGGCGTCCGAGTTGTCGCGGGTCACGACGATCGTCCCGAGCGACGACGGCGACGATCGCGACCAGCGATGACGGACACGATGGTTTTGAGAGGGCAGCTTCATCGGCGTTCTTTCGGGAGGAAGTTCCGGTTCGAGGTCCATGTCAGCTCGATCGCAGCGCGACGGTCGGCGGGAGACGTGCAGCGCGGGCGGCCGGGTACAACCCGGCGATCGCACCGATGACGAGGGCGGCCACGAGGCCTCCACCGATCGCGACGGGTGGCACCACGACCGGCCATCCCTGAACGTTGGCGGCGATCGCAGTGATGCCGGCGCCCAGCGCGACCCCGACGAGGCCGCCGGCACCGGCGAGGAGGAGCGCCTCGGTGAGGAACTGACGTCGGATGTGGGCCTTGGTGGCGCCGAGCGCGCGGCGCAGGCCGATCTCGATGCGGCGTTCGATGACGGCGATCACCATCACGTTGGCGATGCCGATGCCGCCGACGAGAAGCGCGACTCCGCCGAGCGCGAGGAGCAGCGACGTGAAGGCGGTGTCGGCGGCGTCCTGGGCAGCGAGCGCATCGGAGGGCCTCGACACCTCGGCCTCCTCGGGTGCTTGCGGGTTGACGGTCGCCGGCAGCACGTTGCGCACGTCCTCGACGGCACCGTCCTCGGTGCGTACGTAGATGACCTCCGCAACGACGTCGTCACCGACGACGTAGTTCTCTGCTGCGCCGTACCCGATGAGCACGCCTCGATCGAGACCCTCCGCGGCAGCGACGGGGCGCATGATGCCGATCACGTCGAACCACTGTCCGGCGATCATCACCCGGAGCCCATCGGCGACGTCACTGATCCCGAGTGTCTCGGCGGTGACCGAACCGAGCACCACCGTCGGGTATTCCGTGGTGGCGTCGGTCAGGAACGTGCCGTCGCTGCAGTTCGATGTTGAGGGTGGTGGCGAGATCGGCATCGGCCGCGAACACGCCGATGCCGCCCGTGATGCCCTCCGACACCAGATCGGTCCTGCCGGACGGTGGCGTCGACTGTGGCGAGCGAACTCACGGCGTTGACCGGCCCGATTCGGCTGACCATCTCGACGGCGGTGTCCGGAAGTTCGCCGCTGCCGCGACCGAAGCCCTGGCCGGCCTGAACCTGGAGCAGGTTGGTGCCGAGCGCTCGGATCTGCTGCTGGAGCCCTTCGCTCGACGACGCCGAGATGCCGAGCACCGCCACCATCGCAGCGATGCCGATGGCCACGCCGACCGTCGACAGGGCAGTGCGCAGGCGACGTGTACGCAGGCCGAACGAGCCGACTCGCAGCAGGTCGGTCGGGTCGGAGCCGGGAGGAACGCAATGACACGCCCGAACGGGTCGAGGTCGGCGGAGTGTCGAGGACCGTCGACGTCATGACGACACCGCCGAGAGGTCGGACTCGTCGCTGGCGACGGTGCCGTCGAGCATCGAGATCTGTCGTGGGAAGCGACGCGGCGAGCTCGCGGTCGTGGGTGATGACGACGATGGTGCGTCCCTCGTCGTTCAGCTCGCGCAGCAGACCCATGACCGAGGCGCCCGACTTCGAGTCGAGGTTGCCGGTGGGCTCGTCGGCGAGCACGATCGACGGTCGGTTGACGATGGCGCGCGCGATGGCGACGCGTTGACGTTCGCCACCGCTGAGATGGCTCGGGATGTGACCGACGCGGTGGGCGAGCCCGACGCGTTCGAGTGCTTCGGTGGCCCGCCGACGGCGTTCGGCCGGAGCAACGCCGCTGTAGAGCAGACCCTGCGCGACGTTCTCCATCGCGCTCAGACCGTCGAGCAGGAAGAACTGCTGGAAGACGAACCCGATCAGTTGCGATCGCGCGGCCGACAGCTGACGGTCGCTGAGTGTCGACACCGGCACCCCGGCGATGCTGACGGCGCCCGCGCTCGGCCGGTCGAGCGTGCCGATGATGTGCAGCAGCGTCGACTTTCCGGATCCCGACGGTCCCACGATGGCGACGAGTTCGCCTTCGTCGATGCGCAGGCTGACACCGTCGAGCGCTCGCACGGGCGGCGAGCCCGGGTAGTACTTCTCGACGTTGACGACCTCGAGGGCGGCGCTCATGACGGCACCACGACCTCGGCGCCGGCGGTGACCTGATCGCCGGTCACGACGACGAAGCCGTCGGTGTAGAGCGTCGGCTCGACGGCGACCAGTGTGGTCTGTGCCGGTGCAGCGGCCGTCGCCGGCGAGGTGACCACCTCGAGGGCGTAGCCACCCTCTGCGAGCGCGACGAGTGCTGACGTCGGCACGACGAACGCGTCGGCGATCTCGGTGTCGACCACGCGCAACGTCACCGGGATGGACACGAACGAGTCGACCGAGGCCGGGATGTCGTCGACGCGGATCGAGATGTCGACGGTCGGTGTGTCGCCGGGTGCCCCGCTCGGGTTGCTGGCAACGGTGCCGACCTCGACGACCGTTCCGGTGGAGATCGAGCCGTCGGGGAACTCGACGTCGATCGGCGCGCCGAGGGTGAAGGTGTCGTCGCCGATCGGTGCGGTCGTCGTGACGATGCGCGCCGGCGAGGTCAGGTTGAGCACGGTGGCGTCCGCGGCGAGCGTGGTTCCGTCGGAGACCGCCGCATCACCGACCAGCAGACCACCGGGCACGACGACGAAACTGCCGGCGGGGACCACGAGGTCGACCGGGTCGACGGTGATCGCCGGATCGATCGACTGCCACCAGGCCAACACCGCGACGCTGGTTGCGTCGTCGAACGTGTCGTCGACGACGAGTGTGCCGTCCGCATCGAATCCCTCGGCCGACAGCATCTGCTCGAGGAGTCGGACGTCGCTGCCCGCGGTGGCGCCGACGTACAGGTCCCGGTCGAGGACCGGAATCGACGACGAGTCGCCTTCGATGGCAGCGACAGGCAGCCCACCGTTGCGGAACAACACCGTCCCGTTGGTTACGGGGGTGCCAGGCACCGCGATCGAACCGATGACGTCGCCTGCTCTGCGCCACGATCGGCACGATGCGTTCCGTCATCCGAGCGTCGAGGAGCGCCCCGCCTTCGCTGGTGGCGCCACCGACGTCGACCGACGCACTGTCGACCTGCAGGTCGCCCGGCACGAAGGTGACCAGGCCCTGTGCGACCTTGCCGTCGTCGTCGAGTCCGAGCGCCGTCTTCCAGAGGTTGACGGCGGCCTTGGTCGCAGCGTCGTACTCCTCGTCGATCACGATGTCGCCGTCGGGGTCGTAGCCGAGCGCCACCAGGTTCGTCTCGAGTTGGCGGACGTCGATGCCGTTGGTCGACGAGGTCGACAGATCCCGCCAGCCCGGCACGTCGCCGATCATCGCGACGACGGGGTTGCCGTCGACCGTGGCAACGATGCTGCCGGCGGTGAGCTGTTCGCCCGTCGATGCGATCGAGGTGACCGTCCCGGCCGCCGGTGATGACACCGTGACCGACTGTGTGTAGCCGAGCGTGGCACTGGTCTCGTCGTAGGTGACGACGTCGCGTTGCTCGACCATCGCTGTGCGTCAACGTCGTCGCGGCAGCGACTGGCGCGTCGTCGTCGCTCGTCGTCACGAACCAGGCGACGCCACCCGCGGTGGCAGCGAGTGCGACGGCCACCGCGGCGACGAGGACTCCGCCCCTCATTGCCCCGACTCGGTGGTGGCAGGTGCGGCACCGTTCGCGCCGAACGCCCCCTCGAGAGTCGACGAGCAGGCGTCCACTGCTGCGGTCACCGCAGGGTCGTTGGTGTCCAGACCCAGCTGTTCGATGATGCGAGCGGTCGGGTCGAACCCTTGACCGTTGCCGCCGGCCTGATCGGGCGGGGGGCCGCCTTGGAACCCGCCGTCGCCATCGGCCGGCGGCAGGTCACCGGCCGCAGGTGGGCCTACCGGGCCCACCGCCGCCGGGGCCCGCGGAGAAGTCGATGTCGTCGACCTCGAGGCCCTCGTCGCGCAGGCAGGCGGTGAACGAGGTGAAGGCTTCCTGGATCCCCGTGCGGTCGAACTGCGGTCCGCCGGCTCCTCCCGGACCACCTGCAGGAAGCAGGTCGCTACAGGCCGTCATCGCCGTGCGGGTGTCGTCGGCACGCGGGTCGAGGCCAGAGTCTGGGCCGAAGCCGCCGCCCTGCACGTTCCCGTCGGCATCGAATGTGGGGTCCTGCATGTCGACACCGTTGTCACGCATGCACTGTGCGAAGTCGATCCACTGCTGCTGGACATCGACAGCCACAGTCGATCCCGTCTCGCTCGATGCGCTCTCGCCGGAGAGCGAGGCGACCTGGCTGGAACCACCGCCGCCGCCACATGCGGCGAGCGAGAACATCAGCGTGGCGCCTGCGGCAACAGCCGCGAATCGGGAGCGGGGGTGGAGGTTCGATCTCATGATCGAGATACTCATGCTCGAAACTGGCAACTCGCAGTGAGTTGGGTGAGAGCTGGGTAATGAAACGTCAGGTTCGCCGCAGACTCTCAGCGAACTGCCAGGTCGTGGTGCAATGCTCCACACATGGCCGTACAGCACCTGCTCGTGGTCGACGACGAGGAGAACCTCCGATCGATGCTCGCCGCGGCCCTCCAGCACCATGGCTTCTCGGTCACGACCGCCGAGGACGGCCGCCAGGCGCTCGAGCTGATCCCCCGGATTCGACCTGATCTGGTGCTGCTCGACGTGATGATGCCCGGTCTCGACGGGTTCGATGTGTGCCGACGTTTACGCGACAGCGGCGACCGCACGCCGGTGCTGTTCCTGACCGCTCGCGACGCGACCGACGACAAGGTCCGCGGGCTCACGCTCGGCGGAGACGACTACGTCCAGAAGCCGTTCAGCCTCGACGAACTGGTTGCCCGAGCCCAGGCAGTCCTTCGGCGAACCGTCGACTCGAACGCCACGGCCACGATCCACGAGTGCGCCGACCTCCTGCTCGATGACGATGCCCATCTCGTGCGGCGCGCCGGCGACGACGTGTCGCTGTCGCCGACCGAGTTCAACCTGTTGCGGTACCTGCTCATCAACCAGGGTCGCGTGCTGTCCAAGGCGCAGATCCTCGACCACGTGTGGACGTACGACTTCGGCGGCGACGGAGGCGTCGTCGAAACGTACATCGGCTATCTGCGCCGGAAGGTCGATCACGTCGATCCGAAGCTCATCCACACGATCCGCGGCGTCGGTTACACGCTTCGACCGTGACGCCACCGCGGGCGATGTCCCTTCGTGCCCGGCTGATTGCCGGCATGGGTTTCGTCGCTGTCGTCCTCGTGGTCGTCTCTGTGGTCATCACGGTCACGACGCGCGACCAACTCATCGGCCAGATCGACGAGCGACTCACCACGTTCTCTCCCTTCCAACTCGACGGCGACGGGAACGTTCAGAGCGTCCTTCCGAGATTCACACTGACCGACGTGCCGCCTCTGAGGCCTCCCATCGACGGCCTCGAACGCGTCAGCGACGTGTACCAAGGCATCGTCGGTTCCGACGGCGTGTTGACGACCGTGTTCGTTCCCAACGTCGGCGACCGTACGTACGGCGAACCGGACATCAGCGAAGGGGATCTCCCGACGAATGGCAGCCGAGTGTTCACCACGGGCGCCACGGACGGAGACGTGACGTATCGGGTGCTCGCACAACGCGTCGGCGACGTCACAGCGATCACGGCGCTGCCGATCAACGACGTGCAAGACACCATCTCGGAGCTGGTCCTCGTCGAGGCACTCGGCATGTTGCTGATCCTGGCCGTCCTCGGGCTCGTCACCTGGTGGATGATTCGTCTGGGGATCCGCCCGATCAAGGAGATGACATCCACGGCGAGTGAGATCGCCGCAGGCGACCTCACCGCCCGCGTCCCGGAGGGACGTGCTCGTGGGACCGAGGCGGGTGATCTCGCCGGGGCGCTCAACCAGATGCTGGGGCACATCGAGGAAGCGCTCGACGAACGAGCCGCGTCGCAGGAACGACTCCGACGGTTCGTCTCCGATGCATCGCACGAGTTGCGGACGCCGGTGACGACCATTCTGGGATATGCCGAGCTGTACCGCCACGGCGGCTTGTCCGATGACGCCGCGCTCGACGACGCGATGAGACGCACCGAACAGGAGGCGGCGCGGATGGGTCGCCTCGTCGAGGACATGCTGGTGCTCGCCAAACTCGACGAGGAGCGACCGCTGATGTCGCAACCGGTGGACCTCGCCGAGTTGGCGCGCGATGCCGCTGTCGACGCGCGAGCTGCCTGGCCGACGCGAGCGATCGTCACGCACGATCTCGACGCGCCCGCGGTGATCGACGGCGACAACGATCGGCTCCGTCAGGTGATCGCGAACGTTGTCGGCAACGCGTTCGTGCACTCCGATGAGGACGTTCCCGTCGAGATCCGTGTCACCCGGACCCTCTCCGACGCAACACTCGAAGTGCGCGACGAAGGTGACGGAATGCAGCCCGAGGTGGCCGAACGCGTCACCGAGCGGTTCTTCCGCGCCGACCCCGCTCGGTCACGACATCGCGGCGGGAGTGGGTTGGGCCTCGCCATCGTCGACGCCACGATGTCCGCGCACGGCGGCGCCATCGCGATCGAGAGCGAGCCGTCGATCGGCACCACGGTCCGACTCACCTTTCCCTCGGTCGAGCGATGTCGCTCGCCCGACCGTCGAGGAAGCCTCCGAGCGGAGATGATTCGCGCGCTGTGCTCGAATGAGTCTGTCCCACGGTCGCACCCGCCGCCTGACGCGGATCTCGACGCAACTGCGCCGGCGGAGAGTGTGCCTGGGCATCTCGCGGCGTCGGTCAGCGTCATCGACTTCGATTACGACCCGGACCCCCTGGTCGTCCAGGCCGGCACGACTGTCACGTGGGAGTGGATCGGACTCTCCCCTCACACCGTGACCGACGAGGCCGGCAGCTTCGACTCCGGCATTCTCGTCAAAGGCGACACCTGGTCGCGAACATTCGACGAGATCGGCACGATTCAGTACTTGTGCACACTCCACCCCGACATGAAGGGAAGCATCGAGGTCGTCGCCACCGAAGTCGCTGCCACCCCATCTCGCTCCACCGGCGATCAGCAAGATGGGACAAGCCCCAGAGCTCGCGGCGGTAGCACGAACCCGACGCCAGGAACGGCGGCTCTCGCGCTCTTCGACACTGCGGGCTCAGCGACTCACTGGGTCGAGGTGCTCACCATCGCGATCCTGACCATCGCGATGCTTGCCTTCGGGGCCTGGCGATTCTTCAAGCGGGCGGCAGCCGAACAAGCACAGGCCGACCGAAGACCGTCTTGGCGTTCACCGACGACCGATGCGACCCTCGTCGCTGCCACCGGACCGAACTACTCCGACGGGCGCGACGAACATCTCGCGAAGTGGATTCTCGGTGGACTGGTCGCATTCCTCGCGCTCGTCACCCTTCCATTGATGGCCGTGGGCGTCGTGGCCGTCGCAACCGCCGACAGCCCAGACGGATTGCAGGCACGGCCCGCCACGATCGTCGAGGCCTCGTTGGCCGAGTTCGCGATCACTGGTCGACTGAACGTCCCGGAAGGTCCCGTCAGCGTGACCGTCACCAATCACGGATCGATCGAGCACAACCTTGCTGTGCGGGAGCTCACACTCAGCACACGCGACCTGGAACCAGGGAGTTCAGCGGAACTGGATCTCGGACAGCTCACCGCCGGCACCTACGAGCTGTACTGCACGCTTCCAGGACATGTCGACGCCGGGATGAAGACCACCCTGACGGTCTTGCCCGCAAGTCCCGACTCGGTCCAGTCCTGAGATCCGGAGACTCCACATCGAGCGTCGCCACCTCACCGACAACGGAAACGACCCTCCAGGGATGGCATCTGACATGGATCGTGACGGCAATCCACAGCCACGAGGCGCACCCGACGCGGCTGTGATCGATGACAGGCCGATTCATTGCGCGGCGGGCGTGCGAGCGCGACAGTGTCCTGATGAGCCATCTCACCCACGGATGGGAACCCGACCTCGACGTCGAGGACTCATTACTCCGCCGCTTCGTGCTCGCGACTGCGGACCGCGGAGAGGCGATGGCGCGTGCCATCGGCGGACGGGCTCGCCGAACCGATGCGTACTCCGCGGCCGACCCGGCGTCGCCGGTGATGTTCGACAACGCTGTCGTCGTGTTGCAGCCGGCGCCATACATCGATCTCGAGGACGCGCTGGCCGAGGCGATTGCCTGGTACCCACCCGAGCGGCACTTCGTCGTCCTCTCGCCGTTCCCGACTCCCGACCTCGCACCGCTCGGCCTCTCGCTGATGGGGCACCCACCGCTCATGTACCGTCCCGCGGGTGGGAGCGCGCCTGCGCCGCCCGCTCAGTTGACGATCAGCGAGGTTGCCTCCGAGGGGGACCTGGCCGAGTTCGTGCGCACGATGGTCGAGGCCTACCCGATGCCGGGTGGTGAGATGTCGGGACTCGCGGACTCGCGGGTGCTCGACGGCTCGATCCGTTTGTTCGTCGGCCACGTGGGCGGCGTCCCGGTGGCGACGTCGGGCGCCCGGATCGGGCACGGCGTGAACGACGTCGAGTGGGTGTCGACCCGTGCGGATTACCGCCGCCGCGGGATTGGCGCTGCGGTGACGTGGGCGGCGACGCTCGCTGCCCCGGAGCTTCCAGCGGTGCTCATCGCCAGCGACGACGGGCAGAGCGTGTACGAATCGATGGGGTTCACTCGTCTGCTGCGGCTCACCATGTGGCACCGTCCACCGGCCGGGTGAGTACGCCGAACTCGCTCGCATTCCGGCGGAGTGAATCGCTGACGGTTTCGCGCACACCCGGGCGCCAGTCGGGATCGAGGAAGATGTTCACGGCGGCGCCATCGCGCACCCGACCGTCGAGGAAGCATCCGAGTGGAGATGATCCACCGGCCTGCACGGACGGGCTGAGGGATTGGCACGACGTCCGGTCGGGCCGACCCACTACTCAGACGTCAGCCGTCGAGGCGACCAGAGCGACTGCGAGATGAGCAAGCTTGTTCACCGCAATTGGACGGCCCCTCACGCCGGAATGTTCCCAGGTTCAGCGATATCGGGCGGCTCGGCGAGCACGAGACGAACGCAGCTGAAGTCCCACGGTCCGTCTGTCACCAACTCGACCAATGGCCACAGGTTCGGTACGAGCCGGAGCTCGATCCGAGCCTCACGGTGGGCATCAACCAGGTTGCCCACCGCACTGATTGCGACAGGCTCGACGACCTCGTGGCTGATCCATTGTCCCGACGCTTCGGGCCACGGTTGGAAGTCGCTGGCGTCGAAGTCGTACCGGTACAGCTGCGTGGTGCGCACGCGGTCGAGCCAGGTGGTCTCGATGGCGTGGAGCCGGTGCGCGCGCGTCGCGAGTCGCCGGTGGAATTCGGAACGCTCATCGAGATCGCGTGGCCAGGCTGTCAGCCCGGTGGACAGTTTCGAGGAAACCAGTAGAGGGGGGCATGCTCCGCGTCGATCGCCCAGACCGCAGGGCGCTGGTTCGGGTTCGACCTCGGGACGTGGGGCTCGAATCGAACGATCGATGGATCCTCGCTGAAGTGGTGAACGATCGATGCGGCCACGGATCCAGCATCGCAGTCAGGAACCCATCCAGCCGAGCAGAGTGCGACGCGGTCGTGGGCGAACGGCTCTCTGAGCGGAGCTGCGGAATGCGCTCCAGCGACGTGTGTCAGCGACACGTCGCCGAGGCACCTCTTCATCGTCGTACCGGCGATCGTGCTCGTCGCCGACGTCACCACTGCGGTGAGCCTCGCATCGCGGGTGTTCGCGGCGTACTTCCTGACCGCGCGATGTGGTTCTCGGCAGACATTTCATGATCCGACGACCCGTGACGCGACGCTAGAGGTTCGGAACCTAGCCGCGGGGGGTACAGGGTGATCCGAATTCAGCGTTCGAGCTGTGCACGGTCGGTCTTCGCTGTCGTGTCGCTCAGCCTGCTCATCGTCGCAGCTGCGGGTTGCGTGACCACCGTCGCGCCGATCACCGCCACGAGCACCGCGTGGATCGTCCTGGTGAAGCGAGGAAGCAGCAGGAGGACGGCCAGCGTCGTGAGACCCAACCACAGCGCCGTCGGGCTTCCTGGTCAGGCACCTGGGTTGGTGGCGATGCCGGCGAAGGGGTGCTCTCGCTGCTCGTGGTCGAGCCGTCGTATCTGGATGATCTTGTCGATCGCGACGAACAATGGGGAGATGAGCGAGAGTCCGATGACGAGGGCCCATTGTGCACCGGTCAGCGAAACGGTGTCGAGGATTCGCTGGAGCAGCCGGGTCTCCACGGCGGCGATGGTCAGTGCCCATCCGAGCATGATCCAGCCCATGTACGGAAACAGCGGTGACGACCATGGCACCTGGCGTTCGCGGCGCATCACGAAGCCCATGTTCACCGCACTCAACGCGACGACGGTGAACGCCATGGTCATCGAGGTCGACGGGTCGGTGGTGCTCGGTTCACCTGGCCCCCACGCGAGCAGCGCCAGTGCCGAACCGGCGATGATGAACCCGCTGATCACCCAGCGGACGGTCTGTGCGCCGGTGGCGATCCTCGAGCCGGGGGTACGCGGCGGTCGGTCCATGACGCCTGGATCTGGAACGTCGACGATGAAGCCGATGACGACGGTGGCGACGACGAAGAACTTCGCGAACAGCAACTGCATCGGGAAGAGCGCGACGCCCTCGTTGATGTTCAGGATCGTTGCGATGACCATGAGCTGCAGCACCGACGACAGGATCGTCAACTGCAACTTCACGTACGACGAGATTCGTCGGTAGATGTCGCGACCGAGGTCGACGGCGTGCACGAGCGTGCCGAAGTTGTCGTCGGTGAGGATCAGCTTGCCGGCCTGCTTGGTCACCTCGGAACCACTGCCCATCGCGACGCCGACGTCGGCCTGCTTCAGGGCGGCCGCGTCGTTCACGGCATCGCCGGTCATGGCGACGACTTGGCCGGTCTCCTGCATCAGGCGGGCGAGACGCACCTTGTCCTCGGGTGCGACCCGGCCGAAGACGTGCAGTTCGGGCAGTCGCTCCTTCACCTCGTCGTCGCTGAGTTTCTGCAGGTCGGCTCCGGTGATCACGCCTGGGCCGAGGCCGAGCTGGTCGGCGATCGCCCGCGCAGTGACGGTGTGGTCGCCGGTGATCATGCGGACGTCGATGCCGGCGCCGTGCGCGATGCGTACCGCCTCGACGGCCGACGGACGGAGGGGGTCGATGATGCCGACGAGCGAGACGAGCGTCAGGTCGTGCACTTCTCCCATCGGGTCGTCGGTGGCGGCGCTCATGGCATCGTCGGAGAGTGCACGTGCGGCGAAAGCGAGGACCCGCAGGCCCTTCTCGGACATCGCCTGGTTGGCGTCGAGCAGATCCTGACGGACCTGGTCCATCGCAACGGCCTCGCCGTGCCACAGCGCCAGCGAGCACCGGTCGATCACCACGTCCGGTGCGCCCTTGACGGTCATGAAGTGGGGTTCGTTCAGGAGCGGTCGCTCCATGTGGGCCGGCCGGTCGTGGAACGTGGCCATGAACTTGTACTCGGAGTCGAACGGGACGAGCGCCACGCGCGGCAACGCGCGGCGCGTCTCCTCGGCGTCGACGCCGACCTTGGCGGCGAGCACGACGAGCGCCGCCTCGGTGGGGTCACCGATGACCGACTCGTCGTCGGCGACGGTGGCATCACTGCACAACGCGAGGCCGAGGGCGAGGCCGGTGAAGTCGGGCGTGGGTTCACCGGCCGGGCCGAGGATGGCACCCGACTTGGCGTAACCGCTGCCCTCGATCTTGTACCACGAGCCGCCGGTGATCATCGTGACCGACGTCATGGCGTTCATCGTGAGCGTGCCGGTCTTGTCGCTGTTGATCACCGTGGTGCCGCCGAGTGTCTCGACGTCGTTCAGCGACTTGACCACGGCCTTCGACTCGGCCAGCCGTTGCGCCCCCGAGGAGAGCATCAGTTGCACGAACGTGGGCAAACCCGTTGGAATGGCCGAGATCGCGGTCGACACGCAGAGCAGGATCAGTGTCTCGGTGTCCTGGTCGCGCGCGATACCGACGATCGCGATGATCGCCACGGCCCCCCAGGCGAGGAAACCGAAGATCTTCGTGAGCCCGTCGAGCTCGACCTGGAGCGGCGACTTGGTCCGCTTGGTCGCCGTGACCATGTTCGCGATCTGGCCCATCTGAGTCGACTGCCCGGTGGCGACGACGACGAGCTCTGCGGAGCCGCGGGTGACCTGGGTGTTCTGGAAGACGAGGTTGGTGCGATCACCGAGCGGTTGCTCCTCGTCGGCGAGGGTGGTGCTGTCCTTCGCGATCGGCGCCGACTCACCGGTGAGGGCCGCTTCTTGGACCTCGAGCGATGCGGACGAGACGATGCGTGCGTCGGCGGGAACGAGGTCGCCGGCCTCGACCAGCACGATGTCACCCGGCACGAGCCCCACGGAGTCGACTTCTCCGACCGTGCCGTCGCGTCGCACCCTGGCCATCGGAACCTGCAGCTGGGCGAGCGCGTCGACGCTCGCCATCGCCTTGCGTTCCTGTTTGGTCCCCATGACCACGTTGAACGTGACGAGCGACGCGACGACGACGCCCGTCGCGATCTGGCCGATCGCGAAGCTGGCGATGGCGACGATGAGCAGCATGATGTTCATCGGGTTGGCGATCTGCGCCTTCGCCATCTGCCACGTCGTGGCCGGGGGCTCGGTGGCGACCTCGTTCCTCCCGTACGTCGCCAGTCGACTCGTTACCTCGGCGGCACTGAGCCCCGATGTCGGCTCCACGCCGAGTCGTGTGACGGCGTCGTCGACGGACAGTGAGTACCACCGTGTGTCGGCGGCTGAGGGCTGTTCGGTCGGTTGCTCGGTCATCGTCATCGTGGCGTCCTCATCGTGTTGTGTTCATCGTGCTGTTCGCAGCGGTCGTCAGTACGGCTCGGGGATGTGCCGCAACGGGAGGTCGGGTTCGACGTAGCCGCGGGCGGCCTGTCGTTTCGGGAGTTCGATCTCGGGACGCTCGATCTTCTCGTACGGAACATGCGAAAGAAGGTGCGAGATGATGTTGAGCCGCCCCCGCTTCTTGTCGTCGGTGTGGGCGATGAACCACGGGGCCCACGACGTGTCGGTCGCCGCGAGCATCGCGTCACGAGCCCGGGAGTAGTCGTACCACCGGCTGTATGACTTGAGGTCCATGTCCGACAGCTTCCAGATCTTGCGGGGGTCATCGATGCGGCTCGTCAACCGCCGCGTCTGCTCGTCGGCGCTCACCTCGAGCCAGTACTTGATGAGTTGGATACCCGACTCGACCATCGCCTTCTCGACGCCGGGGACCTGGTCGAGGAATCGCTCGGTCTGCTCCGGTGTGCAGAACCCCATCACGGGCTCGACACCGGCGCGGTTGTACCAACTGCGGTCGAAGATCACGACCTCGCCGGCGGCCGGGAAATGCTTGATGTAGCGCTGGATGTACATCTGCGACTTCTCGCGGTCGGTCGGAGCCGGAAGAGCGACCACACGGAACGTGCGAGGACTCACCCGCTCGGTGATCCGCTTGATGGTGCCGCCCTTGCCGGCTGTGTCACGGCCTTCGAAAACGATGCAGATCTTGGCGCCGGTCGCTCTGACCCACTCCTGCATCGCGACGAGTTCGCCCTGGAGTACTTCGAGTTCGGCTTCGTAGTCCTTGCGCTTCATCTTGGCCCCCGATTCTGCGGCGGCGATTGCGACGCTGGTGTCATCGACTTCAGCCGAATGCTGCTTCTTGCTCTTCTTCGATCGGCCTTTGTTGCCCATCTTCAGCGCTCCTTCTCGGTAGCTGGATTGAGTGGTCGTGTCCACCGGCCGACACGCGCCTGTCTCGTAAAATCCTTCCACATGGATGGCCGATTGAGGTAGGAGGTGCAGGGACTTGGTCGATGAGCGAGAGTTCCCTGCCGTTGCGCAACAACACCCAGACCACACCCTTGTCGAACGAGATCGGCTCCACGTGTCCATGGCGTGCGTCCGCGAACACGCCGGCCAGTTCGCCGAGCATGTCGCCATGGGTGCATGCGACGCTTCCGTCGGGAAGGCGTTGGAGGAGGCGCAGCATGGGCTCGAGAGCGGCTCCCTCGGCCAAGGCATCGCTGAGCGCGACCGTTCCTCGGCGTCGGGCAGCCAACGGCTCGACAGTTTGGACACATCTCACGTAGGGGCTCGACACGATCACACCAATCGATGCGCGCTCGAGGCGGTCCGCCAGAGTTCGAGCCTGAGCCTGCCCGCTGTGACTCAGCGGGCGCAGATGGTCGTCGGGATCGTGCCCACGGATTCCGGCCTCGGCGTGACGGACGACGTAGAGCTGCGTTTGCGTCCAAGCCACGGTTGCATTCTCCGGCCCACTCGACGCGAGTTCGTCACCCAATTCGTGTGAATGCAGATCCGTTCCGTGTCGCCCCGGGCGGTAGCGTGCGGAGTGCCCATGGGTACAAGCATCGACGCCAGCGACGTTCATCACGTCCTCGTCGATTCCAAGACACGGGTTCCCCAAGCACGTTCGGCGACCATCGACCGGCGTCGGCTGACGACCCTGCTCACCTCGGCAGCAGATCTTCCACTGGTCGTCGTCTCCGCGCCCGTCGGATTCGGCAAGACGACACTGCTCACCGACTGGGCACAACAGGACGGCCGCACGTTTGCCTGGGTATCACTCGACCGAAATGACGACGACAGCGTCTCCCTGGTGAGGTCGATCTGCAGCGCCGTCGCCAAGGTCAGGCCGATTGATCCCGCCCTGTTCAAGGACCTGCCTGCGCCCGGCACGTCGATCCTCGGCCAGATCGTGCCGCGTCTCGTGGCGTCGATCGATGCCGTCGACGACCCACTCGTGCTGGTGTTGAACAACCTGCACGAGGTCGACTCGCTCGAGTGCCGTGACGTCATCAACCTGCTCCTGGATCTCCTGCCCCGCAGCGTCCAGGTGGTCGTCTCGAGTCGCCGGGAGGTCTGGCTGGCCGGCGGGCGTCGCCGCATGCGAGGTGAGGTGCTCGAAATCGGAGCAGCCGACCTGGCATTCGACGAGGCCGAGACGGCAGCCTTCCTCGTCGAGGCAGGGATGCGAGTCATCCCCGAGCGGGTCCAGCAACTGCTGGCGCGGACCGAGGGCTGGCCGGCGGGCCTCGTGCTGTTCGCGCTCGCCCCCCACGAGGACGACGAGTGGATCCGTTCGGCGGCCGGGCCCGCCGCACCCGATCGTTTCATCTCCGACTTCATCCGATCCGAAGTGCTGTCGGAGCTTCCCGCAGAGACGTCGAGCTTTCTCCACCGGACGGCGATCCTCGATGTGTTCTGTCCGTCGTTGTGTGACGCGGTCCTCGACTCGACTAACTCCGCCGCGATCCTGGAGTCGTTGGTCGCTGCCAATCTCTTCATCACGCCGCTCGACGCCGAGGGTGAGTGGTTCCGATACCACCCGTTGTTCCGGTCGGTACTGCTCGACGAGAACGTTCGCAGCAGCAGCGCCGACACCATCACGCAGCTCCATCTCCGAGCTGCTCACTGGTGGGCGGCTGCCCGCTCGGTCGAGCACACGATCGAGCATTCGCGCGCATGTGGTGATCTCACCGTTGCGGCTGAGTTGCTCGTGAGTGAACTCCCACAGGCCTACAACAAGGGTCGGCTCCACACCACCCAGAAGTGGCTGAGCGAGCTCGGGGATGCGACGATCGAACGCGATCCGGAGCTCGCTGGGCTAGCGGGCTGGCTGGCAGCGTTGGCCGGGGACGCGGTCGCGGCACTCCGGTGGGCGGACTGCATCGAACACCTCACGCCGACCGGTGACGCCGAGACGTTCGTGTCCGGACGCGCCGCGCTCCGAGCCTTTCTCTGCGCGCACGGAACCGAGCAGATGGAAGCCGATGCAGCATCGGTGGTCGCCGCCGACCCACTCTGGGGCCGCTGGCGTCCGGCGTCGCTTGGCTTCCTCGCCGTGGCTCGTTGGCTACATGGCAACGACACCGAGGCGTCGGCGCTGTTCTCGGAGAGCATCGAAAGCGCGTCAGCGCTGGGATTCGACGATCCGCATGCCCGATACCTCGCCTACCGCGCCGTGCTCTCGATGGATCGTGACGACTGGGTGAGCGCCGAACGCGACATCCACTCCGCGTGCTCGGTGGTCACAGCGGTACATCTGTCCGAGTACTCCGTCAACGCGATCGTCCAGGCGGCAAACGCCCGCTGGTTGCTCCACCACAACGAAACCGAGCGTGGCCGCATCGCATTGTTCGAGGCGATGCGATTGCGGACGTCGATCACGTGGGTGAATCCCTGGGCCGCGGTCTGGGTGCGCCTCGAGATGGCCGCCGCGCACCTCGCGTTGGCTGATCCCGAAGGAGCCAGAGTCCTGCTGCACGAGATCGACGAGATCTTGTACCGCCGACCCAAACTCGGGCGTCTGGGCGATCGTGCCGACAGGCTCCGCCACACGCTGACCAACTGGCCGACGGATGGCCGGGGAACCACGTTGTCGACCGCCGAGCTTCGACTCCTGCCGTATCTGCAGACCCATCTGTCACTCAAGGAGATCGGCGAACGGCTCTACGTCTCGCGGAACACCGTGAGCACCCAGACGAACTCGATCTACCGCAAGCTGAGCGCGTCGGGGCGCAGCGAGGCCGTCGACCGGGCGCGCGAGTTGGGCCTCCTCGCTCCCAGCGTCCTCGATCGAGCGAGCCTCGACTCCGTCTCATAGTTCCCCGCCTGAATCAGATCACGCAGTCTGGGTGACGCCCCTTCCTGCCGGCGCGTTCAAGCTGGTCCTGCAGAAGGTCAACGAACGAAGGAGCAGGGCTCCCTTCGCCGACGAAGACCACGGATGCGTGCCGCGGCATTGCAGCGGCCCGCCGTCCCAGTCGGAGAGTTCGCCTCCTTCGTGCTGCGCGTCCATCACCTGCACGGGCTCCGTGTCGAGGGCTGCAGTGGCGTCGTCGGTGTCGAAGACGAGTTGGATCATCTCCCAGTCGCCTTCGTGCCGGTCGTTCCAGTCGTTGTAGATGTAGAAGAACCAGTACTGGACGGCGAGCTTGCCGGGGTGGTCCGGATCCGTGGCGACGCGTCCGTAGGTGATGGGAGCCGCAGCGAGGCCGTCGTCGCTCAGGAGCAGGCCCGAGACCGCGAACAGGTCGTCCACCGACATCGGCCGCGGGCAGGGCAGTCAGTAGCGCGATCCCCAGAACCAGCATCGCTGTGAGGCGCCCCACGGCATCGCGCTCGACGAGCCGACACGGTCAGGCCGGGATCTCGAGGACCTCGACGACCGCGAGCGGACCGTCATCGGTGTGCAGCGGCGTGCCGTCGACGATGAGCCAGCCGGTTCGCAGCGATGAGCTCCCCATGCGGTGCAGGATTGTTACCCGCCCACCAGGCCTTCAGCGGCAGCCGAGGGCGTGAAGTCGGGTAGGCGCATCATGCGGAACGCGTTGAGGAAACCGAGCAGGCAGGCGAGTACCGGCACGAGCATCGCCACCTGCAACGCGAGGTTGCCGGCATCGCTGTTGATCTGGATGATCTCGTCCTGGATCTCCGCGGGTTGATCGGCGAGCAGTTCCTCGAGTTGTGTCTCGCTCACGAACTCGGCGTTGTCCTCCAGCACGTCAGAAATCGCTGCCTGGTCGGCCGGCGGGATCACGTCGCTCGACTCCGTCATGTTGATGAAGCTGACCGACAGGGCAGCGAGCAGGATGCCACCGGCGAGCGCCAGGCCGAACGACAGCCCGAACGACTGGCCGGCCGAGTTCACGCCGGCTGCCTCGCTGACCCGCTCCTCCTCGATCGGGCCGAGGATGAAGTTGTTCAGCTGCGAGACCAGCAGCCCGAGGCCGGTACCGGCGATCAGGAGCGGGACCAGGAGAGCCCATCCGGACTCGCCGCGGGGTATGACAGGGATGATGAGGAACATCCCGACGAGTGCCAAACCGAAACCCAGCCGGATGATGCTGGCCGGGCGTCGATCGCCCGATCGCTTTCCGGCGAGTAGAGCGACCGCGAACATGGTCAACGAGAGCGGGGCGAGGGAGAGGCCCGCCTGCATCGCGGTGTACTCGAGGGTCACCTGCAGATAGAGCGGAATGGCGATCATCGAGCCACCGAGGGCGATCTGTTGGAGCACCATCGCCGACACGCCGACGCGGAAGTTCTTGATCCTGAACAGGTCGGGATCGATGAGCGCCACCTTGCCCTCGCGCTTTCGCCGCAGGAGCCATCGCGCGAGCAACGCGAGTGCAACGGCACCGACCGCCATGATCAAGAGGACATACCCGCCCCCCTCCTGCCAGACCAGGATGCCGAGCACGATGCCGCCCATACCGACGATCGAGAGCCCAGCACCGACCATGTCGATCTTGCGCACACCCGTGTACGGCACATCGGACACGAGCTTGATGTTGGCGAGCACGATGGCGATGATCACTGCCTCCATCAGGAAGCCGACGCGCCACGACAAGTACGTTGTCACGAACCCGCCGATCAGTGGCCCGATCGCTGCGCCCACCGCCGCCGCCGCTCCGACCAGCGCGTACGTCTTCTTCATCGCTGCGCCCTCGAAGTTGCCATGGATGAGCGACTGCATGGCTGGCAGAAGGAGTGAGGCGCCGAGCCCGCCGATGATCGCCCAGAAGATGACGACCGCGACCATGCTCTGCGCAAGTGTCATCGCGATGGCGCCCGTCGCATATCCGACCAGACCAAGGACGTAGGCCCGCTTGCGACCGATGAGGTCGCCGACTTTGCTGCCGATCAGGATGAACGCAGCAGAGACCAGGGCCTCGAGCGCAATGGCGGACTGGACGCTGCTGACACTCGTGTCGAGATCCTCGGCTACTGCCGTGATCGACACGTTCATGATGGAGGTGTCGACGACGAGGACGAACATCGCCATCGCAAGCAGCATCGCCAGACGCGGATTGCCCGCTGCCTCCTCAGCGACGGGCAATTCCGATTCAGGCGTCATTGGTTACCACTCATTGATCGTCGTTTGCGAGGTCTCGTCCATGGGCTGTCAGGGCCCAGATGACCGCAATGCTCAGCGCGATCATCAGGATAGACCACACGGGGTAGTACGGCAGCCACATGAAGTTGGCGATGGCGCTGAGACCGGCGACGACGACGCCAACGGTACGGGCGAGCACGTTGCCGCTGAAGATCCCGATACCCGCCGACACCAGCAGAAGGCCGATGAGGATGTGGATCCATCCCCAGGTCGTCGCATCGAACTCGAAGACCCATTTCTGACCGACAACGAAGAACTCGTCCTCGATGATCCCGACGAGACCCGCAATTGCCTGGAAGACGCCACCGATCACGAGGATGACCCCTGCGAAGGTCGCGTACCCCATGGCCCACGCACTCCGATTCTCCGACATTGCGATACCTCCTGGACTGGGTCGACGTGCTCGTCGACTTCAACGTCGAGTCTGCTGAAGCCGGCGTCACGTTCCATCACGCTCTTTGAGTGAATCTGCTCGCCCCATCATGACCGCGACCCGCCGCGCCTGAGTGCGACCGATGGTTCAGAGATCTCGTTGGACAAAGATCCGACCATCCGTCTCGCGTGCACGAGTGCGTCGTAGTCCCGTTCGTTCTGGTCGGCGTATGCCTCGGAGAACTCGGCGATGGCGGCCTGAAGCCGTCCAACCTCATCCGGAGTCGGTGGCTTGACGTCGGGCGATTGCACTCGCTGTGGCGTCGCCGAAGCAGCAGGGTTCACACCGAGCCAGCCCCATCGCACGCCCTGAGCCAGTGCACGACGGAGAATCCCGTGAATACGACGGATCGTGGAGGGAGCCAACGGGCGACCACCCCGTCCACCGTCCTTCAGGAGGCGCTGGTAGTAACGATCCAAGGATGCGGCGTTGAGCTTGGTCAACCGAACGTCACCAAGCGCCGGGCGCAGGTTCCGCTCGATGAAGCCGGATACCTCCCGCACCGTCTTCGGCGAGAAATCGTTACTGGCCGCCTCGAACCATCGGCCGAGCAGATCCCCCACAGTCGTCGTGGTCCTCGCTTCGAGCCCGCGCTCTGCACTGACGACCATCTCGTTGAGCAAGCGCTGCGCTTCGCGCTTGCCGACCCCGCGACCTCCATTGTGGTTCATGGGCAAGCCATGGGCAACGGAGGCCGAAAACGGCAAGAGGCCCTCCGAAGAGGGCCTCTGACCTGGTACTTTCTTGGCAGCCCGTACGGGATTCGAACCCGTGACGCCACCGTGAGAGGGCGACTGAGACTGTCCGGCTCGTGTTGTCCGATGCCGTCTTGTGTGGTCTGAGCAGGGCTAACGCTATACGCCGTGTTGCCTCGTGTCGTCCGATATCGGCCAGTACCGCTGCGTGGAGTGGCAGGTGGATTGGCAAGACGTCCAACCGGGGCGAGCGGTGGCCTGACCGACTGCCGGTCGTGGGTTCAGGAGCGGGCGAGTGTAAGAGCGCTCACGTTGGTCGGGAATCCAGGCGAGTTGACAAGCCGGTGATCGTCGGTGAGTAGAGCTCCGCCGAGTTCGGCGGCGAGCGCAACGTAGACGGCATCGGCCATGGTCATGTTGTGACGAAACCGCCACGCAGCGGTGATCAACGGTCCGGGTTGTGCTCGACGCAGGTGCCAGCGATCGAGCCGGCCCAACACAGTCGCGGCAGCCTCCTCGGTCAGCGTCCGATTCACGACTGTCTGATGTCGTACAACCCCGGCGACTTCCGACGTAGAAGTGCTCGGGCACGCAGCCCACGGCATCGGTCGGAAGCAGTCGTGCGAGACGCCGACCGTGTGCGGTGTTGGCGAGGATCTCCACGCCAGCGGACGCGTCGATGACAACGGGCGTCACGCGTGTTCGGAATCAGCGCGAATCGCGGCGAGCACCGCTGCTGCGTCCAGGGATTCGAGCTCAGGTTCCGGTTCGATGGAGAGCTCGTCGATGAGCAAACGGAACGCAGCCGGTGAGCAGTCCTCGTCCGGATTCGCAACGACCACCCGGTCGTGCAACTCGTCAGCGCGTCGTGCCATGTAGATCAGGGTATTCGCGACGAGCGACAGGCCGCATGCGCCGGACGTATGCGGGACCATCCCACCAGGCGACTGAATCAGCCGGGCCGCCCGCGAAAGTGTTGCACCGCAGTAGGGCTTCGCTATCGCACGCTTTGCTGACGCGTCGAGTCGAAGTTACGTGCGGCGATATCGAGTGCTCCGACCGTCTTCTACGATCGCGCGATGACGCCGTTGGGAGAGAGCGGGTGACGCGCACGCGCAGCGAGTATCGGATGTCCCCGATCCAGGTCGCCGCGACCTCGGTCCCGCTCCGGACGATTCATCCCGACGAGCAGCAGCGGGATCCGCTCGCCGCGCTGATGCTGGACGCCTATCGCAACACGATCGACGACGAAGGCGAGTCTCTCGACGATGCGCTCAGCGCCATCGACTACTACCTCGCATCGATCGTCCGTCCGCACTCGTACGTCATGCTCGACGGATCTGATCTCGTGGCGTTTGCCTTCGTGGTCGTCGTGAAGGACGTTCACTACATCGACCCTGTCGTGGTGGCGTCCACACGCAAGCGGCTCGGGCTCGGAGGTGCTCTGGTACGACGATGCCTCGGATCGCTGGCCGGTGCAGGGGTCTTCCAAGTCGGAGCGACCATTACCGATGGCAACGTCGCATCTGAGCGACTATTCATCGGACTGGGCTTCGACCGACTCGGCTCGTGGACCTGACGAGTGCGGGTGGACACCTCAGTGCTGACCGCGTCAGTGCGCCGAACGCCGTCACCCGGCCCTCCCGTCGAATCGACCGGTGTCATTACCGAGCGCAGAACTTGGGCCGTTCCCGAGTGGCGTCGTCGGCACCGGTGCCGGGATTATGGGCGAGCAGTATCGTGCGCCCTGAACGCCGCGTCGGGCGGGGTCAGCAGGCTGGCGGTCTTCTGTGGAACGATTCGGCGATGCGAGTGTTGGGTGCGTGTTCTCTCGGCGGCGCTGGTCACCTCCAACCGCTCCGACCACTTCTCGATGCTGCTCAGCGTCGGGGTGCGGACACGTTGGTTGCGGGTCCGCCGGCTCTCGCAACCATGGTCGAGCAGATTGGCGTACGGTTTGTGGTCTGCGGCGAGCCGCCCGAGGATGTTGTCGGGCCGATTCGTGAACGTTTGCCGACGGCGCCTGCTGCTGAGGCCTCAGTGCTGGGCAACCGAGAGCTGTTTGGTCGACTGGCGACAACGGCCATGCTGCCTGGACTGGAGCGCATCATGGCGGAGTGGGGCCCCGACCTCGTTGTGCGGGATCCATGCGAGTACGCCTCGGCGGTGATCGGGCATCGTGAGCACATCGCCATGGCGCAGGTCGCGATCGGTCTTGCCGACGTCGAGTGGGGATCGATCAAGGTGGCCTCTGCGGCGCTCGAGGAGCACCGTGCGGGCCTGACCGACGAGATCAGACTGACGCCGTACGTGACCCGCTTCCCGGCCTCGCTCGACGCGTCACCGTTTCCTGACACGCGCCGGTACCGCGAGACCCCCGGGCCTCCAACGCCGCTTCCGGATTGGTGGGACGGATCCACTGCTCCATTGCTCTACGTGAGCTTCGGAACGGTCCTGGGCCACATGTCGATGGCTGCAACGGCCTATCGAGTCGCGCTCGCCGCCGTTGGCGAACTCGACGTGCGGGTGCTCCTCACCGTCGGTCGCCGATTCGACCTCGACCGACTCGACGCCATCCCGCACAACGTCCACGTCGAACCCTGGGTCAACCAGTCCGACGTACTCGCTGAGGCCGACGTCGTCGTTTGTCACGGCGGTTCGGGCACAACCTTTGGTGCGCTGGCCGCCGGCGTGCCGCTGGTGATCGCTCCGATGTTCGCCGACCAGTTCGCCAACGGCACCAAAGTGGCTGCCGCCGGCGCAGGCGTAACTCTGAACACCGCCGCGACCGGTGGCCGCCGGCGCCCGCTGAGCTGGGCCGACGTCAGTTCCCTGGCTCAGGCGATCGACACTGTGCGGAGCGACCGCTCCTACCGCCAGGCAGCACATCAGATCGCAACCGAAATAGCTGCCGCCCCCACCATCGATGAACTCCTGACGGACTTGCTGGCTCAATAGAACGAACGACGCACGGCCTCTGAGAGAGCGCGGTTGGTGCAGACTGCGGGATCGCCAGATGAGAGGTACTCGCTGAGGTCGATGAGTGACACTCGGCGTCCTCCGAACGACTCGTAAGCCACTTCCCCTATCGGATACCTACCGAGCGCCCGATCCCGCCTGATGTGAGCGTGAAAGTGTGACACCGCAGTAGGGCTTCACGGTCGGCCGGTGGGAGCGAGAAAAATCCCGAGTTTCTGCGTGTCGAAGTGTGCACACGCGATGCGACGCAGTTTGCACTCATGCTGCAACGGAGGCGATGAAGACGTGGAACCCGTCGAACTCGGTCGGCGCACCGCCGTCGTAGTCGCCCAGCACGCGCACGTCGGCGAAGCCGACCGAGTCGAGCAGCAATACGATCTCGTCCGAGGAGTACAGGTTGGAGATGAGGGCATGGGTCTCATGCGCGACGAGCTCGCCATCCTGCCATTGCCACGCCTGCAGTTCCCGGGTCATCGAACGCTCGGCCACATCGACAGCGGCAATCCGATGACGCACGGCGTAGTGGAAGCCGTCGGACCCGAGTCGGCGGGCCTGGCTCGGTGGCGGTGTCTCGTCGGCCGGGCGGGGTTGCCACCGTCGCCAGCGATCATCGTCGAACTCGTAGACCTCGTAATCGAGAGCCAGCGCACCGCCGGGGAGCAGGTGGGCGCGGAGGCGTTGCAGGCCTTCGGTGTCGTCGGCGCGGCTGCCGCCGAGCCCGAACGAGCCACAGTTGATGATGGTGCGGTAGCGGCGCGGCAGATCGAGCTGGTGAGTTGGTTGCACGTACAGGACAGGCTCGCAGCCGGCGGCGCGGGCGGCGACCCGGCAGGCCTCGATCATGTCGGCCGACGCGTCGACGCCGTCGACGTCGAGCCCGTCGGCCATCCACGGCACCAGCAGCCTGCCGTTCCCGCAGCCGACGTCGAGTGCCGGCTGACCGGATGCGACGTAGGACCCGAAGAATGCGATCTCGGGTCCGTCGAGCTTGAAGTTGGCCCACCAGCGCGCGATCAGACCGTGATGCCAGGTCGTCACCGCGGTCGAATCACCGCCATCATCGTCGCTCACCGACAACACCCTAGAACTGCGAGATCGATGCCCGCTCGAAGGGATCCGGGGTAATCGACGGGAAGGTAGTTCTCGGATCAGAGTGGCAACGAGTCCAGAAAACCAGGAGAGCCACTCTCCTCGAATCGGAAGAGTGGCTCTGACCTGGTGTTTTCTTGGCAGCCCGTACGGGATTCGAACCCGTGCCGCCACCTTGAGAGGGTGGTGTCCTAGGCCACTAGACGAACGGGCCAAGTAGCGATCGGAAACGATATCAGCCGGGCTTGCGATCCCACCCGTCCACACGAGCGAACCGAGCCGAAAACGACGAACACCGACCCGTGATGCTCGCTGTTGCGAGCGGGTCGGCGATCGATCAGAGCTGGGGTGCAGGGACTCGAACCCCGAATGACAGTACCAGAAACTGCTGTGTTACCAATTACACCACACCCCATGGTGTGACGGTCTCACGACCGGTGCGGCACGGGATTGTATCGGGCCTCAGTCCGTGAGCCCACTCAGGCGATCGAAGCCGATGATCCGCCCGACCGCCACCCCAGCTGCCTCACCGAGTTCGCGCTGGAGCTCGCTCGTTCCCGAGACCACCGACGTGCGAGTGGGCGACACGTAGGCCTCGAAGCCGACGCTCTCGGCGATCAGCCGACTCCGCAGAGCATGGTACGGATCGGTCACGATCAGAACCGACTCGATCGTCCCGTCCATCAGCGCCTCGACATTTCTCCACGATTCCCAAGTGGTCGATCCGTCGCCTTCCAGCACGATCGCGTCGGCCGGGATACCCCGGTCGACGAGGTATTCGGCAGACGCGTCGGCCTCGGTGAAACGATCGCCAGGCCGCTTGCCTCCCGTGACGACGACGAGCGGGGCGAGGCCCTCGGGCCAGAGATCCACGGCGTGGTCGAGGCGGGCGGCGAGCTGCGGTGACGGACGACCGTCGTACTGCGCAGCGCCCATCACGACGATCGCGTCGACCGGCCGCGCTTGGTCGGAACGACCAGTCGCCCACACCTGCCAGTACGAGAACGCCAGATAGGCAAGCCCCAGCGCCACGACCACTCCGGCCACCTGGGCAATGCGTCGACCGATGCGCCGACGCGGCTGCAACAGCATCTGCACGGGCGTCGGATCTCGCACCACGCCGGCCTGTGGATCGGGACGCATCGTCGGTTCACGATCGACGGACACCGGGATCTCACCGGTGCGGACATACCGCTGACCGACCGGTTCGTGACTGCTGACCGCCTCGATCAACTCGCGATCGCGGAGTCGCTGCTCGTCAGAGGGCAGGTGGAACTCTCGATCGGCCATCGCTTCACCCGCTTCGGGTGTCCCGTTCATACGCGGCGGCGAGTCGGCGAATCGTTTCGGCGCGTCCCAGGACTTCCAACGATTCGAACAACGGCGGGCCCACCGAGCGACCCGTGACCGCGACTCTGACGGGCGCCTGCGCCTTGCCGAGCTTCAACTCGTACCGGGCCATCACGTCTTCGAGAGCGGCCTTGAGCGCGTCGGCCGTCCAATCGGCCAGCGCTCCGTAGGCCACGATCACGTCGTCGAGGAGGGGCTTCGCCCAATCCGGTGCGAATGCCTTGTCCCACGACGACTCGTCGTAGTCGATCAGCACCCCTTCGGGCCAGAACAGGAAATCGACCTTCCCTGGCACCTCCGCGAGCGTCGTCAGTCGTTCCTGGATGTAGGGAGCGATCGCCGCGAAGCGCGACCGATCCCAGTCCTCGGGCAACTCGGCGCCGGCACGTTCGACGAATTCGTCGAGCGGCAGCATCCGGATGTAGTCGCCGTTGAACGCGGCAAGCTTCTTGAGGTCGAAGAACGCCGGCGAATGCGTGACGTCCTCGAGCCGGAACGCCGCCTCCATCTCGCTCCACGACGCGATCTCGGAACCCGACTCCTCGGCGCCGGGTGGTGTCCATCCGAGCGTCATCAGATAGTTGACCATGGCGTCGGCGAGGTACCCCTCGTCGCGATACTGCTCCAGCGCGACCTTGTCACGACGTTTCGACAGTTTCTTGCGCTGCTCGTTCACGAGCACAGGCACGTGCGCCCACCGAGGCGGCTCGTGGCCGAGCGCCGTCCACAACATCTGTTGCTTGGGTGTGTTCGGCAGATGCTCCTCGGCGCGCACGACATGGGTGATCGCCATCTCGACGTCGTCGACGACGTTGGCGATCAGGAACACCGGCGAGCCGTCACTGCGCAGCAGCACGAAGTCTTCGATGGTGGAGTTGTCGAACGACACCTCACCGCGCACGAGGTCGTCGACGACCGTGGTGCCGTCCGGGACACGAAATCGAAGCACCCGACCGGGTCCCGGTTCGAGGCCACGGTCGCGCGAGTAGCCGTCGTACCCGGAAACGCCGAGTTCCTTGGCGCGCTCCTGGATCTGCTCGCCGGTCAGGTCGCAGTAGTAGGCGTCACCCTGCTCGAACAGTCGCTGGGCAGCGGCCACGTGGGCGGCGGCGAACTCGCTCTGGAAATGGGGGCCTTCGAAGTGCGGATCCCCGGCGGAGATACCGATCCACGCAAGTGCGTCGATGATCCCCTCGGTCCACTCCGGGCGGTTCCGGGCCTCGTCGGTGTCTTCGATGCGCAGGACGAACGTGCCGCCGAGGCGACGTGCGAGCGCCCAGTTGTACAGCGCCGTGCGGGCGCCACCGACGTGGAACGAACCGGTCGGCGACGGAGCGAAACGGAATCTGGGACCGCTCGTCATGATGGTACGACGCTACCCGGCAGCCGGTGAGGCGCCCCGTCGAGCTCGGTCAGGCGACCGCCAAGTCCTCAGCAAGGTTTCGTCAAAGGTCGATCAGGTCGGCGGGCCGGCAACTGCCGTCAGCGTGAGGTTGCGCAGTTGGCGCAGCGCGACCGACAGGGTGGTCAGGTCGAAGCTCTCGGCGCGCCGGATCTCGGTGTGCATGCCCAACGCCCGGGAAACGGCTCGTTCATTGGCCGCGATCCATGTCGCCGGCGAGCCGTCGCCGAACCGCATCACATTGCGGGTGAGCTCGGCCAAGACGCTCAACAGGTCGTCGCTCAGCGCCGAGCGCGCCTGCTCCTTCCACCTGTCGGACCGAGGCAGCGCACCCACGCCGACCCACAACCAGCCGAGATCGAAGGCATCGAACACCGCCCAGTAGGCAGCCGCGGCATCGGCGACGTTGCACGCCTCGGTGTGGGCGATCTCGACGATGTCGAACCCCGTGTGCAGCCAGGGCCATCTCGCCGAACGCGCAGCCAGCCCCAGCGGCACCCGAGCCGCGACCCGCGCCTTTCGGAGCCGGTCGACGTCGTCGAGCACCCAGCCACTCACGACGTCGTCGAGCGAGTCACAGAGGAATGCGAGGCCCGCGGAGAACGTATCGGCGGCCTCGCCGATGTCGAGCGGCGGGCGACGATGGCGCAGCAACCAGAAGGTGCCCCGTTCGGTCATTCGTCGAGCGTCGAGAAACAGCGAGGTCTGCGTGTCGAGGCTGATCGAACTCCCCAGGTCGTCGATCTCGCGCCACACGTCGACGAATCCGAAGATGTCGCGGGAGGCGAGAAAGGCACGGGCCACATCGGACACCGATGCACCGGAGTCTTCGGTCATGCGATGATCGAACGAGATCCCGGCGAGGTTCACCATGTTGTTCACGAGGCTCGTCGCCACGATCTCCCGGCGCAGACGATGCGAGCGGATGGCGTCGGGGAAGCGCTCCCGGACGCTGCGCGGGAAGTACGCCATCAGGTCCGCCTCCAACGCAGGGTCATCGGGGAGGTCGGACCCGAGCACCTCGACGACATCGGCGTTCTTCGTGTAGGCGATCATCACGGCGAATTCCGGTGCACGCAGCCCACTTCCGGCGGCCTGGCGTTCGGCAATCTGCTTGTCGGTCGGGAGAAACTCCAGCTGTCGATCGAGATAGCCCTCGGCTTCGAGGGTGTCGAGGTATCGGGCGTGCGTGTTCACCATCGTCAACGACTGTGTGCGAGCGATCATCAGCGCCAAGGTCTGTGCGCGGTTGTCGTCGAGCACGAGTTGTGCGACGTCATCGGTCATCTCCACCAGGAATTCGTTGCGCTGCTTCACTGTCAACTCGCCGTCGCGGACGAGCTGGTCGAGCAACACCTTGAGGTTCACTTCATGGTCGCTGCAGTCGACGCCGGCCGAGTTGTCGATCGCGTCGGTGTAGATCAACCCACCCTGGATGGCGTACTCGACCCGTCCCAGCTGCGTCAGACCGAGGTTGCCGCCTTCGCCGACGATGCGAGCCCTGACCTCGTGACCGTCGACCCGCACCGCGTCGTTGGCCCTGTCGCCGACATCCGCGTGGCTCTCCGACGAGGCCTTGACATAGGTGCCGATCCCGCCGTTCCACAGCAGATCGACCGGTGCACGCAGGATCGCCGAGATCAGTTCGTCGGGATGCATCGCGGTGACCGTGTCGGGGAGATCGATCACGCGTCGCAGCTCGTCGCCGATCGGGATCGACTTGAGTTCGCGGGGATACACCCCGCCACCGGCAGAGATCAACGTGCCGTCGTAGTCGGCCCAGCTCGAGCGTGGCAAGTCGAAGAGTCGGCGACGTTCGGCGAACGCGGCCGCCGGGTCGGGATCGGGGTCGACGAACACGTGGCGGTGGTCGAACGCCGCCACGAGCTTGAGGTGCGGCGACAGCAGCATCCCGTTGCCGAAGACGTCACCCGACATGTCGCCAATGCCCACGACGGTCAGTTCGTCGGTGTCGACGTCCTTGCCGATCACACGGGCATGGCGCCGAACGCTCTCCCACGCACCACGCGCGGTGATCCCCATCGCCTTGTGGTCGTAGCCGTGGCTGCCCCCTGAGGCGAACGCATCACCGAGCCAGAAGTCGTGGGCGATGGCGATGTCATTGGCGATGTCGCTGAACGTCGCTGTGCCCTTGTCGGCGGCAACCACGAGATACGCGTCGTTGCCGTCGTAGATGACCATGTCGGGCGGGTGAACGACCTCGTCACCGACGACGTTGTCGGTGAGATCGAGGAGCGCCTGCACGAACCTGCGGTAGCGATCGATGCCTTCGGCCCGCACCGCGTCGCGATCGGCCTGATCAGCGGTCGACCCCTTGATCACGAACCCACCCTTCGCGCCGGTCGGCACGATGACCGCATTCTTCACCATCTGGGCCTTGACCAGACCGAGCACCTCGGTGCGGAAGTCCTCGGGGCGGTCGCTCCAGCGAATCCCGCCGCGGGCGATGCGGCCCCCGCGCAGATGGACGCCCTCGACCTTCGCCGAGCACACGAAGATCTCGAACTCGGGTCGCGGGAACGGGACGAAGGGGATCTCGCGCGGGCGCAGCTTCACCGACAGCTCGTCACGGCCGAGGAAGGACGTCGTCCGGTCGGTGGCATCGATGAGCGTCAGGAATGCCCGACAGATCCGGTCGTCGTCGAGTGAGGGAATCGCGTCGAGTTGTTCGAGCACGTGCGCCCGGGCCGAGTCGACGTGAGCGCTTCGAGCTGCCGCGTCGAGGTCGAGCCGCGGGTCGAACTTCGCATCGAACAACTCGGCGAGCCTCCGGGCGATCTCAGGGTGCCGAACGATTGCCGCGGCGACGTACACGGCGCTGAACGGGAACGCCACCTGCCGCAGGTACCGGTTGTAGGTGCGCAGCACGGAAATCTGTCGACGATCGAGTCCACCGGCCAACACGAGCCGGTTGAGGGCGTCGGCCTCGAGTTCGCCCCGCATCAGCCCGACGAACGCCCGTTGGACCTCGGCGTGCTGATCGTCCGAGATCGTCGGCACGTCCATGACGACGCCGATGTCGTCGAGATGGACCGTGGTGTGTTCGCCGGCGAACACGTACGGGCGTTCGTCGACCGGTGAGAGCCCGAGATGCTCGAGGATCGGAACCAGTTCGGCAATCGTCGCTGCCCGGTCGCGCAGGAACACCCGGAAGCGCCAGGAGCCGTCCACGGCATCGATCGATCGGCTGAACGACGTCGACATCACATCGTCGCCCGACAACATCGCCTCGACATGGACGAGATCGCCGACCGCCGCGCTCGGGCGGACTCGCGCCTCGTAGTCGGCGGGTACCGACGGGCCGACCACCGACCAGACGCGATGGCCCTCGATCTCGCCGAGTACCTCGGCGAGCGCCTCGCGGGCACGTTCACCCCACGTCCTCGACACCTCGTCGATGCGCTCGGCCAGCGGCGTCGGATCCGAGGTCGGAGCGGCGTACACGGTCATCGAGATGCGAGCGAGTGAACTCGTCCCGACGAACGTTTCGAGGTCACGTGTGTCGCCGCCGTAGTGCTCGCCGACCAGTGCAGCGACCTGCGCCGGAAGTGTGGCTGTGAATCGCGAGCGGGGGAGGTACACGAACACCGTGGTCCACGGTCCGACGGGTTCGGCGACGTCGAAGACCCGCACGATACGTCGCTCCTGGAGACCGACGATCTCCTCGACGAGGCGTGTCAGATCATCGACGCCGAGCTCGAACAACACATCCCGCGGCAGTGTCTCGATCACGTTCCTGACCGCCCGGCTCGTGTGGTTCTCGACCGGACCGGCCACCCGGCTCACGACGTCGTCGGCGTGCCGTCCGATGACCGGAATCATGAACGCGCTGTGACGGTACGCGGCACTCCCGAGCAACCCGACGAACCGGACCTCGTCGTCGGTCCCCTCGTGGCGCACGGCGATCGCTGTCATCCGAGCCGGCCGGTGAATGTCGGCCACCGCACTCGATCGCCAGATCCTGAACGACGCTTGCGGGTCGAACGACGGCTGATCGATCTGCTCGGCATCCAGCCGCCCGGATCGGTACTCGCCGAGCAGGCTGTCCGCATCGACGACGATTCCGGAGGCGGAGTGCCGATAGGTCGCAGCACCGAGAAACACGAAATTCTTGTCGGCCAGCCACATCAGGAGTGGGTCGCCGTCGGCGACCGACCGCAATCGATCCTGCATGGGAGCGAAGTCGTTGACCGCTTGCTGCACACTCTGAATGGCGGTTCGGATCTGATCCTCGAGGAGCGCACGAACCTCGAGGCTGCACCGGTCGACCTCGATCAGCGTCCACGCCTCGAACGGACCTTCAGTGGCGGCAACATCGACGAGCACGCGGCGATCATCGCGACGTACACGCAACATCGGGTGCACGAGCAGATGGATCCCCAGTTCGTTGCGATCGAGCACCATCCGAACCGAATCGACGAGGAACGGGGCGTCGTCGGTCACGAACATGAGCATCGAGCGTTCCGACTCCCAACCGTCGCGTTCGAGTTCGGGCGACAGCACCTGCACGAGCGTCTCGCCGCGTTGGCGCACCCGACCGAGGTCCAGATGGGCAACAGCGGCGGCGTAGGCGAGTTCGAGCCGGCGGCCCCCGGCGTCGTCGTTGGGCATCTCGCGGAAGTACTCGCCGATGAAGGCCGCAAGAAGCGCGTCGTGCGGTCGACGCTCGACAGCCATCGCCTGCAGC
Organism: Ilumatobacteraceae bacterium; assembly: GCA_963747375.1. Classification (GTDB taxonomy): domain Bacteria; phylum Actinomycetota; class Acidimicrobiia; order Acidimicrobiales; family Ilumatobacteraceae; genus Sva-07. Next base: position 119,818 of record CAVVFL010000007.1, read on the forward strand.
CGATCGATGACGTGGGCCACATCCTTGTGAGCACTCATGAGGGGTCCAGACTCGAGTCGGAAACACCGTTGCATCTCCAAGGTAGCCCGGCGCGCGTCGACATGTGACCACGTCGACGATCGGAGCCGACCACACCGCTAGCGTTCACGGCAATGAAACGCGACGAGCTCCACGGAGGCCATCGTCCCGTTGCCGGCGGCCTCGCTCGAGCCGCCGTGTTCGGGATCAACGACGGCCTCGTGTCGAACGTGTCGCTGATCCTCGGATTCGCGGGCTCCGGCGTCGACCCTTCCATCGTCCGTCTTGCCGGGCTCGCAGGAGCGATCGCGGGAGGCATCTCGATGGCCGCCGGTGAGTGGATCAGCATCTCGGCCCAGAACGAACTCGTCGAGCGTGAAGTCGCCGTCGAACGCCGCGAGCTGGCGGGCAACGCTGTTGCCGAGACCGCCGAGCTCGCCGCCATGTACGAATCGCACGGCATCTCGCCCGACACCGCACGCTCCGCTGCCGAAGATGTGATGACGTCACCCGAGATCGCACTGCGGGTACACACCCGCGAGGAGATGGGCATCGACCCGCACGACCTGCCGTCGGCGTTCCAGGCAGCGGCCATCTCGTTCGTGTGCTTCATGTTCGGAGCGCTGCTCCCCGTCATCCCGTGGTTCACCGGAGCCAGCGGGTTCGCCCCGGCGGCCGTGTCCGTAGCGATCGGTGTCGTCGCTGCCGCCTTCGTCGGAGCTGCGATCGGTCGATTCGCGGAACGGTCGATCGCGACATCGATCCTTCGACAGATCGCCATCTTGTTGGTGGCCTGTGCGGTCACCTACAGCATCGGCGAACTCGTCGGTGTCAACGTCTGAGTCGGGAGATCAACCATGCAGCTGAACGTCTTGGGAACCGAACTCCAGCCGTGCTCGTACGACCCGCTGACCGGGTACCGGCGCACCGGGTGCTGCGACAACCATGGCGACGACCCGGGTATGCACACGGTGTGCTGCCGAGTGACCGCCGATTTCCTCAAGTTCTCCCGCGAGCAGGGCAACGACCTGGTCACGCCGATGCCGCAGTACGGGTTCGCCGGGCTGCGTCCGGGCGATCAGTGGTGTGTCTGCGCCGACCGTTGGAAGGAGGCACTCGACGTGGGCCGCGCCTGCGGAGTGATCCTCGAGTCGACGCACATGTCGACGCTCGAATACGTCGACCTCGCCGACCTGCAGGCCCACTCGATCACGGCGTCGTGACCGTCGTGCCGGCGTTCTGCGACGCACGGATGAATCCGATGACCTCGTCGATCTGGCCGTCGCCGAGTCCGCCCAGCGCCAGCATCGGACCGAATTCCCATCGGGTCTGTTCCTTGCCGTTTCGGACGGCACTGCGGATCTGCTCGTCGCTCAGCTGATCGGACGCGTACACCGGATCGAGCAGCGACGGACCGCGATCGTTCCCTTCGAGCGCCGCACCGTGGCACACGGCACAATTCGCCTCGTAGATCGCCTGACCGCGGCTGCCACCGTCGTTGGCGTCGACTCCGCACGCGCCTGCTGCAACGGCGAGTGCAGCGGTGAGCAGCGTCCCCGTCGACCACCGCCCCACTCGACTGCCGGTGGATTGCCGCGCATTCATGAGTCCAGTATCCCGCCCCGCGGCCCGTTTGAGTGAGCGACAACGCAGAGATCCACGATGTGCTGTCCCAAACGTCGTTGCGCGCCGACGGCTCGCACCGGATGGTGCACGCCGAGCGTCCGGAACCATGGGGTACCTTCGACAGGTGCGTTACGGGACGGTGCTGGCGATCGGGGTGATCGCGCTGGCGATGGTGTCGTGCACCGACGAATCGGCCACCACGCTCGACGCAGTCGCAGTTTCATCGGTCGGCACCGTCGCCGAGACCACGCTCGACTCGACATCGACCACGAGCACCTCGACGCCATCCACCACGACGAGCACCACGAGCACCACGAGCACCACGAGCACGACGAGCACGACGAGCACCACGACGATTCCGCCGGCACCCGGACCGCTCGACCTCAGCCAGGACATCGTCGGCCTCGGCTACTCCGTCGAGGGCCGCCCGATCTTCGCTGAGCGGTACGGAACGCCCGGCGGTCGCCGGGTGCTCGTGATCGGTGCGATCCACGGCGACGAGGACGACGGCATCGCCATCGTCGACGAACTGCGTCGTCGACCGGTCCCGGAGGGCGTCGAGTTGTGGTTGGTCGAGTCGATGAATCCCGACGGAGTCGCCAACCAGGTCCGGTACAACGGCAACGGCGTCGACCTCAACCGGAACTTCCCCTACAAGTGGGGCCCGATCGGCGTGCCGGGCGACAGCCAGTACGCCGGCACCGGCCCGGCGAGTGAACCCGAGACGCAAGCGATGATCAATTTCATGGATCAGCTCCAGCCCGACATCACCACCTGGTACCACCAGGACCTGTTCGTCGTGAATCCAGCGCAGGGCCGCGACGGAAGGATCCGGTCTCGATATGCCGAGCTCACCGGACTCCCGATGGGCCAGATCACGGGCGGCACCTACACGGGTATCGCCGCCACGTGGGCCCGCAACGAGTTCCGCTCGGCCGATGGCGTGGCATTCATCGTCGAACTCGGAGCCACCCTGTCACCCGAGGAGGCGGCGACACACGCCGACGCCATCCTCACGATCGCCAGCGAGGGCTGACACGCGCACGGCGGTCCGTGCACGTTGGTGCGACCCCTGACGCACAGGTTCAGGTCCAGGCCAGGATGGCCGCGGCGACGTCCTCACCGCGGTCGTCCTGGAGGAAGTGACCGCCGGGCTCGAACGTCTGGTGCGGTTGGCCGGCGGCGCCGGGGATGCGGTCGACGAACGTGCTCTGCAGGTGGCCGAGCACCATGTCGCCCGGCGTCCACAGCGTGAGCACCGGCCCGGTCCATTGTTCCCAGACCCTCCATGCCGCCCGGTTGGCGGGCACGGCCGGGTCGTCCGGTCCGGTCGGCACGAGCAGCGGGAACTGGCGGGCCCCGGCCATGAACGACTCGTCGGGGAAGGGCGCTCGGTAGGCATCGGCCTCGAGGTCGTTGAGGTCGCGTGCGAGACATGCCCGCTGCAGCAGCGCACCGCAGTCCATCGGGTCCATCGTCTGCGACACCTGCTGCCACATCATGAACCCGTCGCCCATCGGGTCGCCCTCGGGCAAGGCGGTGTTGCCGATCACGACTCGGTCGAACCAGTCGGGATTCTCGGCGATCATGCGCAGGCCGAGCAGGCCACCCCAGTCCTGCACGAACACCGAGAAACCGTCGGCCGGGCGATCGAGTCCACCGACGAACGTGGTGAGCCAGCGAACATGGTTCGCATACGTGTAGTCGTCGCGATTCGTCGGCTTGTCGGATCGTCCGAATCCGATGAGGTCGGGCGCGACGATCCGATACCCGGCCTCGACGAGCGGCGGGATCATGCGCCGGTACAGGTAGCTCCAGGTCGGCTCGCCGTGGAGCAACAAGAACGCGCCCACGCTCTCCGGAGCCCTCCTCGACGTAGGCCATCCGAAGCCCTTCGACATCGACGTACTTCGGCTCGTAGGGGAACTCGAACAGGTCGCCGAACCGGTGGTCGGGGGTGCGGACGAACGGGATGGTCATGCTGCGCCTCTCATTGCCCGAGCATGCCAGAGCAGACACGGTTCCCGGCGACGGCTACTGTCTCGCGCACCGTGACACCCGACGAACTCGACACCCTCGTGGCCTCCGGCCAGATCGACACCGTGCTCGTCGGCTTCACCGACAACTACGGGCGCCTGCTGGGCAAGCGCCTCGATGCCCGGTACTTCCTCGACGAGACGCTCGGTCACGGCACCCATGCGTGCGACTACCTGTTGACCGTCGACATGGAGATGGAGCCCGTCGCCGGGTACGACTACGCGAGCTGGGAACTCGGCTACGGCGACTTCCACCTCGTGGTCGACATCACGACGCTCGCCCGCGCCGGCTGGACCGAGTCGTCCGCGATCGTGCTGTGCGACGTGGTCGACATGCACACCCACGAACGGGTCGCCGTTGCGCCCCGATCGATGCTCGAGGTCCAGCTCGCGCGCGCCAACGATCTGAACTTCTCCGTCAAGGCTGCATCCGAGCTCGAGTTCTTCCTGTTCGACGACACCTATCGTGAGGCCCACCGGAAGGGTTACGCCGACCTCGAACCAGCGGGCTGGTACATCGAGGACTACCACCTGCTCCAAGGCGCCCGCGTCGAGGGGTACGTGGGAGCGGCCCGCCGGGCGCTGACCGCCACCGAGATCCCCGTCGAGAGTTCCAAGGGCGAGTGGGGTCGCGGCCAGCACGAGCTCAACATCCGGTACGCCGACGTGCTGACGATGGCCGACCGGCACACGGTGATGAAGCACGCCATGAAGGAACTCGCCGAATCGCAGGGTCTGAGTGTCACGTTCATGGCCAAGCCGACGACCTCGGAGGCGGGCAGCAGCAGCCATCTCCACCTCAGCCTGTGGGACACCGACGCCGACGCCAACGTGTTCGATGTCGGCGGCGAGCGCAGCGACGTCTTCCGCTGGTTCCTCGGCGGGTGGATGGCGGGCGCTGCCGACTTCATGGTCTTCTACGCCCCGACGATCAACTCCTACAAGCGCTACGTCGACGGCTCGTGGGCCCCCACACGGATCGCCTGGTCACAGGACAACCGGACCGCCGGGTTCAGAGTCGTCGGCGACGGACCGAGCCTGCGCATCGAATGCCGGATCCCCGGAGCCGACTGCAATCCGTACCTCGCCTACACCGCGGCGCTCGCCAGTGGGCTGCGCGGCATCGAGGACCGGATCGAGCCCCCGCCGAGATTCGACGGTGACGTCTATGCCGCCGCCGAGCTGCCGCGCGTGCCCACGACGTTGGAGCACGCGACCGAGCGGTTCGCCCACAGCTCGTTGGTGCGCGCCGCGCTCGGCGACGAGGTGACCGACCACTTCACCACGTTCTTCCGTGTCGAAGTCCAAGCGTTCCAGGCCGCCGTGACCGACTGGGAACGTCAGCGCTACTTCGAACGGATCTGACGGGCGCGTCGCCGCTCGAATCCGGCGACACCGCAGAAGTCGTCGGGTATGTTCGGTCGATGGCTGCGGGCGACTCCTGATGTTGTCGATCGGGGTCATGAGCGTCGGCGTCGACCAGGGCTTCCTCGACTACGCACGCGAAGCCGAGCGGATGGGCGTGTCGTCGGTGTGGACCGCAGAGTTCTGGGGGCTCGACGCGTTCACTCCGCTTGGCGGCGATCGCGGCGGTGACCGACCGGATCCGGCTGGGCACGGGCATCGCACAGATCGGAGCGCGAACGCCGGCGATGATGGCGATGAACGCCATGGGCGTGCAAGCGATCTCGAACGGTCGGTTCCTGTTGGGGTTGGGCACCAGTGGTCCGCAGGTGATGGAGGGTTGGCACGGTGCAGAGTTCGCCCGGCCCGTGCAGCGAACGCGCGAGACGATCGAGATCGTCCGGATGATCGTCTCCGGTGAACGGCTCGCCTACGACGGTGAGATCTATCGGCTTCCGTTGCCCGACAGCGCCGGCGTGTCGATCCGTTCGGTCGCCAGAGTGCCGGAGATCCCGATCTACCTCGCGTCGCTCGGCCCGGCGAACCTGGCGCTCACCGGCGAGATGGCCGACGGATGGATCGGGAACTCGTTCTTCACCGACACGGCGTCGGTGTACTTCGACCAGATCAGCGCCGGAGCGCAGCGTGCGGGCCGTTCGCTCGTCGGATGTCGATCTGACCGTCGCCGTGAGCGTCGAGTTCACCGACGACGTCGACGAAGCCGGTCGCCGGCACGCTGATGGGTACGCGTTCACCTTCGGGGCGATGGGGTCGGGCTCCAAGAACTTCTACAACGACGCGTTCGCCGCGCCAGGGTTGGGGCGACGACGTCGCCGAGGTGCAACGACTGTGGCGCGAAGGCGACCGTGCGGCGGCCGCCGCCCGCGTGCCGATCGAGATCGGCCTGGGCACCAACCTGATCGGTCCGATCGACACCGTCCGCGACCGGTTGCGCGAGTACCGCGATTGCGGCGTGAACACGCTGCGCGTGAACCCGATCGGCAGCACCCTCGACGAACGGGTGGCCGGGCTCGGCCAGCTGATGGATCTCGTCGAGGAGATCAACGACGAGCCGGTCGACGCCGCCGAAGGAGTCCACTCGTGAAGGTGTCCATCTCGGTCGGCAGCGCCTACTACAACGGCGACAACTGGGACGACCTCGTCGACTACGTCTGCGCCGCCGACCGGCTCGGGGTGGACTCGGTCTGGTCGGCCGAGGCGTGGGGCATGGAGGCCGTCGCTTCGCTCGGCTATCTCGCCGGGCGGACCGAGCACATCGGGTTGGGCAGCGGCATCATGCAGATCAGCGCCCGCACGCCTGCCACCACGGCGATGAGCGCGCTCGCGCTCGATCGGATCTCGAATGGTCGATTCCGGCTCGGCCTCGGCGTCAGCGGACCCCAAGTGGTCGAAGGGTTGCACGGCGAGGCCTTCGCCAAGCCGCTCGAGCGGTTGCGTGAATACACCGAGATCGTGCGCATGGCCATCAACGGCGAACGGGTCGTCTACAACGGCAAGCACTATGTGCTGCCCCGCCCCGGTGGCGAGGGCAAGGCCCTCAAGCTGGCCATTCCGCCGAACCCGAACCTGCCGATCTACCTGGCGACACTCGGTCCGAAGTCGCTCGAGCTGACCGGCGAGATCGCCGACGGCTGGATCGGCACCTCGCTGATCGCCGAACACGCCGACGTGCTCCTCGACCCGATCCGTCGGGGGGCCGAGAACGCAGGGCGTTCCCTCGACGACATCGACCTGCAGGTCAACACCCAGCTGCACGTGTCCGACGACGTCGAATCGCTCATCGACCGGTACCGGCCGGCGATGGCCTTCACCCTCGGTGGGATGGGCTCGGCGCGGACGAACTTCTACAACTCGGCATTCTCCCGGGCCGGATTCGGCGACATCGCCGCCGAGGTCCAACGCCTCTGGGTCGACGGGGACAAGCCTGCAGCGGTCGCGGCGGTGCCGGACGAACTGGTGTTGGCCGCGTACTCGATCGGCACCGCCGACATGGTGGCCGACCGGATTCGCGCGCTCGCAGCAGCCGGCATCAACGCGGTGCGTCTCGGTCCGATCGGCCGGACGGCGGCCGAACAGATCGCCCACCTCGAGATGGCGGTCGATCTGGTACGCAGCGCCACCGCCGCGCAACACCTGACCGGGACCGGCGGCACCCTCAGACCCTGACGCGCAGAACGACTGCCTCGTTCGGCTCGAGCACCTCACGCGTCGTGTTGTCTCCGGCCGTCGCGAGCAGCACGTCGGCCTCGCTCAGATCGTCGGGCCACGTGATGGGTCTCGTCGGAGAAGTTGACGACCACGGTGATCACCTCGTCGTCGCCTCGCCGCTCGAAGCGCATCAGGGATCCGTCGGATTCCGCGATGGGCATCGAACCGCGGCGCAAGGCCTCGTGGTCACGACGCATCCGGAGCAGCTCCCGGTACAGCGAATGCATCGACGACGGAACACCGACCTGCAGATCGGCCGAGTGCGTCGACAGCGTTCGCCGGGAACGGCAACCACGGACGCACGGGCCAGCCGTGGCCCGTGTCGTCGTTGCCGTCGGCGGTCCACGGGATCGGCGCACGGCATCCGTCGCGACCGTCGGGGTCGACGATTCGATCGATCGGGATGACGGCGTCCTCCAGCCCCAATTCCTCACCGGCGTAGAGGAACGGAGTGCCACGTGCGGTCAACGCGAGGACCGCCGCGGCTCGAGCGCGACGCCTCGTCGCCGTAGCGCGTGCGATGACGGACCCGGTCGTGATTCGACAGCACGAACGTCGGCCAGCGTGGTTCGGCGAAGTCGGCCTCCATCTTCGACAGTGCGGCGTGAATCGGTCCGATCTCCCAGGGCGAGTGCAACGGTCGGAAGTCGAACGACAGGTGCAGCTCCGGCCCATCCGGATCGCCGACGTACGACGCACTCTCACCGTCTCGCAGCAGATACACCTCCCCCACCATCATCGGCTGGTGGTCGTAGCTGTCGAGCAGCGCCCTGATTCGGCGGAGCAGCTCGTGGCCCAGCGGCCGGTCGGTCGCCAGCAGCGGGAACTTCCAGAACGGATCGGGCAGATCGGGGACGTCGGTGCCCTTGCCGATCAGATTGACCACGTCGGCCCGAAAGCCGTCGACGCCACGATCGAGCCAGTACCGCAACGTGGCGTGCATCGCCTCCTCGACGTCGGGATTCGACCAGTTGAGGTCGGGTTGTTCCGCGAGGAACAGGTGCAGGTACGACTGGTCGGTCGCGTCATCGTGCGTCCATGCCGGCACCTGCTTGAACATCGAGTTCCAGTTGTTCGGCGGTGAACCGTCGGCGAGCCGGTCCTTCCACACGTACCAGTCGCGTCTCGGGTTGTCGCGCGACGACCGGGACTCGACGAACCAGGGATGCTGATCCGACGTGTGGTTGGGCACCCAGTCGAGAAGCAGTCGCAGACCGCGCTGGTGGCACCCGGCGACGAGGTCGTCGAAGTCGGCGTCGGTGCCGAACACCGGATCGATGCCGCAGTAGTCCGCCACGTCGTAGCCGAAGTCACGCATCGGCGAGACGAAGATCGGCGACAGCCACAGTGCGTCCACCCCGAGGTCGGCCAGGTAGTCGAGCTTGCCGGTGATACCGCGGAGGTCACCGACGCCGTCGCCGTTCGAGTCGGCGAACGATCGTGGATAGATCTGGTACACGACCGCGTCGCGCCACCATGGAGTGGTCATCGCAACATTCTGACCCGAAGCCACACAACCCCGAAATTCTCCTGGCGGTGCGCGCTGAGCGCGCACGACCAGGAGAATTTCGGCGGTGGTCCCGTCGCCACACGGCTCGCTCGGTTCACCACGCTGAAACACGCGCTGGAACATTCGTTTCCTACCGTACGTCGATGATCGACGCCGTCGACCCGTTCATCGGTACCGACATCACGTCGCTGCCCGTTCCGCACGGACTCGCTGCCACGTGGTGGTGGCCGAAGCCGCAGGTCGGCAACACCCATCCCGGTGCCGTCTCACCGTTCGGGATGGTGTCGGCGTGCGCCTATTCAGGCGCCTATCCCACCGGGTACGGCGTCCACGAACTCAACACCGAGGGTGTTCCGACGGCGCTCCACGACCGGCTCGTCGCCTCCGGGTTCACCCACTTCCAGCAGTCGGGCACCGGCGCGATCCGCAAGTACTACAACTACTTCCGGGTGTCGCCGATGCTGGATCCGCTCGACGAACTCGGCACCGTGTGGACGCTCCGCGACGAGTCGGCCAGCCCCGGCTACTACGCCACGATGCTCGGCTCGGGCATCCGCTGCGAACTGACCGTCGGCCCCAAGAGCGCCGTGCACCGGTACACGTTCCCCGCCCACGACGATGCCCGGCTCGTCATCGACTTCTCACTCGGTGGCCTGGCGATCGAACACGGCCGCACCGTGCCCACCCGAGCGCACCTGCGCACACTCGAACCGGGCGTGTCGCAGGGCCAGGTGATGGTGGAGGGTGCGCCGCTGTCGGTCCACATCGAGTGCGACACCGCCGAGTGGCGCCAGATGCTCTGGTACGACAAGCGGCTGATGCCGGGCGGCACGCAGCTCGACTTCGACTCGATTCGCCCCACCACGCTGCGCCCGTTCGGCCTCCTGCTGCGCGGCCCCACCCGAGCGGGACAGACCGTCGAGCTGCGGTTCGGGTTCTCGCTGCGTGGCGTCGAGCAGGCGCGAGCCAACCTGTATGCCGACTGCGGCGACGACCGGTCGAGCTTCGAGTCACGTCGCTCCGTAACCCGGACGTCGTGGTCGCGGGAACTCGATGCGATCCGCGTCGAGACCGCCTCGAGCGAGCGCCAAACCGTCTTCTCCACGGCGCTCTACCACTCGCTGATCAAACCGTGCTTCGCCCATGACGAGAGCCCGTTCTGGCCGGCCGACGGCCCGTTCGTGTTCGACATCGCGACGATGTGGGACATCTACCGGACTCAGCTCCCCCTGCTGAGCGCACTCGACCCGAAACGAGCCGTGGAGCTCGCTACGGCGCTCATCCTGGTGTGCGAGGAGGAGGGCAACCTCCCGATCGGCTACCGCATGGCGCGCGGGGCCGACCGGTTCTCGCGACAGGGCAGCGCGCTCGCCCACACGTTCCTCGCCGATGTCTGCGAACTCGGCCTGCCGGGCATCGACTGGGACTGGGCACTGGTGCACATGCACAACGACCTGCGACGCAACTACGGCGAGGAGTTCCTGGAACGAGGGATCGCGCACCCCATCACGCACACGCTCGACATCGCCTTCGGCTATCACTGCACGGCGAAGGTCGCCCGCCATCTCGGTGACCACACACTCGCCGACCAGCTCGACGTGCTCGCCGGCCGATGGGTGCGGGCGTTCGACCCGGAGACCGGGCTCCTCGTCGACTCGACGTTCTACGAGGGAGGCCGGTGGAACTATTCCTTCCGTCTCCTGCACGACATGGCGGCCCGCATCGAGTTGGCGGGCGGGGAGGAACGTTTCGCCGCGCTGCTCGACCGGTTCTTCGGCTTCGATCAACCACCGGTCAAGCAGATGGGCATGGCACCCGACGCCGAGACCCTGGCCGCCGGCTACGCCCTCGATCGATTCGAGGGCCTCAACAACGAGCCCGACATGGAGGCGCCATGGGCCTACCACTACGTGGGTCGACCGGGACGAACTGCCGAGATCGTGCACGCCGCAGTGAACAATCAGTTCGGCACGGGACGCGGTGGGCTGCCCGGCAACGACGACTCCGGCGGCCTGAGCTCTTGGTACGTGTGGGCGTCGCTCGGGTTGTTTCCCGTTGCCGGCCAGAATCTGCTGTTCGTCAACGCGCCGTCGTTCGCCCACAGCCGCATCGACGTCGGCACCGCATCGTTCGTGATCGAGACCACCGGGTTCGTCGAACCGGAGGCGGACGGGCCCGCCCAGTACGTCCGCAGCGCGACGCTGAACGGCACGCCGCTCGCCCGCACGTGGATCACCGGCACCGAACTCCACGCCGGCGGAACCCTGCATCTCGAACTCGGTGGTGAGCCGAGCGACTGGGGCACCAGCGAGCGACCGCCATCGGGTGTCGACGCGTCGGGCGGCGGATTCGTGACGGCCCGACCATCGCCCACTCGCCGGCTGGTGATCGTCGTGCGCGCCGACCCCGTGATCTGCGGGCATTCCGGTGAGGCCCGCAACCTTGCCGAAGTCGCCCTGCACCGGGGATTCGACGACGTCCGCATCGTCACGTGGCCGATTCCGACGCTCCAGGCGGCCGGGCTCCCGCTCAAACCGCTCGATTCCGTGCTCCCCTACAGCGCCGGGATCACCGTCGAGCGGCCCGATCCGGTCGGCGACTACAAGGTGCCCGACGCCCGCTACTACGCGGGGATCGTGGGTCGCCTCGTCGAACTGTTCACCGACGGCGTCCCGACGGTGTGCATGTCGTTGTACCTCACGCCGCACGCAACGGCGGTGAACGACGCCCGCGCCGTTGCGACGGCGACCGGGCTCCCGATCGAATCTCGTCACGATCGCAGAGGCGGTGGGTTCCGACATCACCAACGTCGTACGAACGTCGGTCGAGGAGGGTCTGTTCGGCGCCGCGGCCCAGGTGTTCACGACGTACCTCGGCAACGACCACTGCGTGGCCGTGTCGGAGTACACCAAGGAGCTGATCGTCGAGTCGGCGGCAATGATCGACGCCCGACACGGCACGACCTTCGCGACACAGTGCGCCGAGCGGGTGGCGATCTCGTACCCGGCGATCGACAGTCGCCGATTCGTCGACGTCGATCGCAGTCAGCTGTCCGAGAGGCTGGCGCGACGCGGTCTCGACAGCGACGGCTACGTCCTGTTCCTGTCACGAGTCACCAAGGCCAAGGGCGTCGACGACCTCATCGACGGCTACGCCGCCAGCCACAGCGCCGATCGGGTTCCCCTCGTGATCGCCGGGACCGGACCCGAGGCCGAGACCCTGCGCGCCCGGCGCGGCGTCGTCCTCGGCGTCGTCACGCATCGTGTTCCTGGACGACGTCGATGACGACGAGAAGGTCTTCCTGATGGCGGGCAGCGCTGCGTACGTTCTCGCCAGCAAGCCGCGGCCGGAATTCGTCGAGACGTTCGGTATCGCCCTCGTCGAGACGATGCTGGCGGGCGGCGGGCCGGTCATCACCACCGCGACCGGCGGCATCCTCGAAGCGGTCGGCGACCACGCCACGATCGTCCCCGCAGGCGATCCTGTCAGCATCGCGAAGGCACTCGACGACGCGATCATCCGCACCTCACCCGACGAACGCGTCGCTCGCGCCGCGGCTGCTCGCACCCATGCGCTGCAGTTCGACCGCATCACCGTCTTCGACACCCTCTTCGACCGTCTCACCGACAGCACCGCCGCCGCCTGACCCCCTCCCACCCGCCACACCCCGAAATTCTCCTGGCGGTGCGCGGATAGCGCGGACGCCCAGGAGAATTTCGGGGTTTGGAGTGACGTCAGTTGGGTCAGACGAATCTGGCGAAGACGGCGAGGGGTTCGCGGTCGGTGGTGAGCGAGTTGATCGGTGCGTCCGGGTCGGCGTGTCCGATGGCGACACCGCAGAAGATGCGCTCCTGCGGTGGGGCACCGACGAACTCGCTGACGGCGTTCTCGTACACCGCCCACGCCTCCTGAGGGCAGGTGTCGATTCCGGCCTCTTGCGCGAGCAGCATGAACGTCTGCAGGAACATGCCGAGGTCGGACCACTGAGGCGGTCCCATGATGCGGTCGATGAAGCAGAAGATCGCCGCCGGCGCGCCGAAGAAGTCGAGGTTCTTGGCGAACTGCGCGAACCGTCCCGGCCTTGTCGTCGCGCTCGATGCCGATCGTGGCGTACATCTCCTCGCCGATCTTGTACCGCGACGACCGGTACGGCTCGTGAAGTGGCGACGGGTAGATGTCGTAGGCCGGCGCCTCGACGGGTCGGTCGGCGAGAAACGCTCGGAACCGGGCCATCGAGTCGCCGTTCACGACGTAGATCCGCCACGGCTGGACGTTCCCACCCGAGGGGGCTCGCGACGCGGTCGTGAGCAACTCCGCGATCGTCTCGTCGCTGATCGGGTCGGGCAGGAATGCCCGAACCGACTTGCGGGCGTGCACGGCATCGGTCACGTTCATGTCGGCAGTCTGGTGGCCCGTCGCCGTGCCGACCGAACCCACGTGCGTCGATCATTGAATTCTTGGAGCGTCGCGTCCTCGACGCCGCAGCCGCGCTCGACAACTTCCCCGCCATCGGCGAGCGATGACAGCTGGTTGGATGCCGACGACACTGTGGCAACCACGGTGATCTCCTACGACGCGGGGGTCCGCTCGTCGCTGCCGCAACCGGCGATCGTAACCAGGACCAGCGCCGCGGCGGCGCAGATGGGAACCCGAACGCACGGACATGTACCTGCTGTTCAGCAATCGACCGATGCGTTCGGCCGAATTCGTCGAGGCGCACTGTCGTAGGTTCGACGCATGGCAACGATCAGGGAACTCGCGGAGGAACACTGGCAGGGACGCGGTGAACTGGTTCACACGCATCACCCCGTCCAGCCGATCCACGACCACCACGACGACGGGACGATCTCAACCGCGAGCGAGGAGATCGAAGACGGTCTGCTCACGCTGAAGTCGATCGCCTCGGTGAACGCGCTCGACACCGGCGACGGTCTCGTGATGCTCGACACGGGCGGCGCCTTCGACCGACGGACCGTGCACGAGACCGTTCGGGCCTGGCGCCCCGACGCTCCGCTCGCCGCCGCGGTCTACTCGCACCACCACATCGACCACGTGCTCGGCACGGCACTGTTCGACGCCGAAGCTGCCACCAAGGGGTGGGAACGCCCGGTCGTCTACGCCCACGAGGAGGTCCCCGCCCACTTCCGCCGCTACGAGAAGACGGGCGGCTGGAACACCGCCATCAACCGACGCCAATTCGCGATCGACGTCCCCCAGTTCTCCTGGCCGAGCGAGTACCGCGACCCCGACGTCACGTACGCGAAGCAGCTCACCTTCACCCGCGGCGACCTCACCTTCGAGCTGCACCATGCCCGCGGCGAGACCGACGACGCCACGTGGACGTACGTGCCCGAACGCAAGGTGCTGCACCCCGGCGACCTCTTCATCTGGGCCGTCCCGAACGCCGGGAACCCACAGAAGGTGCAGCGCTACCTCTCCGACTGGGCCACTGCGTTGCGCGAGATGGCCGCCCTGCGACCCGAGATCATGCTCTCGGGCCATGGCCTGCCGATCTTCGGCGCCGAACGGATCGTGGCGGCGCTGACCGACACCGCCGAACTCCTCGATTCCGTCGAGTCGCAGACGCTGGCGATCATGAACCAGGGAAAGAACCTCGACGCCTGCCTCCACGAGGTCACGATCCCGACGCACCTGCTCGACAAGCCCTATCTCCAGCCGGTCTACGACCACCCACAGTTCCTCATCCGCAACGTCTGGCGACGATACGGAGGGTGGTACGACGGCGAACCCGACAACCTGCTGCCGGCGCCACGTGCGCAGCAGGCGAGCGAGTGGATCGAACTGGCCGGCGGCGTCGACAACGTGCTGGCGCGAGCCCAGCAGCTCCTCGATGATGGAGATGCCCGACTCGCGTGCCACCTCGTGGAGTTCGCCGCGCTCGCCGCCCCGGACAATGCCGACGTCTGGACGGTGCGCGCCGCTGCGTACCAGGCCCATTCGGCCCAGCACACGTCATCGATGGCGCGCAACCTGCTCGGGCACGCCGCCCTGGCGAGTGAGCAGGGCAAACGCGATCTCGCCGGCGACTACTGAGTCAGCGCCGTCCAAAACGTGTCAGCGATTGATCCCCTTGACCGAGCCCACCAGCCGAGCTCCATTGTTCTCGCCGATCACGCAGATGATCTCGCGATCGTCCTCTCGGTCCCAACTCGTCAACGACGGCACCAACCACGACGCGAACAGCTCGGAGTCGAACGGGTTGACGCCGACGTACCCCTCGAACTCAGCGAGACAGAGTGCCTGGGCTTCGTCCTCGAGCTCCTCAAAACCGGGATAGACGTCGGCGCTGCTCTGCTCGACCGCGAAAATCTCGTGACTGTGCGGTTCGTCGCACGCGATGACCGGCAAGTCGGTGATCTCCTCACCGATCGTGTCGCCGAAGTCCAGGCACGTCCCGATTGCGCTCGATCCGACGTTGACCACCGGATCGCCCCCGCCGTCCGAACATCCGACGAGCATCAGGACGGCTCCCACGACAGCGACAGCGAGTGGAGATCGGGGACACCGCAGAGATCTGATGCGGTGAACGTAGCCGATCCGGTTCGGGTACCGGCCGATCCGACGGCGACAGTAATGCCTGATGGGCTAGAGTCTCGCCCCAAGCAAGTACGGCGGGAGAGGTGCTGACCCAGGTGTTGGAACTGATCGATGAGGGCCTCGAGGCCCTGATGCGCGCGACGGTTCCACTAAGCGCCACCGAAGTCGATGTCGCGTTCGAGGCACCCGACCGCGAATGGAGCGCCAAGCTGACGCGGCCGACGGTCAATCTCTTCCTCTGGGACATCCGACGATCGGCTTCTCAATCGTGTGCCGGACTCCGCACGACGACCATCGACGGCAAAGTGGTGCGCCAGCACGCGCTCCCCGTCGTCGAGTTGCGCTACGTCGTGTCGGCGTGGACGGCCGACCACGGCGACGAACGAGGTCTGCTCGCCGGCGTCATCCGGGCGCTGCTGATCAACGAGACGATGCCCCGCGAGTACCTGCCGGCGGGGCTCGCAGCGATCGAACCTCCCGCAATGCAGCTCGCCCGGGCCGGCGAAGACCACATGGACGTGTTCAAGGCACTCGAGGGACAGCTCAAGCCGGGGTTGAACCTCGTGGTGACTGCAGAGTTCGACACCGGGATCACATCGCCGACCGGACCGCCGGTCACGTCGATCGGAACGTCGGTCGGCCGCATGGGCGGTGGACGCGACGTCCGCCGCCGTATCGCCGGCGAGGTCGCCCACGCCGACGACCGCGGTGCGATCGGTGCGGTCGTCAGGGCGCCGAACGACATGACGACGGTCAACTCGAGCGGTCAGTTCCTCGTGCGCGCCAGCGAAGGCGACGAGATCGTGCTCGAGACGGATCCTCAGCTGACGACCTTCGTCACAGCGGCCGGCGGGGTCCGATTCGAATGAGTTCACGGGCGGGACACTCGTGAAGACGGCCCTCGAGATCAGCCACCTGGAGATCGTCCCCGGGAATCAGGGTCGCGTCGAGTTCGACGTGACCAACAACGCCGACGTCATCGACGGTGTCACCGCGATCGTCGACGGGATCAATCCCGACTGGATCCGGCTCGAACGCCCGCTGCTCAGCCTCTTCCCCGAAGCCTCCGACAAGCTCGAAGTCGTCCTCGACATCCCCGCCGACTGTCCCGCCGGCGACTACCTCGTCGTCGTGCGAATCGTGTCGACGATCGACGCCGACCGCCAGAGTGTCCACGACTTCTGGTTGACGGTCACGCCCGTCCCGAAGCTCACCATCGACCTGACGCCGTCGATCGTGACCGGTGGAGCGAATGCGGTGATCGAGGCGACGGTGACCAACACCGGCAACGCCACTGCTGCCGTCTCCATCGACGCGCTCGAGCCGACCCGCGAGATCGACTGCCGCGCCGATCCGAGCGACGTGATGATCCCCCAGGGTCAATACGCCGTCGTCCAGATCGAAATGCGGGGCAAGCGACCCTGGTTCGGCAATCCGGTCGTCCGCAAGGTTCTGATCACCGCACAGGTCGACGAGGTCGTGGTTCAGACGACGGGGACCTTCCGGCAGCGGCCCAAGATCGCCCGTGGACTCCTGACGGCACTCACGCTCGCCGGAATCGTGCTGTTGTGGGCGCTGATCTTCTGGTTCGTCATCAGCAGACTGACCACGAATCAGGACCCGGCCAAGGCGGTCGGCACCGGATTCATCGCCGGTCCCGACAACATCCCGCTGGCGCGGATCGCGGCGACACTCGAGGGCACCGTGACCGCCTCGACCACCGGCTCCGGCGTGCCACGGATCACGGTCGAGGCATTGCGCGTCACCAGCGATGGAACACTCGAATCCGTGGCCTCGGCAGCGACCGACGACCAGGGCCAGTACTCCCTGAAGAGCCTGATTCCAGGGACCTACAAGGTCAGATTCAGTGCGGACGGCTTCCAGACGGTCTGGTACGAATCGGCGGGCGACGCCTCGACGGCAACGCCCATCGAGCTCGCCCCGCGCCAGGTCGACGACACGATCAATGCCGTCATCACCGGCAATCTCGGTCGGCTCGTCGGCAAGATCGCCATTCCCGACGACGCGATCGGCGATCCGCTCACGGTGACCGTGACGCAGGTGGACGGCGTCAACGGAGACGCGCCGGTGATCCCACCGATCACCACCACCGACGGCAACATCGTGCTCGAGGGACTTCCGACACCAGGGACCTATCTCGTGACCGTCACCGGCGACGGGTTCCAGACCCAACAGTTCCAGCAGAGTCTGTCGGGTGGCGAGACGACGGTGATGAACACGGTGCAACTCGCGGCTGCTGCGGGGACGATCGAGGGCGTCGTTCGCGACGGTCAGGGCACCGCACTCGGCGGCGTCGCAGTCACCGTTCGCTCGGGCAACCTCGTGGTCAAGTCGATCACGCCCACGAGTGGGAACGTGGGGCAGTTCCAGATCATCGGACTCCAGACACCCGAGACGTACTCGCTCACCTTCGAGCTCCCGAACTACACCTCGACGACCGTCGCCCTCAGCCTTGCCGCCGGGCAGAGCAGCACCGGCCTGGGCGTGACCCTCATCGGCGGAAACGGAACCGTCACGGGCCTTGCCGTCTCGTCGAACGGAACCGCGGTCGGCGGCGCCAAGGTGACCGTGCTCGGCGACGATGTCGAATCGGAGACGACCACGCTCACCACCGGCGGCCTCGGTGGCGCAGCAGGATCGTTCACGATCAGCGGCCTGCCCGTACCGGGCGACTACACGATCAGCATCTCCGGTGACCGGATCCAGACGGAGACGCTCGGCGCAGTGTTCCTCGCGGGTGGCACCGAGGATCTGGGCACGATCACCTTGCTCGGCAACAACTCCGAAGTACGTGGGACCGTGTCGACGCCCGGACCACCCGCAGGTGGTCTCGGCGAGGTCGAGGTCACATTGACCGACGGAGACCGGCCGTGTACGACACTCAGCGCCACGACCCCGGCCGGCTCGTTCGCCTTCGCCGACGTGCCGAAGGGCTCGTACACGCTGACGTTCCGCCGCACCGGGTACATCACCAAGGTGGTGCTCATCGACGTCACCGCCGGCATCGACCTCACACAGAACGTCAGTATCAGTCGAGGTGCGCCGTGACGATGAAGACGGCGGCGTGGCCCGAGACGGTGATGGTCGTGCCAGGGGACTCGGGCGCGATCTCCGTCGCGGTCACCAACGCATCCGCGGTCATCGACGCCTATCGAGTGCAGGTCTTCGGCCTCGACCCGTCGTGGGTCGATGTCGAGCCGGCGCGGCTCACCTTGTTCCCCGGCGAGTCGGCGAACGTCTCGGTCAACCTCCGGCTCCCGCGGGACTACCCCGCGTCGAGGAGGACGCTGACGGTGAGCGTCGCCTCCGAGGACGACCCGGGCAGCTTCGGTCTCAGCGACGTAGAACTCGCCGTCCAGCCGGTCACCTCGACCTCGGTCGCTGTCGACCCGATCATGATCACCGGCGGCAAGAACGCGACGTTCGGCATGGTCGTGAGCAATGTCGGCAACAGCGCAGTCACCGCAACGGCGTTCGCCGTCGATCCCGAGGATCTGGCCGTGTTCACGTTCGAGCCCGCCGAGGTCGTGGTGGCGCCCGGCCACGAGCAGGTCATCGAAGTCACCGCCGAAGGCGGACGGTCGTGGTTCGGGCCGCCGCGCCCTCGAACGTTCACACTGGGCGTCGAGGCCGAGAACCGTGTCGAAGCGATGGCGACGTTCGTGCAACGACCGCGAATCGCTGCGCTCGTTCCTCATGCTACTCGGGCTCCTCACCGCGGCCGCCGTCTTTGCCGCGGTGCTGAGTCGGTCGTTCGAACGTGTCGTGGACGAAGCCAAGGTGTCACCCGCCGTGCTCGACGCGGCGTTGCGCCAGGGAGGGGCGGGCGGCGCGGTCGTCCCGGCCAACCCGGGATCGGTCACCGGAACGCTGGTGTCGAGCACCACCGGGCAGGGTTTCTCCGGAGCGACCGCCGAGCTCTTCGTCGTCACCGACGACCAGACACCCGTTGCGTCGGCAGCCACCGATGACACCGGAGCGTTCACGTTCGCCAACCTGGGCGAGGGTTCCTACCTGTTGCGACTCAGTGGTTCCGGTGTGAACCAGATCTGGTATCTCGATTCGGCCACCTCCGAAGATGCCACCCCGATCCCGGTCAAGCTCGGCGAGCCCACCGTCCTGGAGCCGATTGCCATCGGCGGGATACCGGTTCCCGTGGCCGGTACCGTCGACATCGAGGACCCGTCCGGTGTCACCATCACACTGCTCGCGCCCGGACAGACCGACCCTGACGCTCCCGGTGTGGTCGCGACCGTCGAGGTCGGCGCCGACGGGTCGTTCGTCCTTGCCGACGTGCCCTCTCCAGGCGCCTACCAGATGGTGGTCTCGAAGCCGGGGTTCGCCAACACCACACGAGGCATCGTGCTCGAGCCCGGCCAGCCGCTCGACGGCATCGAGATCACGCTCCTTCCCGGAAACGGCACGATCGAGGGGACCATCACCGACGTCACCGGCCCGCTCGGTGGTGCGACCGTGATCGCCACCGACGGTACGAACACAGTCGAGACCGTGTCGCTCACCCAGGGGGCTCGCGGCACGTACGCACTGCGCAATCTCGCCGTGCCCGGGCAGTACACGGTGACGGTGACCCGCGAGAACTACGCCCCGGAGGCCCGGACAGTCGCCCTGACGACCGAGTCGTCGTCTGCCACGTTCAGCACCCAGTTGCTCGCGTCCGTCGGCTCGGTGCAGGGGCGGGTCCTGGTGGGCGGTGAGGTCGCACGCGGCCTGAAGGTGACGATCAGCGGCGGGGACGTCAACCGCGCCACGGCGGTGTTGAGCCAAGGGCCCGCTGCCGGCACGTTCTCCTTCTTCGGGTTGCATGCACCGCGGACGTACACACTGACGTTCTCGGGTGCCGGCACCATTCCACAGGTCCGCGTCGTCGACATCGACCCAGGCTCGGGCACCGGCAATCAGACCGGCGTCGACGTCTCGTTGTCACCCGAGCGCACGACCGTCATGGGCATGGTGCGCGACGTCGACGGGTCGCCCGCGTCCCAAGCAACGGTCACACTGTCCGACGGCGCCGACGACCTGGTGATGCTCACCGCTGACGAACCGAGCGTCGGCACCTTTGCCTTCTCGAACGTGGCTCCCGGCGCCTACACCCTCACCGCCAGCCGCGTGGGAACCGAACCGATCGTCATCCTCGTGAACATCACCGCGAGCACCCCTGTGCCGCCGATCAATGTGCAACTCGGCCAGCAGGCCAGTCTCTCGGGGTCGGTCTTCGGGTTCGACCCCACCGTGGAAACCCGGACGGTCAAGCTGTACACGCCGGCGTTGTACCCGGTGGAGGCTTTCCGAGTCGTCGAAACCGACTCGAACGGCAACTACTCGTTCCCGGCGCTCGAGGCGCCGTCAACCTTCGTGGTGTCGGTCTTCCCGAGCGCCACCAGCGGCCAGGACACCGATTCCGAGACGGTGCGAACCCAACCGGGCCGAGACATCAGCGTTCGACCGCTCGACGGAGTCGTGAAATGAGCCTGCAACTGACCGCCCTGACCCCCACCGTGGGCGCCGCCCCTGGCGAGACGGTCACCGGTCGGATCGAAGTCCACAACGACGGATCGACCGATGCGGTGTGCTCGGTCGCCGTCGTCGGCCTGACGCCCGACGACCTCGACGAGTCCGCTCCCGCGCCGGCGGTGAAGATCAGCGTTCCCGCCGGGTCGACGATCGTGTCCGAGATCTCGATCGCCGTTCCGCGTGCACTCGGAATCGGTCAGCACGCGGCTGCGTTCGAAGCGACGTCCGACCGCCCCGGCGATCGAGCGGTACTGACACCGTTCACCGTGTCGATCGTTTCGGTCGCGCGAGTCGAGTTGGTCCCTCAACCATCGACGATCCGCGCCCGCCGTCGTGCCGACTTCCATCTCGACGTCATCAACAACGAGCCCCAGCAGGTCGACATCTCGATCGTCGGCGAGGCACCCGACGTCCAGGTGTCGTTCACGCCATCGGTCTTCTCTCTCCGCCCCGGACAACGCGCTGTCTCCAAGGGCCACGTGAAGGGCCCACGCCGCATTGCCGGCGAGAACCTGCAGCACAACATCCTCGTGACAGCGCGTGGCCGTGCGTCCACCACCTCCACCACCGCGCCGTACATCCAACGGCCGTTGTTCGCCCACCGGATGCGAATGGGGCTCGCCCTCCTCAGCGTGGTCGCACTGTGGCTCGCCGCGATCGGTGGTGTCGCCCTCTGGCTCTCCAACCGTGACAACGGAGCGAGCGATGCCACGGCCGAACTGATCGGTGTCGACACCGACGGCGACGGCATCATCGACGCCTTCTTTCTCGCCGACGGCACACCTGTGACCGGGACGGACAGCAACGGCGACGGCATCCCCGACGTGTTCGTCGACGCCGATGGCAACGTGATCATCGGGCTCGACACCGACGGTGACGGCATCCCGGATGCGATCGTCGACGGTCAGGGCAACAAGATCGTTGCGGTCGACACCAACGGTGACGGCATTGCGGACGCACTCTCGGATGGGTCCCCGCTCGCGTCCGCCGACGACTCGGTCGTCGCGGGCCCATCGACCACCGTGCTGCGCGGAACCGTCAATGCCGACGGCGACCCGACCGCCGTTGCCATCACCCTGGTTCCGATCGAGCTCGGCGCGACCGACGCCGCCGCGCCGATCGGCTTCCGCGGCGCTGCGACGGAACCACCGTCGGGCAAGATCTGGTCTGCCCGTACGGCGACACTCGCCGATCTGGCACCCACGGTTCGACGCTCGGTTGCGATCGATCCGGTCCAGATCCAGCCGAACGGTGACGGCGTGTGGCTCTTCACCGACGTCGCCCAGGGCCAGAGCTACGAAGTCGCGTTCGTGCGGCCCGGCTACGACACCCAGTCGTTCGTCATCACCCCGCCTGTCGGTGGCGAACCCATCGAACTCGATGTCGAGATGGTGCCGTCGAAAGGCGCGCTCAGTGGCACCGTCGTGGGTCCATCGGGTGGGCTCGGCGGCGCCGAGGTCATCGTGACCGACGGGACGCTGACGTTCACCACCACCTCGGACAGCAATGGCGGCGGCTGGGCGCTCGACGCGATCAGCACACCCGGCATCTACACGGTGTCGGCCTCCCTGCGCGGGTATGCCACCGCCGTCAGACAGGTCGAACTCACCGCCGGCCAGAAATCGACGAACGTCAACCTGCAAATGGTTCCCGGGTTGGCCACGATGACAGGCCTCGTGACCGATGCCAACGGTGTCGGCCTCGGAGGGGCAACCGTCACTGCGTCGAATGGCGAGACCACACTCACCACATCGACGCTGACCGACGGCAACGTCGGCTTCTTCAGCCTGCCGCAGCTGGCGAGCCCTGCCACCTACACCGTCTCGACCACACTCGACGGGTACATCACCCAGACCCGGCGGGTACCGCTGCAGGGCTCGCTGAGCGGCATCGACTTCACGATGACGAGCACCACCCTCGTACTCAGCGGTCAGGTGCTCAGCTCGAACGGCGGCCCCATCGAGAGTGCCGGGCTGACGATCTCCACCGGCGACCTCCGGTTCCGTGCGACGACGTCGCAGAGCGGTGTGTTCTCCGTGGACCGCCTTCCTCCGGGCAACTACACCGTCACCGTCGAGCACTATCAACACGAGCCGTCCACCGTGTTCGTTGCGCTCACGGCCGGGCAACAACCCGCGCCGCTCACGGTGACCCTGGTGGCCACCGACGGTCCGCCAGACGTCGGAACCGGTTCGTTGGCCGTGTCGGTCATCAACAGCGACCCCACCATCACCCCGCGCGGCATCACCGGGGCAACGGTCACCGTGTCGCGCAACGGATCGTCCGATGCCCCGCGGGTCATCACCGATCCCAAGTCACCCAACGTCGTGTTCGACAATCTTCCGATCGGCACCTACACGATCCGCGTGACCGCCCCCGGATTCAACGCCTCGCCCCCCGACACGAAGTCGGTCGGCTTCACGCTGCAGCAGACCACCATCGCGCTGCAGAAGCTGGGAACGGCAAATGGCACGGTCATCGACTCGCTGACCAAGGCCCCGCTGAAGGGCTACACGGTGACGTTGTTCCGCATCAGCGGCGGTTCCAGCGTCCCCGTCGGAACGTTCAACGAGAAGGACGGCAAGTGGCAGAGTGGCGAGGATCTGCCGACCGGCACCTACCGAGCGGTGATCAACGCCGGCGACGAGCCTGCCGGCTACGTGGTACGCGATGACCAGACGTTCGTGATTCCCGAGGTCAAGGACGAAGCGGTGGAGGCCATCGTGGTCCCGCCGATCGAGGCCGATGCGTACCCGAACATCGACGGACGGATCTACAAACCGCTCCTCGTCGGCAACACCATCACCTACGGCCCGATCGACGCGGACACCCTCGTCGTCAAGGCCACCTGCGGCGGCCAGGACGTCAAGGTCACCACGTCGAGTTTCGGTGGCGACGCCGCGAAGGACGACGCCTTCTCGATCGCCTTCACCGCGATCGCCGAGAAGGTCCCCGCCGCACAGCTGCCGACGACGTGCACGATCGCCGTGTCGGCGCCAGGGTCGGCGTATGTGGCCGACACGATGACACTGACCAACATCGTCGCCAACAACGGGGCGACATCGACCGACCGGCGCGCCGGGATGGCCCTCAGCAAGCCGGCGCCCGCCGTCAACGGCACCGTGTTCTGGAACGACCTCGCCACCACTCCTCCGCGGGTCCCACTGCCCAACGTGGCGATCTCGAGCATCGCCGAGGTGATCACACGATTCCTGCCGACAGATGTCGTGTCGACGTCCGCCAACCCAGAGCCCACGTACGTCACCGCGCCGGTGATCACCTCGAGCACACCGACGCCGACCGCTGCCGACCCCACCCCGGCCGGCCTCTGGACGGTGAACCAGCAGATCTTCGGCAACGCGATCTACCGGTTCGAGACACCGAACTTCGGTCCGGCGCAACTTCCCATCTCGGTCAATGAATCCGGCACCGCCGCCATCGGTCCGGATCCGGCCACCGGCGTCGTCGTGACCGGCAGTTTCGACGTGGAGATGCGACCGCCCGGCACCGGCGACATCTCGGGCAAGGTCACGATCGAAACCACTCGAGCCGCCCCGAGGTATGCAGACGCCATCGTCACCGGTGCTGCCCCGGGGGGCGGCACCACCACCCTGGTTCCGAACGCATCCGGCGACTTCCTCTTCGATGATGTCAACGCCGGCACGTGGAGCATCGCGTTCGCAACTCCCCCCAACCACGCCGCGATCACCCCGACCGGGCCCGTCGCCACGCTGCCTGCGTCCTCGGTGTTCCTCACCCCTGGTGGCGTGATCACCGGGGTCAACGCCAAGTTCGTCGAGCTCGGCACGGTCGACGTGAAGTTCTTCGAACCCGCCGCCGGCACACCGACGACCGCCATCACACCAGCCACCACCTTGACGCTCACCGACCTCGCCGGAAACCCGGTGAGGAACCTCGCCGGCGATGTGATCTCCCAGGCGTTCCCGGCCGGGACGACGTCGTACTCCCTCAGCGGGATCCCGGTGGCGGCGACCAGTCCGCAGCTCAACGCTGTCGACTACAAGCTCGTGCTCACCGTCGACGGGTACGACACGGCCGGCGCCGTGATCAACAAGGGCGGCATCGTCCAGGACAGGTCGACGTATCCCGTCACGCTGCCAGTCAGCATCAAGGCGGGACAGGTCGCCGCCTACAGCATCGAGATCCAGCCGTTCGGCAGCATCACGGGCAGCATCGTGGGCCAGCCCGCTTCGGGCCCCGGGACGGTCGCGCTGTCCAATCCGCCCACCACACTCGACTTCGTCCGCGTGGACCGCTTCGGTACCACGATCACTCCGCCGCCAGGTGAGCCCGTCAAGGTTCCCGTTCTCGCTGCCGATGCGAGCTTCACCATCACCGGACCTCCCGGCTTCTACAAGCTGACGCCCGCCCACCCGGTGTACCAGGCCACGCCTGCCTTCACGCCACCCGACACTCTCGATCCGACCCTGCCGGCCGGCGTGTTCGAGATGAGGAACGGCCCGACGACGAACGCCCTGGCGCCGTACCGGCTCAGCCTGCGGACCGGCGTGGTTCAGCTCAGCGCAGTCGCGGACCTCACCGGCCAGGCTCCCGTGACCGATGCCGTGTACAGCGTCTCGGCGTGGGTGCCCGGCACCCCGTGCACCGGGGCGGCCGGCGACACGGCCGTCGGCGTGACCGGTACCACCACGATCAGCGGACTCGTACCGGGCACCTACTGCCTGGCCGTGAACAGGTTCGCGGGTGTTGACCGGGTGGCCTTCCCGGCCATCGTCAAGGTGGAGATCCCGAACCAAACGGCCGGTTCACCACCGGTCGTCGTCGTCGCGCCACTCCCGTCGTTGTATCCGAGCATCACGGGCATCCTCGTCGCCAAGAACTCTGCGTCGCCGACACCCGGCGTCGTACCGTTGCAAGCGACCGCACCGCTCGAGCTGCAGAGTTCCTTCACATCCGCCAACAACGTCCTGGTCGACGGCACGCTCGTCGGCAACGTCAACACCGGTGCGTCGAAGGGACTCGCTGTCCCGAAGCCCCTCCCGGCCGTGCCACAACCCTCGGATTACGAATGGGTCTACGAGTTCAAGAACCTCCCGATCGGCAATCACGACATCACCGCACCGTCGATCGCCGGGTACACACTGTCGTCGGCGACGCAGAACGTCACCCTTCCCGGCTTCGGCCCGACCAGCGGCCCGACGTTCACCTACACGGTGAGCAGTTCGCCCGTCGAGATCGATCTCGGTTCGGGTGCCTTCCCGTCGCTCGACTCGAACTTCCCTGACACTCCCAAGGCTGCTGTCACACTCACCCTCAACGACGGCACGGGCACCACCAGCTACACCAATTACCAACTCCTCACGAACATTGCCGGCAGGCCGAACGTCTTGGTCGTCCAGAACGTCCAGCCCGATGTTCGTGGCTTCACCCTCACGTTCGATGACGCCCTGCACGCCTCGGTGTCCGCCAACGTCACGATTCCGCTCGCCATCAACGCTCAGGGCCGGCGCACGGCGACGCCCATCACGGTCACCGCCGATCGGGTCCGTCTCACGGGTACGGCGCTGCAACGTACGGGGCCAAGTACCGTCATCGAACTGGGCACGAATGCTCGGCTGTCGTTGACCAACAAGGCGGGCGCACCCGCGGTCGACTACCTGATCGCGCCCGGCGATGCCGACACGGCGGGCCTCGGTCTGTTCGGTCAGAACTACGTGATCGACGCAGTCCCGGGGACGTACGCATTCGCGCTCACGAACACCGTCGACGGTTACGAGCCAACCAGCATCGACCCGCTCAGCCTCCCCACCGCAGGCATCGTGGTCACGAGGAACATGGAGATCGTCAGGAGGGCGGTCGTCACCGTCAACGTCAACACCGGTGGGCTGACCGCCCCGGCCGGATTGCAGCTCCGGTTGCTCGACGCGGCCAACACGGTGATCGCGCCGCGCGCGGGGACGACCAACGTCTTCGACGTGGTCGGTGGCACCTATCGCGCTCGTGGACAGGCGACCAACTATCCCGATCAGGTGTCGGGCGCCAACGTCATCGATGTGGGCAGGCAGGACGCCGTCATTGCACTCACGCTCCCTCGGGTCCTTCGCGTCAACGTCAGCGGCGCCGCCGACATGCTGATCGAAGTCATCAACACGTCGGCACCCAACACCGTCCGAGCCACGGCGTCCGGGGGACCCGGCCTGTACGAGTTCTTCAGCAATGCGGCGACGCAGGCGATTCCTGCGTCCGGCAACCTCAGTGTCCGGCTGTCGAAGGACGGGTTCCGCACGCAGGTCCTCGACGTCGGCAACGTGATCCTCAACTCCCCGACACCGGCGATCGCACTCCCGCCCAATGTCACTGCGACCGGTACGATCACCGGCGCGTCGGCAGGCGATCCGATCTCCGCGACTGACGGTGTCGCCACGCGATCGGGCACGATCAGCCTGCCGGCCGGCGAGACAATACCGACGTACTCGATTCCCAACCTCGGCGTCGGCACGTGGACGATCAACTACGCCAAGATCGGGGCCGGCACAGTGGCGACGTCGATCGGCACGGTCACCTCGACGTCGGCCAACACGATTACGACGCCACTCACCGTGTCACCGCGAAACGCGGTGTACGACTTCATCGTCCAAGACTCGACGAGCACCAAGGTCTCCGGCGCTCGGGTCGAGATCTTCAACGCCGGCGGCTCATTGGGGTTCGACACCAGTGTGAGCAGCGACGGAGGCGCCAGCGTCAGTGTCTTCGAGAACACCGCCCCCACCAAGTGGGTGATCTCCAAGGCCGGCTATCTGACCAGATCCGGGCCGATCGGACAGGTGACCAGCTTGTCCAACAACATCGGAACCCAGAGGCTCATCGCCGAGATCGTCGGACAGGTGACCGACGCCGGCGCCGGCGTGGTCGGCGCCACCGTCACGGTCTGCCCCTCGGCATCCACGGAGCCATGCACGTCGGTCACCGGCCAGGTAGCCGCCACCACAACCGTGGCCGTCACACCGGCTGCGGACACTGGGCGTTTCACGTTCAACGACGAGATCCCAGCTGGCACCTACAAGGTGTGGGCCCAGAATGGGACGAAGGTCGGGTCGGTGACTCCTGACGGTCGCGGCGCTCACGGCGACGCTGTCGGCCGGCGTCATCCCGATCGCCACTCCCTGACGCCCATCCACCTCGAAGGACTGCCCAGTCTGTGCGCGGAAGCGATCCCGCCCGGCGTCAGAGGCGATCAGAACCCGGAGACCCTCAGAGTGCGGCGAGGATCGGGATCAGGATGACCGACGCGATGAGCGCGGCAGCCGGCCACCACCACCACGGGGTGGCGATGGGCTCCGGTTCCGGCTCTGGCTCCGGCGCCGGAGGCGGTGGCGGCGGTGCTGCCAGTACGACGGGCGGCGGCTCGACCGGCTTGGGATCGAAATCGGCATCGCAGCGCAGGCAATTCGTGGCAGCGAGCGGATTCAACTCACCGCACGCGGGGCAGACCCTGCTGCCGACCCGGTGCCGTCCGCCTGCGCCCGGCAGTCGCCGGAGTGTCGCGTCACTGTTGGCACCCTTGGAGGTGGCGGGTATCGCCGACGACACCCAGAAGAGGGGGTAGTCGCAGTGCGCGGAGAACTCCTCGGACGACCGACGGATCGAGACGAGCTCGGTGCGCTGCCCGCATTCGGGACAGATGATCTCAGACATGACCGTGATCCTGTTTCATCTTCGGCGCGGGAAGCTGCCCGGTCCGGGTGTTCGCCAGTTCCGATGTCGGCCAGACCCGCTCGCCGGCGATCCAGAGGTCGAACGTGACCGTCGCCGGGAGTTCATCGCGGATGATCCGAACCAGATCGACCACCGAGTTCCATCCTGCCGATTCGATGTCGAGGCGGACGTGCGGTGGGGCGGCCGGCGACTCCCCTTCGGCGAAGATGCCACCCGAATCGCGCACGCTCACCGGTCCGTCACTGAGCAGCTCCAGCAGTTGCTCGAGCCCGCGCTTGGTCCCTCGCCACTGGATGATCTCGGCGTAGTTGAGCACGATCTTGCGCTGGAGTCGACCATCGAGCGACGAGTCGAGCCAGTCGACGCCCAACCAGTTCGCCATGGTCTGCACCATCGGTTCGGGGGCGACGGTCGGGTCGAACATGTGGGGCAGCGTGTCGATCTGGTGCACCACCGTGTCGGACACGCGCTGGAAGATGGAGACGAAGCGGAACAGGAAGTCGTCCTCGGCCATCCCGACCGGGAGTTGATGGAGAAGCCAGTCGTCACGTCTCATGTCTGCCTCACTTCACGATCACCTGATGGTTGGTGGACAGGAACAACGAATCAGGAGCGAGCTTCACGAGCTCCTTGCCGAAGCCCATGCGTTCCTGATTGCGCAGGTCGTACTCGAAGAACAGCACCTCATCGACGCGTTCGACGCCCTCGACAGCCTCGAGCAGCTGGAAGATCGAGGCGGAGTTGAGATCGACGTCGAACGACCACCCCAACCCTTCGGGGCCGCCGGTGAGCGGATTGATGAAGTCGTACAACACTCGCATCGCGCGATCCTGCACCAACGACGGCGGCCGGCCGGGACGGGCCGACACGAGCGCCGCCACCGTGACGCCCTGGTAGTACGGGGTGCCCACCTCGATCTTGCTGCCGAGGATGCGTCGGCCGTCGAGATAGTCGGCGATGCGTTGGATCATGTCGTCGGGAAGTGCGAAGTGATCGAGCTGCAGGTGCTCAGCGGGTTGCTTGATCGCCGGTACCACCAGGAGCCGGACCGGATCTCCGGGATTGACCGGGGGGAGGCACCGGACCCGTCCGACGCGGCTGTCGGCCTGAGCCGTCAGACGTTCGAAGTCCGAGACGGTCACCGCGCTGGCCTCCGGAACGCAATGACTGCGGTCCGCGTCGCTTGACGTTCTCGACGGTCTCGGCATCGACACCACCGCGGGCCGCCTCGAGGTTCTGGACGCGAGCGACGTACGGCAGCGACGTGCGCAACGACGTCAACGTGCCTGCGCCCACGTTGCCCGCCGCCCCACCGCCGGTGCGGTAGGCGTTGGCCCGAATGCGCGCCCCTTCGGGTGGAACGGCACCGTGCTGACGCATGGTGCCGTCCGGGTACCGGATCAGCGGTCCGAACCTGATCTCGCCGGTGAACGAATCCCAGGCGAAGTGGCGGTCGGCACGATCGGAGTCGACGAAGTCGGACACCTCGGTCCACTCCACGTACTCGCCCTCGTGTTCGACCTCGATGGTTTCGTTCTCCTGACGGGGAAGTACCGGCGTCCGGCTGCAGCGGAACGACTGGTCGGGCTTGCCGGTGCTCTTGCCCAGGATGTCGTCGGTGACGCGTTCGCTGTGTTCGGCCACGACCGTGCCGCCCATGCTGTCCACGGTGACGCGGCGCACCTGCGGTGTGGCACGGTACGCGGGACGCTCGGGTGTGGGAGGGAGGAGCCGAGCCCGAATCCAGTGGGCCCGAACACCTCCGAGCGTCAGCGGCTGATGTTCTGCGGCGAGGAGCAGCACGATGCTGCCGTCACGGTTGAGTCCGCCCGTACTGTCGGCCACCTCGCCGGGACCGAGCAGCGACGGGATCGTCGCCGCGACCCAACCTTCTCCCTGCCACGACTCCCAGATGAGCGGCGGTCGCCCCGGGTTGACGCCGATGCCTTCGACCGACGCCTGGATGTTGAGTCTGATCGCATTGCCGGCCAGCGAGTTCTCGAACCCGAGGTAGAAGGAGTCGCCTGCGACCATCGGTTCGCTGGGGAATACCTTGACGCTGGTGAGCCCGACGCTCAGGTCCTCCCAGATGTCGGTGAACCGTTCGTCGCCTTCAGAGGTGAGCGCGGCGATCAATCGTGGAGGGACGATGGCGGTGTCCTCGAGCGTGGTGAACACCCGTGTCTCACCGATGGTGCCGGACGTCGCGACCTGGGTGCCGGCTGGGATGACGACGGTTTCGCTGCGGCTGCCGCTGTTCCAGAACGTGAGATCGGCGCGGGCCGCGGCTGCCGGGAATTGTTCGAAACCGAGGAGATTGAGCATCCGGGTGTAGAAGACGTCGGGCGCCTGGTTCAACCGGAACAGCATCGTCTCGGTCATCCAGGCGAACAACTCGATGAGCGCGACGCCGGGGTCGGACAGGTTGTGGTTCGTCCACTCCGGGCACAGTTGCGGGATCATCCGCTTGGCTTCGTCGACGAGATCTTGGAACTTCCGGTCGTCGAGGTTGGTGACCGGCAAACTCATGATTCGTCCTCTCGAGGAATGACGTAGAACGGGTAGACGAGGTTGCGACGGTCGTTCGTCGTACGCACCGTGTAGTCGATTTCGATGAGGACCTCGCCGGCATGCTGTCCCGACGGGTCGAGACGAAGGTCGTCGAGCACCACACGGGGCTCCCATCGACCGATCGCTTCGCGGACTGCCTCACCCATCAGGCCGAGGGTATTGGCGTTGATCGGCTCGAACAGCAATTCCCAGATCCGGCACCCGAAGTCGGGGCGCATCAGGCGCTCGCCCGGGGCCGTGGTGAGGATCATGCGGATCGACGAATCGATGTCGGAAGCGCCGGAACTCGTGGCGATCGAACCGGACTGGTCGACGCGCATGGGGAACGCGATGCCGCGCCCGATGAAGTCAGATGGATCGGACATCAGTTGATGTTCACCATCGAGCCCTTGACCGATGTGATGGCGGACGATTCGAGTGTGGCCGGCGCAGTCGCCTTGAGATCGAGCTTGGCCTGCGCGGTCACTGCTGTACTCGCTTTCGACTTGATGTTGACGTTCGCCCCCGCGTCGATGGTGATGTCCTGCGTGGATTTCAGCACGATGTTCGCGCCCTTGAGGGTGATGTCTCCGTCCTTGGTGATCTCGATCGAACCCTTGTCATTGAACACCTTGACGGCGATGCCCTGAGCCTGCAGATCGACCTTCTCGACACCCAGGAACAGCGTGGCCTCGTTGCCAACGGTATGGATCTTGACGAACTGGTCGGTCGATCCGCCACCGTCGGCAAAGCGCATCTCATGTCCGAGCCGGGAGTTGAACACGCGGGCGTCCACCTTGCCGTTCTTCAGGATGTCGGTCTGGACGTACTTCGGCGCGTCGGTGCCGTTCACCAGCCCGC
The DNA here is from genome assembly GCA_963747375.1 of Ilumatobacteraceae bacterium. Taxonomy (GTDB): domain Bacteria; phylum Actinomycetota; class Acidimicrobiia; order Acidimicrobiales; family Ilumatobacteraceae; genus Sva-07. Next base: position 151,861 of record CAVVFL010000007.1, read on the forward strand.
CGAGCACGTACGGGTGGTCGATGTCGCCGTGTTCGAACCCGACGAGCACCTCGTCGTCGACCTCGGGCAGGACGTTCCATCCTCGACCCTTGCCGGCACCCGGCTGGAGCACTCTCGCCCACCCGGTTTCAACCGTGTCCGACAGGTAGGGCAACTTCATCTTCACGCGATTCAAACCGTCGGGGTCCGCGTTGTCGGTCACGACCCCGATGGTCAGGCCACCGAGCATCTTGTCGAGCGTCGGAGTCGTCGATCCACCGAAGAGGTCGACGAGCGAGTCGGGCTCGGCCGAGCCGACTTCGAAGTAGGTGCGCAACGAACCGTTCTGGCCGCCCCAGACGTGTTCGACTTCGGTGCAGTAGTACTTGCCGTCCCACCCTCCGGCCAGACCCTTGATCACGAGATGGACACCGGGTTCGACGCCGGGCATGGGAAGCAGTTCGCCACGGGCGCGCAGAATGCCGGCCTCGCGACGATGCATGATGCCCGTCGCCAACGCTTTGGCCTCCTGCTGGTCGAGGACGGGACGCGGGATGGAGAGTGCCTTCTTGCCACCGACGTCCGACTTCTTCACGCTCGACGCCGACGCGAGGTCGACCTCCGACCGAGATCCCTTGCCGTCGGACTTGGCGGTACCGACGATTGCCTTCTTGGTCTTCACGTCCCAGCCGGTGACGGTCACCTCGTCGACGTGCTCGGTTGCGCTCATTCGCGCGCTGAAGCTCTTCAGGTTGGTCGCCGCGTCCACCTCGACCGTCGGCGTCCCGGACGAGGCGCGTGGCGTCACCTTCAGCTTGTTGCCCGACACCCGCCACTCGAACCCGGCCTCACGGACCATCGCGTCGATGTAGGCGTACGCGGTTCCGTACTGGTACGCCGCTGGGCGGACACTCGGATTGAACTTGGCATCGATCTCCGGCGACAGCCCGACCTCGCCGGCGAGCTGCTTGATCACATCGCCGGGTTTCATCTCGAGGTACGTCGCAGCCTGGCTCAGCCGCCCGAGCTTGTACAGCTTGTCGTATGCCTCGACGGTGAGTACCTGTTCGAACCCGGAGTCGAGGTCGAAGCCGAGACCGACGACGATGCCATCGAAGATCGTCCAGTTCGCGGTGCCGTGTCCGTCGAGCGTGATCGTGAGCGCGTCGCCGAGCTTCGGTATCGTCGTCGGGTCGTGGACGCCCGTCGAGAAGGAGATTCGGGCATGAGCGGGGACACCGAGACCGTTGGTGACTCGCACTTCGCGCAGTGCCTCGACCTGCGCGGAGCCCAACGGTGAGCCATTCGCCTTCACGACCGGGCGCAGCGACATCGAGAGGTCGACCGCCACCTCAGTTCCGCCGTTCGGGGATCGACAAGATCCGGCCAGGCGTCAGGTCGAGCGGGTCGCCGATGCCGTTGATCGTCGCGATGTCGCGCCATTTCGTCGAGTCACCGAAATAGCGAGCCGCGATCCGGTCGAGCGTGTCGCCCACTTGTACCTGATGCGTGCGCTGCGGCTTGGGCGTACCGGACGTGGGGTTCTGCGGACCCCAGTTCGCGTCGGGCTCGTACTGCTCGAGGGACAACTCGACGTTGGCGCGAAGCGGCAGGCCCTCGTTGGAGAAGTACGTGAACGAGACGTTCGCCGAGGTGATCACCGCCTTGAACGAGTGGATGTGGGTACCCCAGTGGAACTTGACCCACGGTGGCCGCCCGTTGCCGGCGTCGGCGTTGTAGCTCGGCAGCGTCGTGTCGATCTCCAACAGCTTCAACAGCTTGTTGGAGTAGCTGCTCACCGCCTTGCCCGTGTCGGTCGTGTCGAAGACGAGGCTGAGGCTGAAGGTGCCGCCCGAACCGCCGGCGAACCGGAGCGTCGGCGTCGCCTTGCCCGGGATCGAATCCGACTCCCACCGATTCTGCGTCGCGAACGAGAACGTGGTCGGGTTGAACATGCAATCGATCCGACCACCGGTTTCGACTTCGATGTACGCGTGCTGCAGTTGATTCGACATCAGGAACTCCTCCAGGATCGGCCACCACGGCGCTCGAGTTCGACGATCATCCGGTCTTCGATCATTCGCAGCAACGAGTCGACGTTGGCGGCGATGCGGGCATCGACGAGCTGGTTCAGGTCATCGGTGGACGTCGAATCAGAGCCCGACTTCGCTCCCGACTCCGGTTGGTCAGCAATCGTTCGCCGGACCACCTCGCGTTGCGCGGGAGCAGCGGGTGCGGCCGCCGTGGTCCGGCGGATCACTGCCGACGGTCGAGTCACCGAGCGCGACGCGTTCGCCGCCGTAGACGAGCCGGTGATCCTGGCAGCGAGCGCGTCGGCCGAGATCGTCCCACTGGACGACGAACCGGACCCGCCGCTGCTCGACGGCGCCACCGAACGCCTGATCGTGTCGGACGATGCGCGGGGAGCCGCCACGGTCGACGACGGCGCAAGGGGGAACGCGCCATGATCGATGCCACCTTCTCGGCGCGCCGCTCCTCGGGGCTGTCGTCGATGTCGTCGAAGAAACGCGGGGTCGGCGACGGATGTGCGACGTGGGTCAGCTCGTGAGCGACCACTTCGTCGAGGCGACGACGCGGGATCGCAGCATGATCGAGGTGGATCGTGTCACCGGTGGTGGCAGCGATCTTGCCGACCGAGCGCAAGGCCCGCCGTGACGCCGGATCGGTCGAGAGCATCACGCGTCGTCCGCCCGTGATCGCATCGGACATCGGCCGGAACGGCATCGGCAACGGCGCCGGCGTTCGCCTGATGGTCTGCGACAGTTCCGTCATGAACTGGTCGGCGAGCCGCTCGGCCGGCCGAGTGTCGACCGGCGCGGTCGACGACCCGGCGAGCTCAGTCGACGTCTGCGTGTCCGCCGGGGCTCGCCGGACCACCGGCGGCGCAACTGCGCCTGCCGAAGCGAGTGTCGCGGAAGTCGACACCGCAGCCCGACCCGGGACCGACGGCGTCGCGGTGGGCGCAGCCCGATCGACGTGCGACGGTGCGGTCGCCGTCGCGGCCCGAGGCTCGCTCCGTGAATCACCGGCAAGTCGAGTGGAACGGTCTGTCGAGATGCGGTCGTCGGATGATGTCGTCGTGAGTGCGACGGTGCTCGATACCGCGAGATCGGCCACCGGCGCCACAGGGCTCTCAGCAGTGCGCCGAAGAACCTGTTGCAGCGCTCCGGCACCGGCGGGGAGCACCGACGATCGGCGAATCGAATCGATGGCGGGCGGACGCGTCGTCAGGGCATCGGCACCGACCGGCGACGTCGTCGCGACACCGGCGCGCCGATCGACGGGCACGTGCCTGGGAGCCACCGACGCCGGCATCGCGTCACTCGTCCCCGGGCTCGTCGTCGAGCCGGGCGTGCTCTCTGACGTGGTCGTCGTGCGAGCGGACATCGACTCCAGTGCGGTCACCGGCAGCGCAGAGGTACGCAACGAAGGGGCACCGGTCGACCGCCGAGGGTCGACCTCGCCCGGCGACCGCTCGGTCGCCGCCGCTCGATCGCTCGCGTCCTGTGCGAGTGACGTCGGCGCTCCAGCCGCGGTCGGAGTCGTGGTCATCACTCCCGTGGACGTGGGTGGGACAGGTCGCGAACCGATGCGGTGCGCGGTCAGCACGGTCTCGGGCCGGTAGGAGGAGGACAACGCCCGCGGAAGCGTCACGCGACGGATGACCGCGCCGGGTGCGGTGGCGATCGCCGACGGCAGCTCCGGACGTTGGCCCGACCACGGCAGGGTCGCCGGCGCCGACACAGCACGCTGGATCGTCGACACCGCACCTGCTTCGGGCGATGGGACCGCGTCGGGAGGGCGCACCGTCATCCCTGCCGGCCTGGTGACCTCCTGGTCGCTCGGCATCGTCGCCCGCGGCTCACCGGCAGGCTCACGAACGTCCGAACCGCCAGGCGCGAGCCCACTCGACAGCAATCGCTGGGTGCGGAGTTGACGCCGGATCGATGTCGACTCGCCCGACATCTCGGGATTCGTCGCCGGTACTCGAGCGGAGCGCGCCACGTCGTTCGGCACCGACCCACCGACTCGGCGACTCTCGACCCCGCCCCCATCGGGTCCCGGTGTCGACGATCTGGTCGTCTCGGATCGCGTCGACGATCCGGGCGGGCCGGATCGCATGGGCGGCGTGTCGGTGTCGGTCGCCGCTGCGCGGCCATCACCGACGGCGCTCTCGGCAGCCGGCCGAGGGCGTCCGGCGCTCGTCGGCGCTGCCGGTCGGCCCGCATCGCGCGGCGCCACCAGGGGAGGAGCCTGCGGCGCACGTCCATCGCGGGCCGCATCGGCGGGACGCCGCCGAGCCACATCCGACGAGCTCGACGATTGCGCCTCGTCGCCCGTTGCAGCCGAACCCGATGGCCCCACCGCTTGCGGATCAGCCGACAACTTGCCCTGTTCGACGAGCAGCGCCCGCAACGTGTCGAGCCTCGACGGGGCTTGGGTCTGTCGACGCTGCGGAGACCTCCGGACCGGGGCTTCATCCGGCGATCGCGTGCCGGGCAGTTCGGAGCCCACTGTTGATCCCGGGCCCGGACGACCCACCGCAGCCACGCTGCGCGGGGCGACCGGCTCCGGAAGTACTGCTCGCGCCAGCCGACCGGGACCGGTACCACGACCGGCCGCGGTGTCTCCCCTGACGCGACCACCGTCGACCGATTCCGCAACGGTGTCGCCCCGGCGATCGTCGGTCGGTCGCGCCGCGCGTCGCGGCTGCACCGGCCGCGTCTCTGCTGCGGGCGCCGACACGGCGGCGCGTCGCAGCAGACGGAGATGATCGAGTTTCGGGTCGCCGAACGGCTGGAAGTCATCGGGAACCCCAACGGGCTCGGCAAGAGCCCCGGCCGGCGGGGCGGTGTACCCGATCCCGCTTCGCTGGATGACCTGATCGGTCCAGGTCGGCCGACGATCAGCCGAACGGCGAACGACCCGCTGAGCACTCGTGGGCGCAGTGGCCACGGAACGATTGTCGGCCACACCGATGGGCTCGTCGGTGACAGATTCCCGCCAGAAGTTCGTCGGCGGACGCAACGTCGCCGAATTCACGTCCGAGAGATTCACCATCGGGCGGATGGAACGCGATCGGCCGACGGCAAGCCCGAAGCCCACGCAGGCACGGCCGACAGCACCGACGAGTGTCGCCGATGTCCGATGCCGCGCGAGCACCGACTGCGACCGCGAGCGACGCGCCATCCCCGCACCCAGCACCAGATTCGATCCACTCGTCGGAGCGTCAGAGCTCATGCGCACGGAATCCGTGATGGGTGATCTCGAGTTGCTCGTCGGGAGAATCCGACGAACTGGCCGCGAACGTCGGCCCGGTCCACTTGACCGGGAATGCATCGTCGAAGTCCCACGACATCACGCGCTTACCGGTCCGATCGAGCAGTGTGATCGCGGCCGTCTTGCGCTTCAGCTTGTTGTCGTTACCCGAAAACGTTTCGCCGGACGACTCGTTCAGCCATTTGAGCAGCGCGTTCTGCTTGGTCACGCCACGCTTGAGTGTGATGTTCGGCCACGTCATGCGGCCCGGCAGCTTGTGCACGAAGCTGTTCTGGCCCCCTTCGCTCACATCCTCGGTCTCGATCGAGACCTCGAGGCCGCTGACCTCCATGAACGAGCCGATGTCGACACCGTCGACCTCGAACAGGAATGTCGCTGCATTGGCGTCGTTCATGTCGCCACTAGGCATTGTTCAACGCCTCCCACGCTCGTTCGTTCATGTCGGCGACCAGTTCGATCAATCGGGCTCGGTCTGCGTGCTCGAGGTCGAGGAGCTCGCCGAGATCCCAGTGCAGATGGTACGCGAGGTAGGCAATCTCACTCCACAGCGACGATTCGGGGTAGAGCTTCACGGCGCACTCAGGACGAGACCGGACTGACCTCTTCGACGTGCGAGCGGCGTCGTGGGGCCGTGTCCTCGGGGCTCTCGTCCGCCACCTCACCGTCGCCGACCTCATCGTCGACGAGCACGTCGACGACCTCCGCCGGCTCGTCGGGCAACACGCTCGCCTGGAGCGCCGCGACATCGGACTGATCGCCGAAGTTGATGATGCCGTACAGGTCCTGGAGGAACGCGAGGTCGGCAGCGAAGAGGCCTTCGACCTCGTCGATGCCGACCTCGGGGAGCGCTCCGAGTGATGTGATGACCCGTGCCAGCACCAAGATGGTGAGGTACGGATCGTCGGGACCATCGATGGTTCGGTCGCGCAGCGGTTCGATCTCATCACGAGCCGTGGCCAGCCGCATCGTGCCGTGACGATGCAGCGTGCCGTCGTTGCCGACGTAGCCCTTGGGCAGCGTGAAGTCGAACTCGGTGCGCAGACCTGCCATCGTCAGGACCAGAGCAGCTCGTCGTGACGGATCGTCAGCTCCTCGACCATCGCTTCGCCACTGCCGGCATTGAGATCAGACACCGACAACTTGGACGGGAAACACCCTTCCATGTTGAACCGGGCGACCTCGGTCTTGGCATCGCGTCCGAGGACGATGATCGAGCCCGTCTTGCGGTCCACGGCCTCGCCGGCATCGACGGTCTTGTCGAACCATTCGTTGAGGACGGTGTCGCTCGTGAACCCGCGCTTGAGCACGACCTCTGAGTACGTGCGGCTCGGTCCCGGTTGCTTGACCGTGACCTTCTTGCCCTCCTTGGTGATCTGCGTCTGCTCGATCACGTCGACCTCGGAGGAGAGTCCGCTGCACGACGTGAAGAACGCGATCTGCGTTCCATCGAGCTCGAACGAGAAGTAGCCGCCTTGTGCAGCGGAAAAGTCACTCATTACTTCGCCCTTTCGAGGAACTCGATCTGCAGTTCGATCTCTTCGGTCATCACGTCGTCGCTACTCGCGTCGAGGTCCGACACACTCCACTTCGACGGCCACGCCCGCAAGATGTTCCAACGGTCGACCTCTTCGTTCTTGAGGTTGTACATCACGATCGAGCCGTCGGTGTATGTCCCGGCGCCCTTGCACATGTCGTCGTGCCAGGCCCAGAACTCCTTGTTCCCGTTGAACTCACGCTTCAACGTGATCGCGGCGTACTTCACGGTGCCGGGACTGAACTTCGTCACCGACTTGCCGTCAGAGGTGATGCGGGTGCTCTTCACCTCTTCGATGTCCATGCCGAGGCCGGACGCCTCGGTGAAGAAGCCACTTGCTACGGTGCCGAACTCGACGGCGAAGGTCGACGAGGTGATCGCCGTGGTCTTTGCGTCGCCTGGAACAATGGTGGTCATTCGCTACTCCCTTCGTGGATGCGCTCGATGGTCATGATTCAGCTCTCGTCCTTGATCTGCGCGACCCGGAAGATCACGAACTCGGCCGGCTTCACCGGGGCGATACCGACCTCGACGATGACCTTGCCCTGATCGATCGAGTCGGGCGGGTTGGTCTCCTCGTCGCACTTGACGTAGAACGCCTGCTCGGCGGTCGCGCCGAACAATGCACCGTCACGCCAGAGTCCCCGCAGGAACGAGCCGACCGTCCGCTTGAGGCCTTCCCACAGCTTCTTGTCGTTCGGCTCGAACACCGCAAACGACGTGCCGTTCATGATCGTGGTCTCGATCATGTTGAACAGGCGCCGGACGTTGATGTAGGTCCAATCGGTGTTCGACGACAGCGTGCGGGCACCCCACACGCGAATGCCCTGCGTGCCGAAGGGGCGGATGCAGTTGATGCCGATCGGGTTCAGCAGGCCCTGCTCGGCCTTGGTGATGTTGGTCTCGACGTTCAGCGCGCCACGCACGACCTCGTTGGCCGGTGCCTTCCAGACACCACGGGTGTCGTCGGTGCGAGCCCAGATGCCGGCGAGGTGACCCGACGGCGGCACCATGATCTCGGTGTCACCGTTGGTTGCTGCCGGGTTGGAGACCTCGATCCACGGGTAGTACAACGCGGCGAAGGCCGAGTCGTACATCGCCGTGTCGCTGCGCCATTCCTTGATCTGCTGCGGCGACATCCCGGGAGGTGCATCGAGCACGGCCATACGGTTGGCCTGACCCTCGCAGTGGTTGATGAGCGCGAGCTGCACCGACTTCCACATGCCGAGGTCGACCGTGCCGTCTTCCTGCGTGGCGGCGGTGATCAGGTCGGGGACCATCACCATCGTGACGTCGTCGGCGATCGTGAGGCCACTGATACCGGTGCGAGCCGTCTCGGAACCGGCGAAGGCGCGGCCCGGCACGGCGACCGGGGTCGGCGCGGCCGGCTCGATGGCAAAGCTGCCGGTCGGCAGCGTCTGAAGGTCGGCGGCGAGTTGGTCGACGTCGATCTTCGTTTCGACCTTCACCTTGGTGGAGGTGCCGTTGATGGCCTTGTCGATACCACCCAGCGTGACTCCGGAGAACACTTCGGGCTCGCCGACCTTGTCGCTGATCGTGACTTCGAAGGTCGGGACGGCATCGTCGTCGTCCGCGGCGGCGGGCTCAGACGTGACGGTGACGGTGACGTCGGCGTTCGGCTCGACCGTCGTGAACTCGACCGCCGGGCCGAGCGCGCGATCGCCGGCCGTGAGGGCGAGCTGGCCCGACTCCTCGGACGGCACCGTGTTCGAGATGCGAACGATGTAGGCCATCGAACCGCCGTTGTTGAAGTACCCGTAGACGGAGTGCGGGAGCATGGCGCCCGGCACGAATCCGCCGTACAGGCCTTCGAACTGCGTCCAGTTCGTCACCAGGCGAGGCTTGAGACCCTCCGGGTCGGACGGATCGTCCTTGGGCGCCTTCGCAGTGAATCCGACGAATGCAGCAACAGCGGTGGCGCCGGCGGAGAGCGTGGCACTCGACGAGGCCACTTCTTCGACATAGACACCCGGAGTCAAGTATGACGGCACAGAGAACCTCCCGATCGGAAACGTATGAATTCACGACGACCCATTGGTCGGAACGCCGCCACGAATGTCCGCGCCGACTTCGAGAGCGCCGTGCGCTTCTCCGCCGTTACCTCGACCCGTGATCGGCGAACGTAGCACGCTTTGCGCGTCCCGTCATCACCTCACGCGGCCACCGCCTCACCGAGCGTTGCAGCGTCGTCACCCTCCGTTACGGCAGTGTCTCTTTCATGGCCGTCGGAACCGAGACACTGATCTGCCCGCCGAACATGCAGATGCACTTCGATGTCGAATTCAGCGCCGGCATGTTGGCGACCATCACCGTCGGTACTCCGGGTATCCACGGCGCCGAGGTCATCGGTGTGCACGGTCCGGGCGTCAACACTCCCAACGCCGCCGCGGTCAGCGACGCGGTCGCCGGGTTCGCCAGCGACATGCAGACGCCGAAGGGCATGATGTTCATGAACGGTACGTGGTCCATGATGTTCGCCATGGGTTTGTTCTCGGCCATCACACGATTGGTCGGAAGTACGGTGATCGGCGCCGGTGCGGCGCCCATCGTGCACATCAGGTTGTCGCCCATCACCACTGGCTGCGCCATCTCTGCACGGTAGCGCACGCCCACAGGCTCACTGTCGTGAGCCGCACCTGCTTGACTGACGCGGTGCACGACGGCGAGACCAGAGGACCAGCGTGGTTTGCGTTCGGGCGAGCACTGCTCGTGGGTGCCGCGACCGATGACGACAGCGACGCCCTTGTCGCCACGGCCCGCGCCGGATTCCATGACTCGTTGGACGACGACGGCGCGTTCTCCGTCCTGGTCGCCAATGCCGCGCTGACGACGCCCGAAGCCGAGGTGCTCGCACTGCTCGCAACCGCAGAGATCGACTCGAACTGTCGTCGCCTCGTCACCGCCCTGCACGGCGACGGACACACCGACCGGATCACGCTGGGCGCACTCGGACAGATACTCGGCGACGGCCATCCCGGCGCGCTCACCGTGGGGCCGACCTCGGCCCTGCGACGCACGGCGTTCGTCGACATCGGCACCGACGGGCCATGGGCCGACCATCCGGTCGCATTGCACCAGAGCGTGATCTGGTCGCTGTTCGGCGACACCTCGCCCGACCCCGACCTCCCCGTCGGTGTCGTCGAGTTCGAGCTCGACGACACCTCGACACCCGGCACCAGCGATTTCGTCGTGGCGACCGGTCCCGACCGCATGCGGCGACGGCTCGCCGGCGCGGCGTCGGCATCGGGTCGACGATTCGTGTGCGCACCCGCCCCGACCAACGACAGCGAGTGGGCGGCATTGGTTCGGGAGGCCACCATCACCGGACGGGCACTGGTGATCGAGATCGACGACGCCGTCAGTCCGCTCATGCGACGCTGGTTGACGCGTGCCGAACACCTCGTGTGGGTGTTGTCGTCGCGAAGCGGTCCGCCGATCGACGAGTTGCCCGACAGGAGCTGGACCGAGGTGTTCGCCCACGCGAACGAACCGACCGACGACGAATGGCTCGTCGCCTTCGGGCCCGGCGTCGACCGGACGCACCGTTTGACGTTCGACCAGATGCACCGCGTCCAACGCGCCCGCCAGGCGGTCGGAGGTGACATCGATGCAGCTGTGCGCCGCCTCGCGAGCGGGCCGCTCGAACGGCTGACGCGCCGCATCTCGCCGAGCCACTCCTGGGACGACATCGTGCTGAGCCCGGAACGACTCGCCCTGCTCCAGTCGATCGTCGAGCGATACCGCCATGCCAACGAGGTCTACGACGACTGGGGATTCTCCCCCAACCCGTCGAGGGGTCTGGTGGCGCTGTTCGCCGGTCCGTCCGGAACCGGCAAGACGCTCGCATCGGAGATCATCGCCGGAGCGCTCGGACTCGACGTGTTCAAGCTCGACCTGTCCTCGGTGGTCAGCAAGTACATCGGAGAGACCGAGAAGAACCTCGAGCAGATCTTCGACGCCGCGAGCGCCGGCAACATGGTCCTGTTCTTCGACGAGGCCGACTCGCTGTTCGGGAAGCGATCGGAAGTGAAGGACGCTCGCGACCGGTACGCCAACATCGAGGTGTCCTACCTCCTGCAGCGCCTCGAGGCCTACGACGGCCTGGTGGTGCTCGCCACCAACTTCGAGAAGAACGTCGACGAGGCGTTCCTGCGACGGATCCACGTACGCGTCGAGTTCGCGCTCCCCGGCGTCGAGGAACGCAAGGTGATCTGGGCGAACAACCTGCCGTCGGCGGCACCGGTCGAGGGCGTCGATCTCGACTGGCTCGCGGAACACTTCGAGCTGTCGGGCGCCTCGATCCGCAATGCGGCGATCCATTCGGCCTTCCTGGCCTCGGCCGCGGGCGGCCCGATCACGATGGAGACCGCCGTGCTCGGTGTCGCGAGAGAATTCCGCAAGATGGGCCGGCTGCTGAAGGACAAGGACTTCGGCGAGTACTACGCGCTCGTCTCCGCCTGAACCGACTACACCGTGCCGGGTCGGACGTGACGCCCGGGTCCGCTACCAGTCGGCGGCGATGTACTGGGTCTCGCAGAATTCGTAGATTCCCTCGCTGGCCCCCTCACGGCCGAGGCCGGACTGTTTCATGCCACCAAAGGGCGCGGCCGGGTCGGACACTGCGCCCCGGTTGAGGCCGATCATGCCCGCCTGGATCCGCTCGCTCACTGCAAGTCCGCGCCGCAGGTCGCGGGTGAAGACGTAGCCGGTGAGACCCATCTCGGTGTCGTTCGCGTCGGCGATCATCTGGTCGGTGTCGTCGAATGTGATCACCGGCGCAACCGGACCGAAGATCTCATGGCGGGTGATCTCGTCACCCGAACGAACATTGCCCAGCACGGTCGGCGGGTAGAAGTGCCCCGGACCGTCGACGGATCCACCGCCGGTCGCGATCGTGGCACCGTGATCCGCGGCTGCGGTGACGAGCTCGTTGATCGATGCGACCGCCTTGGCGTTGATCATCGGGCCACATGTGACGCCGTCGTCGAATCCGCTCCCGATGCGCACATCGGCCATCGCCGCCGCGAACATCTTCGTGAAGTCCTCTGCGACCGCCGCATGGACGAAGAACCGGTTGGCGGCGGTACAGGTCTCCGCGGAGTGCCTCATCTTGGCAACCATCGCCCCCTGCACTGCTGCCTCGACGTCGGCGTCGTCGAACACGATGAACGGCGCGTTGCCGCCGAGTTCCATCACCGTCTTCAGGACGCGATCGGCGGCCCGCTTGAGGAGCACGATGCCGACCTCGGTCGAGCCGGTGAACGACACCATCCGCGTGGCCGGATGGTCGACGGCTGCGTCGAACCACGCGCCCGACGACAACGTCGGAACGATGTTCACGACCCCGGCCGGGAGTCCGGCCTCGTGCAGCAGTTCACCGATGCGCAATGCCGTGAGGGGTGTCTCACGGGGCGGCTTGATCACTGCGGCGTTGCCGGCCGCGAGCGCCGGCGCGAGCTTGCGGGTGATCATCGCCGCCGGGAAGTTCCACGGCGTGACGATCACGACGACACCGACGGGTGGATGGTGGACGATGATTCGATTCGCGCCGCTGGGCGCCGCGCCGAGCGAGCCGTGGATCCGGACCGCCTCCTCCGAGTTCCAACGGAAGAACTCAGCTGCGTAGGCAACCTCGCCGCGTGCGTCCGCCAACGGCTTGCCGTGTTCCAGCGTGATCAGACGGGCGAGCTCGTCGCTGTGGTCGATCATCAGCTGCCACGTGCGCCGGAGGATCTCGCCCCGTTCGCGCGGCGCTGTCGCCGCCCAGGCGACCTGAGCCTCGGCAGCGGCTTCGCAGGCGAGCGTCGCATCGCTGGGGGTGCCTGCGGCGACAGAGGCGACGATCTCCTCGGTCGCGGGATTCTCGACATCGAACCGTTCGGAATCCGATCCGTCTCGCCATTCGCCACCGATCAACACCTGTGTCTGCATGTCCCCATCATGCACCGCGTTCACGCTTGACCATCACACGGTCCCGTGTGACGGTCAGGCGATGTCGTAGCCGGCTTCGTCGATCGCCGCACGGATGGCAGCGTCGTCGCCACCCGAGACGGTGACGAGCTTGGCCTCCAGGTCGACGTCGACGACGGCGACGCCGTCGACGGTCGACACCTCGGATTCGATGGCGTGCTTGCAGTGGTCACAGCTGACGCCGGGGACTGCGTAGGTACGGGTGGTGGCGGTATCGCTCATGAGACGGTCTCCTGGATCGGTTCGGGGGTCGCAAGGGTGGATGTCGGGACGGCAGTGCGGTCCTTGGCCCGGTAGCCGTCGAAACGACGCAGGCGCAAGCTGTTCGTCACCACGAACAGCGACGACATGCCCATCGCTGCGGCGGCGACCATCGGATTGAGGAAGCCGAACGCAGCCAGCGGGATGGCAGCCGAGTTGTAGGCGAATGCCCAGAACAGGTTGCCCTTGATGGTCGAGAGCGTGCGCCGTGACAGCGCGACCGCGTCGGCGGCGGCTCGGAGATCGCCCGACACGATCGTGAGGTCGGACGCCTCGATGGCGACATCGGTTCCGGTGCCGAGGGCGATGCCGAGATCGGCCTGTGCGAGCGCCGGCGCGTCGTTGATCCCGTCGCCGACCATCGCCACGCGGTGTCCCTCGGCCTGCAGCCGCGAGATCTCCGCCGCCTTGGCATCGGGAAGGACGTCGGCGATGACGTGGTCGACGTTGACCGCCCGGCCGACCGACCGTGCGGTCTTGGCATTGTCGCCGGTGAGCAACGTGACCGTGAGTCCGAGGTCGTGAAATGCTGCAATGGCTTCGGCCGACGTCGGCTTGACGGTGTCGGCAACGACCAGCACGGCCTCGGCGGTCGCCCCGCGACCGGCAAGGACCGCGGTGCGTCCCTGCGCCTCCGCCGACGAAGCAGCCTGAGCGACTGCAGTGGGAACGGTGTCGAACAGCCGGCGGCGGCCGACGCGCACCTCCTCGCCGTCGACGTTGGCGGTCACGCCGATGCCGGGTCGGTTGACGAAGGCGTCGACGACCATGCCGTCGGTCCGACCGGCCGTGGCGATGGTCTGAGCGATCGGATGCTCCGACCGCGCCTCGACGGCGGCCGCGAGAGCGAGCAGGTGGTCGCGGTCCCCGTCGGGCGCCACCACGTCGACGAGCGACATCCGACCCTCGGTGACGGTGCCGGTCTTGTCGAGCACGATCGTGTCGATACGGCGCGTGTCCTCGAGGACCTCGCCACCCTTGATGATCACGCCGAGCTGGGCCGCGCGACCCGTGCCCACCATGATGGCGAGCGGCGTGGCGAGACCGAGGGCACACGGGCACGCCACGATCAACACCGCCACCGCTGCGGTGAATGCCTCGTTCACGTCGCCGGTGATCGCGAGCCACGCCACCAAGGTCACGAGCGCGATGCCGATCGCCACCGGCACGAACACCGAGGCCACCCGGTCGGCCAGGCGTTGAACCTCGGCGCGGCTCCCCTGTGCCTCGTCGACGAGACGCACGATCTGGGCCAGCGCCGTATCGGAACCGACCCGAGTTGCCTCCACGACGAGCGACCCGTTCGCATTCACCGTGGCGCCGATCACCTCATCGCCCGGCCCGACCTCGACGGGCACGGGCTCGCCGGTGACCATCGATGCGTCGACGGCCGAGAGTCCCTCGACGACCACTCCATCGGTCGCGATCTTCTCCCCCGGCCGCACGACGAACCGCATCCCCGGCGTCAACGATTCGATCGACACCTCGGTGCCGTCGACGAGTCGAGCACTGCGCACACCCAGATCGGCGAGCGCCCGCAGCGCATCACCCGAGCGTCGTTTGGCCCTGATCTCCAACCACTTGCCGATGAGGATCAGCGCGATGATGACCGCGGCGGTCTCGTAGTAGACGTGGCCGCCGTCGCTGCTCATTGCCGGCATCGAACCTGCGTGTGCCGAATCGTCGCCGAGGCTGCCGATCAGCACCACCGTCGACCACGTCCACGCCGACAACGTTCCCATCGAGACGAGCGTGTCCATCGTGGTGGTGCCGTGGCGTAGGTTCATCCACGCGGCGCGGTGGAATCCCCAACCGCACCAGAACACGACCGGCGTCGCGAGGATCGCGGCGAGCCATTCCCATCCGTCGAACATCAACGGCGGCACCATCGAGATGGCGACGACCGGAATGCCGAGGACGAGCGCGACGATCCAGCGGCGCCGCAGATCGGCTTCACGGCGCCGTTCGGCCTCATCGTGATCAGCGGTCGCCGGCGACTGGTAGCCGAGGCCTTCGATGGCAGCGCGGAGCTGATCGTCCTCGACGGTGGCGTCGTGCATCACGGTGGCACGGCCGTTGGCGAAGTTGACCCGCGCGTCGCTGACACCGTCGAGCTTGGTCAGCGTGCGCTGGATGCGGTTCGCACACGCGGCACAGGTCATCCCCTCGACGGCGATGTCGGAGCGTGTGGGCGCGTCACTCATGTCGACCACCGTAAACCTTGCATTCGACTGGAAGGTCAAGGGCCCACGTCGACATTTTCGTCAGCACATCCGCCGTCATTCCGGCGCACCCGTGATCACTTGACAGCGATGGGGATCGGTACACGCCGACGGATCCAATCCGCGCGCCCGACGGGCGAGTTCGAGCAATTCGGTGCGTGCCACCTCCAGCCTCGCGATCTGTTCGTCGATCTCGGCGAGATGCCGATCGAGCAGCGCCATGGTGTGGCCGCAACTCCGCGCGCCGCATCTTTCAGTTCCAGCACCGACTGGATCTCCGCCAGGGACAGGCCCGACGACTGCGCATCACGGATGAACCGGAGACGCTCGACCGCGTCGTCGCCGTACTCGCGATATCCCGACGGCGTCCTGCCCGGCTCGGCGAGCAGACTGATCGACTCGTAGTACCGAATCGTCTTGGTGGTCACCCCGGCCTGGTCGGCGAGCATTCCGATGCGCATGCGAACAGTGTAGCGAACATTCCATCCAACTAGAATGTTGTTCAGAGCGCGGCCCGAAGGTTCGCGGCCGCGAACTCGGCGGTGAGGTCACGTTGGCGATTCGCGAGCAGTTCGTAACTCGCCGGGATCTTCGCGACGTCAGCCGACCGCAGCAGCGGCGGGTAGTAGTGCGCGTGGAGTTGCCACACGTCAGCGTCCCGACGATCGGCGTCACCGCCGGGAGCCCCGTGCCAACCCGAGCAGTACGGGAACGATGTGCCGAACAGCGCATCGAAGGCGCCCAACATCAACTGCAGGATGTGAGCAAGCGATTCGCACTCGTCAGCACCGAGGTCGGTCAGCGACCCGACCGCCCGACGCGGCAGCACCATGGTCTCGTACGGCCAGTAGGCCCAGTACGGCACGACGACGACCCACGACTCGTTGGTCGCGACGACACGGTCGCCGATCTCCAATTCGCGCTCGGTGTAGTCCATCAACATCCGACGACCGTGCGCAGCGCGGTATCTGCGCTGTGACTCGAGCTCCCGCTCGGCCTCGTCGGGGAGGAAGTCCGACGCCCAGATCTGTCCGTGCGGATGAGCATTCGACGCGCCGGAGATCGCTCCCCTGGTCTCGAAGATCTGAACCCACCGATGGGTGGCCTGCAACTCGTCGAGCTGTGATTGCCACAGTTCGATGACCCGCACGACGTCGGCGCGGTCCATGTCGGCCAGCGTCAGATCGTGTCGAGGCGAGAAGCAGATCACCCGACACTGGCCTGCGCCGGTGTCGACTTGGAACAACGGGTCGGGCGAGGTCGCCGGAGCCGGGGCGTCGGGGACGAGCGCCGCGAAGTCGTTCTCGAAGACGAACGTCGACGCGTACACCGGATTGCGCACGCCACCGGCACGTTCGTTCCCTGGACACAGGTAGCACCCCGGGTCGAACGCGGGAGCCGGATCGGCGGCCGGTTTGGTCTGCCCGTTCCACGGACGCTGCGTCCGCTGTGGCGACACGACGACCCACTCGCCGGTCAAGGGATTCAATCGGCGATGAGGATCACGGGCGGGATCGAACTGCACCGGCGCCACACGCCTCAGTAGATCTGCGGGACGAAGTTGAGCTGATCGAGCGGTGGCCGTTCGTACCCCTCGTCCGGGCGCACCTCCGGCAGCTCGACCTTCGGATAGGACACCTTCTCGTGCGGCACCAACGACAACAGGTGGCTGATGGTGTTGAGTCGGGCACGACGTTTGTCGTCACCGTCGACCTCCCACCAAGTCGCCTCGGGAATCGACGTGTGCTCCACCATGATGTCCTTGGCGCGCGAATACTCGTTCCACTTGGCCTGCGACCGGGCATCGATGTCGGAGAACTTCCAGCGCTTGGCCGGATCTGCGAGGCGCTCCTCGAAACGTTGGGTCTGCACCTCGTTCGACACCGAGAACCAGTACTTGACGACCTGGATACCCGAACGCACCAGCATGCGTTCGAACTCCGGAACCGACCGGATGAACTCCCAGTACTCTGCGTCGCTGCAGAAACCCAGGACCCGCTCGACGCCGGCACGGTTGTACCACGACCGGTCGAACACGACCATCTCACCCGCCGACGGCAGGTGGGCCACGTACCGCTGGAAGTACCACTCGGTGCGCTCACGCTCACTGGGCTTCGGCAGTGCGACGACCCGACAGGCCCGCGGGTTCAGCGGGCCGGTGAGGCGGCTGATCGTGCTTCCCTTGCCGGCCGCATCGCGGCCTTCGAAGATCACCACGAGGCGATGCCCGCTCACTCGGATCCACTCGAGCATCTGGACGAGTTCGAGCTGGAGTCGCTCCAATTCGCGCTCGTAGGCGCGACGGTCGAGTTTTCCAGTGCCGGACATCGACGGTCGACATTACAGCTCCGGCGACGCGGCCGACGTGGCGTCACCGCGTCGTCGCGGCTCAGCCGCAGTATCCGAGCGAGCAACGGTCGGCCGTCGACATCGCGTACGCCGGCGCGGCGACGGACGAGAACGTCGGACGGTAGACCTCGGTGGCGATGCCGTCCCAGCGGTTGTTCGACAACCCGAAGACGAGTCGCGTCGGATCGGGCGACGGGATCCAACTGGCGAAGTAGGTGTTGCAGTCGATCCCACACTTCGGAACTGCTGCGAGGTCGGCCACGATGCTGAACGGGCCGACCGCCCGACTTGCACGTTCGACGAGAATCCGGTCGCCCCACCAGTCACCGACCTTGGTGATGGCCATCCAATTGTTGTTCGCCCGCACGATCTGGGTGGCATTGACCGAGCGCCCTGCGGTCTCGATCACCGGGACTGCCGCTGCTGGGTCCGACGCCCAGCCCGCACCGGTCCAATATCTCGGTGCAGCCAGGAGTTGCCCACGAGGAACCCGCGCGACCGTGACGATGCTGGCGCACTGCCCATCGTGCGCGTAGACGTCGATGTAGGGGTCGAAGCCGAACTGACGGTGACATTGTGCGTACAGGTAGGTCCACGAACTGTCCGACTCGATCGACCACCCGTAGAGTGCCGGGCTCGCGTTGGCCGGCGCGCCGTAGACCTCGACCTCGAGGTTGTCGACGTCGACACCGGCCACGACCGTCGAGATCGGCTCGACCCGCGTCAGGTAGCCCGGGCCTCGCTCGACCATCTCCGCCATGAACACGTACACCCGGCCGTCGGCGCCCATCTCGGCCCCGAGCGGCCAGTACCAGTGAGCGAACTTGGTCGTGCTCGACGCGTACAGCCACGGCTGCGGGTCGGTTGCGGTGCCACTCATCAGCACCGTGAAGCAGTTGCCCCGCTGGATCATCCCGATGTTGTGCACCAGCGTCGTGGATCCGTTCGGCAGCCTGACCTCGGCGTCCTGGAACGTCCAGAGCACCGATCCGTTCGACAGTGGGGTCGCTCGTTGATAGTCGGCACCGACGACCCCGCCGGGTTCGGTCACGAACAGCTGGCCGAGCTGATCGGGTGTCGCCTGCGCCAGGCAGACCGTTCCCGCTGTGCGGGTTCCGACCGCGTCGACCCTCGACCCGCGGGAGGTCTCCCTGAGGCCGGCGCCGAGAAGCACCGCCACCACGATCAGCAGTGCGACCGAGCGACGCATCGACACAGTGTCCCATGGCTCGCCGGCCCGGTCAGCCGTCGGCCTGATGTCACAGCCTCCGGATGTCCGGATTGAACGCCCGTGGTCCGCGCCGGGGAACCGACACGCCCACGGTGAACAGCAGCCGGATGATCCGCTGGCGGTGACCTGCCCACGGTGCGAGATGGCGGCACATCAGCTCGTCACCGCCCTCGTCGGGCGGGACACGCGCGGCGTCGCCCGTGAACGCATAGTTGACCATCGTCGGCAGGCCGAAGTCGCGCAGCACGATCGTGTCGGGGTCACCGTGGCTGGCGGTGATCACCGACGTCGCCGTCCATGCGCCCATCCCGGGCAGTGCCGTGAGTCGCGTGAGCGCGTCGGACACACTCATCGTCGCGGCCTCCTCCAGCCGATTGGCGCGCTTGGCGGCGAGCAGGATGGCGTCCGCTCGTCGCCGTTCGACGTTGAACCGGTGCAGATCGACGTACGACTTCGACGAGACGACGTCGGGCGACGGGGGCAGTCGGAGTTCGCACGGCCCGGGGGCCGGCTCGCCCCACTCGTACACGATGCGGACCCAGCTCTTCAGGGCCTCCTCGACGGTCACCCGCTGGCCGAGCAGCACCAGGAGCAACTCCTGCCAGATCACGCCGGCTGCGGCGAGGCGGAGACCCGGATGGCGACGCCACCATTCGGCGACCCGTGGGTGGAGTGTCGGGTCGAATCCCTCGAGGTCGTCGTGCAGACCCACCCAGTGCGGCGCCCGATCGAGGAGCCAGTCGGCGCCGCTCCCCCAGGCCTCGGCGGTGGTCCGGCCCGACCCGTCCCAGACGAGTTGCATCGTGCCCGGCCCGATCGGGGTGAGCACCGCCTTGGTGAAGCTGTTGGCAGTCCACCGAGTGGTCGGGTCACGCGAGTACGTCCCGATGGGCCTCATCGTGGCGCGCAGATCGATGTCACCCGTCGCGAGCGTGCGGCGGGAGGGCACGGCGGCGGCGTCAGGCGCCGACGAGGGCGCGCCAGTCGGCCGGATACGCGTCGGCGACCTGGGCCGGCGTCAGCCGCAACGTCGACTCCGGTGGCATGTCCGCAACCACGCGACCCTCGGTGTAGTGATGGGCCACGAGACGCAGGCCCTCGAAGAGGGGCATCCGGAGTTCGACGAGCTCGGTCGGCGGAGTGGCGTCGTAGAAACCCCAGATCGTGAACGCGATGTTGAGGTCGTGGACGACCGGCGCCCGCGAGAAGACCGACGCCCGGCGCAGCGCAACCCCGAGACACCCGTGGATGACGTCGTCGATGTTCTCACCGGGCTGCAGTTGCAGTTTGGGACGGAGTTGGCCGGCGATGCGGAGCGCAAAGCCCTGGTCGGGCCCCTGCGCGCCGAGCTGCGGGCCGGCGGGCTGAAATCCCTCGATCTCACCAGGCCGGTCGGGCGTCCACGATTCGGGCACATGATCGGGCGACTCGTAGTAACGGGGTCGATCGGTCGGCGGTACCGGGCTGAATCTGGGGGCGGACATCGATGTCTTTCTAGCAGGAGACCACCCGGGTACCGACCGTTCAGTCGGCGTTGCGCAGCGAGCGGTGCAGCAGGCCGTACACGAGGCTGTCCTCCAGCGCGCGCCACGAGGCCTCGATGATGTTCGGGCTGACGCCGATCGTGGTCCAGTCACGAGTGCCATCCGTTGCCGACAACAGCACGCGGGTCGTCGACCCGGTGGCGCTCGTGCCGTCGAGGATGCGCACCTTGTAGTCGGTCAGGTGGATGTCGGCGAGTTCGGGCAGGACGGTCCCGACGGCCTTGCGCAGCGCCATGTCGATGGCGTTGACCGGGCCGTTGCCCTCGGCCACCCACACGCGGCGTTCTGCGTCGTCACCGCTGCCGACCCACACCTTGACGGTCGCCTCGGTGGAGAATTCGCCGCCGCGCAGTTCGTCGGTGATCACGCGCATCGACTCCACGCGGAAGAAGTCGGGGACCTGGCCGGCCGCCCGACGCATCAGCAGCTCGAGCGACGCGTCGGCCGCTTCGAAGTGGTAGCCCTCGTGTTCGAGCCGCTTCAGGTCGTCGACGACCTCGTTGATCTGCGCGCCATCGAGTTCGATGCCGATCTCGTCGGCCTTCATCTGGATGGTCGCACGTCCGGCCATCTCCGACACGACGAAGCGGGTGCCGTTGCCGACGAGTTCGGGGTTCACGTGTTCGTACGCGTCCTTCGCCCGCACGATCGCCGACACGTGGAGGCCGGCCTTGTGGGCGAACGCCGACGACCCGACATACGGAGCCTGCGGGTTGACGGCCCGGTTGAGAGTCTCCGCGACGTGATGGCTCACCGAGGTGAGCCGCTCGATGCGACCCTCGGGCAGACACTGGTAGCCGAGCTTGAGCTGCAGGTTCGGGATGACCGTCGTGAGGTTGGTGTTGCCGGTGCGCTCGCCGAGGCCATTGAGCGTCCCCTGCACATGGCCGGCACCGGCCTCGACGGCCGCCATCGAGTTGGCCACCGCGCATCCCGTGTCGTCGTGGCAGTGGATGCCGATGATCGCGTCGTCGCCGACGTGGGCCTTGACGTCGGCGACGATCCGACCGACCTCGCTCGGCAGCGTGCCGCCGTTGGTGTCGCACAGCACGAGATGCGAGGCACCGTTCACGACAGCCGCTTCGATCGCTCGCAGCGAGAACTCCGGATTGTCCCTGTAGCCGTCGAAGAAGTGCTCGAGGTCGACGAGCACCATCCGCCCCTCACCGTGGAGGTACTTGACCGAGTCGGCGATCATCGCGGCGCCCTCGTCGAGGGTGGTCTGCAGCGCCTCGACGACCTGATACTCGGAGCTCTTGGCCACGATGCACACCGCGGCGGTGTTCGCCTCGATCAGGTTGCGCAGGGTGGCGTCGTCGTCGACCTTGCCGCGCGGACGACGCGTCGAGCCGAACGCGACCAGCGTCGACGTGCTGAGGTGCAGCTCGTTCTGGGCGCGGGCGAAGAACTCGATGTCCTTCGGGTTGGCGCCGGGCCAGCCGCCCTCGATGAAGTGCACGCCGAGCAGGTCGAGTTGCTCGGCAATGCGCAGCTTGTCGTCGACCGTCGCCGAGACACCCTCCACCTGGAGGCCGTCGCGCAGTGTGGTGTCGAAGATTTCGACGTGTCGCATGAAGTGCTCCCGAGAACTGAAAGAGCCGCCCGGAGGGCGGCTCGACGAACACGTGGGGTCCACGTGTTCTACAGAATGATGATGATGGCGGCGCAGTGGTGGTTCGTCATCGGGGTCCATTGAAGCCTGAACGGGAGCCGGATTCAACCGCGCTGACTCAGAAAGCCGACCCGACCTGTGCATGTCGTTGTGCATGAACGGTGGGCAACGGGTGGACGACGGAAGAAATCCTGGGGGTAACGAAGAAGTTCCGGGGATAACCCTGTGTTTTTCGAAATACCGCTTGACCAGGGGTTTTGCAGCGTATTTACTGATCCTCGTTCCGGAGAGCGCACGCCGACCGGAGCGGTGAGGAGGGGGCTTCGGCCCAGCCCACACCGCTCTCGAGGTGAAAGCGGAATCGGAGCACGGACAGTGTTCACGGCCACCTCGGACCGGGCTGCCGGACTCCTTCGGGAGGTCGGCGGCAACGACGAGTCGGCGACTGCAACGGGAGACCGGAGCGGGAGTCGGGTCAGACCGGGCCGTTGGTCACCTTCGGGTGGGCGACGGAGACGGAGACCTGCTGGAGCGTTCGGAGGGTACGGGGCGACTCGTGGTCGACGGACGGTGCGGCGAGGCGATCGGGTTCGCGGGACGTCTTCGGACGGCCGGTGGGCAACGGAGCTGTGGTTGAGGAGCCGAAGGAACTGGGGCCACCCCAACTGGACTCAGCGAGGTCGGTTCCGATTGGCGCCAGGACCGAGGGCACGGGCAACCGGGTCAGCGTGAGCGGTGCCAACGGGGTCGATGCCGGGGAACCGGTGTCGAGTCCGTAAACGCGGCATCGCCCGCCACGCCGAAAGGCGAGACGGGCGATGTGAACAGGTCGAGTCGAAGGCTAACGCCCGACGTTCGACCAGTGGTGGACCTGTCCACGAGCAGCCCCGAAAGGTGCGCCGGCGAGAGCCGGTCACCCGACGGGGCGCTTTCGTTTTTCCCACCCGTTCCCTCCCTCCCCACCCCAACCCGCCGCAACCTCCGAAATTCTCCTCGTGGTGCGCGCTCGAGCGCGCACACGGAGGAGAATTTCGGCTCTGTGGCGAGGGAGAGGGGGTCAGCGGAGGGCGGCGGCGAGGCGGGTGACGTGGTGGAGATCCTCGCGGGCGAGCTCGACGGTCGGGCCGGGGAAGAACGTCACGTCGGTGGCGCCGGCGTCGGCAAGTGCTTCGGCGTGGCGAACGGCGTCGTCGAACGTACCGATCGCTCCGAGCTCGATCCACCACTCCTCGGGCATGTCCGCGATCCCGTCGACACCGAGTGCGGCGTGTCGTTCCCTGATCTCGTCGATGTGCGGATGGGCGTTCGGCGCCGGGTTGGTGCCGTCGATGATGCCGGCGACGAACGGCGCCATGATCCTGCGCATCTCGCGGGCGTCGTCACCGATGGCGAGCGCCGTGAACACCGACACCCGGAACGGATCGGGTGATCCTGCCCGCTCGATCGACTCGCGAACGTAGGTCGGCCCCGCGCCCTCGGCGAGGACGACACCGTCGGCCACCCGACCCGCGAGCGCCAACGACTTCGGCCCGCGCACACCGGCGAGCACGGGCGGCACCGTCGACGGTGGTGCATCGAGTGCGACGTCGTGCATCGTGAATTCCGTGCCGTCGAAGGTGACCCGCTCGCCGCGCAACAGCCGGCGGACGATGGTGATCGCTTCGTCGAGCGTGGTCAGTGGCGACGACGTCCGTGCGCCCATCTGTTCCATCCACTCCTGGATGCCGTGACCGATCCCGGCGAGCAAACGCCCTGGTGCCAGGTTGGCGAGCGTCGCCAGCTCCATCGCCGTCACCGCCGGATTGCGAGCGACGGCCGGCAGGATGCCGATCCCGACGGTCAGCGACTCGGTGCGAGCCAGTGCCGTCGCCGCCAGGCTCACCCCCGCGGTGTAGAAGCAGTCCTCGATCACCCACAGCTGATCGACGTCGGCCGCTTCCAGCGCCTCGGCCACCTCGACCACGAACGGCGCCGGCAGACTCCGATCGAAGCACATCCCCACGTGCAACCCCATCCGCCGGACCGTACCTCACGCGAACGCCACCCCAGTCCAACCCGAAATTCGGAGCGAGCGTGTCGCTCAGCGCAACATCGGCTCCGAATTTCGGGGTTTGGGGTGGGTGCGGTCAGCGTTGACGGTGTCAGCGGACGAGTTCGCACCAGTCCTTGTACCGAGCATCCTGGCCGCGGATCGCCTGGTGGTACACCTCGGCGATGGCAGAGGTCATCGGGCCCGGGCACGGGATGTTGCGGTCGTCGACGGAGTTGATCGAGCTGACCTCGGCGGCGGTGCCACACACGAAGGTCTCCTCCGCGATGTACAGATCGCTGCGGGCGATGTTGTCGACGACGACCTCGAAGCCGAGGTCGCGCCGCGATGGTCGACACGGAGTTCTGGGTGATGCCCTCGAGCGCACCGGCCGACAGCGGCGGCGTGAGCAACTTGCCGTGACGAGCGACGAAGATGTTCTCGCCGGTGCACTCGGCGATCAGGCCGTTCGGGGCGAGCATGATCGCCTCGTCGTAGCCGGCCTTCAACGCCTCGACCTTGGCGAGCGACGAGTTCACGTAGTTGCCGGTCGTCTTCGATGCGGGCGGCATCGTGTTGTGGTCGTGGCGGGTCCACGACGAGATCTTCATCCGCACGCCCTTCTCGACGGCGTCGTCGCCGAGATAGGCACCCCACGGCCAGCAGGCGATCGACACGTCGACCGAGCACGGCAACGTGTTGAGGCCCATCTCGCCGTAGCCGTAGTAGGCGATCGGGCGGATGTAGCAGCGAGTCGAGCCCGGTCGACGCCACCGTCTCCTTGGTCGCGGCGATCAGCTCGTCGACGGTGTAGGGAATCTCCATGCCCATGATCTGCGCCGAGCTGAACAGGCGCTCGATGTGCTCGGTCAGACGGAACACGGCCGGACCCTGGTCGGTCTCGTAGGCCCGGATGCCCTCGAACACGCCGGTGCCGTAGTGCAGCGTGTGGGTGAGCACGTGGACCTGGGCCTTGTCCCAGTCGACGAGCTCGCCGTTCATCCAGATCTTCGGGGTCGGTGTGATGGGCATGTCGTCAGTTTCCCACGCGAGCTGCGATGGCGTCACCGACGTCGGTGGTGCTGCCGGTGACAGGATCAGCGCACGCGGCGCGGATCCGATCGGCTGCGACACCCTCGCCGAGGAAGTCGAGCATCAGCGCCGCGCTGAGGATCGCCGCGGTCGGGTTCGCCTTGCCGGTGCCGACGATGTCGGGCGCCGAACCGTGCACCGGCTCGAACATCGATCGGGCCGGTCCGAGCCGGGTTGAGGTTGGCCGACGACGCGAGGCCGATGCCGCCCGACACGGCGCCGCCGAGGTCGGTGAGGATGTCGCCGAACAGGTTGTCGGTGACGATCACGTCGTAGCGATGCGGATCCTGCACGAAGTAGATGCAGGCTGCGTCGACGTGGTTGTACGCGGTGGTGACGTCGGGAAACTCGGCCGCGACCTCGTTGAACGTTCGCTCCCACAGGTTGCCCGAGAACGTGAGCACGTTGGTCTTGTGGACGAGCGTGAGGTGCTTGCGCGGACGACCGGCCGCCAGTTCGAACGCGTAGCGGACACACCGCTCGACGCCCATGGCGGGTGTTGACGGATCCCTGTGTCGCCACTTCGAGCGGGAGTGCCCCGACGCAGCACGCCTCCCTCGCCGACGTACGGGCCCTCGGTGTTCTCACGGATCACGACGAAGTCGTGGGGCGTGTCGCCGCCCGGCGCCGTTCCGACGAATGGCCGCTGGTTGATGTAGAGGTCGAGCTCGAAGCGCATCTTCAAGCAGCAGGCCACGCTCGATCACGCCCGGAGGAACCTCGGGCGTCCCGACGGCGCCCAGCAGGATGCAGTCGAACGTGCGGAGTTCGTCCAGCACCTCGTCGGAGAGGATCTCGCCGTCGCGCAGATAGCGCGACCCGCCGAGTTCGAAGTCGGTCGTGGCGATGTCGACACCTGCTGCTCGAACCACCTTGATGGCCTCGGCGGTCACTTCGGGGCCGATGCCGTCGCCGCCGATCACTGCGATGTTGTGCGTCATGGGCGGCGAGCTTACGGCGGCGACGGGTTTCGATCACAGGGCGGGTCCGGCGAGGCAGACGAGCGTCCGGGTATCCTCGCATGACCATGGCCGAAGTCGAGTTGTCACCTGCAGCGTACGAACGCCTCAAGGCCGAGTTCGACGATCTGACCACGCGCGGCCGGATCGAAGTCGCCAACAAGATCGAGCGTGCCCGTGAGGAAGGCGACCTCAAGGAGAACGCCGGATACCACGCCGCCAAGGACGAGCAGGGCCACATGGAGGGCCGCATCCGTCAGCTCGAGCACATGCTGGAGAATGCCAAGATCGTCGAGGGCTCGAAGATCTACACGGTGGTGTACGAGGGCGACTCGGAGGACGACGCCGAGCGGTACCTCATCGGCAACATGGAAGAGCAGGTCGATGGCGCCGACGTGATCAGCCGCACGTCACCACTCGGCATGGTCCTCGATGGCGCCGAGGTCGGCGCGACCATCACCTACGAGGCACCCAACGGTGCGCTCACCGTGACCGTGCTGCGTGTCGAGCAAGCCTGAGGTCGACGCCGTGAGTCAGGACATCCTGACGCCCAAACTGCCCCCGGGCAGATTCGTCGACCTCGGCGACCGCGGCACGATCATCGTGCGGGACTTCGGCGGACGCCCGGGAGCCCCTGTCCTCGCCCTGCTCCACGGATGGACGGCGACGGCCGACCTCAACTGGTTCAAGTGCTACGACGCACTCGGCGAACACTTCCGCGTGATCGCGTTCGATCATCGCGGACACGGCGCCGGAGTGCGCACCAAGCAGCCGTTCCGACTGGAGGATTGCGCTGACGACGTCGCCGACGTGACCGCAGCGTTGGGTGTCGACACGTTCATTCCTGTCGGCTACTCGATGGGCGGCCCGATCGCCCAGCTCGTGTGGAGGCAACACCCCGAACGGGTCTCCGGGCTCGTGCTGTGCGCGACCGCGCCATACTTCGCGGCGCGGCGCAGCGAGCGCAGGATGCTGCTCGGCTTGACAGGCCTCGCCACCATGGCTCGCGTCGCCCCGGAGAGCGCCAAGGTCTGGCTGACCGAACAGCTCTACCTGCAGCGCAAGACGATGCAGTGGGAACCCTGGGCGATCCAGCAGGCGGCCACGCACGACTGGCGAATGGTGCTCGAGGCCGGACGGGCGCTCGGCAACTTCTCGTCGACCGGCTGGTTGGCCGAGATCGACGTGCCCGTGTCGAACGTGCTGACGATGCGCGACCAGGTGGTTCCCCTGCGCCGGCAGGTCAAGCTCTTCGAGCAGATCCCTGACACACGAGCCTTCCGCGTCGACGGTATGCACGATGCCGCCGTCGCCAACGCCGACCGGTTCGTGCCGACGCTGATCAGGGCGATCGACTCGGTCGCGCGGCGCTCGTGACGATGTCGGCCCGTCGTCGCGGGATCCTGGCCGTCATCATCGCCGGTTCGCTCGGCGCGCTGATCGTCCTCGCAGCTCGCCGGAGGAGCGGTGCGGGTCACGCCGTCCACCGGACGCGTCTCGGTCGCAATACCCGACTTGCGCGAATGGGCGCCCGGGTCGGCGCCACCTATGCCACCACGGCGGCCCGCAAGACGTTCGCGTCCGCCGAGCGTCGCGAGGAACTCGATCGCCACCGCGAGTTGCGTTCAGCCCAGCAGGTCGCCGACGAACTCGGGCACATGAAGGGCGCGCTGATGAAGCTCGGCCAGATGGCCAGCTATCTCGACGACGGACTGCCCGAGCCGCTGCGCCTCGCATTGTCCCAACTCCAGTCGAACGCGCCGCCGATGTCGATCGAGCTGTCGATCGCCACGATCGAGCGTGAGCTCGGCCGCTCCGTCGATGAGCTCTTCGTCGAGTTCGATCCAGATCCGATCGCCGCAGCGTCGATCGGCCAGGTGCATCGGGCATTGATCCGTGACGCGGCCGGCGTGGAGCGCGCCGTGGCGGTCAAGGTCCAGTACCCGGGTGTCGCCGAGGCCATCGTGGCCGACCTCCGCAACGCGGACCTCCTCGGCGCCGTGCTCCGACAGGGGTTCGGCGGGCTCGACCCGGCCGAGATGGTCGACGAGATCAAGCTGCGCATCGCCGAGGAGACCGACTACGAACTCGAGGCGCGAAACCAACAGCTCTTCGCCGAGTACTACCGGGATCATCCCTTCATCAGGGTTCCCGACGTGGTGCCCGAGCTGTCGACACGCTGCGTCCTGACCACCGAACTGGTCGAGGGGTTCACCTGGGCAGAACTGATGCAGCGGGACCAGGCCGCCCGCGACCGGGCCGGCGAAGTCATCTTCCGGTTCGTGTTCCGCAGCCTCTATCGGATGGGCGCGTTCAACGGCGATCCGCATCCGGGCAACTATCTGTTCCACGACGACGGCACGGTCACGTTCCTCGACTTCGGTCTCGTCAAGCACTTCACCGCCGAGGAGATGTCGACGTTCGGGTCGATGGTCAAGGCAGCGGCCGTCGACCACGACCACGCCGAGTTCCGCTCGATCCTGGAAGGTGCAGGCATGTTGCAGCCCGGCGCACCGGTGTCGACCGAGGAGGTCGGCGAGTACTTCTCGCACTTCTACGACACCGTGCGAACCGACGCCGACATGACCTGGACACGCGATTACGCGAACTCGATCGTCCGCCACACGTTCGATCGCACGAGTCCGATCAGCCAGTACGCAACGGTGCCGCGCGCGTTCGTGTTCATCCAGCGGATCAACCTCGGCCTGTACGCCCTCTTGGGCGAGCTTCGTGCGACGGGCAACTATCGGCGGATCGCGGCCGAGCTGTGGCCGTTCGTCGGCGCCGAACCCTCCACCGAACTCGGCCGCGCCGAAGCCGCCTGGCTCGCGACCCACCCCCACCCCTGACCCGACACGAGCCCGAAAGGTCCGAAAGGACCCGAAATTCGGAGCGATCGTTGCGCTCAGCGCAACGATCGCTCCGAATTTCGGGTTGGGGGTTGGGGGTGGGTGGTTGGGAGTTGGGTAAGGGATGTGTGGGTTGACGTGGGGGTGGCCGGCTTCGCAAGTAGCGTCGTTGCGATGCGCCGGACCCTCCCCGTACTTCTCACCGCCACCTTGTTGCTGGCTGCATGCAGCAGCGATGGCGATTCCTCCACCGACGGGAGCACCGTCGAGTCGACCGTGTCGAGCGACAGCTCCGCCACGACAGATCCAGCGACCGACTCGAGCACCCCCGCGACGCCGGCCACCAACCCCGACAAGCCCGAGGTCGAGATCCCCGACGCGATCCCGACCGAGCTCCAGATCACGGTCATCGAACCCGGCAGCGGCCCCGAGGCCCAGGCAGGCGACACCGTGATCGTCGATTACGTCGGCGTGCGCAGCAGCGACGGCGTCGAGTTCGACAACAGCTACGACCGCTTCGAACCGTTCCCGGTCGTGCTCGGCCAGGGCAGCGTCATCAAGGGCTGGGACGACGGTCTCGTCGGCGCCCAGGCCGGCGCCAAGATCCGTCTCGACATCCCGAGCGACCTTGCGTACGGTGCCGAGGCTCGTGGCGACATCATCGGCGAGAACGAGGCATTGACGTTCCTCATCGAGGTCCGCGCCGTCATCCAACCGCCGGATGCAGCCGACGCGCCGACCGACGCCGGCGTTCCGACGTCCGAGGGTGCCACCGAGACCACCACCGTCGACCTGCGTGAGGGCGAGGGTGACGAGATGCAGCCCGGCCAGACCGGCGTCGTCAACTACGTCGTGTTCCGCGGCGACAACCTCGTGGAACTCGAGAGCAGCTGGACCGCCGAGCCCGTGCAGATCGGTACGGCTGCCGGCAGCGGCTTTCCCGGCTTCGTGAAGGGTCTGCCCGGCATGAAGGTCGGCGGTCGTCGCGCCATCATCATCCCGCCGGCCGACGCGTTCGGCCCCGACGGCAACCCACAGCTCGGGCTTCCCGCCGGATCCGACATGATCGTGGTCGTCGACCTCCTCGGCATCTACGGCACCCCGACCGAGTGACGAGACGTCCACGATGTGTCCGACACATCGTGGACGTCAAGCTGGTTGGAGATCGAGGCCGAGGTCGAGGACCCGCGCCGAGTGGGTCAACTCGCCCACGGCGATGAAGTCGACACCCGTCGCCGCCACGGCGCGGGCCGAGTCGAGCGTGAGCCCGCCGCTGGCCTCCAGACGAACGGCGCCGTCGAGTTCATCGCGGATCGCGACGGCCTCGCGCATCTGATCGGGAGTGAAGTTGTCGATCAGGACCTCGTCGGCGCCGGCGGCGATCGCCTCACGCAGCCCCTCGAGCGAGTCGACTTCGATCTCGACGGCGATGGTCGCTTCGAGGTCACGAACCCGCCGATAGGCCTCGGTGATCCCGCCTGCCGCCGCAATGTGGTTGTCCTTGACGAGCGCCATGTCGGACAGTCCCATCCGGTGATTGGCCCCACCGCCGCAGCGAACCGCGTACTTCTCCAGCGCCCTCAGCCCAGGTGTCGTCTTGCGGGTGTCACGCACCACGGCCGAGGTGCCGTGCAGCGCGTCGGCCCATCGCCGGGTCGATGACGCCACACCCGACAGGTGACAGAGCAGGTTCAGCGCCGTGCGCTCGGCGGTCAGCAGCAACCGCGTCGGTGCCGTCACCTCGGCGACCTTCGTGCCGGGTTGCACCGACGTGCCGTCGGCGACCAGCTGCGTGAACTCGCTGGCTTCGTCGCCGCACACGGTCTCGATCACCGCAGCAACGATCGGGAGTCCGGCGATCACTCCGGCTTCGCGCGCCCCGAACGTCGCCGTGCTGCGCTGATCGGCATCGATCGTCGCGACCGAGGTGACGTCGACGCCGCCCATCAGGTCCTCGAGAACAGCGTTGCGGACGATGCCGGCAATCGCATCGGGATCGAGGCCTCCGGCGATCAAGTGCCGGCGAGTCGCCTCCGACAACGGATGGAACACGAACATGCGGCGAGTGTACGAGCGCCGTTACTCATGGTGTCTGACACCATGGGTAACGGTCACGTGTGGGGGCGATCGGCCACCGCGAGTGCACCCGATGCGTCGAGGGTGACATCGAGATGGCGGAGCCACTCCTCGAGCGGCTCGGGGTAGTCCGATCGACGATGGCAGCCACGACTCTCGTGACGGGTGCGTGCCGCAGCGACGACCGCCGAGGCGACGGTGATGATGTTGGTCCCCTCCCACGTACGCCGCGATGGCTCGACCGCCGGGTCGTCGATCTCCCCGGTCCGCTTCGCTGACCGCATTCCCCTGGCGATCGATCCGAGTGCGCCGGTCGCCGACGCCAACGACATCTCGTCACGAAGCACCCCGACGTGGCGCGACATCACGGCGCGAACCTCGCGCAATCGCGCGGGATCGAGCAATGGATGGTTCAACGGATCGTCGATCTCGAGGTCGATCGGCACCCGATCGGGCAGCTCCCAGGCGAGATCACGGCCGACCCGGGTGCCGGCCACGATCGACTCGGTGAGGCTGTTCGACGCGAGACGATTCGCACCGTGCACGCCGGTCGCCGACACCTCCCCCACGGCGTACAGCCCGCGCAAGGCGGTGTGTCCGTCGAGGCCGGCGCGGATACCGCCGCACGCATAGTGCGCTGCCGGCGCCACCGGAATCCGATCGACGGCGGGGTCGAGCCCGATCTCGCGGCACGCCTCGGTGATCGACGGGAACCGCTCGTAGAAGCGCTCGCCCATGTGCGTCGCATCGAGGTAGACGTGGTCGTCGATTCCGCCCGGCGCTTCGGCCATCCGCCGGCTGATCGCCGCTGCGACCACGTCACGGGGGGCGAGGTCCTCGAGCGGATGCACGCCGACCATCACCCGCTCGCCGGCACCGTCGAACAGGATCGCGCCCTCACCGCGCACCGCCTCGGACACCAGCGCCTGCTGGCCGAGTGCATCGGCCCCGCGCCACATGACGGTCGGGTGGAACTGCACGAACTCGACGTCGGTGACGCAAAGCCCCGCGCGGAGCGCCATCGCCACCCCGTCGCCGGTGACCGCGGGCGGGTTCGACGTGGACGCGAACACCTGGCCATAGCCACCGGACGCGATCACAATGGCGCGCGCCATGACCACCCCGACCGAGACGAGCACCCCGTGTTCGTCGGTCTTGCCGATCCGCACTCCGACCGCCTGGCGCTCGCCGTCCGGCGCCGTGCCGAGCACGAGATCGAGGGCAAACGCGTGGCCGAGCACCTCGACGCCGGCGCCGATGGCCGATTCGTCGAGCGTGCGCTGCACCTCGGCCCCCGAGCGGTCGCCGCCCGAATGAACGATGCGATTGTGGCTGTGCCCACCCTCGCGAGTCAGGGCGATGTCGGTGCCACCATGTTCGGGGTCGAACGCCGCGCCGAGCCGCATGAGGTAGCGGATCGACTTCGGCGCCTCGGTCACCAACTCCCGCACGACGGCCTCGTCGCACAGCCCTGCGCCTGCTTCGAGCGTGTCTCGTACGTGGTCCTCGATCGTGTCGCTCGGGTCGAGCACGCCGGCGAGTCCGCCCTGGGCCCACTGCGTCGAACCGGCGGAGAGCACGTCCTTGGTGACCACCAGGACGCTGCGGACCGGTCGGACCGCCAGCGCCGCCGACAGTCCGGCCGCACCCGAGCCGAGCACGACCACATCGACATCGCGCTCCCAGGTCGCTGGCGGCGCTGCCAAGCGCCTCGGCAGGCTCACCTCACTCGGCCGATGCCGAGGGAGTGCCGATGGCGATCATCCGCTCGACCGACAGGCGGGCGCGGTCGGCGATGTCACGGTCGACGAAGACCTCGTCGGTGCCGTCGCGCAACGATCGCAGCAGCTTCGCCGGGGTGATCATCTTCATGTACTTGCACACCGCGGCGCGGTTGACCGGGACGAACTCGGTTGTGGAGTTCACCTTCTCGAGTTGGTGGATCATCCCGGTTTCGGTAGCGACGAGCACCTTCGCTGCCGTCGTCGCCCGAGCGGCATCGACCATCCCACCGGTCGACAACACCTTCGCGCGCTCGGCGGGCACGACCCCCGACGAGACGAGGTACAGCGCACTGGTGGCACACCCGCACTCGGGGTGAACGAACAACTCGGCCTCGGGCTCGGCGTCGACCAGGGCTCGCAGTTCGGCGCCGTTGATGCCGGCGTGCACATGGCATTCGCCCATCCAGATGTGCATGTTGTCGCGGCCGGTGAGCCGCTGCACGTGGGCGCCGAGGAACTGGTCGGGCAGGAACAGCACCTCCTGGTCACGAGGGATCGACTCGACGACCTCGACCGCGTTCGACGAGGTGCAGCAGATGTCGGTCTCGGCCTTGACCTCGGCGGTGGTGTTCACGTAGCTGACGACGACCGCCCCGGGATGTTCGGCCTTCCAGGCCCGCAACTGCTCTGCGTTGATGGTCTCCGCGAGGCTGCAGCCCGCGGCCGCGTCGGGGATGAGGACGGTCTTGTCGTAGGCGAGGATCTTGGCCGACTCGGCCATGAAGTGCACCCCGCAGAACACGATCGTCGATGCATCCACCGCCGCCGCGACGCGCGAGAGGCCGAGCGAGTCGCCCACATGATGAGCGATGTCCTGGATCTCGGGCACCTGATAGTTGTGGGCGAGGATGACGGCGTCACGCTCCTTTGCGAGCGCGAGCACCTGCTCGCGCCAATCGCTCGGCAGCACCTCGACGTTGACGGCGGTCTCGGTCACGCAGCAAGCGTAGGTGAGATCGAGCGGCATCCGACCAGTGAGTTGAGGTGGTGCGAATCGGTGTCGCCGCTGAGATCATGCTCGGCCTCGGCCGGCTGGCGACACCTCAGGTGGAGATGCGGCCGGTGGCGGCGATCACGGCGTCACCGAAGCGTTTGCCCGGTTGACGGCTGAGGCGTTCGATCGGCCCGCTCACGGAGAGCGCGGCGATCGTCGAGCCGTCCGCTGCGACGACAGGCGCGCTGACGGAGGCCACGCCGGCTTCGCGCTCGCCGACGCTCTGGATCCATCCGGTCCGTGAGCGCTCACCCGACAGCACGCGTCCCGCCGACCCCACGTCGAGGGGCAGGAGCGCTCCCTGCGGCACGATCCACCGCAGGCCGTGGGTCGACTCGAGCGACAGCACGCACCGTCGTTGAGTTCCCTCCTGAACGAAGAGCTGCACACTCTCGCCCGTCTCGTCACGCAGGTCGGCGAGGACCGGACGTGCGTGATCGATCAGTGGGAAGCGCTCCGCCGCTGCCTGTCCGAGCGGAACGAGGCCGAGTCCGAGCTCGAACCGACCATCGCCGTCACGCCGCAACATCCCGTGCTGCTCCAGCGCTGCCGCCAAACGATGGGCGGTCGCGCGCGGGAGGCCTGTCGACTCCTGCAATTCCGTCAGCGTGCACGGGCCCGACGCCACCGAACGAATGATGCTCATCGCCTTGTCGAGGACGCCGACGCCCGTTACGCTGTCCATATCGCAAGAAGTGTATCCCATATATTGAGATACGACCAGCAACGAGGAGCAACGACGTGGGCAAGACACTGCCGGAGAAGGTGTGGGAGCGCCACCTGGTGCACTCCGCGCCGGACGAACCCGACCTGCTGTACATCGACCTGCACCTCGTCCACGAGGTCACCAGCCCGCAGGCGTTCGATGGCCTTCGGCTGACCGGCCGCACAGTTCGTCGACCCGAGCTGACGATCGCCACGGAGGACCACAACGTCCCGACCGAGAACATCGACCAGCCGATCGCCGATCCGGTGTCGGCCAAGCAGATCGACACGCTGCGGGCGAACACCGCCGAGTTCGGGATCACCAACTTCCCGATGGGCGATCCGAACCAGGGCATCGTGCACGTGATCGGCCCCGAACAGGGCCGCACGCTCCCTGGCATGACGATCGTCTGCGGTGACTCCCACACCGCCACCCACGGCGCCTTCGGTGCGCTGGCGTTCGGCATCGGCACCAGCGAGGTCGAACACGTCCTCGCAACCCAGACCCTTCCCCAGCAGCGCCCGAAGTGGATGTCGGTCACCGTCGAGGGCGACCTGCAATCCGGGGTGACCGCCAAGGACGTGATCCTCGCGATCCTCGGCGAGATCGGAACCGGTGGCGGTATCGGCCACGTCATCGAGTACCGAGGATCGGCGATTCGGGCACTGTCGATGGAGGGCCGCATGACGGTCTGCAACATGTCGATCGAAGCCGGCGCGAAGGCCGGCATGATCGCCCCCGACGAGACCACCTTCGAGTACCTGAAGGGACGCGCCAACGCTCCGAGCGGCGCTGACTGGGACGCCGCCGTCGCCGACTGGTCGACGCTGCACTCCGACGACGACGCCGTGTGGGACAAAGAGGTCGTGCTCGACGCCGATGCGATCCGCCCCCACGTCACCTGGGGCACCAATCCGGGACAGGTGGCCCCGATCGACTCGGTCGTGCCCTCGCCCGACGACTACGACAACCCGACCACGAAGGAGACGGTGGCTCGGGCCCTGGAGTACATGGGACTCGAACCCGGGACGCCGATGCGTGACGTCGCCGTCGACACCGTGTTCATCGGGTCGTGCACCAACAGCCGCATCGAAGACCTCCGCGCCGCCGCCGCGGTGATGGAGGGCCGAACGGTCACGGTGAAGCGGGTCATGGTGGTGCCCGGGAGCCATGCCGTCAAGGCCCAGGCGATCGCCGAGGGGCTCGATCAGGTGTTCATCGCCGCCGGAGCCGACTGGCGGGAGCCGGGCTGCTCGATGTGCCTGGCCATGAACCCCGACAAGCTCGCCCCGGGCGAACGGGCCGCGAGCACGAGCAACCGGAACTTCGAGGGTCGTCAGGGTCGCGGCGGACGGACCCACCTCGTCTCGCCCGAAGTCGCCGCCGCCACGGCGGTCAAGGGAACGTTCTGTACGCCTGCCGACCTGGAAGGAGCATCGTCATGAAGGCCGTCCACGTCATCACGGGCACCGGTGTGCCGCTCAAGCGTTCCGATGTCGACACCGACCAGATCATCCCCGCCGACTGGTTGAAGCGTGTCGAGCGCACCGGCTTCGAGAAGGGTCTGTTCTCCACCTGGCGCGACGATCGCGACTTCGTCCTCAACGACGAGCGCTACGCCCAGGCGAACATCCTCGTCGCCGGACCGGCGTTCGGTGTCGGCTCGTCGCGCGAGCACGCCGTGTGGGCGATCCAGCAGTACGGCTTCGACGCGGTGATCGCGCCGAGCTTCTCCGACATCTTCCGCAACAACTGCACGAAGAACGGGCTCGTCCCGGTCGTCGTTCCCGAAGCGACGGTCGAGGCGATCTGGGCGGCGATCGAGGCCGACGCCGACACGGAGATCGTCGTCGACATGGAGCAACTCAAAGTCGAGGTGCCGGCCGCGGGGATCGACGAATCGTTCCCGATGGACCCGCAGACCCAGCACCGTTTCCTCAACGGCCTCGACGACGTCGGTATCACGCTCACCCACGCCGACGCCATCGACACCTACGAAGCCGCCCGCCCCGCCTGGCTCCCCTGACGGTCGCGCCTCACTCGCCGGTGGCGCCGTCGATGGCTTCGCGGAGCAGGTCGGCATGGCCGTTGTGGCGGGCGTACTCCTCGATCATGTGGATCACGACCCAGCGGATGTCGAGGTCCTCGTTCCATCGGTCGTGGTGTCTGACCTCGTCGAGATCCACCCTGGCCAACATCTCGTCGGAACGCACGATCTCGGCCCGCCACGTCGCCATGTCGGCCTCGACCGTCGCCGGATCGATGTCGTCGAAGTCGCCGTCGACGTTGGTCTCGGCGTCGTAGAAGATCGGTGGCGCGTCGGCCTCCGCCAGACCGCCGATGCATCGACCGAACCACCCGCGCTCGACCTCAGCCATGTGCCGGACCAACCCGATCAGCGTCATCGTCGTCGTCGGCACGGACCGCTGACAGAGCTGTTCGGCGGTGAGGCCGTCGCACTTCACCGCCAAGGTGGTGCGGTGGTAGTCGAGCCATGCGACGAGCGCCTCGCGCTCGGCAGCGATCAACGGTGGGTCGGTGCGGTCCATTGTTCAGACCGTATCGAACGGCCCCTCGGACGTTGTCGACATTTGTCGAGTGGAGGCGTACGGTCGACTCCATGACCATGCTGACATCGAGCCGGATCCTGCTGGTCGGCGCTGCGGTGTCGATCGCCTTCGCCTCCGGCTGCGGGAGCGACACCGCCTCCGACGTAACTACCGGCGCCACCGACGCAACTGCCGACGCCACCGAATCGACCGCGATCGATGTCAGCGACACCACCGTCGCTGGAACGACGGCGACGTCCGCCGCGTCGACGGTGCGGCAGCGATGACCGGTTCGGAGATCTGCGAACGGTTGAGCGCCGACATGGTGGCCACCGATCTCGGCGTCGAGGTGACCGCTGCGGTGCCCGATGACTCCGCCACACCCCAGTGCGCATACGAGTACACCAACGCCACCGGCGGGACGTCGAATCTCACGGTCGCATTCATGAGGCCCGAGGATGTCGGCGGGCGGACCGGGTCGGACGCCTACGAGTTCACACTCGGAATCAACCGAGCGTTCGCCGGTGACGACGAGGAGCCCGTCGACGCCGGCGACGCCGCTGTCCGCCTCGGTGGCTCGGGGATCCAAGTCGGAATCGTGCAGGTCGGCGACCAGGTGTACACGCTGCTCGTGCCCGGCGATGACGCAGAGCCGACCGCTGTCGACACGCTCATCGCCTCCATGGCAACAACGCTGGGATGACCGTCAGCGGGTGGCGTGGGCCTCGAGCAGGTGGGCCATGGCCATCGTGACACGGCGGGCGGTCGGCAGGTGGAGGTACTCGTTGGGCCCGTGGGCGTTGGCGTCGGGGCCGAGCACGCCGGTGATCACGAACTGAGCGTCGGGGAACTTCTCACCGAGCATCCCCATGAACGGGATCGATCCACCTTCACCGAACGTCCGCGCCGGCTCGCCGAACGCCCGGGTCGATGCGTCGTCGAGTGCCGCCGCCAACCATGGCGCCGTCGCCGGAGCATTCCATCCCGGACCGAACTCACCGTCGTCGAACGACACGTGAGCGCCGTACGGCGGATCAGCTTCGAGCGTCTCCTTGATCGCGGCCGCCGCGGTCGCCGGATCGCACGTCGGCGGAAGGCGGAACGAGAGCTTCAGCGACGTGCGCGGGCGCAACACGTTGCCGGCCCGGGCGATCGGCGGGAGGCCGTCGGCGCCGACGACACTGAGGTTCGGATGCCACGTGCGGGCGAGCAGCTGTTCGGCCGGATCGTCGGTCGTCGGGTGAGCCCCGTCGACGAACGGGTAGTGATCGCCGATCCGGCCGATCTCTGCCGCCGTCTTGCCGGCTTCGGCGATCCGATCGGCCGGGATCGTCACGTTCAGTTCGGGCAGCCGAATGTCGCCGGTCGCCACGTCCTCGACGCGGTCGAGAAGCATGCGGGCGATACGGAACGTCGACGGCACCATGCCGCCCACATCGCCGGAATGCAGACCGGCGGTGACGATGTCGATCGTGAGCGTGCCCGACACCAGGCCCCGCAACGACGTGGTCACCCACAATCGGTCGTAGTCGATGCAGCCCGAGTCGAGACAGATGACCAGGCTCGGGGTGCCGATCCGATCGGCGAGCGCATCGACGTAGGCGGGGAGATCGGGCGATCCCGATTCCTCGCTGGCTTCGATCAGCACGACACACCTGACATGTGAGCCCCCGGCGGCGTGCACGGCCTCGATCGCCGTCAGCGCGGCGAACGCCGAATAGCCGTCGTCAGCACCACCGCGACCGTAGAGTCGGTCGCCTTCTCGGACCGGGGTCCACGGACCGAGACCGTCGCGCCAGCCCTCCATCTCCGGTTGCTTGTCCAGATGCCCGTAGAGCAGCACCGTGTCGGTCGACGAACCATCGCCCACCGCCGGCGCCTCCATCACGATGACAGGGGTGCGTCCGTCGAGTTCGACGACGTCGACGGTCAGTCCCGGAATCGCCCGGGCGCGGCACCAGTCGGCGATCAGGTCGACCGCCTGCGCCATGTGGCCGTTGGCCCGCCAGTCCGGGTCGAACACGGGCGAGACATTCGGAATCGCGATGTAGTCGTGCAGCACGGGGATCACGCCGTCCCACACCTCGTTGCAGTGCTGGGCGATCGTCGAGTCGGAGACGGTCACGAGCGCAACGCCGGATCAGGCCTCGGACGAGGGCGGTGTCGACGGAGGCAGTGGCGCCGTCGGGGTCGCCGCCACCGGTTCGGTCGACGGTGCCGGCTGCGCCGCCTGCATCGCGGCGGCCCGTGCGTCTGCGGCCTGCTGCGCGGCAGCCTGCTGCGCCGCGGCCTGCGCCACGGCGGCCTCCTGCGCAGCAACTCGGCGCGCCTCCGCGACTGCTTGCTGCTCCGCGTACTCTGCGTCCCTCTCGATCTCGTCCTCGGCACGGTGGATCTGGTCGAGGCGACCCGACAGCCATGCGATCAGGGCACTGAGCACCAACGCCACGATCCCGTAGACGATCATGGCGAAGAGCACTGAGGTGTCGAAGGTCGCCTGGACATCCGCCGTCGTGGTGCCCAGTTGGATGGGCGCGAAGATCCCGCGGAACGGCTGCATCACCCTGTCGAGGTTGCGGTAGGCCCATTGTGTGAACCCCGCTGTCGGATTGGCGCCGAAGAGCAGGAGGAAGAAGCCGATGAACAAGATGATCTCGACGACGATCAGGTAGAAGTAGACGAGGTAGCTGATCGCTCGGACGATCCAGACGATCGCCTTTCGCTCGGTGAGTGCTCGGGAATCGGACGTGATCATCGGGAAACGCTCCTCTCAGGTCCGGACCGGACCGCTCGGCCCCCACCGTAGCGACAGAGCGAATTCGACCCGGGGATGAGTCAGTGCTCGCCGGAGCAGGCGAGCGAGCAGTGACGATCCCATCCGGCTCGAACCGTTCGTTGTCGCCGGAGTGCAACAGGTACATCACGGCGAAGTGGAGCGCCCACGCTTCGGCCCGACTCCAGGTCGCGTCGTCGACACCGCCCGATGCGGTTCGCAATGTCGATCGATCCTCGTCGTCGAAGAGCATCCAGCCGATCGCGAAGTCGACCGCCGGATCGCCGGCGGTGATGTCGCCGAGGTCGATCACCGCACTGATCGCACCATCGTGCACGATCACGTTCGCCGTGTGGAGGTCGCCGTGCAACCACAGCGGATCACCGTCCCACTCCTCGACGCCGACGAGCTCCTCCCAGCGCGCCCGCACACGCGGTCCGTCGATCAGCGCACCGAGGCGTCGCACCCCGTCCTCGAACGTCGGTCGGCGACTCGGTCACGGGACCACAGCGATACGCGTTGTGGGGCGCTTCGGGTGGAGCGGGCGTGTGCAGCGCAGCGAGGAACGCTCCGAGGCGCTGAGCTTCGTGGCCGAGATCGTCGGGAGCAACATCCGCGGCGACGTCGCCGTCGAACCACGGACACACGCTCCACTTCCACGGGTACTCGTCGTTCGGCTCGCCGACGCGCACCGGCGCCGGAATCGCGATCGGGAGGCGCAGCGCGAGTTCCGGAAGCCACCGATGCTCGTTGCCGACGAGGTCGGCGCCGAGTTGGCGGCGCGGCACACGGACGGTGAGCGGACCGCGGTCACCTCCGTCGAGGTCGGAAGATCACGTTGTCCCAACCGTTCGCGACGAGCGCACGAGCGGACACTCGGCGAGGTCGGGATGTTGCTCGGCGAGGAGCCGACGGACGAGGTCCTCGGTGACATCGATCTCAGCCGCAGGCATGTTCTGCGGCGCCATCAGATCGACGTCACGAAGTCAGTCGGCTTCGAACTCGGGAAGGTGCAGCAGGCGCGAATCATTGGAGAAGACCTCGATCGGCTTCTCGATCGGCAAGCGCATGCCGCGCTGCAGGATCCGCATCTGCGTGTGCTGGTTGTACTCGACCAGGGTGACGGCCCAACCGTCGCGCCCGGCGCGGGCGGTACGACCCGAGCGGTGCAGGTAGTCCTTGACGTCCTTGGCCGGCTCGTAGTGGATCACGGCGCCGATGTCGTCGATGTCGATGCCGCGCGCCGCGACGTCGGTGGCGACGAGGACCGCCATCTTGCCCTCGGCAAAGTTGCGCAGCGCGCGTTCACGGGCGCTCTGCTGCATGTCACCGTGGATCGGTCCGGCGTCGACGCCGAGCTCCTCGAGGTTGTGGGCGACGCGGTCGCAGGTGCGCTTGGTCTGGCAGAACACGAGCACCTTCGGGATCGACTTCGCGATCGAGCCGATGACCTTGTCCTTGTCCATGTGGTGCACGGCGAGGAACAGGTGGTGCATGGTGCCGACGGTGTCGGTCGCTTCGTCGATGGCGACCGTGATCGGATCGGTCTGGTAGTGGCGGATGAGGTGGCCGACGTCGCCGTCGAGCGTCGCCGAGAACAGCATCGTCTGGTTGCGGCTGTCGCAGTGACGAAGGATCCACTCGACCTGCGGGGTGAAGCCGTCGTCGGCCATGCGGTCGGCCTCGTCGAGGGTGACGATCTGCATGTCGTCGAGCGACACCTCGTTCGACTTGATGAGGTCGATCAGACGCAGCGGCGTGGCGATCACGATCTCGACGCCCTTGGCCAACTCATCGACCTGGTGGTGACGCGATGCGCCGCCGTACACGGGCAACACGCGCATGCCGGCGTGATGGGCGACGGGCTCGAGGACCTCGGCGACCTGCACCGCGAGTTCACGCGTCGGCACGAGCACGAGGCCGAGCGGACGCGACGGCGCGGCCTTGTCGGTGATCCGAGCCAGCATCGGCACACCGAATGCGAGGGTCTTGCCCGAACCGGTCTTGGCGCGTCCGCAGACGTCCCGGCCGGTGACGGCAACC
This sequence comes from Ilumatobacteraceae bacterium, assembly GCA_963747375.1. Taxonomy (GTDB): domain Bacteria; phylum Actinomycetota; class Acidimicrobiia; order Acidimicrobiales; family Ilumatobacteraceae; genus Sva-07. The sequence continues at coordinate 193,739 of CAVVFL010000007.1, forward strand.
GGAATCGCCTCGGTCTGAATGCTGAACGGCTGGGCGAACCCACACGCCGCGAGACCATCGTCGATGCGAGCCGGAACGCCGAGAGCGAAGAAGCCCGTCGGTGCTTCGACCGGGGGCAGGATGTTGAAGGAGGTGAGGTTCGAGGTGTTGACGTGGCCACCGTCGTACGGCTTGTCCGATGGACGCGATCGCTGGCGACGAGGCGCTCCCCGTCGCGCTGTTGATTCAGTCATGTTGGTCGTCAGACTACCGGCGCGGTCCCGACGAGCGCGAGATGCGCCCGAGCGTGCTAGTGTTGGCAACGATGTTGCGCAGCGACCTCCTTCTGCTTCTGTAGGGCGAGCGCCACATATCCGCGTTCGCCCGCACCCCCCGCCCCACCGGCCGGGGGGTTCTTGCTTTTTCCGAGCCAGATCCCCGCCGCCCGTCCGTGCGGACACGACCCCGACAGGCCCCGAACACCGACCGACAGCCCGATCACACCAGGAGAATCGAATGCCTCCCCAGAACGTCACCCCGAACAAGATGCCCTTCGAGAAGTACACACCGTTCGTGCCGGTCGTGCTCACCGACCGCACGTGGCCGAACGTCACGATCACCACGGCACCGCAGTGGTGCTCGGTCGATCTGCGCGACGGAAACCAGGCGCTCATCGATCCGATGGACCCGACTCGCAAGATGCGCATGTTCGAAGAACTCGTCGCCATGGGATTCAAGGAGATCGAGGTCGGGTTCCCGTCGGCGAGCCAGCCCGACTTCGACTTCGTGCGCCAGCTGATCGAGGAGGATCGAATCCCCGACGACGTGACGATCCAGGTGCTGGTGCAGTGCCGCCAGGAACTGATCGAGCGCACCTACGAGTGTCTGCAGGGCGCGCCGAGGGCGATCGTGCACTTCTACAACTCGACCAACCCGCTGCAGCGCGAGGTCGTGTTCGGACTCGACAAGGACGGCATCATCGACGTCGCCGTCAACGGCGCCAAGCTGTGCCGCAAGCTCGAACACGCAGCCGGCGACACGGAGATCCGCTACGAGTACTCGCCGGAGAGCTTCACGCTCACCGAGCCCGAGTTCGCCATCGACGTGTGCGAGGCCGTCATGGACGTGGTGGAGCCGACGCCCGACAATCCGATCGTGCTCAACCTGCCCGCCACGGTCGAGTGCTACTCCCCCAACGTGTACGGCGACGTGATCGAGTGGTTCGGGCGCACGATCAAGAACCGCGACTCGGTGATCATCTCGCTGCACCCGCACAACGACCGCGGCTGTGCGGTGGCGGCCGCCGAGTTCGGCGTGATGGCCGGCGCCGATCGCGTCGAGGGCACGCTGTTCGGCAACGGCGAGCGCACCGGCAACGTCGACATCGTCACCTTGGCGATGAACCTGTTCATGAACGGCGTCGACCCCGAACTCGACATCACCGACATCGACAAGCTGCGTCGCACGGCCGAGTACTGCAACCGCCTGCCGGTGCATCCCCGGCATCCGTACGCCGGCGACCTCGTCTACACCGCGTTCTCGGGAAGCCACCAGGACGCGATCAAGAAGGGCTTCGACGCGCTCGACGCCAAGCGCGACGAGGCCGGCGAGTACCCGCAGTGGGGCGTTCCGTACCTGCCGATCGACCCGGCGCACGTCGGTCGGTCGTACGAGGCCGTGATCCGCGTCAACAGCCAGTCGGGCAAGGGCGGGGTGGCGTACGTGATGAAGACCGAGCACGGTTTCGATCTGCCGCGTCGGCTCCAGATCGAGTTCTCGCGAACGATCCAGCACATCACCGAGGACTCTGGCACCGAGATCAGCCCCGGCGTGATGTGGGACGCGTTCCAGGCCGAGTACATCCCCACCGAGGCCCGGTTCCGTCTCCGCAGCCACGAGCTCCACACCCGCACCGGCGACGAGGGCGGCAACACCACGATCCAGGCCCAGCTCGAGCTCGACGGGGAGGCCCACTCGATCCGAGGCGAGGGCGACGGACCAGTGGAGGCATTCGTGGCAGCGCTGGTGGCCGAGTTCGGCGACCGCGTGGGCGGTTCGTTCGACGTGCTCGACTACGCCGAGCACGCCATCGGCAAGGGCTCCAACGCCCAGGCCGCCGCCTACGTCGAGACCGTGAGCGGCAGCAGTGCGGTCAAGTGGGGCCTCGGCACCGACCCCAACATCACCACTGCGTCACTGCGCGCCGTCCTCAGCGCATTCGAACGCCACCAGCGCTGAAGGTCGTGCGACAGGGGTCAGACCCCCGTCGCACGACTGCACTACAGTCGGCTCATGTCCGCGACGGCGACGGCCCTGCGCAGAACGATGTTGCTGACGTTGATCGCCGTCGTTGCCGGCGCCGTACTCGCGTGGAGGAAGCAGCGCGACGAGATGGCGGTTCCCGCCGGGCCGCCGCAGTGGCCCGAGTTCGAGGTTCCCGGTTCGGGTTCCGCGACGACACCCTGGGTGGACGGATCCACGGCGGACGTCGGCACCTGCCGGCTTCCCGATCAAGGTCAAGATGTCCTCCGGCATCTTCCATGTGCCTGGCGGCCGCTTCTACGAGCGCACCCATGCCGATCGCTGGTACGCGACTGGCGAAGCAGCCGAGGCCGACGGCTACCGTCAGTCGAAGACCTGACCACGACGACAACCACGACGACAAGGGGAACGACATGAAGGTGAGCGTCGATTTCGACGTGTGCGCATCGACCGGAGCCTGCATGCAGGTCTGTCCGGAGGTGTTCGAGGTGCGCAGCGACGGTTATCTGTACATCCTCCAGGAGAACCCGGGTGCCGACGTCGCCGAGAAGGTCCGGGAGGCGGCCGACCTCTGTCCGACCGCGGCGATCACCGTCGAAGACTGAACGCGTGACGTTCCTCCGCCAGCTCGAACGGTCGTGGACCGCGTCCACCTCGATGTTGTGTGTCGGTCTCGATCCAGACCCGGCACGCATGCCCTTCCCACTCGACGGCGTGCCTGGTTCGACCGAGGCATTCTGCCGGGCGATCATCGATGCCACCGCTGACCTCGTCTGCGCGTTCAAGCCGCAGATCGCCTACTTCTCGAGCCAGGGCGAGGAGCAGGCGCTCGAACGAATCTGCCGGTACGTCCGCGAGACCTACCCGGACGTGACGCTGATCCTCGACGCCAAACGCGGCGACATCGGCTCCACAGCCGAGCACTACGCCCGCGAGGCGTTCGGGCGATACGGAGCGCATGCGGTCACGGTGAATCCGTATCTCGGCACCGATTCGGTGGCGCCGTATTTCGAGCACGGCGGCGGGGTGATCGCACTGTGCCGCACCAGCAATCCGGGTGGCGACGACATCCAGTCGCTCGTTGCCGACGGCAAGCCGGTGTACGCCCACGTCGCCGAAATGGTGGCGCACGACTGGGCGACGCGCGGCGATTGTGGTCTCGTCGTCGGCGCCACGTATCCGCAGGAACTCGCCGACGTGCGGGCGATCGCGCCCGACCTGCCGATCCTCGTGCCCGGTGTGGGCGCTCAGGGCGGCGACGCGGCAACGGTCGTCGAGCATGGCGCAAGCTCGACAGGACGGGGCCTGATCGTCAACTCGTCGCGGGCGATCCTCTACGCGAGCAGCGGCAACGACTTCGCCGACGCCGCCCGAGCCGAAGCCCAACGCACCGCGTCGTCCCTCCGCCTCCCCCCTGACCCGCTCGGACCCGACACCCAACCCGAACCCAACAACCCAACCCGAAACCCAACCCGAAATTCGGAGCGGATGTTGCGCTGAGCGGGACGATCGCTCCGAATTTCGGATCGGGTTCCGTTTCGCGCAGGCCATGACCCACGGTCTGGTCATGATCGAAGTCCAACTGCTGCAGACCATCGAGCGTCAGCATGGTGTCGTCGGACGCGCGCAGCTACGAGGTGAGTTCGGATGGTCGTCGTCGAGGCTGTCGAGGGCCCGCCGCAGCGGGATGCTCCTCGACGTGACGCCGAGCGTTCTACGTCTCGCCTCATCGAGTGATTCGTTCGAGCTCCGATGCATGGCGTTGCAGATCCACCTCGACGGCTGTGGATTCCTCGGCGAGATGACGGCGGGGCGACTGTACGGGCTGCGCTCCATGCCGGAGGCGCCGATCCGGGCAACGGTGCCCGAGGACGTACGACGACTGATCCCGGCCTGGGCGCGCGTCTCGAGATCATCGTGGTTCGACGAGCACGACAGGAATCGGAGACCCGACGGGCTCGTCGTCGCCACGCCGCTACGGATGCTGTTCGGACTCGCAGCGACCATGCACCCGTACCGGTTCGCCCGTGCCGCCGAGGACGCGTGGAACCTCGGATTGATCACGCCTGGCGACGCAGCCGACTACCTGGAGCGACACCGCTGCCGAGGCAAGAACGGAGTTGCAGTGCTCGAGCAGTGGCTCGAGGGCGTGATCGATCAATCGAGACCGGCGCAGAGCGGATTCGAACAACTCGTGATCGAGTGCCTCGAGCGTGTCGGACTTCCGACACCGGTTCGGCAGCACCCTGTTCACCTTCCGAGCGGCGAGATGATCCACCTCGACATCGCGTGGCCGGCGATTCGTCTCGCGGTCGAGCCCGGGCATTCGAGATGGCACACCGGAGCCCTCCGTCAGCGACAGGACCAAGCCCGTGACCGGGCCTGCGGCGAACAGGGATGGCACATCGTGCGATTCGACGAGTCGTTCCGCGACGACCCGATGGCAGGGGCCCGCCAGGTCGCCCGCATCCACGCCACCCGAAGCCGCCAGAATTCGGACCCGATCTTGCGCCCAGGGGCATGATCGCTCCGAATTTCCGGATGGGCAGCGGGGACGCACGCGGCGAGGCGAAAATTCGGAGCGGATGTGGCGCTGAGCGGGAAGATCGCTCCGAATTTCGGGTTTGCGCGGGGGTCAGGCGCTGAGGCTGGTGACGTGGAGGATGCCGGGGGCGGCGCGGAGGGCGTCGAGCACGTCGGCGGGTACCGGAGCACTCGGCGCGATGAGCATGACCGCGGTGTCGGAGTTGTTCACCCGGCTGACATCCATGTCGGAGATGTTGACACCGGCGTTGCCGAGCAGCGTGCCGACGGTGCCGATCACACCGGGCCGGTCGTCGTTCTGGATGACCACCATGTTGTCGACGGGCGGCACGTCGAACGGCGTGTCGTCGATGTTGACGATGCGCTGTGCGCCCCTCGCCCCGGCCAGCGTGCCGCTGATCGAGTGTCCGCCGCCGCGCACCGTGAGGAGGTTGACGAAATCGGCCGAACTCGACGAGCTGACGTCACGGACCGTCACGCCGTGCTGGGCGGCGAGCTGCGGAGCGTTGACGTACGTCACCTGCTCGTCGGAGATCGTCGCGAAGAACCCCTTGAGCACGGCCAGCTCCAGGATCCGGGTGTCGTACCCGGCGATCTCGCCCTCGGTGCAGATCTCGAGCTCGCTCGGCACACCGCCGACGAGCGACACGAACAGTCCGCCGAGGCGTTCGGCGAGGGGCAGATACGGCCGGATCGTCTCGCTGGCCTCGGCGGCGTTCACGTTGACGGCGAACGGCACGAACTCGCCGGCCAGGGCGAGCTCGACCATCGACGCGATCGTGTCGCCGGCCTTGTCCTGCGCCTCGCGGGTGCTGGCGCCGAGGTGCGGGGTGACGATCACGGAGTCGATCTGGAACAGCGGCGACTCGGTCATCGGTTCGGTCGAGAACACGTCGAGCGCGGCGCCGGCGATGACGCCGTTGTTCAGGCACTCGGCGAGGTCGGCCTCGTCGACGATGCCGCCGCGAGCGACGTTGATGATGCGCAGGCTCGGCTTGGCCTTCAGCAGGAGATCACGGTTGATGATGCCGATCGTCTCGGGCGTCTTGGGCAGATGCACGGTGAGGAAGTCGGCTTCCGCGACCACCTGGTCGAGCGCCATCAACTCCACACCCATCTTCTTCGCCCGATCCTCGGACACGAAGGGGTCGTACGCCACCAGTCGCATGCCGAACCCCTTGGCTCGGTCGGCAACGAGCTTGCCGATGCGGCCGAGGCCGACGATGCCGAGCGTCTTGTCGCACAACTCGACGCCCTCCCACCGGCTGCGCTCCCACCGGCCCTGCACCAGCGCGGCATGCGCCTGCGGCACGTTCCGGGCCGAGGCCATCAGCAGCGCCATCGTGTGCTCGGCGGCCGACACGATGTTGCTCTGCGGTGCGTTGACGACCATCACGCCACGCTTGGTGGCGGAGTCGACGTCGACGTTGTCGAGGCCGATCCCCGCCGCGCCCGACGACCATCAGGTCGGAGCCGGCTGCCAGCACCGCGTCGGTGACGTCCGTGGCCGAGCGGATGATCAGCGCGTGCGCCCCTGGAACCACCGTGAGGAGTTCGTCGGCGGACAACCCGAGCTGCACGTCGACGTCGTGGCCGAGGGCACGGAGGCGATCGAGGCCTCCGTCGGCGATTTCTTCGGTGACCAGGATGCGAGCCATGGGACTCATGCCTATCTGATCGGAGGCCGGACTTCCACGAGGTTTGACGAACCGTTCAGGCCCGCCGGGTACGTTCTGGGCCGTGAGCACCGCCACCCCACGACCGGTGGGCATCGAGATCCGGAACCTGTCGGGTCCGAGCGAACTGCTCGAGGCCAACGCCGTGCTCCAGGAAGTCTGGGGGACCACGGTTCCGCTCGCGCCACTCGAGTTCCTGATCGCGATCTCCCACACCGGCGGCTACGTGGCCGGAGCGTTCACGGGCGATTCGATGGTCGGCGCCTCGATCGGCATGCTCGCCCGCCATCGGGGCCGGCCGGCGCTGCACAGCCACGTGAGCGGGCTGGTCGCCGCCGTCCGCGGAACGGGCCTCGGCCGGGAACTCAAACTCCATCAGCGCGCCTGGGCCATCGAGCACGATCTCGCCTGGATCACCTGGACCTTCGACCCGCTCGTGCGGCGCAACGCCTGGTTCAACATCGCGGTGCTGGGCGCCACGATCGACGACTATCTGGTGTCGTTCTACGGAACCATGAACGACGCCATCAACGCCGGGGACGAATCGGATCGACTGCTCGCGACGTGGGATCTGGCCCTCCCCGTACCGATCGCGCCACGTGAAGGATCCGAGGTCGACGATCCGGAGTTCGTCGCCACACCCGACGACGTCGTGGCCCTTCGACGAGCCGACCCAGCCGCCGCCGCTCGATGGAGATCGGCAACACGCGCCTCGCTGACCGCAGCGCTCGACGCGGGACGACCGATCGTCGGATTCACCCGCGACGGCAACTACGTGATCGGATCAGCACCATGAGTACACCGCGATGGACGATCGAACGTGTCGAATTGCGCCGAATCGCCATGCCGCTCGTCACGCCGTTCCGCACCAGCTTCGGGAGCCAGACCGATCGCGACATCCTGCTGGTACGTGTCGACCTCTCGTCGGGCAGCCACAGCGACACGATCGAGGGCTGGGGCGAGTGCGTTGCGCTGTCGGAGCCCAGCTATTCGCCCGAGTACGTCGATGGTGCGCAACACGTGATGATCCATCACCTCCTGCCCCGACTGTTCGCCGCCGGCCCGATCGACGCCGCCGACGTCGCTCCGATGCTCGCCAAGCTGCACGGGCATCCGATGGCCAAGGCCGCCCTCGAGATGGCGGTGCTCGACGCCCAGCTCCGTGCCACCAACCAGTCGTTCGCCACCTTCCTCGGCGCTGAGCGAACCACGATCCCGAGCGGTGTCAGCGTCGGCATCCACGACAGCACCGACGAACTCCTCGCGGCGGTGCAGGGCTATGTCGACGACGGCTACGTGCGCATCAAGCTGAAGATCGAGCCGGGCTCCGACATCGACCAGGTCGCAGCCGTCCGCGAGCTCATCGGCCCCGACACCCCGTTCCAGGTCGACGCCAACACCGCCTACCGCCGCACCGACGGGGCCCACCTCCGACGCCTCGACGACTACGACCTGCTGCTGATCGAGCAGCCGCTCCCCGAGGACGACATCATCGGCCACGCACGGCTCGCCGCCGAGATCGAAACGCCGATCTGCCTCGACGAATCACTGGTCTCCGCCTCCGGAACAGCCGATGCGATCGAGCTCGGCGCCTGCGAGATCGCGAACATCAAGCCCGGACGCGTCGGCGGCTATCTCGAAGCGGTCCGCATCCACGACCTCTGCCTCGCCAAGGGCATCCCCGTCTGGTGTGGCGGCATGTTGGAGACCGGCATCGGGCGCGCCGCCAACGCGGCGCTCGCCGCACTCCCCGGCTTCACGCTGCCCGGCGACATCAGCGCCTCGACGAGGTTCTATGCACGCGACATCGTCACCGACCCCATCACCATCACCGGCGGCCACGTCACGGTGCCCACCACGCCGGGACTCGGCTTCGATCTCGATCGGGCATTCCTCGACGAGGTCACGACGAGCCGACTGGTGATCGACCCGCGGGGTACAGTCACACCTCTATGACGCACCCGTTCCTGTCAGAAGAGTGGATGGAAGCCGCGCACGGCATCCGCGAGAAGTACGCCGACCAGGTTCCTGCGGTCACGACGGTCATCAAGATCAATCAGGTGATCGTCGACGTGCCGTTCGGCGACGGCGAGGTGAAGAGCTACCTCGACACCTCATCGGGTCATCTCGTGATGGAACTCGGCGAGCTCGCCGACGCCGACGCCACGATCACCACCGATTACGCGACCGCCAAGGCGATGTTCGTCGACCAGGATCAGGCGATCGCCATGCAGGCGTTCATGTCGGGCAAGATCAAGGTCCAGGGCGACATGATGAAGATGATGGCGATGCAGACCGCCATTCCGTCGAACGAGTTCACCGACACCATCGCCGACGAGATCAAGGCCATCACCGCCGACTGACGGCGCAGCCCGATCGGCGTGATCCGACTCAGGTCGGTTCGGCGAGCGGGGCGAGTGCGTCGGCGAGTGCGCCGACCGTCCACTTCGCAGGTTGTTCGACGGTGTCGGCCATCTCCCACGACTTCACCCGCTTGACCACGCCACCCTGGGCGAAGAAGGTCTCGCCGGTGAACCGGCAGTCCGCGGTGCTCAGGTAGGCGACGAGCGGCGAGATGTTGGCCGGATCCCACTCGTCGAAGGCGCCGTCACGCGGCGTCATGATCTCCTCGAGGCCCGGCGTGGCGAGCGTCAACCGCGTGCGTGCCCCGGGGGCGATGCAGTTGCTGACGACGTCGTAGCGTGACAGCTCCTTCGCGGCGATCTGGCTGAACGTGGCGATGCCGGACTTGGCCGCGCCGTAGTTCGCCTGTCCGGGGTTCGAGAAGAGCCCGGACGTGCTCGAGGTGTGCACGAGGTTGCGGCGCTTGCCACGGCCTGCCTTGTGCTCCTCGCGCCAGTACGCCGCCGCCCACCGCGTCGGGGCGAAGTGTCCCTTGAGGTGCACGGCGATGACGGCATCCCACTCGGCCTCGGTCATGTTGACGATCACACGATCGCGAAGGATCCCGGCGTTGTTCACCAGGATGTCGAGGTCACCGAACGCTTCGATGGCGGCATTGACGAGGTGCTGGGCGCCTTCCCAATCGGCGACGTTGTCGGCGTTGGCGATCGCCTCTCCACCGAGCGCTCGGATCTCCGCGGCCACGTCCTCGGCCGGGGTCTGGTCACTCCCCTCACCGTCGTTGGCGCCACCGAGGTCGTTGACGACGACCTTCGCCCCCTCGTTCGCGAAGAACAGTGCGTGCTCGCGACCGATGCCCCGACCAGCGCCGGTGATGATCGCAACGCGTCCTTCGAGCGAAGTCATGAGTGGCTCCTTGTCGACCTCGTGCCGGCAGGGTGCCGGGACAGTTCCGGAACCGTAGCGATCTGCGGGCAGCTGAGTCGATTCCCGTCGAGCGTCGACCGCGCCGCGTCTGCGCGGTCAGCGCACCTGTTCGTGCTCCGGCGGTCTGTTGGACGAACGCATCACGAGGATCAGCACCGTGAGTGCGACGAACCCGAGGACCGTCAGTACGACGCTGCCGGCCGCACGGCGCTCGTTCATGACCACGACGAGCGCATACATCGCGACCGTGGCGAGCACCACCCAGCCGCTGCGGCGCATCCATCGCAGCAGCACCGACCGATCGACGACGGCACCGATCGGCGTGACCGCCATCAGTGCAATGACGGTGTGGAACACGAACAGGCACAGCGCAAGTGCAACCACCCACGCGGTCATGGGACCGTCCGTGCTCGCCAGCCACTGCCACACCACGATCACCTCGACGACCGCGGCGGTGTGCGAGTCGGGGCGGACCACTGCGGCCACCGCGATGCCGACGACGAGAACGAGGACGATGTCGGTCTGACGTCCCGCCGCCAGCGCCGTGACCGTCGACGCTCCCGCTGCGGCGACCATGGCGATCGCACTGAGCGCCCATCGCTGCCACGACACCAGCGACATGCGGTCGATCCACGACTGGAGTTGGTCGACGTTCATCGCTGCAGCATCCGCGGTCCGGTCGATCGGCGAGCGACGTCGCGGATCACCTGATCGAGGCTTCCCGGGCCGCGCCATTCGACGACGGGAATTCCTGCTGCCACCACGATTCGCAGCTCTCGACGACGTTCGAGCAGGCGGATCCGCCACGCCAGCGCGATGAACTGATCGTCGTGCCGTGTCACGTGGTCGGCGAGGGTGTCGACAACGATCACCGACAGGCCCTGGCGCCCCAGAGAAACGGCAAGATCCAGCGCGTCGGGCGAGACGAGGGTCGACAGCATCACCGTGATCTGGCCACCGACGATCCCCCGTGGTCGCGAGGCCGACGTGCGATGACCGGGACGACTGACATCGGATGGCCGAACACGGGCAAGCGTCTCGAGGATCCGGCGCAGCTGTGGGCGCCCCGACGCCGGCGGCACGGAGTGCGCAATCGCCGTTCCGACGACGCGAAGCGAGACTCGTTCGCCTCGGAGAGCGAAGTGCTCGGCGATCGCGCCGGCCCCCCGCACGGTTGCATCGAGACTCGAGGCGACGCCGTCGACACCCTCGCTCACGCCCAGATCGTCACTGGCGTCGACCACCAGCGCGATGTGGGTGTCGAGGTCGGCCCAGGTGGAGTTGACCTGCAACTCACCGGCGCGCACCGATCGCTTCCAGTTGATCCGACGCATCCGGTCTCCGGCACGGAACTGGCGGATCCCGGCGAACTCGTTCCCCTCGCCCGCTCGGGACGATCGATGCAACCCGACGAGACCATCGGAGGGACGAGCATTGCTCGAGGCGTCGAACACGGCCGGAAGGGGAAGTGTCGTCAGCGAATGTCGGTCCGTGGTGGTCGACCATCGAAACGCCGCCCACGGAGTGGCCGCCACGACATGGACCGGCTCCACGGGTCGGATGCCCCAGCGGGTCGACCGCACGGCCACCTCCAGGCGTGCCGTACCGTCGACGCCCGCGGTCGTGGCGACTCCACTCGCCGGACGCATGTCGACCCACGGGGCAGCGTCGAGCGACGCGACGGCAACGTCGAGTTCGCCGACGCCCGAGATCGTGCCCCGCCACGCAGTTGCCTCTCCCTCGCGGATCACTGCGTGCTCGACGTGGTCGTCGAACACCGGTGGCCGGCGCGGCCGGGTGAGCAGCGCCCAGGCCGTCACGACCGCGAAGGGAGTCGCGATCACGAGGAGGTCGGGGCGGCCCCAGATGAGCGCGCACGCGACCATCACGACGGCGCCGACGGCGCTGCGGAAGTACGCAACCGTCGGCCGCCATGGAACCTCGGGCGCCTCGGCGCCGAGAGCGGAAGTGGTGACCGTCACGACTCGTCCGGCGTCGGCTCCAACGGGGCCGGAGCCGGTACGGATGAGAGCACGGCTTCGACGACGGTTCGCCCCGACACCTGGCTCATCCACATCTCCGGCTTCACCGTGATGCGATGGGCGAGCACGGGTTCGGCAACAGCCTTCACATCCTCGGGCGTCACGTAGTCACGGCCGTCGATGACGGCATGGGCGCGTGAAGCGAGCAGGAGGCCGAGCGCCCCGCGTGGCGATGATCCCATCAAGACGTGAGGGTGCGACCTCGTCGCCGTCGCGAGCGCGACGCAGTATCGGCCGACGCTCTCGTCGACCGTGATCCGCTCGACCGCCGCCTGCATCGCGAGCAGGGTCGTGGCGTCGGTGATCTGACGCAGCGTCTGGTCTTCGCGCCGACGATCCATCCGCCGCTGCAACACGTCCCACTCGTCGTCGACCGACGGGTACCCGAAGCTCGTGCGCATCATGAAACGGTCGAGCTGCGCCTCGGGAAGCGGGTAGGTGCCCTCGTACTCGATCGGGTTCGCCGTGGCGAGCACGTGGAACGGCTGCTCGAGCACGAACGTCTCGCCCTCGACGGTGATCTGATGCTCCTGCATCGCTTCGAGCAGGGCCGACTGCGTCCGCGGTGGCGTGCGGTTGATCTCGTCTGCGAGCAGGAGTCCCGTGAACAGTGGTCCCCTGCGAAACGAGAACTCCCCGGAGCGTTGGTCGTAGACGAAGCCGCCCGTCAGATCCGCCGGGAGGAGATCGGGAGTGAACTGGGCGCGTGCGAAGTTGAGCCCGAGGGTCTGCGCGAACGACCGTGCGGCGAGCGTCTTGCCCAGGCCGGGAAAGTCCTCGAGCAGCACATGGCCGCCCGCGAGGATCGCGGCGAGCACGAGGGTCAGCGCCGCTCGCTTGCCGACGACCGCGACCTCGACCTCGTCGAGCACCTCCCGGGCGAGCCGTGACACGTCGTGGGGTTCGAGTTGTTCCATGGGACCTCCTGGTCAGAGTCGGTCGATCACAGCTGGTCGATCACAGCTGTTCGATCAACGTCAAGATGTGGTCGAGCGAGCGTGGCTGCGTGAGCATCTCGGCAGCGTCGGGATCGTCGATGAACGCGGACAGGTCGTCACCGATGACCGCGCGGGCGGATTCGGGATCCTTGGAGCGGTCGATGTTGTGCACGGCTCGGAGCTGATCGTCGACGAGGTCGACGAGAGTCGCTCGGAGATTGGCGAGCGAGACGCCGTCGGGACGTCCGTAGGCGAGCCCGGTGCGAAGTCGCATGACGCGTCGATCGGCGCGCTCGGTCGGCGGCGGCGCCGGTCCGCTCGCCACCGCCGTCGAGCCGTGTGCCACGTCGACGAGGTCGGTGACGAACCAGACACCGACGCCGATCAGGCACACCGAGTGCGGTGACGAGGATCACGTCGGGACCCATGCCGGCGACGATCATGAGGAGCTCGACGGCGAGCGTGATGCCGACGATCGCAGCGACGGGGCGCATCCACGACCTCACGCTGTCGTCACGACCGTGCGGAGCCCTGGACGAAGGCCGTCATGAACCGCATCGAGTGCATCGATCGCGGCACGGCGCGAGTCCTCGCTCATCGAATGATCGGAGAATCTCGCTTCACGGTAGAGCGCTGCGAGTCGGGAGATCGCTGCTGGATCGACGTCGCACGACCCGAGGACGCGCTCGGTGAGTTCGGCCGACGTGTCGGCGGGATTCCGCCGAACTCCGGCGGCGATCACGGCGCCCTCGAGCCGCAGCCAACACTCGACGATCGCGTTGCGCGGGGCCCCGCGCTGGAGCGCTGCTCGTTGAGCTTCGGCATCCGCGGTGACGGCGGCCGCGACGTCGTCGAGGACGTCGAACTCCACGGACCGTCGTCGGCGGGGCCGACGCAGCCGCAGGGTGGGACGGTGTCGCCAGGCGAACCATGCCGCAAGCGCTGCGCCAAGCGCCAGGCAGGCGTAGAACAGACTCCGCACGATCGCCTCGACGATCGGCGACACCTCTGCCGGCGACCGCTCGACCGTGCCGGTCTCGGCCGCGACCGGTGCGGGTTGCACGACCGACTGCTCGACGACCGGGTCGCGGGCGAACGACGGCGCGCCGTCGACCAACTCGACGCCGCCGGCCGTGGCGATCGCGGCGAAGAGCACCGCGAGGATCGAGCCGATCACCACCGCGGTCGCTGCTCTCCGGTCCACTGCCGCACACTACTGCCGCCGCGCAATCCGGTCCGATTTGGGTGAGCGCAGATCGCCACGACCGACGTGATGGCTCACGCAAGACCGGGCGATGTGGCTCAGAGGAAGATGAGGTCGACGCCGGTGCCGCGGGGGAAGGTGGCGCCGGCCTGCACCTCGTCACCGTTGACCGAGGCCGACACGAAGGTGCCCTCGGTCGTGCCCAGCAGGCTGTTCACGGCGTAACCCGCAGCGGCAAGCGTCTCTTGGGCCTGCGGATAGGTCTGGCCGGTCAGGTCGGGGAAGGCCACGAGGTCGGGGCCCTTGGAGATCCGCACCGTCACGGTGCCACCGCGCTCGACCGGCGTGGTCGGCGGTGGATCCTGCGAGACGACGCGACCCACCTCGATCGTGCCACTGAATTCGTCCTCGCCGCGGGCGATGACCAACTGGACTCCGCCGAGGGCGGCTGTGGCCTCGTCGAGGGTGAGATTCGTGAGGTCGGGTGCCGGGCGCGGGGCCGGCCCGAGCGACACCGTCAATTCGATGATGGTGTCGGGCAGCACCTGCGCCCCCGCGATCAGCGACGGGTTCTCCTGGACCTGCCATCGGATGATCGCGCCGGCGGGCACGTCCTCGGAGAATTCGGGCGTCACCTCGACGGGGACGAGCCGCAGATCGGTGAGCGTGGTCTGGGCGTCGGCGATCGCCATGCCTGCGAGCTCGGGGATGGTGCGGAGTTCGGGGCCGTCGCTGACGTAGATGACGAAGGTCGCACCTTCGTCGAGCAGTTCGCCGGCAGCCGGGATCGTGCGCACCACGTGGTCGACCTCGGGCACCTCGTCGCTGCGTTCACGGTTCGTCTCGATCACCCAGTCGTTGCCCGACACCTCGTTGAGCGCAACGGCCTGTTCGACGCCGACGAGGTCGGGGACCTCGTAGGACTTGGTACGCAGCAACAGGAACCCGGCGACGCCGAGCGCGGCGATCCCGGCGATCACGACGAGGCCGATGGCGATGTACCTGCCCCACGGACGCGACTGCTTCTCGTCGTCATAGATCGTTCCCGACGGCGTCGGGTCGATGACGTCCATCTGGACGGTCGGTGGCGTCGTTGCGACCGCGGCCGCAGCAGCGGCCGCTGCGGGCAACTGCTCGGTCGGGGCGACATCGGCGACCTCGTCGGGGTTCGGGGCGGAGAACCCGGCGGACGCCGTGGGTTCGTCCGCGATGTCCGTCAGGAGGATCAGCGGCGCGCCGGCATCGACCGGCGAATCGTCGCTGGACTCGTCGACGGGTGGAGCGTCCTCGGCCACGCTCGGCCGTCTCCTGCGTCGGCGAGGTGTCGGCATCGGCATCGCGCTCGGCCTGGCGCTGGATCATCGATGCACCGAACAGGCTCGACGCCATGATCGGAATCGGTTCGGGCCGTGGAAGCTTCTCCGCCGCCTGGACGAGTGCGGTTGCGAACTCGGCCGCCGTCCAGCGATCCTCGCCGTCAGGACGCCCGGCCCGTTCGAGCACCGCTGCGAGCGAACCCATGTCGGCGGTGACCGGCATGAGCTTGCCGACGCGTGCCGACAGCGTCGACACCGTCGAGTCGCCGGCGAAGGGCACCTTGCCGGTGATCGCCTCGATGAGGCACAACGACAGCGCGTACACATCGGTCTTGTCGTCGACCTCCAGGCGGAGTGCCTGCTCGGGAGACGCATAGCGGGCGACGTGCGTGGCGAGGGTGGCGCGCTCCGCCCACGAGTCGGCGCCGAGCAGTTCGGCCATCGCGAAGTCGACGATCCGCAGACGAGCGTCGTCGCCGAACACCAGCTTCGACGGGGTCAACTCGGTGTGGATCACGCCGCTGGAGTGAGCGGCGTCGAGCGCCCGGCACGCCTCGAGGCCGACCACGAGCGCCTGCGACGGCTCGAGGAGCCGCCCTCGGTCGAAGAGATCGCGAAGGCTGCCGCCGCCGAGGTACTCGACCACCCAGAACACGGTGGTCTCGCCGAACAGATCGATCTCGCCCCAGTCGAGGACCTTGGCGATGTTCGGATGCGACAACGACATGGCGATGTCGACCTGTCGGCGGAAGTCGTCACGGAAGGCGGCGTGCAGCGCCCGTTCCGGCCTGACGATCTTCAACGTGACCGGGATGTCGTCGGCGACATCGATGGCCTCGACGATGATCGTGTTCGCGCCGGACGACACGACGTTGACGATGCGGTACCGATCGGTGACCACTCGGCCGACGAGACGGTCGCCGCTCGTCTCGTTCGGGTCCGTCATCTCGTCGCTCACAGCCCCGAAACGCTACCGCCTGCACATCTGGCGCCGACGGCAGGCATCATGGAGAGGTGAGCGATCAACACGACACCGCCGTCGACACGATTGCCGGCGCAGCGATCGAACAGCAGCCCGACGCCGTCGAGCCGGCCGACACCCAGCCGCCCCCCAAGCGCAGGTTCGATCGAGGCCTGTTCGTCGCCAGCCTGGTGATCGCGTGTGGATTGATCCTGATCATCTTCGGGTTCACCTCGGCGATCACCGGATCCGACGGCATCGACCGGCCCGAGGCCATCGAGTCGGTGCAGCCCGTCGAGAACGCCGTCCAGGTACTCCAGCAGGATCAGATCATCGTCGATCTGGTCGCGGGATACGAGGCCCGACTGGTGCTCGACGGCGTCGAACTGCCCACCACGGTGATCGGCCAGTCCGACGTCGACCCCGACGTGCAGGCCCAGCCGGGCCAGCAGATCGACCTGCCGACCACCGCCGTGTTCGACCCGGGCAACGCGGTCATCTCGTTCCAACCGGTCGAGGGTGCCCTCATCGAAACGCTCACGCAGGGCAAGCACGAGGCCACCGTCTACTTCTGGAAGGTCGAGGAAGGGCCCGACCAGGCCAGCACCTACAGCTGGACGTTCGAAGTCATCTGAACCTCGCCGTCGATCACGGAAGTTCGCCGGTGGCGAGGAGGTGCTCGAAGCCGACGTCGTCGAGGATCGGAACGCCGAGCGACTCGGCCTTGGTCAACTTGCTCGCACCGGGCGACTCGCCGACCACCAGCGCAAGCGTCTTCTTGCTCACGCTGCCCGGGCTCTTTCCACCACGGGACGTGATCGCCTCCTCTGCCGCCTCGCGGTTGTAGCCCGCGAGCGTGCCGGTGACCACCACGGTCTTCCCCTCGAGCGTCTGGGGGATCGCAGCGCGGGCCGCCGCGGCCGCTTCGGCAGCACCGGGATCACCGAAGCTCACGCCGGCGGCTCGGAGGCGGTCGACGTAGGCGCGGTTCGCGTCCTGGTCGAACCATGACACGATCGTGCCGGCGATGACTGCGCCGACACCTTCGACGGCGGCGAGTTCCTCCTGCGACTTCGACATGATCGCATCGAGGGTGTGGAACGCATTCGTGAGCGCGAGCGACGCGGCCGGGCCGAGGTGGCGAATGCCGAGCGCCGTCAGCAGCTTCGGGAGGGGCCGCGTCGTCGACGCCGCGATCTCGTCGACGAGATTCTGTGCACTCGTCGGCCCGACACGGTCGAGCGACACCAGTTGCTCGACGGTCAACGTGTAGAGATCGGCAGGATCGTGCACCAGATCGGCGGCGGTGAGCTTTTCGACCATCTGCTCACCGAGGCCCTCGATGTCCATCGCGCCGCGTGACGCGAAGTAGGCGATCTTCTGATCTCGTTGGGCCGGACAGTCGGGCGCGACGCATCGGGTGTCGGCCTCGCCCTCCGGGCGCACCAACGGGTTGGCGCACCGAGGGCAGTGCGTGGGGAACACCCACGGTTCACTGTCGGCGGGGCGCATCGACAGCACCGGTCCGACGACCTCGGGAATCACGTCGCCGGCCTTGCGTACCACCACCGTGTCGCCGGGCCGCACGTCCTTGAGCGCCACCTGATCCTGGTTGTGCAGCGTCGCCATGCCGACGGTCGACCCGCCGACGAACACCGGCTCGAGCACGGCGAACGGTGTCGCCCGACCGGTACGCCCGACCGACACCATGATGTCGAGCAGTTTCGTCGTGCGTTCCTCCGGCGGGAACTTGAACGCGATCGCCCAGCGCGGAGCTCGTGAGGTGACGCCGAGGCGGTCTCGCTGGCCGGCGTCGTCGACCTTCACGACCACACCGTCGATCTCGTAGTCGAGGTCGTGGCGATGCTCCTGCCAGTACCCGCAGTGTGCGATCACGTCGTCGATCGTCGTGAACGACCGGAGGTGGTCGTTGATGCGGAATCCCAGCTGCCTCGGCGAACTCGAGGGCGGCAACATGACTCGTGAAGTCGGGCCCACCGACGACCTCGCCGAGCTGATAGCCCCAGAACGACAGGTTGCGGCTCGCCGTCACGGCTGGGTCCTTCTGGCGCAGACTTCCGGCGGCGGAGTTCCTCGGGTTGACGAACGCCTTCTCGCCCGCCGCCACGGCGCGCTCGTTGAGCTGCTCGAAGCTCGAACGGGTCATGTAGACCTCGCCGCGCATCTCGAACACCGACGGCACGGTCGACGACACCCGGTCCAGCGGTGAGCTGGGTCGGCACGTCGGCGATCGTCGCGACGTTGGCCGTGACGTCCTCGCCGACTCGTCCGTCACCTCGTGTGGCTGCTTGGACGAAGCGGCCGTCCTCGTACCGCAAGCTGATGGCGAGCCCGTCGAACTTCAGCTCGCAGACGAACGTCGGCGTCTCGCCGTCGAGCCCCTTCACGACGCGCTCGGCCCATGCCCGCAACTCGTCGGCGTCCATCGCGTTGTCGAGGCTCATCATCGGCACCCGGTGGGTGACCGGCGAGAACGTTGCACTGATCGCCCCACCGACCTGATGGCTCGGCGACGTGTCGTCCTCCAACTCAGGGTGTTCGGCTTCGATCCGACGCAACTCGCGAACGAGCGCGTCGTAGTCGGCGTCGCTGATCTCGGGATCGTCGAGCGTGTGATAGCGCTCGTTGTGGTGGGCGATCTCCGCCCGCAGCGCGTCGACCCTCGACGCAGGATCGCTCTCGTTCGCCGAGTCGTTCGCAGTCATCGTTGGCTGAGGTTACGGCGTCGCACCCGACAGTCGAATCGTTCGGAGGTTCGTCACCCGGGCGTGTTCGTCAGGCGCCGAGAGCG
Source organism: Ilumatobacteraceae bacterium (assembly GCA_963747375.1). Lineage (GTDB taxonomy): Bacteria > Actinomycetota > Acidimicrobiia > Acidimicrobiales > Ilumatobacteraceae > Sva-07. The sequence continues at coordinate 212,764 of CAVVFL010000007.1, forward strand.
AACCGGGTCGCCGCCGACTGATCCTTGACTCGTTTGCCGACCTCGCCCGTCAGACGGGCGATCCCACGGGCGACCGAGACCGAGTGCGACGCGAGACCGCACTGCGGTGACACCAGACTGCGCCGACGCAGCTGCACCGGATCGCAGCCGCGCTGGACGAGACCACACCACAGGTCGCTGAGTTCGCGCCACGGTCGATCGGGCTGGGAACGAACGGGGCCATCGGTCGGCACCACGCCCCACGCGACGATGCCGCCGTCGTCGATGAACCGGGTCAGATACCCTGCCCAGTCGAGCAGCTCCGCAGAGACCGGCACCGAGATCACGCCGGGGCCCGACGCCAGCAGCGTCGCCACATCGCACGGCGCGCAGCAGTGAATTCCCGTGAGCGTGGTGGTCGGCAGCGCGGCCATGGCGTTCGACATCCGGTCGACCGCCTCGTCGGGAGGGATCGGGAACCCGGGCGACATCAGGTCTCCCAGCCAGGGCTCGTCGAGCACGACCATCTGCGGCGAGTTGGGCAGAGCGGCCGTGACGGCGCCGGACAATTCGATCAACGACGACCGGACGCTCGCGCTCGCGAGTTCGAACGCTGCTCGGCGATCGAGCCCGGCACGCTCCAACGCGACGCCGAGCGTCACCGGGCCGACGAACTGCCACTTCACGGCGGCACCGTCGAGTCGGATCTTGCCGGCGAGATCGAGGAACGCCCGAAACCCGGCGAACCCGTCGGTGTCGAGCAGTGCGCCGCTGGCGACGTCGCTCGAAGCGACACCCGGGGCGTTGCGGTCGTCGATGGCGACGAGTCCCGACGCGTCGAGGCTGAGGCCCGCAAGCGCCACCGTTGCCTGCCCGAGCATGGTCTCGACGATCGAGCGGCCCGGGAGCGACGGGATCGTGGCGATGTCGAACTCGCCGATGGCGAACGCCGCAGCCGCCGCCGGGTCCCGGTGCGGGAGGCTGCCACACCCGACGAGGGCGCCGTCGGCGAACGGCGACGCCACGACGCCGCGAACGGAAGTCGTCGATCGAATGCTGGTCATGTCGTCACCTCCCCATGATCGTCGGAACAACTCTGTCACCCCGGCGTGTGGAATTCCGGGATCCGACATCGTCCCACGCGACATGCGCCCAGACCGAATTCTGAACCGGGCGAGTGAACGTGTTCACGTCGTGTTCATACGAGTTACGCGGCAACATGGAGAGATGCCCGCGACTCACGATCAACGTTCCGAACTCGCGGCCGACCGCTCGACGATGACCACGGCCGCCCGGGCGACGCCGTGGATCGCTCGAGCGGGCTGGATCGTCGTGGCCGTCGTCGGCGGGTCCGCCGTCCAGGCGGCCGTCGAAGGGCGCAGTTCTGGAGTCGTCTGGACGACGGCGATCGGCGCCTGGTTGCTGTGGGGCATCGCCGCACTCGCACTGGCGATCGCGTCGGTCCGATCGCTGACGGTCGTCCGGGTCGGCGTGCCGCTCGCGGTGGTCGCCACCATCGCCGCTGCGATCGGCGGCGCGCCGGCTGTCGATCTGGTCGGCCTGGGCATTCCCGCGATCATCACCCTCGGTGCGGTGTCTGCGGCCGAGTTCGGCCGCCAATTCGTGCAGGCGTCGGCCTACGGCGACGAGGAACGCTTCCCGCTGCGCATGCCCGTGGCCGCAGGCGCCGCGGCGGTGGTCAGCTGGCTGATCTGGGCCCCGGCACTGGTGTGCGGACCGCTGCTGCTGGCCGCCGAGCAGTGGATCCTCGGCGCTGCTGCTCACGGCGGTCGCCGTGGGCGGCGGCGTGTTCCTCGGCCCGCGATGGCACCGCTTGTCGCAGCGATGGTTCGTGCTCGTCCCCGCCGGCATCGTGGTGCGTGACCCCGTGGTGCTGGCCGACACGTTCCCGTTGCGCACCGGCCAGATCGCTCACATCGGGTTGGCCCCCGCCGACACCGAGGCAGCCGATCTGACGGGGCCGGCGAGCGGTTATGCGATCGAGGTGGCAACGATCGAATCGGTCACGGCGGTGTTCGCCTTCACGCCCGCCGAACCCAACGGGCGAGCCATCCACCTGATGTCGTTCCTCGCGGCACCGAGCCGCCCGGGGGCCGTACTCCGCGCCGCCAAGCGCCGAGGACTCCCCGTGTCCTGACGCGTCCCTCGAGAGCACAGAACCGAAACATGCCTCCTCGTGCGCGCTGAGCGCGCACGAGGAGGCATGTTTCGGGGTTTCGTGGTCGAGTTGGGGGTGATGCTCGGTTCTGCGGCGGGATTCAGCGGCAGATGCCGCCGCCGAGCACGCAGCTGTCGGTGACGTCGTAGAACACGACGCTCTGGCCGGGGGCGATACGGCGTTGCGGGCGGTCCCAGGTCACGGTCGTTGCGCCGTCGCCGGTGACGATCGAGGCGGCACACGTCCGGCCGTGCGCGCTGCACTGCACCAGCGCCGACCCGACGGCGGGTTCGTCGACCCACGTGACGCCATCGACGACGAGATGGTCACGGAGCAGGTCGGCGTCGTCGCCGACGGTGACGGTGGCCGTTGCGGTGTCGACGTCGACGACGTATCGCTTGGGTCCGCCGCCAGGCAGCCCGAGGCCCTTGCGCTGGCCGATCGTGACGAGTTCGACCGACTCGACCTCGCCGACACGTTCGCCGGCGGTGTCGACCACGGTTCCGGCCCGAAACGGGATGCGTTCACCGAGGAACGCCGTGCGCCCACCCGTCGAGGTGATGAAGCAGACGTCCTGGCTGTCGGGCTTGTCGGCCGTGCGCAGGTCGATCGACGCCGCGAGCGCCCGCACCTCGGCCTTCTGCATGCCGCCGACGGGAAACATCGTTCGTGCGAGCTGAGCCTGGTCGAGCATGTGCACGACGTAGCTCTGGTCCTTGGCCGGATCGGCGCCACGCTCGAGGGTGTAACGCCCGTCGGAGGTGCGCCCGATGTTGGCGTGATGACCCGTGGCCACCGCATCGAATCCGAGCAGGTCGGCGCGCTCGGCGAGGCGGGCGAACTTGACCGAGCGATTGCATTCGATGCACGGGTTCGGCGTGATGCCACGCGTGTGCGCGTCGATGTAGGGCGCCACGACGTGCTCGTCGAAGTCGTCACCGAAGTTGAAGACGAGATGGTCGATCCCGAGCTGCTGGGCCACGCGGCGAGCGTCGTCGACATCGGACACCGAGCAGCAGCCGGTGTCGCTGTCGCCGCCCCAGAGCTTCATCGTCACGCCGACCACGTCGTGGCCCGCCTGTTGGAGGAGCAGGGCGGCGACCGACGAATCGACGCCGCCGCTCATGGCGCACATCACCTTCATCGCCGAAGCCGTTCCACTGCGGGCACGAGCACGTCGACGGCCCGGTCGACGTCGGCTTCGGTCGTGGTGCGCCCGAGCGTCAGACGCAGCGAACCCAGCGCCGTCGCGCGATCGACGCCCATCGCGGCGAGTACATGAGACGGCTCCATCGCACCGCTGGCGCACGCCGATGCCGCCGACGCGCAGACGTCGGCTTCGTCGAGGAGGTAGAGCAGCGCCTCGGACTCGACGCCGGCGATGCACACATGCGCCGATCCGGCGACCTTGCGTGCTGGTGGCACTGTTTCGACGACGCCGTCGAGGCGGCTCTGGAGGCCGCTCACGAGCCGATCGCGGAGATCGGTCAGCCGCACGGACTCGGTGTCGCGTTCGGCATCGGTGAGTTGCAGGGCCACGGCGGTGGCGACGATGCCGGCGGTGTTCTGCGTGCCGCTGCGGCGCTCTCGTTCCTGTCCGCCGCCGATGATCAGCGGGTCGATGCGTGGCCCGCCGCGTTCGATCAGCACGCCGACGCCCTTCGGACCGCCGAACTTGTGGGCACTCAGCGACAACAGGTCGACGTGCGGCGTCACCTCGCGCAGATCGAGCCAGCAGGCTGCCTGCACGGCGTCGGTGTGCACCAGCGCGCCGGGCGCGAGTCGACGTACGAGCTTCGACACCGCGGCGATGTCGGTGATCGTCCCGACCTCGTTGTTGACGGCCATCACGCTGACGACGGCCACGTCGGCCTCCTCGTCGAGCACCGCGGCAAGTTCATCGAGATCGACGCTGCCGGCGGCATCGACGCCGACGACACGACCGCCGAGATGCTCGACGACGTGCAGGACCGCGTGGTGCTCGACGGCCGGACAGACCGCAATGCCGCCGTGCCGTGAGACAGCGCCGACGATCGCGGTGTTGTCGCTCTCGGTTCCACAGCCGGTGAACACGACCTCGTTGGGTCGGCACCCGACGGTTGCGGCCACGATGTCGCGGGACTCGTCGATGGCCTGGCGGGCCCGGCGGGCGAAGCGATGCGACCCCGACGGGTTGGCGTAGACGGTGGCGAGGTACGGCATCATCGCCTCGATCGCCTCGGCGCGCATCGGCGTCGATGCCGCATGATCGAGGTAGGTGATCGCCGATTCGGTCACCCATCCCACGCTACCGCCGCCTGCCGACAGGGCCCGCGCCCTCTCCGCGCCTCGACGCGTGGTCTGTCGCGAGTGGGGCGCTCAGCCCCACTTCTCCTGCGCGGCCGCGTACACGCCCTGGTCGAAGGAGTACTCGACGTGGTTGCCGTCGGGATCGGCCAGCATGCACACGTATCCGACCGGCGGGGGCATCTGACGCGGCGGCATCGCCAGGCACCCGGCCGCCTCGCCACGCCGGGCGATCTCGTCGAGGTCGTCACGGGTGGGCAACTCGATACCCAGGTGGGCGAACGGAGCGAGCACCTCCTGAGGTGCATGAGCGAACGGATCCGTCGCCGGCAGGAACTGCGCGAGCACGAGCACGAACGGTCGGTCAGCCGCGTCGGGATGCGCGAGCCAGACCCCGAATCCGAAGTCGTCCTGGTTCCGTGCGAGCACCTCCAGCGGGGTGAACTCGGTGTACCACGCGATGGAGTCCTCCACGCTGCGCACCCGCAGCGCCACGTGGGTCCAGCGCGGGGCCGTCGGGCGGATCGTGAACGTGGCGTCACTCACTGGTGAAACCCTCCGGGATCGACGGCGACTCGCCGGCCTTGCCCCACAGCACCAGCGTGTTTCCCCACGGGTCCTCGAACGCTGCGTTGTACCCGTTGAACTCCGCCCAGAAGTGGTCTCGCCACAAGATCGTGGCACCGCGGGCCTCGGCCTCGCCGAGAATACGATCCATCGAATCGTCGTCGTCCACCAGGATCCACGTGCGTGCGGTGTGGCCGTTGCCAGCCAGGTGGCGAGGTTCGACGCCGGCGGGATCGGGGTGCGGCCGAGCGTTCTCGGCATTGAAGATCCCCATGTGCAAGTTGCCCGTCGGGCCGGGCGTTCCGTCGTCGAGCGGGAACTGCCCACCGGGCACGATGCGGTGGAACACGCCCTGCGGACGTGGCTCGACCTCCCAGCCGAAGACGGCCGCGTAGAACTCGGCCGAGGCCTGCGGGTCCGTCGACGGGAAGTCGACGAAGATCAGTGTGTTGGGCATGCGGACGAACCTACCAAACTCATACGGTCCGATGGTCAGACCAACTCCGACTCGCCCGCCGACACGGTGATCGGGCGCTGTAGGACGCAGCGGGTTCCCCTCGCCAACTAACGTGCCCACGAGATGCGATCGAGCCCCACCACCGACGTGACCTTCGAGCCGGTCATGCGCGAAACGCTCAGCGTCCTGATTCGCGATCAGCTGCTCGAGCGCATTGCGTCGGGCGAATTGGAGCCGGGTGTGCAGATGCCCTCCGAGCGGGCCCTCTCCGAACAGTTCCAGGTCGCGCGCACATCGGTCCGCGAAGCCATCCAGGGTCTGCTCTCGCTCGGCATGATCGAGCGGCGGGGAAACCGGTCGTACGTGGCCGAGAAGCTTCCCGAGATACGCGTCGAGACGAGCGACGACCGCAAGGACTTCGTTCGCCAACTCTTCGAGACCCGCCGGGCACTCGAGTTGCCGATCATCGAACTCGCCACCCAGCGCGCGAGCGTCGAGGACCGGGTGGAGATCCGCACGATCGCCGACCGATTCCTGCCCGGGATGCCCCTCATCGAGTTCCGGCGACTCGACCGGGAGTTCCACTCGGCCATCGCGCGGGCCTGCGGGAATCCGCTCCTCGTCGAACTGTACGGCAAGGTGCTGGCCCAGCTGTTCCGTTCGGAGGACTTCGACGAGCTGTTGTCGGCCGACGCCAACCGCGACGAGGTGATTCGGATCGTCGACCAATCCGTCGAGCACCACGAAGCGATCGCACGAGCGATGGCGAACGGCGACGTCGTCGCCGCGGTGACGCAGGGGACTCGTCACCTCGACGCCGTCGAGCAGAGCATGGTCGATCGGCTCGTCTGACCCCCTCTGCTGACCACCTCGTCTGACCACGAGCCACGGGCGTCGGTTATGGTCTGACCATCAGACCCACGGACCGTGCCGATGGTCCGCTCGAAGGGAGCCAGGATGATCACCGGAACGAACCACATCGTGCTGTACGTGCGAGATGCACGTCGCCAGGAGCAGTTCTACACCGAGGTCCTCGGGTTCTCGACCGTCATCGCCGGTCCTGACGGGCAGTTCGTCTTCATGCGGGCGCCGGCATCGGCGAACCATCACGACATCGCGTTCTTCTCGATCGGTGACCAGGCGAGCGACTCCAGCGCCGGCCGCGGGGCGGTGGGCATGTACCACGTGGCGTGGGAGGTCCCGACACTCGGCGATCTGGTCACGATGCGTGACACGCTGAGCGATGCCGGTGCACTCGTCGGGTCGTCCGATCACGGCGCCAACAAGAGCTTGTACGCCCGCGACCCCGATGGTCTCGAGTTCGAGGTCATGTGGTTGGTTCCGGCCGCCGAGTGGGGAGCGGAGGAACACGAGGCGATCGTGCGACCGCTCGATCTCGACGCCGAGGTCGCACGGTTCGGAGCCGACGCGTGACACTGCCCGACCTCGCCAATCAGTACTGCCACTTCTTCGACGACGACGCCTTCGAACCCACCGAACGGTCGGGGTTCCGCCGCCGGGTCATCACCGGCGAACAGCTGCAGCTGTGCTTCTGGCGAATCACCGGCGGCGCATCGGCTCGTTCCTGCACCACCACACGGACAACGAACAGTTCGGCATCATCATGAGGGGAGCGCTCGACTTCCGTATCGGCGAACCCGACGACGATCAGCGCGTCGTGCCTGCGCGCCGGTGATGTCTACCTCGCACCCTGCGACGTGTGGCACGGCGACTCGTTGTTCATCGGCGACGACGAACTCGGCGAGTGCTGGATCCTGGACGTGTTCGCACCACCGCGCGCCGATCTCATCGGCGGTGCGGCGTCATGACCCACGACTGGCGGCTCGCCGTCGACATCGGCGGCACCTTCACCGACGTCGTCCTCCTCGACGCATCGACCGGCACCGTGGTCGTCGACAAGACGCTCACGACCCCGAGCAATCCGCTCGACGGGGTACGCACCGGTGTCGAGGCCCTGCTCGCCCGCGCCGGCGTCCGACCCGAGGACATCATCGCCCCGATCGTGCACGCGACGACATTGATCACCAACGCGCTCATCGAGGGCAAGACCGGCCGCGCCGCGCTCGTGACCACGGCAGGGTTCGGCGACACCCTGCTGATCCGCGACGAGCACCGCTACGACATGTACGACCTGCAGATCGAGTTCCCGCCGCCGCCGATCCCCCGCTCGCTGACCTTCGAGATCGACGAGCGCACCGCCGCGGACGGCACGACGTTGCTGCAACCCGACAGCACATCGCTCGCCCGGCTCACGCAGTCGCTGCGCGACGCGAAGGTCGAAGCGGTCGCCGTCTGCCTCCTCAACTCGTACGTCAACGCCGCACAACGAACGGCTCGTGGCGGACCACCTCCGCAGCGAACTCGGCGTGCCGGTGTGCATCTCGTCGGAGGTCTCGCCGCAGATCCGCGAGTACCCGCGCATGGTCACGACGGCGTGCAACGCGGCCACCATGCCGGTGATCGGCCCGTACCTCGACGAGCTGCAGAAGTGGCTCGTCGGCAGCTGGATTCGGTGGATCCGTGCTGATGATGCTGTCGAACGGTGGCGTGGTGTCCGCCGACGACGCGGCGCGCGCCCCGATCCGGCTGGTCGAGTCCGGTCCGGCGGCCGGGGCCCTGGCCGGTCGCTGGTTCGCCCATCGACTCGGCGAGGACCGGCTGCTGTGCTTCGACATGGGCGGCACCACGGCGAAGGCGTGCCTCATCGACCACGGTGAGCCCGACCTCACCACCACCTTCGAGGTCGCCCGCATCTACCGGTTCAAGAAGGGCAGCGGCTTCCCGGTGTCGGTGCCGTCGGTCGACCTGGTCGAGATCGGGGCGGGCGGCGGAGCACTCGCGCACATCGATCAGTTCGGTCTGCTGAAGGTCGGACCGGAATCGGCAGGGGCCGAGCCCGGCCCAGCCTCCTACGGCCGTGGCGGCGACGCCCCGACGGTCACCGATGCCGACCTCGTGCTCGGACTGCTCGACGCCGCCTTCTTCCTCGGCGGTGACATGCCCCTCGACCTCGACGCCGCCCGGCTGCACTCACGAGCGTCGGTGACCAACTGGACCTCGGACCCGTCGACACCGCGGCGGGCATCCACGAGATCGTCAACCAGAACATGGCAGCAGCCGCGCGCATGCACGGAGTCGAGCAGGGCGTCGACCTCCGCGGCGTCACGGTGTTCGCCTTCGGTGGCGCCGGTCCGGTGCACGCCTGTGGAGTGGCCGAACTGCTCGAGTCCGACCGGGTCGTGTTCCCGGTCAACGCCAGCGTGTTGTCGGCGTTCGGCACGCTCGTGTCCCCGGTGCGCATCGACCTCGCCCGGTCGTGGCCCCGACGACTGGTCGACGTCGATGCCCCGGAGCGCGACCGGCTGCTCGACGAGCTGCGCGCCGAGGGACGGCGTGTCCTGGCCGCCGCCGGGGCCGACGCCGGTGACATCCGGTTCCGGTACGGGGTCGACGCCCGCTACGCCGGACAGGGCAACGAGGTGACCATCTGGGTCGGCGACGGCGACGCCTGGCCCGCCGACGACGCCGTCGTACTGGCGGCCTTCGAGGCCGAGTACCGACGCATCTACGGACTCACGATCCCCGACGTCGGCGTCGAGGTCGTCACCTGGCGGTTGTCGGTCTCGGCCGACGCAACCACGATCGATCCCGATCGGATCGAACCGGCCGAGACCACACGTGCCGAGCCGTTCACGACGCGATCGGTCGTGTTCGACCGATCGAGCGGAGCGGTCGACACGCCCGTGTACCGGCGAGCGGCTCTCGGGGCCGGAGCACGCATCGACGGCCCCGCGATCGTCGAAGAGCGCGAGACGACGGCGGTCATCCGCCCGGGCTGGACCGCCGACGGTCGCCCCCGACGGAAGCATCGTCGCGACGAGATCGGCTGTCGAGGAGGCACGCTCGATGACCCACACCTTCGACCCCATCGAACTCGAGATCTGCTGGCAGAGCCTGATCGCCACGGTCAACGAGCAGGCACGTGCCCTGCAGCGGGCTGCGTTCAGCCCGATCGTGCGCGAGGCCGGCGACCTCGCCAACGCCGTGTTCGACCGCCGGGGCCGCATGGTCGCCCAGGCGGTGACCGGCACGCCCGGCCACATCAACAGCCTGGCCATGGCGGTCGTCAACATCCTCGACGAGTATCCCGCCGACACGCTCGAGCCGGGCGACGTGCTCGTCACCAACGATCCCGTACAAGACGGCCGGTCAGCTGCTCGACGTCACGGTGCTCGTGCCGGTGTTCCGCAACGGACGGGTGATCGCCTTCTTCGGTTCGACGATCCACCACACCGACGTCGGCGGCTACGGCATCGGTGCCGGCGGCCGCGACGTGTTCGAAGAAGGGCTCTGGATCCCGATCGTCAAGCTGATGAAGCAGGGCGAACGCAACCACGACGTCTGGCAGTTCATCCTCTCCAACGTGCGCCAGCCCGATCACATGGCCGGTGACCTGCACGCCCAGATGGCGTCGGGCGAGGTCGGGGCGCAGCGACTCGCAGCACTCTGCGATCATCACGGCCTCGACGACATCGAGGACCTCGCCGACGAGATCATCGAACGGTCCGAGGCGGCGACGCGGGCGGGGATCCGCGAACTCCCCGCCGGCACCTTCCACTCGAGTGCACGTGCTCGACCTGGCCGACGGCAGCCGGATCGACATCGTCTGTGCGCTGACGGTCGACACCGACGCCGGTGAGATCACCGTCGACTACGACCGGATCGTCCGAGGCGAGCCCCTGCGGCATCAACGTCGTGAAGAACTACACCCACGCCTACACCACGTTCACGGTGCGGTCGGTGCTCAACCCCGAGCTGCCGAACAACCACGGCAGCCTCGCGCCGATCAAGGTCGACGCGCCGGAGGGAACGATCGTGAATGCCGTGTCGCCGCAGCCCTGCACGGCCCGCCACGTCGTCGGCATGTTCCTGCCGAACGCGCTGCTCAAGGCGCTCGCCCAGATCCGGCCCGAGCAGGCGATGGCCGAGGGTTCGGGCGCCGTGTGGACGATGCAGGTCAGCGGCAACCACGACGACGGCAGCCCGTTCATCACCGCCATGTTCACCTACGCCGGCGGCGTCGGCGCCCGGGCCGACGAAACCCGGGCTCGATGCGTGCTCCTACCCCACCGGCGTCGCCGCCGTGCCGATCGAGGTGGTCGAGGCGTCGGCACCGATCCGCTTCCGCAGCAAGGCGCTGCGTCGCGGACTCGGGCGGCGCGGGCGCCCAGATCGGCGGACTCGGCCAGACCATCGAGTTCACCGTCGACACCGACTCGGCCGTGGCAGCTCAACGCGGTCACGAGCCGACTCGCCGAACGCGCCGCAAGGGCATCTTCGGCGGCGAACCCGGCGGCGACCGGGCGCTTCACCGTCAACGGCGAGGCGGTGACGACCCAGGCCCGCGTCACCCTCCAGCCGGGCGACGACGTGGTCGGCTCGACCTCCCCGGTGGCGGCGGCTACGGCTGCGGAGCCGACCCCGTGCGATCCTCTCGACACATTCGTTGCGCCAAACTGCCTCCGGAGGAAACGCCATGACGATCCTCGACCGACGCGCTGCTCGACCAGCTCGACGACTCGATCCGACCGGTCGGCGACGGCGATCGACGCTCCCGCCGAGCTCTACACGTCGCCCGAGGTCCTCGCGTTCGAGCGCGATGCGGTGTTCGCTCACGACTGGCTGTGCGTCGGACGAACGTCGCGAGTCCCCGACGTCGGCGACTAGTTCACCGTGACCATCCACGACGAGCCGGTCATCGTCGCCCGCGACAAGGACGGGCGAGGTGCGAGCCATCTCGGCGGTGTGCCAGCACCGCGGCGATGCAGGTGTGCGACGGGTCGGGCAACTGCATCGACGTTCACGTGTCCGTACCACCACTGGAACTACGGACTCGACGGACGCCTGCTCGGCGCACCGGCGATGGAACGCACCGACGACTTCGACAAGGCCGACTGGCCCTGCCCCGGCTGGCCGTCGAGCTGTGGCAGGGCTTCGTGTTCGTCAACTTCGATCCCGATGCCGCGCCGCTCGGCACCCACACTCGACCGGCTACACGCCGCTACTCTCCAACTACGACCTCGACAACGCGGTGTGTCCGGGCACCTTCACGCTCGAGGCGACCTGCCGTGGAACTGGAAGGTGATGTTCGAGAACTTCAACGACGGCTACCACGCCAACCGGCTGCACCAGTTCGTCCAGGACTTCTGCCCGAGCTCGATGACCGGCATTCCCGGTCGCCTGGGACGACGCCTCGAACGTGATCTTCCGCACGGACGGCTACACGCACATCGACGGCGGGTTCAACGCCACCCACCGCACGATCATGCCGGTCTTCCCCGGGCTCACCGACGAAGAACGCAGCCGTTCGACCTTCGCACTCGATTCCACCGACGCTGTGCTTCGGCACCGCTCCCGACCAGTGCTTCTTCTTCCTCGTGCGGCCGAGCCGGCCCCGACACGATCGACGTCGAGATCGGCTACCTGTTCCACCCCTCGGCGCTCGACGATCCGCTGTTCGAACAGAAGCTGCAACTGTCGCGACGTCGGCGTCCAGGTGTTCGTCCAGCAGGACCAGGACGCGACCACCAAGGTCCAGCGCGGCCTGCGCTCACGCTTCGCGCCACGCGGTCGCTACTCGTGGCAGGAGGAGAGCCACGTCCAGTTCAACCGGTGGTTGGTCCAGCGTTACCGCCGCCAGACTGAGCGCGCCGACGGACGAACCGCTGCGACGCACACGAGGGTGCAGGTCACCCGATGAGCATCCCGATGCGGACGCTCGGGCGCAGCGGCGTCCAGGTGAGCGCGTTCGGGCTGGGGACGATGGTGCTCGGTGCCTGGGGCAACCACGACCGCGCCGAGTGCATCCGCATCGTGCATCGGGCACTCGATGCCGGCGTCAACCTCGTCGACTGCGCCGACGTGTACGCGTTCGGCGAAAGCGAGGAAATCGTCGGCGAAGCCCTCGAGGGCCGCCGCGACCACGTCGTGTTGGCGACGAAGTTCCACAACGCGATGGGAGCCGATGTCAACCAGCGGGGGAACTCCCGACGTTGGATCACCCGCGCCGTCGACGACAGCCTGCGCCGGCTGCGCACCGACCGCATCGACCTGTACCAGATCCACCGTCCGGACCCGTCCACCGACATCTCCGAGACCGTCGACGCGCTCACGGATCTCGTCCGTGCCGGCAAGATCATCACCTGGGGCACCTCGACGTTCCCGGCCGCCGACATCGTCGAGACGTCGTGGGCGGCCGAACGGCGGCGGGTCGCCGGTCCGCACAGCGAACAGCCGCCGTATTCGATCCTGTGTCGAGGCATCGAGCGCGACGTCCTGCCCACCTGCGTCGCTCACGGGATCGGGGTGCTGGTGTGGAGCCCCCTCGCCGGTGGCTGGCTCACGGGAAAGTACCGCCGCGACCACGCGGCGCCGAGCGACTCGCGTGGGGCCACGAACCCCGATCATTTCGACGGTCACAACCCCGTCAAGTTCGATGCGGTCGAACGCCTCGGCGCCATTGCCGGCGAGGCGGGCCTGTCGCTGACCCACCTCGCCCTCGCGTGGGCGATCGAGCATCCAGCGGTCACATCGGCGCTCATCGGCCCACGCACCGAGGCCCAACTCGAGGAGTTGCTCGGCGCGGCCGGCGTCGTGCTCGACGCCGACACCCTCGATGCCATCGACGAGGTCGTCGCCCCGGGCGTCGACATCAACCCCGCCGACGTCGGCTGGGTTCCGCCCGCACTTGCGGTCGGGGCACGCCGTCGCTGAACGACGTCAGCCATCGCGGCTGTGACCATCCCGAAATGTGGGCGAAACACCACGCCCGTACGTTCTCGTCGTGCTTCGTCTGTCCGCCACGCCCGACACCTGCTACTGGGGTTACCTCGACGCCGACGAGGCGCCCGTCCTGCACGTCGACTCCGGCGACGAGATCGTGATCGAGGCCGTCACGCATCATGCGGGCGACGCCCCCGACCTGCTGATGGACGACGGTGTCAGGGCGATCTGGGACGGCATCGTCGAGGCTGATCGGGCCCCCGGGGTCCACATCATGACCGGCCCGATCCACGTGAGCGACGCCCAGCCGGGCGACACGCTGCGCGTCGAGCTGCTCGGGATGACCCCACGGCTGCCGTACGGTTCGAACCTCGCTGCGAATTGGGGACTGTTCCACTCCGCGTTCGGCAAGGAACGAGTGACGATCTACGAGCTGTGCGGTCCCTCCGACACGACCGGTTTCGGTCGGACGGCCCGGCCGATGTTCGGCTTCGACTTCGACGCCCGAGACGTCTACGACATCCCTGGTGTCATCTCGACGCCCGACCCGGCGCGTCGCCAGCCCTTCGGACGCGAGGTCGAGGTGGGTGTACGACCCCATCTCGGTGTCATGGGCGTGGCACCTGGCGAACCGGGCCGGCGCAGCAGCATCCCGCCCGGGGTGTTCGGCGGCAACGTCGACAACTGGCGCTTCGGGCCGGGAGCGGTCGTTCACTATCCCGTGTTCGTCGAGGGTGCCGGCTTCTACGTCGGCGACCCCCACTTCGCGCAGGGCGACGGCGAGATCTGCGGCACGGCGATCGAGGCGTCGCTCGACGTACATCTGCGACTGACAGTGGTGCGCGACCTGCCCGTCACCGCCCCGCTCCTGCTCACGGCGTCGCACTGGTACACCCACGGCTTCGGGGACACGCTCGACGCCGCCATGGCGATGGCGGCCGACCAGATGCTGCGCTTCCTCGTCGACCGCGGCGGATACACGATGGACGAGGCGTACTCGTTGGCGTCGGTCGCCATGGATCTCGGCATCACCCAGGTCGTCGACACCGTGGTCGGATGCCACGCGGGCATGCCGTTGTCGATCGTCGAACCATGAGACGCCCCGCCGACGGCCGGGAGCGGCTCGCGCCCGTCAGGGCGACATCGGCCAGAGCGGCGCAGGCCTGAGTCCGGCAGCCGACAGGAGACGGTCACGAGCAGCAGCGGCGCCTGCACGGAGTTCGTCGGCATCGACGGTGCAGCATCGACCGTTCCGGACGACGACACGGCCCGACGCGACCACCTCCGCGACGGCTCGCCCATCGGTGGCCCACACGAGCGGGAGCACAGGGTCGGGCGAGAGTGGCGTGAACTCGGGCCGGGTCAGGTCGACGAGCACGAGGTCCGCGCGTTTACCCACCTCGATCGACCCGATCTCGTGGGCCATCCCGATCGCTTCGGCGCCGGCGATCGTGGCCAACTCGAGCGCCAGATGGGCGCCGAAGCGCGTGGGGTCGACACGAGCGTCCTTGGCGAGACCGGCGGCCAGCGCGGCAGAACGCAGGATGTCGATGGCGTCGCCGGCGTTCTCCGCGTCGCAACCGAGCGCGACCCGTCCGCCCCGCTCGATCAACTCGGCGTGACGACCCGCGCGGGTGACTCCCTGGCCGAGACGAAGGTAGGCCCACGGGCAGTAGGCGACGGCAGCACGCCGGTCGAGCAGGACGTCGAGTTCGTCGTCGTCGACATGAACCGCGTGGCCGACCAGCACATGATCGCCGAGCACACCGAGCCGGTCGAGGTGCACGAGTGGAGCCGAGCCGGTGCGGGATCGATACGCGGCGGTGTCCGAATCGGTCGGCGAGAGATGGAAACTGAGCCCCGTGCCGGCGGATCGTGCGAGGTCGGCGGCGGCGACGACGAGATCGTCGGACATCAGGTCGTGGCCGACGAGCGTGACCCAGCCGTCGACGCGGTCGTGACCGGCTGTCAGCGTGAGCGTGTGACGCTGGCGTTCCAGCACCTGGTCGACGGACCCGGCGAACGGTTGGCCGTCGACATCCCAGCCCCACGAGCCGAGCGTGCCGCCGACGCCGACACGATCGAAACCGGCGAGCACGCGTTCGGGATGGGCGACCGTTCCCGCTTCGACGGTGAAGGTGATCCCGTTGCCCACGGCCTCGGCGAGGCTGCACGTCGCCGACAGTTCGTCGTCGTCGGGCGTGTGCGCGGCATGCACCGGCACCGCCCACGCGAAGATCGCCGCACCCGGCGCGAGGTCGTCCGGGATCGCCGAGCGAATCAGCCGGTCGCCCGTGAGATGCTGGTGGGCATTGACGAATCCGGGCACGATGAGCCGATCGGGCCCACCGATGCGTTCGGTCGGCAGGTAGCGACGCTCGAGCTCCGCGACGTGACCGACGTCCACGATGCGGCCGTTGTGGATCGCGACGGCACCGTCGGTCAGGATGTGGCGTTCGGGGTCCATCGTGAGCACCCACGCGCCGGACACCAGGAGATCGACCGGGGTGTGCTCGACGGGCTCCATGCTGGCTATGGTACGACAGTCAGACCGACGGGCCTCGCGCCTGTTCCGAGTTCCGAACGAGGCGTCCCATGTTCGTCGACCATCCAGCACTGCGGAACCACTGGTATGTGGTCGCCGAAGGATCCGACGTGGCGGCGGCCCCACGACGTGTGCGGCTGCTCGGCCAGGATCTGGTGTTGTGGCGGGGACCCGAGGGTGTCATCGTGGCGGCACCCGACCGGTGTCCCCACCGTGAGGCGCCACTGTCGCTCGGCACCGTCGTCGACGGCTGTCTCGTGTGCCCCTACCATGGTTGGACGTTCGCCGACGGTGGCCGCTGCACCCTCGTACCCTCGTCCGGCGCCGAGCGGCCGGTTCCACCGGCCGCCCACCTGGCAACGGTTCACGTGGAGGAACGCTACGGGCTCGTCTGGGTGTGCCCCGGCGAACCGAGCGCTCGACTGGCGATCATCGAGGCCGATGACGACGCGGCCTACCGCCGGATCAACACGGGCATCGACACCTGGGCCGTCTCGGCGACGAGGATGACCGACAACTTCCTCGACATCGCCCACTTCCCGTACGTGCACGTCGGCACCTTCGGCATCGAGTCCAACACCGAGGTCCCGAAGATCGAACTCACCCAACTCGACGAGGACTTCCACGGCTACGACTACACCGTCGAGGTCGGCAACGAACACGGCGCGGCATCGTCGGGGATCGATGCGGTCGTCGTGACCCGACGGATGACCACCGGATTCAACCTGCCGTTCACGGTGCGCAGCACGATCCACTACGAAACCGGACTCGATCACCTCATCCTGTTGTGTTCGACACCGGTCGACGACGACCGCTCGCTGTTCACGTTCGTCATCTGGCGCAACGACGACCATTCGGTACCGGCCGAGGAGGTGATCGCGTTCGACCGGGCGATCGGCGCCGAGGACAAAGTGATGCTCGAGCAGATACCCGGCGTGTTGCCGCTCGACCAGCGGGCCACGGCGAGCGTACAGTCGGACCGCGCGTCGATCGAGTGGCGCCGACGACTCGCAGCGCTGTTGGAGGGATGAACTATCATCGTCTGATGGTCAGACCATCAGACGATTTAACGTGCCATTCACGGGTGGCGCATCAGCGCGACGCAGGGGCACCGTACGGTAGGTGACCGTGGACGCAGGGAACGGACCGACACCATGGGGAGCGACGACGAGGTGACGCCGACGGCATCTCCCACTTCGTGTGCCCCGACGACGGCGACCACCGACGGCGGCGTGGTCGTGCGCGGTGTGCACAAGGTCTTCCGACGACGAGGCCACGTGGTCGAGGCGCTGCGCGCGGTCGACTTCGACATTCGACGCGGCGAGTTCGTGAGCCTGCTCGGCCCGTCCGGATGTGGCAAGTCGACACTGCTGCGCGTGATCGGCGGGCTCGCCGACGCCGACGCCGGCTCGGTCGACGTCGGTGGGCTCAGCCCGACCCAGGCGCGCCGGCAGCGCCAGTACGGACTCGTCCCCCAGACCCCTGCCCTCGTGCCGTGGGCGAACGTCGACCGCAACGTCCGGTTCCTGTCGTCGATCGACCGGCGCGACGCGGGCCACTCACCGATGCCGAGCACCACGATCGACGACCTGATCGACACGGTCGGACTCGGCGAGTTCCGCGAGTCGTACCCCCACGAGTTGTCGGGCGGGATGCAACAGCGAGTGTCGCTCGTGCGAGGTTTCGCCCTCGGCGCACCGATCCTGCTGATGGACGAGCCGTTCGCTGCGCTCGACGAGATCACGCGAGCCGACATGCGCTACCTGTTGCTCGAACTGTGGGAGCGAACCGGCACCACCGTGGTCTTCGTCACGCACTCGATCACCGAAGCGGTCATCCTGTCCGACCGCGTCGTCGTGATGGCGGCCCGGCCCGGCAGGATCGCCGCGATCGAGCCGATCTCCCTCGATCGTCCCCGTGTGCCGTCGATGGAGGACAGCGAGCACTTCCACGACCACGTTCGCGTGCTGCGTGATCACCTGAAGGATCACCACTCGTGAGAGCCGACATCGACACGCAGGCCACGGGAGATTTCGAACGCGTGGCCGTGCCCGGCGTCGACATCGAGGAACTGCTGGCAGACGATCAGCGTCGGGCGAGACGCAGCACGATGCTGCGCTTCGGCGCACCCGTGATCGGTGTCGTCGTGTTCTTCGGGTTGTGGCAGTTCGCCGTGACGTGGTTCGACATTCCGCGCTACCAACTCCCGGCCCCCTGGGACGTCGTCCAGCACATCGCTGACGACCCGGCGTTCTACATCCGCAACGGACGTGTCACGGCCTGGGAGGCGTTCCTCGGGTTCACGATTGCGCTCGGCCTCGGCCTCACCGGCGGCACGATCATGGCGCACTCGCGATTCATCGAACGAGCAGCGCTCCCGCTGGCCGTGCTCATCCAGGTCACGCCGATCATCGCCTACGCACCGGCGATCGTGATCTGGTTCGGTCTCGGCATCAAGTCGATCCTGGTGATCACCACGCTCGTGTGCTTCGTCCCGTTCCTCATCAACTCGGTCGCCGGCCTTCGATCCGTCGACCCGAACCTGCTCGAACTCGCCCATTCCGTCGATGCCCGCAAGCTCGTCATCTTCTGGAGACTGCGCCTGCCCTCGTCGCTCCCCTTCTTGTTCTCCGCCGCCCGGATCGCCGTCGGGCTCGCGCTCATCGGTGCCGTGCTGGGCGAGTTCTTCGGCTCCAGCGAAGGGTTGGGCTACTCGATCAAGGTGGCGCAGGCTCGACCCATTCAGCTGATCGACCAGCTCTGGGGGAGCATCTTCGTGCTCGGCCTGATGGGCGCAACGGCGACCCTGTTCATCAGCGCGCTCGAGCGCGCGGTACTGCACTGGCACAGTTCGCAACGCAGCTGACGTCCGCACCCGCCGTGGCCTCGGCCACCCGACCAACACCATCCACCGACAGCACCATCCACCACCACCACCATCCACCAACACCACCAACGGAGAGCATCCATGCGTAGCGTGAACACCAACACACCAATGCGGCGACGTCGAGCCGTCCAACTGTCCGCCGCCGTCCTGGCCCTCGGGATCGTCGCTGCGGCGTGCGGGAGCGACGACAACAGCGCGGGCACCACTGACGCACCGTCGGCGACCGACGCGCCGGCCGGAACCGACGCACCGGCCGCGACCGACGCGCCGGCGGGGACCGACGCGCCCGACAGTACGGATGCCCCCGCTGACGGGCCGCTCCTGGCCACCGTCGATCCAGAGCGGTGCGCGGCGAACGAAGCCGCCGGCACGATCACCTACCTGTCGAGCTTCGACTTCGCCGCTGCGGCATCGATCATCGACGTCGTCGTGGCCGAGGACTCGGGCTACTTCGACGACCTGTGCCTCGACGTCGAACTCGCGCCGAGCTTCTCCACGGCGAACTACCCGATCGTGGCCGCCAACGAGGCACAGTTCTCCTCGGCCGGCAGCTACACCGAGATCCTCAACAACACCGGTGAGGGAGCCGAGTTCGTCGCCTTCATCGCGTATGGCAAGACGCCGATCGAGGCGCTGATCACGCCCGAGGGCGGTGCGACCGACCTCGCCGAACTCGAAGGCAAGACCATCGGCGTCAAGGGCGACATCCCACCATCGATCGTCGCCCTGCTCGCCGACGCCGGCCTGGAGCGCGGAACCGACTACCAGGAGGTCCTGCTCGACGGGTTCGACCCGCAAGCCCACCTCGACAGCGGAATCGATGCACTGCCGGTGTACAAGTCCAACGAACCCGGCCAGCTCGAAGCGGCCGGACGAGCGTTCACGCTGTTCGACCCCACCGATGCCGGCATCCCCGG
The DNA here is from genome assembly GCA_963747375.1 of Ilumatobacteraceae bacterium. GTDB lineage: Bacteria > Actinomycetota > Acidimicrobiia > Acidimicrobiales > Ilumatobacteraceae > Sva-07. The sequence continues at coordinate 232,384 of CAVVFL010000007.1, forward strand.
TTCGTTCGGGTTGCTCTACACCTCGAAGACCTTCTTCGACGAGAACCCGACCGCAGCGGAAGACTTCGCCAGGGCCGCGCTGAAGGGCATGGAGGACGCCATCGCTGATCCCGAAGCCGCTGTGCAGATGGCGGTCGACCGGATCGACGCCGCCGGAAACCAGAACTTCCTGACCTTCGACGGTGAGCTGTTCCGCTGGCAGGCGGAACTCGCCGAGGTCGTCCGCGGCACGCCCGCTGGTCAACCGGTCGGCGTGATCGACCCGGCGTTGTTCGCCGCCGAGTACGCAGCGTACGTCGAGGCGGGGGTCTGGCCCGACGGAGCGCCGGAGGACACGAAGCCCTACGACGCCGACCTCGCCGCGGGTCTCTACGGCGACGACGGCAAGGTGATCTGGCCCAACTAGGGCCGGGCCGGTGACCGGAGAGGGTCGACACAACGTGCGCGCACAAGTGCAGAGAGCATTCGGTGGCCCCGACGTCGTGGCCATCGAAGAACTCGCCGACCCACTCCCCGGACCGCTCGACGTGGTCGTCGCGGTGCGAGCCTGCGGGCTCAACCGTCTCGACCTGTTGCAGCGAGAAGCTCCGCTCGTGCGGGGCTTCTCGCTGCCGCACGTCGCGGGCATGGACGTGGCGGGCGTCGTGGTGGCGGTCGGTGACGCAGTGACGTCGCCGATGGTCGGCGACTCGGTGCTGATCGACCCGGTCAGCACCTGCGGCGAGTGCGACCGGTGCCTCGCCGGACGCGAGCCGTACTGCGAGCAGCTGCGAACGATCGGATCCACCCGTCACGGTGGGTTCGCCGAATTGGTCGCGACCCCGGCGAATCGCTGCCATCCGCTCCCGGCGGGGATGTCGTTCGTGGAAGCTGCATGCGTCCCGGTGGCCTACATGACCGCGTGGCACACGCTCGTCACGGTCGGGCGCGTGCGGGCAGGCGAGACGGTGCTGATCAACGCCGCCGGCGCCGGGGTTTCGATCGCGCTCGTCCAATTCGCGATCGCCGCGGGCGCGACCGTGATCGGCACGGTCGGCGGACCCGCCAAGATGGAACAGGCCCGTGATCTCGGCTGCGCCCACGTGATCGACCACTACGGGGGACATGTTGCGGCCGACGTGCTCGAGGCGACCGATGGACGCGGTGTCGATCTCGTCGTGGATCACGTCGGTCCTGCGTTGTTCGCGTCGTCGATCGAAGCCCTGGCCATCGAGGGGCGGATGGTGTTCTGCGGCACCACGACGGGGACGAAGGTCGACGTCGACCTGCCGTCGGTCTACCACTGGGGCCGCGCCCTGATCGGCGCCGGTGGGTACCGCCCTGCGGAGTTCGACGACATGCTCGCCGCGCTCGAGCAGCACGATCTGCGTCCGGTCGTCGATTCGGTCTGGCCGTTCGAGCGCCTGGCCGAGGCCCAGAACGTCATGGCCACCGGGACGTTCTTCGGCAAGATCGTCGTCACCTTCGACCCACCTCGACCATGACGGAGATCGAGAGCCTTCGGCTTCGGATGCGCTCCCGAGAGCAGCTGAGCGGGCTGGTGATCCGAATCCCATCGCACCAGGTGGTCGAGATACTCGCCGCATCGACCGCACGGCGTCCGGATCTGGTGATGATCGACACCGAACACGCTGCAATCGATCCCGGCGTCCTCGACGCAATGCTCGGCGTCGCCGCCGGATCGGACCTCCCCGCACTGGTGCGGGTGTCCGGCCACGATGACCACGAGATCCAGCGGGCGCTCGACAGCGGCGCAACGGGCATCGTCGTCCCGCACGTCGACACACCCGAACGAGCAGCGCTCGCAGTTCGGGCCGCCCACTACGGCGACGGTGGGCGCGGGTACTCGCCGTCGACGCGGTCGGCCGGATTCGGACAACGAACGATGGAGGAGATCGTGTCGCGTGCCGCAGCGATCACCACGGTCATCGTGCAGATCGAAGATCCTTCGGCCCTCGATCGAACCGCTGAGATCGTGGTGGTTCCCGGCGTCGACGGTGTGCTCTTCGGCCGAGCGGATCTCGCCGTTGCGTTCGGCGCCGGCGGCGTACACGACCACCGAGTGCTCGCCGCCGGTGAGACGATCTCGGCCGCCTGTCACGGCGCCGGCGTGCCGCTGGCCGTCGTCGCCTCGAGCCGGACCGATGCCGACGACTGGGTGAGTCGAGGCGCGAGCATCGTTTTCGAGGGAACCGACCAACAGCGCCTGTCGTCGTCGTTCGAGTGATCGACCTCATCGGCATCGGGACGAGCGCGGCACGCGGCGTTCCCGGCGCGCTCACCTAGCCTCACGTCGATGGAGGGCTACGACGAGCGTTCGTACGGCGACGGGTTCGCCGACGTGTACGACCAGTGGTACGCCGACGTCACGGATGTCGAAGCGACAGTTGCCCGGATGTTCACCCTGGTCGGGTCGGGTGGGCGAGTCCTCGAACTCGGCGTGGGCACCGGCCGGCTGGCCGTCCCGATGGCGGCCGCCGGATTGCAGGTGGTCGGCGTCGACAGCAGCGAGGCCATGCTCGATCGGCTCGACACCACGAGTGGAGTCACCGCCATCCGCGGTGACATGGTCGACGACCTCCCCGACGGCCCGTTCGACGCGGTGCTCGTGGCCTACAACACGATCTTCAATCTGCTCGACGAGACCGTCCAGCGGCGGTGCTTCGTCGAGGTCGCCGAGCGGCTCCGCCCGGGCGGCACATTCGTCGTCGAGGCGTTCGTGCCCGATGTCGCACGCCTCGCCGAGCGCACGTCCGACGTCTCGGTGCGAACGCTGGCCGTCGATCGTGTCGTCCTCTCGGCGTCGATCGACGATCCCGACAACCAGCGTGCCGAGGGGCAGTTCGTCGAGTTCACCGAGTCGGGCGGGGTGCGGTTGCGACCGTGGTCGATCCGGTGGGCGACCCCGCGCCAGCTCGACGAGATGGCGAGCGCGGCCGGGTTGAACCTGCTCGAACGGCACAGCGACATGGCCGGCGAGCCGTACACCGACGACAGCGCCCAGCAGGTGTCCCTCTACGTCAAGCCGGGGTCGGGTCGATGATCGCCGACACCTCGATGAGCTTCGGACTCGGGGTCCCCAACGGCGGAGACTTCGCCGATCCGCGCCGGCTCGCGCAGCTCGCGGTCGACGCCGAATCCGCCGGATGGGACGGCTTCTTCCTGTGGGATCACGTCATCCGCCGCCGACCGTGGCAGCCGATGATCGACCCGTGGGTGACGCTCGCAGCGGTCGCCATGTCGACCGAACGAATCGTGCTGGGGCCGATGGTCACCCCGCTCGCCCGACGCCGGGTGTCGGTCGTCGCCCGCCAGACCGTGACGCTCGACCTGCTGTCGAACGGCCGGCTCCGCTTCGGTGTCGGGCTCGGCGCACCCGACGACGAGTTCACCAGATTCGGCGAGGATGCCGACCCGCGCCGCCGCGCCCGGATCCTCGACGAGTCGCTCGACGCGCTGGTGGAGCTGTGGTCGGGTGAGCCCGTGACGTTCCGAGGCGAGCACGTGACGGTCGACGACGTGGAGTTCCGCCCGACACCGGTCAGCGGTCGCATCCCGATCTGGGTGGCCGGTGGGTGGCCGGGTGGTGCCCCCTTCCGTCGGGCGGCGCGGTTCGACGGTGTCTGGCCCGTCGCGACGGCCGGCGGCTACCTGAGCGTCGACGAGTTCGCCGACTGTGTCGCTGCGGTGCGAAGCCATCGGGCACAGGCCGGCATCGATGCCACGTTCGACGCGTGCTTCGTCGACCGCAGCCCGGCACAGCCCGATGCCGAGACCGACGACAAGATCGGGCGCCTCTCGCACGTCGGGATGACCTGGTGGATCGACTCCCTCGACGACCCCACCATCCCCTTCGACGCACACCGCGAACGAGTCCTCGCCGGCCCCCCGACCTGACCACCCCACCCCAAACTCCAAACCAAACCAAACCAAACCAAACCAACCAAACCCGAAATTCGGAGCGGATGTTGCGCTGAGCGCAACTTTGGCTCCGAATTTCGGGTTGGGATTTCGGGTTTGAGGCCCGGGTCGTGTCAGAAGGAGTGGTAGCCGCCGTCGATGGTGATGACATCGCCGGTGTGGTAGCCCGACGCCGGGCTGGCGAGGTAGACGGCGAGGCCGCCGAAGTCGGCGGGGACACCCCAACGGCGGGCGGGCACACGCGGCAGTACTTTCTCGACGAAGCGGTCCCAACCGAATGCGCCGGCGGTCATGTCGCTCTCGATCCAGCCCGGCAGGATCGAGTTGCTGCGCACACCGTGACGGGCATGCTGCACCGCTATCGCCTTCATCATCGAGTTCACACCCGCCTTCGACGCGCCATAGTGCTGTCCGGACTGCTGCCCGAAGAAGGCCGAACCCGACGTGGTGAACACGATCGAGCCACCGGCCTCGTCGCCACCCTCGGCCCGCTCGACCATGTGCCTCGTCGCTTCGCGCGCCGTGAAGAACGCTCCGTCGAGGTTGACGCGCATCACGCGACGCCACTCGTCCGATGACATCCCGACGAAGCTCGGCGCCTGCCCGCCGACGCCGGCATTGACGAAGCACGAATCGATCCGGCCCAGTTCACCGATCGTGTCGGCCATGGCCTGCACCACCGCGTCCTCGTCGCCGACGTCGCACACGATCGAGAGCAGTTCGACGTCGTGCCGACCCAACTGGTCGATCGCCACGTCGTTCTTGTCGGGATTGGTCCCCCAGATCGCCACATCGGCGCCGTGCGCGGCCAATGCATCGGCCATGCCGAGGCCGATGCCACCATTGCCTCCGGTCACGAGCGCGACGTGACCGGAGAGGTCGAACGGGGATCCTGATCGAACTGCCATGCAGCCGACTGTACGGGTCCGTCACGCACCGACTCGGCCTGGGAGATAGCGTCACACCTGCATGTATCTGGAGCGAGTGCGCCAACCCGCCGACCTGCGGGACCTGTCGTACGACGAACTGAACGATCTCGCCGGCGAGATCCGCGACTTCGTGGTGTCCGCTGTCTCCGACACGGGCGGTCACCTCGGCTCGAACCTCGGGGCCGTCGAACTCACCCTGGCGCTGCACCGGGTGTTCGAGTCGCCGACCGACGCGATCCTGTGGGACACCGGGCACCAGGCATACATCCACAAGATCGTCACCGGCCGCCAGAAGCAGTTCGAGCAACTCCGCCAGCAGGGTGGTCTGTCCGGCTATCCCTCCCGTGAGGAATCGGTCCACGACTACGTCGAGAACAGTCATGCCTCGACGATCCTCTCCTACGCGTACGGCATGGCCGTGGCCCGCGACCTCGGCACCGACCACCACCGGCACATCGTCGCCGTCCTCGGCGACGGATCGATGACCGGTGGGATGGCGTACGAGGCGATCAACAACATCGGCCACGGCGAGAAGCGGGTCATCGTCGTGCTCAACGACAACGGCCGGTCGTACGCCCCGACGGTGTCGATGCTCTCTGCCAGCGTGCAGAGTCGCGACGAGCGGGCGAACCATCCGAGCGTCACCGACGTGCTCACCGAGAAGCTGGCGCACGCGCTGACCGACATCCGTCTCAATCCGGTGTACGTGCGACGGCAGCGTCGGCTCGAGGACTTCCTCCAGAGCCTTCCGGTGGTCGGCCATCAGGCCGGCTCGGCCATGGATGCGTTCAAGGCCGGCGTCCGCGAGTTCCTCCAGCCGCCGTCGTTCTTCGAGGCGCTCGGTGTGCGATACGTGGGTCCGTTCGACGGCCACAACATCGAGGAGATGGAGCACGCTCTCCAGAACGCGATCGAGCTGTCGGCCGACGGCCCGATCCTCGTCCACGTGCTCACGCAGAAGGGACGCGGGTACTCGCCGGCCGAGGACGACGACGAGAAGCACCTGCACGACGCTCCGGTGTTCGACCCGCTCGTCGGGCCACCCAAGGCAGTCTCCACCGGATACACCCAGGCGTTCGCCGAGGCGATCGTCAAGGAAGCCGAGGCCGACGAACGCATCGTGGCGATCACCGCGGCCATGCCGGGCCCGACCGGCCTGCTTCCGTTCCAGGACCGGTTCCCCGACCGCTTCTTCGATGTCGGTATCGCCGAACAGCACGCCGTCACCGGTGCTGCCGGCATGGCGATGGGCGGCCTCCGGCCGATCGTGGCCATCTACTCGACGTTCCTCAACCGGGCATGGGATCAGGTCGTCTACGACGTGGCGCTGCATCGGCTCCCTGTCATCTTCTGCCTGGACCGTGCAGGCGTCACGGGCCCGGATGGACGCGAGCCACCACGGCGTGTACGACATGGCGCTGCTGTCGAAGGTCCCCGGCATGCGCGTCCTCGCTCCGTCGAGCGCCCAGGAGTTGGCCCAGATGCTCCATGACGCCGTCGGCCTGGCCGATTCGGGCCCGGTCGCCATCCGCTATCCACGGGGGGCGGCGCGTCAGGTCACCGAGGCCGACGTCGGTTCGGGGCTGTCGGCCCGCAAGGCACGTTCGGGTGGCACGACATGCATCGTCGCCATCGGCAAGATGCTCGAGACCGCGGAGAAGGCGGCCGACCTGCTCGCCGCCGACGGAATCGACGTGACCGTCTGGGACGCCCGATGCTGCGCGCCGCTCGATGTCGAGATGATCGCCGACGCCTCGACTCACGAACGCCTCATCACGATCGAGGACGGCATTCGCGATGGCGGCATCGGCATGGCGATCGGCGATGCCGTCTGCTCGTTGCGCACCGACACCGACGTCACGATCCTCGGCCTGCCGACGAAGTTCATCCCCCACGACCCGAAGTCGGGGGCGATCCTCGCCCGATTCGGACTCGACGCCGACAGCCTCGTCGCTCTCGTCCGCGACGCCTGAGCCCGCCGTGGCGTTCACGCCGATCCGCACCGAACGGCTGTTGCTCCGACCGCCGCGTGCCGCCGACGCCGTCCACCTCGCCGCCCGTCGGAGCGACCCTGAGGTGGCCGAGTACCAGAACTGGGTCGCGCCGTACCCCCTGGAGCACGCCGAGGCGATGATCGCCGAGTTGATGGAACTCGACGGCCCGACGCGACGACGCGTGGTGGATGGTCAGCCTGGCCGACCCGTCGGACGTCGAAGTGTTCGGCGATCTCGTCGTCCACCTCACCCAGCAGGGTCGTACCGCGGAGATCGGCTACACGCTCGCCCGCGACGCGTGGGGGAAGGGGTATGCAGTCGAAGCGACGACTGCGCTCGTCGAGTACCTGTTCGAGACGATGGACGTGACACGGATCGAGGCGATGCTGCATCCCGACAACCCGGCGTCGGCAATGGTGCTCGAACGCGTCGGTCTGCTGTTCGAGGGGCACACTCGCTCGTCGTTCTGGCTTGGTGACGAGAACTCCGACGACTGGATCTACGGGATGATCCGCTCCGACTGGGAGTCCTGGCGCGAGCGGCCCCGCCACCGGCCCGACCGGGTGGATCTCGTCGAGGTCACTCGCGAGAACCTCCACGACGTGCTCGTACTCGCCACACATCGATCGCAGCAGCGGTTCGTCGAGCCGATCGCCCACTCCCTCGCCGACGCGCTGATACCGCCGGCCTCCCACGGCGAGACCGTCGTCCCGTGGTACCGCGCCATCCGGGCCGACGGCGACCTCGTCGGCTTCGTCATGGTCGCGCGCTCGACCCTCCGGCGATCATCCGCCACATCTGTGGCGCCTGCTCGTCGACCGATCACACCAGCGACGCGGCATCGGTGGCGCCGTGATCGACCTGGTGTCCGACCGGTGCCGGGCCTGGGGCGCCGAGGAACTCCTCGTGTCGTGGTCCCCCGGCAAGGGGTCACCCGAGCCGATGTTCCTCGCCGCGGGATTCGTGCCGACAGGTGGAGGCGACGGCAAGATCGAAGCCCGCCTCGTTCTCGAATGAGACGGTGGGTCGGCCTGCGTCTCACGTGCGTAGGGTTTCGGACGTGACGGACAACTCCCCCGACGACAGGTATGCCGCCTACACCCACCTACGTTTCGAGCGCCCGAGCGACGGGGTGCTCCTGGTCACGCTCGACGATCCGGACCGGTTGAACGCGACCGGCGCCGAGATGCACCTGCAGCTGTCGCGGGTGTTCCGGACGATCGACGACGACCCGACGGTGCGCGCGGTGGTGATCACCGGAGCCGGCCGCGCGTTCTCCGCCGGCGGTGACCTCGACTGGATCGCCGAGCAGGTGGGCGACTACGCCCAGACCATCCGCGTGATGAAGGAGGCCGGTGACATCGTGCGCACGATGATCGACTGCGACACGCCGGTCGTCTCGGCGATCAACGGGGTCGCCGTCGGCGCCGGGCTGGCCGTCGCGCTGCTCGCCGACATCAGCGTGATCAACGAGGATGCCCGGCTCACCGACGGCCACATCCGGCTCGGGGTTGCCGGCGGCGACCATGCCGTGGCGATCTGGCCGCTCCTGTGCGGCATGGCCAAGGCGAAGTACTACCTGCTCACGGCCGACTTCCTCGACGGTCGCGAGGCCGAACGGATCGGTCTCGTCTCCAAGGCGGTGCCGGCCGACGACGTACTGCCGACGGCGCTCGGCGTGGCCGAGAAGCTCGCGGCCGGCCCCGTGGATGCAACTCGCATGACCAAGCGGGCCCTCAATCATTGGCTCCGCCAAGCCCTGCCCAACTTCGAAGCATCGCTCGCGTACGAGATGATCAACTTCCTCGGCCCCGACGCGGCCGAGGGCCTCACCGCCCTGCAGGAGAAGCGGGCGCCACACTTCCCCTCCACGTCGAACGAAGGGCGCTGACGATGGACCTCGACGAGACACCCGATCTGACCCACGACCTCGCACTCGCTCTGGATGTGGCCGACACCATCGACGCCTTCACGTTGCCGCATTTCCACGAGGCCGACTTCGACATCGACTGGAAGCGCAATCGCACGGAGGTCACCGAGATCGACCGGCGGGCCGAGACGATGATCGTCGATCGGCTGCTCCACGAACGGCCGCAGCACGGCGCCTTCGGCGAGGAGCATGGACCGAGGGGCAATGTCGACTCGCCGTGGCAGTGGGTGATCGACCCGATCGACGGCACGTCCGGGTTCGTGCGCGGCATCCCCATCTGGGCGACCCTCATTGCCCTGGTGCACGCCGAACGCGGCGCCGTGCTCGGCGTGGTGTCGGCCCCCGCGCTCGGGCGGCGCTGGTGGGGAGGGCTCGGGTTGGGCGCCACGGTGTCGGTGTTCGACGACGAACGACCGATCGTGGTGTCGATCGTCGACGATCTCGCCGAGGCCCAGGTGAGCATCACCCACAGCGCCGGCTGGGATGCGCTCGGGCTCACGCCGGCTCTCGTCCGGCTCCAGCAACGCGCACGCCGGTCACGCGGGATCGGCGACTTCTGGCAACACATGCTGGTCGCCGAGGGGGCGATGGACGCAGCGGTCGACGCGGTGGGCGTGGCGCCCTACGACATCGCTGCCGTCAAGCCGATCGTCGAGGCAGCCGGCGGGAGCCTCACCGACCGCTTCGGCGTGCCGACCCACCTGCACAACACAGCGATCAGCACGAACCGTCTCCTCCACGACGCCGTCCTCGCCGAACTCGCCGGCTGATCGATCACGTCGCGACATCGATCACGATGCGCGGCGGCTCGATGAGCGTCATCACCTCGAACGGACGTCGTCGATCGAGTCCTATCGCCCACTGATGCATGCCCTCGAAGTTCTCGATGAGTCGTAGTTCGCGGACAGTCACGACGTTCGTCGGCTCGATTCGGACCGGGCCGTCGTCACCGTCGCCTTCCATCGTCGTCATCCAGGCACCGACCGAGAGCACGAGGGTGGCGTCACCGGCGATGTCGACGACGAGGTCACTCGGGCTCGACTTGACGGGATCGTCGACGTAGCCGACCCGGTAGCCGGGGAACGTACCGGTGTCCTGCAACTCGAGCACGACCCGTTCGAAGCAGGGATGAGCACACGACAGGGTCGATCGACTCGGAATCCCGCAATCCGATGGCCCGGGGAGCAGGTACCGTATTCGGCCATGCCGAACGACGGAACATCGCCTGACGTGGCGCCGGAGACGCTGGCGATCACGGCGGGACGCGAAGCGAGTGGATCGTCGTTGGCGCCTGCGCTCTGGGCATCGAGCACCTGGGAATCCGAGAGCCTCGATGACGCCCATCGCCGAGCCACCTCGGTGCGCCACGGAGATTTCTACAGCCGGTACTCGAACCCGACCGTCCGATCGTTCGAGCAGGCGATGGCCGAACTGGAGGGCGCGGAGGAATCGCTTGCGTTCGCGTCCGGGATGGGTGCGCTCGCGTCGACGGTGTTCGCGCTGTGCTCGACCGGCAGTCACATCGTTGCCCAGCGCCAGCTGTACGCGGGCACGCTTGCGTTCCTCCAGGGGCCGTGTCGCCGCATGGGCATCGATGTCACGTTCGTCGACGTGGCCGAACCGGGCGCCTTCACCGGCGCTGTCCAGCCGGGCCGCACGATGCTCGTCCTGGCCGAGTCGCCGTCGAACCCGCTCCTCGAGCTCGCCGACCTCGACGAACTCGGCTCGATCCGGGGCCCGTTCACGGTCGTCGATTCCACGTTCTCGACGCCACTCGGCCAGCAGCCGCTCGCCCACGGAGTCGACATCGCGCTGCACTCGGCCACGAAGGGCATCGCCGGCCACAACGACGCCACGCTGGGCGTCATCTCGGGCGACGCCGATCTCCTCGCCGAGATCTGGGCGTACTCGGTGCTCCACGGCGCCACGCCGTCGCCGTTCGACGCGCTCAATGCGCTGCGCGGAATCCGCACCCTCGGCGTGCGCACACGCCAGCAGAACGAATCGGCGCGATCGATCGCCATCACGCTCGCCGACCATCCCGAGGTGCGTGCGGTTCACTACCCCGGGCTCAGCGAACACCCCCAGCACAGCCTGGCGACGAAGCAGTTGCGTCAGTACGGCACCGTTCTGTCGTTCGAAGTTGCGGATCGAGACACGGCCGCGGCGTTCCTGAGCCGCCTGCAGATCGCCCGCGTGGCCACCTCGCTCGGCGGGCCGGAGACACTCGTGTGCAACCCGGCGACCTCGACCCACGCCAGCCTGACTCCCGACGAACAGGCTGCGTGCGGAGTCACCGCGGGATTGTTGCGCCTGTCGGTCGGCCTCGAGGACTGCGCCGATCTCGTCGCCGACGTCGAACAGGCCCTCGAAACCCCCGCCTGACCCACACCAACCCGAAATTCGGAGCGATTGTCGCGCTGAGCGGGAAGCTCGCTCCGAATTTCGGGTTGGTGTCGGGTTGGGTTTGGTGGGGTTTGGGTTACTCGATGATCGGGGCGATTGCGGGGCCGAAGATGAACCAGCGATCGACGACGGCGTCGATGTCCGCGTCCGCACCACTCCAGTCCCACGCACGGACCTGATCACGACTGCGACGACCCGGTCGGGAACGAAACAGCTCGAACGCCGTGACGCCGCCGAGCGTGACCGCTGCCGTCCCGGTCGGACCGCTCCGAACGACGCGGCCGTCGATCAGCTCGACCGAAAGCGCAACGTCGAAGTCGGAGATGGTCGCCAGGTCGACGGCCATCGCCTCGACCATCGCCGACTCGCGATTGCCGGGTCGGTCGAGTGCTTGACGTACATCGTGTTCATGGGTGTGGCAGTCGAACGGCGGCCGGCCTTCGCCCATCTGCTGGAGCGCTCCGGCGAATTCCGGCGCCTGCGCGTCCCATCGGTCGAGGAGTTCATCCACCGACAGAGATCGGTTCCGCTCGACCTGCGCTGCCGTCCACGCCTCACCGGGCGCGCCATCCATCCGGCCCGCGAGCGCATCGTCAGGGATGCCGGCGACGTGCGACAACGCGTCTCGCACGGTCCAACCCGGAGTGCACGGCATCGGTGTCGCCCAGTCATCGGTCGACAGGCTTCGAGCCAGTTCGGCGAACGAACGCTGGGCGAACAGGTAGCGGGCTTCGATGTCGAACGACTCGCTCATTCCCGGATGTTGCCACATCGCTTCGAGCGGTCTGAACGCCGCCCGATGCGCGACACTTCGCAGATGAACACTTCGCCGGAAACGGGCGCGTCTGCGTGTCAACCGACATGACGGTCACTCCCGGTACGAGCTGCACGACGGCGACGAGCTGCTGTCGTTCGCACCCTTCGCCGAGGCCGGCGGGGTGTTGACCGTGCCGCACATCGAGACCCTCGTGCAGCACCGTGGCAATGGCTACTCCTCGATCCTGATGGAGGGGCTCGTCGACGATCTGCGGTCGCGCGGGCTTCGAATCGAACCGACCTGTGTGGTCGTTCGTGGGTACGTGCAGGCGCTCCCCGACGCCGACGAGCTGATGGTCCGCTGATCGTGTGCCGCAACATCACCACACTGAGGGGCCTGGAACCGGCTGCGACCGCCGAGGAGATCGAGGCAGGCGCGCGTCAGTACGTCCGCAAGATCAGCGGCGTCCAGAAGACATCTGCGGCCACCGAGGCGGCGTTCGAACGTGCTGTCGCGGAGATTGCCGAGATCTCCACCCGCCTCCTGGCCGAACTCCCGCCCCGCAAACAACCCCCAACCACCGAACCCCCACTCCGTCGCCTCGCCCGCCGCTGACGGCGCGCACGAGTACACCGCCAGAGGTAAGCGCCGCCGAGGGGGCCGAGTGAGACCGAGCGAGGCCGACCCGAGGGGAGGTCACCGACGTCCGGCCGCCGCCGAGGGAAGCGCCAGCGACGAGGCGGAGCGAGGCCGACCTGAACCGATGCGCCACCGACGTGCGGTGAGGCCTCGCAATCAGGAATAGAAGGGGTTCTCGCCGGTCGCGTGATCGGTGAGATCCTTGACCCGCTCGACACCCTCGATCGCGTCGACGAGCATCGTCTGCACGCCGTCGAGCATCGTCATCTTGCTCATCGAACAACCGTGGCAACCGCCGCCCATCGTCAGAAAGGCCGTGCCCTCGCCGTCGTGGCCGACGTAGGTGACGAAGCCCCCGTGCGCTGCGAGCGCCGGGTTGACCTCCGCAGCGACCATCGCTTCGATCTCGGCGGACAGTTCGTCGTCGGCGACGAGACCCTCGATCGACGGAGCCGCCGGACGATTCGGGTTGCGGATGACGAGCCCCTGCGTCGAGGTGTAGTCGAGCGTGGCGCCGGTGAGCAGCTCGACGTCATTGCCCGGGATGATCACTTTCATCCCGTCGTGCGTGCGCACCTCGTCGGTGAATGCGGCCGTGAGGTACTCCTCGAACGACAGGTCGTAGCGGAACTCCTCACCCGGATCGGACGCGATCGCGAGGCGCAGACCGAGCTTGTCGCCGTCGACCTCGTCGTCACGCAACTCGCGCAGGTGATCGAGTGCTTCGTGCGTCACCGTGATGATCGGTTCGCTCGCGGCTGCTCGGCCTGATTCGGCGGCGATGGCTTCGAGGGGGCTCATCGGGAAAAGGCTACCGCCCTCCGCGAGCTCAGGGGGTCACCGCTCCGGTCAGCAGCAATCGGACGATGACCGCCTACGCTCCCGAGCGTGACCGACGGCAGCCGCAAGGCCATCTTCGCAGCGTTCTTCGCCAATCTCGGGATCGCGATCTCGAAGTTCGTCGGCTTCCTGATCACCGGCTCGGCGAGCCTCTTGGCCGAGACCGTCCACTCGCTCGCCGACACCGGCAACCAGCTGTTGTTGTTCCTCGGCGGCAAACGGGCGACGAAGTCCGAGAACGCGACGCACCCGTTCGGATACGGACGACGAGCGCTACTTCTGGGCGTTCGCCGTGGCGCTCGTGCTGTTCTCGGCGGGTGGCGTGTTCGCTCTCTACGAAGGCATCTCGAAGCTCCGCCATCCCCACGACGTGGAGAGCATCGGCGTGGCCGTCACGATCCTGCTGGTGGCGATCGCGCTGGAGTCGTATTCGTTGCGGACCGCCGTACGCGAATCGAACCACGTCAAGGATCCCGATGCAGGGTGGTGGAGTTTCATCCGCCACACCAAGCAGCCGGAGCTTCCCGTCGTGCTCCTCGAAGATGTCGGCGCCCTGATCGGCCTGATGTTCGCACTGGCCGGCGTTGTGCTCTCGCAGATCACCGGAAATGCCCGCTGGGATGCCATGGGCTCGGTGATGATCGGCCTGCTGCTCATCGCGATCGCCATCGTGCTGATCGTCGAGATGAAGAGCCTGCTCATCGGCGAGTCGGCGAGCACCGAGACCCAGGAGGCGATCGGTTCGGCGATCACCTCGACCGCGAACGTCAATCAACTCATCCACATGCGTACCGAGCACCTCGGCCCCGACGAGATCCTCGTGGGCGCCAAGATCGAGTACTCGTCGGCCCTGTCGGCCGACGAACTCGTCGCTGCGATCAACGCCACCGAGGACGCCATCCGGGCCTCGACGCCGTCAGCGACGGTGATCTACCTCGAACCCGATCTGGTCCGCGCCGACCACCCGGATCTCGTCGCCGACGACGGTTCGTCCGCGTGACCGGCCGCTCATTGCGGGCCGGCGATGAGCGACGGGCCGGCATGCCGGCCGCTCGCTCATCGCTCTGATGTCTGCTGTCACCGGGTTCCGTCGAACGTGACAAGGGTTCATCGTGCGTTCAGACGAAATCTTCCACGAGGTGCGACAATGCCTGCATGCGCATCCTGGTGACGAACGACGACGGCATCGACTCGACCGGCCTCCACGTGCTGGCCCGGTCGATCTGCACACTCGACGGCGACCACGAGGTCGTCGTCGTCGCGCCTGATCAGGAGTACTCCGGTGCGGGCGCAGCGCTCGGGGCTCTGCACCTCATCAAGCCCGAGGTCCGCCGGGCCCACATCACCGAGTGCCCGGCTGCGGACGTCTGGAAGGTCAGTGGACCACCGGCACTGTGTGTGTTCTTCGCTCGGCTCGGCGCGTTCGGCGGATCATTCGATCTCATCGTGTCCGGCATCAATCCGGGCGCCAACGTCGGCCGCGCCGTGTACCACTCCGGCACGGTCGGGGCGGCACTCACCGGTCGCAACGGTCACATCTCCGGCATCGCGATCAGCCAGGCGGTCACGGGCTTCGGCGTCGAGGGCCAGGGCTGGGACGAGTCGATCGCGACGCAACACTGGGACAGTGCAGCCTCGGTCGCCAAGCAGGTGGCGCAGGTCCTGGTCGACGACATGCCCGCAGAGCCGGTCGTCGTGAACATCAACGTGCCCGATCTCCCGCTCGAGGACTTCGGCACCTGGAAGTTCGGCCAGGTCGGAGATCGACCCCCGCGCGCGATGTCCGCTGCCGACCTCAAGCCGATCCCGGGCCACGAGGACGCGTACACCGTCGAGATGGGATGGGGCGACGCTGTCGAACTCGCGCCCGAAACCGACGGCGGCATCATCGAACGCAACGATGTGTCGATCTCCTACCTCACTCGCCTCGACCATCACGACCGCCCGGATCTCGACTCGATCGCAAAGTCGCTCGACGACCTCCTCGGCTGACGTTCAGGGGTCGATGCCCGGACGCACCATCATCGACTCGATCACACCCAACCCGTCGATCGTCACCACTTCGGCCGTGTCGCGCACCTGGAAGCGAAGCGAACCGCCGGTCTCGACGAACACACCGGAACCATCGCCAGCCCACGGGTCGGGGTAGTACAGCGCGGCGAGCCGACCGACGTCGGTGCGCGACCCGGTGGCAGTGTCGATGATCCGGCGGTAGCCGGTGTCGCGCGTCGAGTCGGTTCCCACGATCGACCGACCATCGGGAGCAACGCGCGTCGACGGATCGACGATGCCGAGACTGTTCAGGTCGTCGAGCACCGCTGCCGTCCGGGCGCCGGTGGCCGCTTCGACGATGAACTGTGCGCATCGCAGCGAGTCGTCGCAGACCTCGACGGCGTAGTGGTTGCGGCCGACGGCCAGAAGATCGCCGTCCTCGATTCGGCGCGGCAGTTGATCGGCACCGATCGCGTAGACACCACCCGGGCGGTTCACGAGCAGATCGCCGTTCGACAGGAAGTTCCCCGCTCCGAACAGCAACGCATCGGTCACCTCCGGAGTGACCGGTTGCAACGATCCGTCGTCGACGCTCATGAGGAATCGCTCGGCTTCGGCCGACGGCGAGCCCGTCGCGGTGACGACGAGCGACTCGGTGCCCGGCCACGCCTCGACGAAGAGCAACCCGTCGGAGACCTCGAACAGACGGATCTCCTCGTCGTCGCGGATGATGGCGACGTACCGGCTGTCGTAGACGGCGATCGAATCGTCGCTCAGCGCGATCTTCAGGTCGGCGCCCCAATCGGCGAGGTCGAGACTGCGGACACGGCCCGACGGCAGGTCGATCCGGTGGAGCACCATGTTGTCGGTCAACGTCACCACCTCCGTCGGAGCGGCGAGCAGGTCGAGCGGCGGAGGCACGGTGAGCGAGGATTCGGTCCAGTCCGGTACGACACCAACCACGCCAGGCGCGGCATCGATCCCCACGACCTGTGCGTCCGTCGTCGTCACGACCGTCGTCGTCGGGGGCGGGAGCTCGACCGGTGCGATCGCCGACGACGGCACGGTGTCGAGACTCGCGACGGTCGTGACGGCCGGGTCGGCCGGGTCGACCGAGCTGTCGCCCGCACGAAGCATGGCAACAACACCGAACACGATGAACCCGAGGCCGACGGCACCCGCGAGGACCACCTGGGTCCGTGACGGGCCACGGTGTGCGGGCGTCGTCGCGCACCGACTCGGGAGTCGGCGCCGCGGTCGTCCGCTCGGGGAAGGTCAGCTCATCGAGCTGCGGCGCGTCGTCGCTCGACGTCCAGTCGTCGCGGGCCCACGGCGAGCTGTCGTCATCACCGGCGTCCACATCGCTCATTCGACCACAGTCCGGCAGCGCTACCGTCGCGGAGATGGAATCGCGTGTCGATGTCGTGCGGCAGTATCTCGAGGCGTTCACCTCGGGCGATCCCGACGCGATCGCCCGGCTCGTGACCGACGACTTCGTCAACGAGCACCTGAGCGAGCTCGGGTCGGGGTGCACCGGACGCGACGAGTACCGCCGGAGGCTGCCAGGGTTCCTCTCGACGTTCGTCCGAGCGCGCTACATCGTCGACGCGATCGGCGAGCTCGGCGACACCGAGGTCGTTGCCCGTTATCGATTCCAGGCCGAGTGCGAGGGAACACCGATCGACATCCCGGGCGTGATGTGGTTCGAGGTTCGACTCGGTCTGATCTCGCGTCGTACGGACCTGTGGGACTCGCTCACCTTCCTGCGCCAGACCGGCCAGGCCGACTGACTCAGGCGCCCGCCGAACCCGGCCGGAGTTCGACCGCGAACGGTGAACTACGGTCGGCCTCTTCACCGAAACGACAGGAGGCAGCCATGAACGAATCGGTCATCGGAGCCGACTATCTGATCATGGGAGGCGGCGCGTCGGCGATGGCGTTCGCCGATTCGCTGCTCACCGAGAGCAACGCCACGATGGTGATCGTCGACCGGCATCATCGGCCGGGTGGACACTGGAACGACGCCTACCCGTTCGTTCGGCTGCACCAGCCGTCGAGCAGCTACGGCGTCAACTCCGCCCCGCTCGGATTCGGGGCGATCGACGAGGTCGGGCTGAACCTCGGGTTCGAGGAGCTGGCGTCGGGGCAGGAGGTCCTCAGCCACTACGACCGCGTGATGCGTCAGCGGTTCCTCCCGTCGGGACGAGTGCGGTGGTTCCCGACGAGCGACCTCGTCGATGACGAGGTGATCACGTCGCGGCTGTCGGGGGACAAGTTCCGGGTCGAGGCCCGTCGTTTCGTGGATGCAACACATTCCAAGATGCTCGTACCGTCGACGACCACACCGGCCTACGCCATCTCCGCCGACGCCGCGTGCATCCCCCTCAACGATCTCCCTCGTGTGGCCCACGACTACGACGAATACGTCGTCATCGGCGCAGGCAAGACGGGAATGGACGCCTGCATCTGGCTGCTCGAGAACGGCGCCGCCCCGAACCGGATCCGCTGGATCATGCCGAGGGATTCGTGGGTGCTCAACCGGGCGAACTTCCAGCCGAGCGATGCGGGCTTTGCCCGGATGTGTCAGAGCATCGCCGACCAGGTCGAGGCAGTCGCCGCGGCTGACTCCGTCGACGACGTCTTCGCACGTCTGGAGGCCGCCGGCGAACTCATGCGCATCGATCCGGCCGTCACTCCGCAGGCGTACCACTGCGCGATCCTGAGCGACGGGGAGATGACCGAACTCCGTCGGATCCAGGGCATCGTCCGACTCGGCCGGGTCACCTCGATCGAGGCCGACCGCATCGTGCTCGAACAGGGATCCATCCCAACGGGTCCACGTGTGCTCCACGTCGACTGCTCGGCTGCCGGGATCCCGACGCTGCCCTCCAAGACGGTGTTCGACGGCAACCGCATCACATTGCAGTGGATCCGCACGTGCCAGCCCACCTTCAGCGCCGCGCTGATCGGTGTCGTGGAGGCACGGTTCGACGACGTCGACCTCAAGAACCGGATCTGCACGCCGATCGTTCCACCGACCGTGCCACGCGACTGGCTGCGGATGCTCCGGGTGGAACTCGCCAACCGCGACTGCTGGAACCGCTATCCCGAGATCGGCGACTGGATGGCGGCATCGCGCCTCGACCCGTTCACCGCTCGAGCGCGCACCCGGCTGGGCGTCGACACCGAGGCGACCGGGCACATCGGGCGGTACCTCTCCAACATCGCGCCGGCCGTCGCGAAGCTCGATGAACTCCTCGCCGAGCCCATCGCGACATGATGGTGCGATGCGCGAGCTGCTGGTCGACAACAACGACATCACACTCCGAGTGGAGGTGACCGGCGACGGACCGACGATCCTCTGCGTGCACGGCTGGCCGGAGTTGCCCCATTCGTGGCGTCACCAGGTGGCCCACTTCTCACAGCGCGGCTACCAGGTCGCGGCGATGGATGTGCGCGGGTACGGCGGTAGCTCGGCACCTCCCGAGATCGAGCGGTACACGCTGAAGGAGCTCGCCGGTGACGTTGCCGCGGTCGCCGACGCCCTCGACGACGAACCGGTGATCCTGTTCGGCCACGACTGGGGCGCGCCGATCGCCTGGCACACCGCGATCCGATACCCCGATCGGGTGCAGGCCGTCGCGGGCCTGAGCGTGCCCCACACTCCCCCGATGCCGCTCTCGCTGATCGATCTGTTCGATCAGCTCTACGCCGACCGCTTCTTCTACATGCTCGCCTTCCAGGAGCCCGGCGTCGTCGAGTCGCAGTTCGCCGTCGACACCCGCGGTGCGTTGAAACGCGTCTACTTCGGGTCGTCGGGTGATGCTCCCGCCAACAGCATGTTGGGCGACGCGCCGCGCGACGCACCGTTGCTGTCGGTACTGCCCGACCCTCCCGACGGACCGTTGAGCTTCATGACCGACGACGATCTCGACGTGTACGCGACGACGTTCGAACGCGTCGGCATGGTCGGGGCGTTCAACCGGTACCGGGCACTCACGCTCGACGTCGAGGCGAACGCCGACATCATGGGCGCGACCGTCGACCATCCGTCGTGCTTCATCGCCGGCGAGCGCGACCTCGTGCGGGCGATCGTGCCGGGTGTCGATTCCTTCGCCGACCCGGGATCCGGATGCACCGACTTCCGCGGGAGCACGATCATTCCCGGCGCCGGCCACTGGGTCCAGCAGGAAGCTCCCGTCGAGACCAACGCCGCCCTCGACGCCTTCCTCGCCGGTCTCTGACCGAATCCGCCGGTCGAGCCGGCGTCTATCCGGCGCCGAGCGGGCCGATCGTGTGGCGGATGAGCGGGACGCCTGGGCGGTAGGCGAGGTGATGATGCGTCGGCGCGTCGAGAACGACGGCGTGGCCGGCCGAGCCGGGTGTGAGTCGGCCGACATCCGAGCGCCGCAGCGCTGCCGCACCGCCGATGGTCACGGCCTGGATCGCCTCGTCGATCGTCATGTTCATGTCGCGCACGGCGAGCGCGATGCAGAACGAGATCGACGTCGTGTAGCTCGACCCCGGGTTGCAGTTGGATGCGACGGCGACGGTCGCCCCCGCATCGATCACGCGCCGAACATCGGGATAGGGCTGGCGTGTCGAGAAGTCGGTGGCCGGCAGGAACGTCGCGACGGTGTCGCTCGCCGCGAGCGCCTCGATGTCGGCGTCGGTCAGGTAGGTGCAGTGGTCGACGGAGGCACACCCGCACTCGACCGCCAGCTGCACTCCGGGGCCGTGTCCGAGCTGGTTGCCGTGCAGGCGAAGCCCGAGCCCCGCAGCCCGCCCGGCGTCGAGGACGGCTCGACACTGGTCGGCGTCGAAGGCACCGACCTCGCAGAACGCATCGATCCACCTGGCGTCGGAGGCGCACCCGTTCCAACATCTCGTTGCACACGAGATGGATGTAGTCGTCGGACCGGCCGACGTATTCGGCAGGGAGCAGGTGAGCACCCAGGAATGTCGTCTCACTCGTGTGCGCGTGAGCGATGGCGACCGACCGCGCTTCGTCGGCGACGTTGAGGCCGTAGCCCGACTTGATCTCGATCGTCGTCGTGCCGGCTCGATGGGCCTCGTCGAGCCGACGACGAACCAGCCGATCGAGTTCGTCGGTGCTCGTTCGCCGGGTCGCATCGGTCGTCACACGGATTCCCCCGCCGTCGTAGGGCTGCCCTGCCATCCGAGCGGTGAACTCCTCGGCGCGGTCGCCGGCGAAGACGAGATGCGTGTGCGAGTCGACGAAGCCGGGGAGCACGCAGGCCCCCTCGGCGTCGAGACGCCGATCGGCCGGCGCTCCCGCGGGCCCCACGTACTCGACGATGTCGTCGACGATGACGACGCTCGCGTTCTCGACGATCCCGAGCGGCCCGCGTCCGAGGGCGGGGTCGTTGGTGATGAGCGACCCGATGTTGTCGATCACCAGTGACTGCCCGACGGAGGATTCGTCCCGAATGCTCATGGATCCATCAACGCCTTGATCGAGGCCTCGAGTTCCACGGCCACGGCGAGGTGGGCGTGGTGGCCGTCGACCACCACGGGCCGACCGTCGACGACGACATCGGTGACATCCGCGGCGCCCGCCGCGAAGATCGCGGACTCGAGCGCCGCATCCGGGGGGGCACCGGCGGTGCGCACCGAGTCGAGCGCAACGGTCACCAGATCGGCCCGGTTCCCGACGGCGATCGAGCCGGCGTCGTCCCAACCGAGGCAGCGATGGCCGTTCGTCGTCGCCATGGCGAGGAGCTCGGGAGTCGAGTGGATGCCGCGTTGGCGACTTCGGAGGCGTTCGTCGAGTTCGACCGAGCGGGCCTCCTCGAAGAGATCGATCACCGCGTGTGAGTCCGACCCCAGCGAGATGGCGATCCCCGACGATGCGAACCGATCGGTTGGGCCGATGCCGTCACCGAGGTCGCGCTCGGTGGTCGGACACATCGCCACGGTCGAGCCCACGGAGGCGAGCAGCTCCAGGTCGCCGTCGGTGAGATGGGTGGCGTGGACAGCGGTGAAACGATCCGACAGCGCGCCGGCCGCAGCGAACACCTCGGCCGGCGTCCGGTGGTGATGGTCGGAACACGCGACGTTCTCGGCGATCTGCTCGGACACATGGGCGTGGATCGGCGTGTCGCGCGCCCACGCCGCCACGCGCTCCATCGAGGTCGGATCGACGGCGCGCACCGAGTGGATCGCCGCTCCGATCCGTTGGGTGTCGGATGGTCGCAGCATGTCGACGCGCTCGGCCCAGGCGTCGGCGTCGGCGTCGGCGAAACGGAGTTGCACGTTCGAGGGGGGCGAGTAGCCGTCAGCGGTGAGCCCACCGTGGAGGTACAACGTGTCGAGGAGGGTGATCCTGATGCCGACCTCGCCGGCCGCGGCGAGGAGGGCCTCGCCCATCTCGTTGGGGTTCGCGTAGGGCGACCCGGCCGCGCCGTGATGGAGGTAGTGGAACTCGCCGACGCAGGTGACTCCGGCCAGGGACATCTCGGCGAAGGTGGCACGGGCGAGGCGGTGATAGCTGTCGGGTTCGAGCCGCTGCGCCGCGCGGTACATCACGTCGCGCCACGTCCAGAACGTGCCGCGTTCCGTTTGCGTGCGCGAGCGCAGCGCGCGGTGGAACGCGTGGCTGTGGGCGTTCGCGAGGCCAGGGAGCGTGAGCCCCGACAAGCGATGTGCTCCCGAAGGAGCGGCGACGTCGCTGACGATCGAGCGGAAGCGTCCGGCCTCGACCTCGATCGCCACGCCGCCGGCAGGACGACCGTCGACGATCGCCAGCTCGCACCAGTAGCTGCTGGTGGCAGGCATCGTCACGATCCGACCCGCTCGACGAACGCGGTGATCCGTTCGACGAAGGCATCACGATGGAAGGCCTCGAACGACTCCCACGTGGTGAGCGTCGAGGTGTCGATGACCCGGTCGACGAACAGCACCCCGTCGAGGTGGTCGCACTCGTGCTGCCACGTCGCGGCGGTGAGTCCCCGCTTGATCTCGTCGTGCGCGACGCCGTCGCGGTCGAGATATCTGACCCTGATGTTCACGTGCCGCTGCACGTTGCCGCGCAGCGGGACCGACAGGCATCCCTCGTTGATCTCGACGAGTTCGTCGTCGACCGGTTCGATGACCGGATTGACCGCAACCGTCAGCGGGATCTGCGGCTTGTACGGGTAACGAGGATTGTCGTTCACCTCCATCACGGCAATGCGCACGGTCTCACCGATCTGGGTCGCCGCGAGGCCCGCGCCGTTGGCGTGACGCATCGTGTCGATCAGGTCATCGATCACCGACTGCGTGGCAGCACTCGCGATGTCGGCCACAGCGACCTCATCGGCGACCAAGCGAAGCGTCGGATGGCCGATCGACAACACGGGGCGGACGGTCATGACGCAGCGGGTCGCCCTTCGATGCCCAGCATGGGAACGGCGACACCGCGCTCGTTGGCCACGTCGATGGCGCGGTCGTAGCCGGCGTCGGCATGGCGGATCACACCCATCGCGGGATCGTTCGTCAGCACCCGTTCGAGCTTCTCGGCCGCGAGGTCGGTGCCGTCGGCGACGCTGACCTGGCCGGCATGAATCGACCGCCCGATACCGACCCCGCCACCGTGATGGATGCTCACCCAGGTGGCCCCCGAGCACGTGTTGACGAGCCCGTTGAGCAGCGGCCAGTCGGCGATCGCGTCCGATCCGTCGATCATCGACTCGGTCTCGCGGTAGGGCGACGCGACCGAGCCCGAGTCGAGGTGGTCGCGGCCGATCACGATCGGGGCCTTGAGCTCGCCCGAACGGACCATCTCGTTGAACCGCAGACCGAGCCGGTGTCGTTCGCCGTAGCCGAGCCAGCAGATCCGCGCCGGAAGGCCCTGGAATGCCACGCGCTCGCCGGCCAGCTTGATCCACCGGTGCAGACCCTCGTTGTCGGGGAACTCCTCGAGCACGGCCCGATCGGTGGCGGCGATGTCGGCGGGATCGCCCGACAGCGCGACCCAACGGAACGGTCCGAGCCCTTCACAGAAGAGCGGGCGAATATAGGCGGGGAGGAATCCCGGATAGTCGAATGCCCGCTCGAATCCGCCGAGCTTCGCCTCGGCCCGCAGGCTGTTGCCGTAGTCGAAGACCTCGGCGCCTGCATCCATGAATCCGACCATCGCCTCGCAGTGCACGGCCATGGCGGCGCGTGATCGACGCGTGAACTCGACCGGATCGGTTCGCTTCAGATCATCAGCGGCCTCAGGCGTCAAATCGTTCGGCATGTAGCTCAGCGGGTCGTGCGCGCTGGTCTGATCGGTCACGATGTCGGCGTCGACGCCATCGGCGAGCAGCCGGGGCACGATGTCGGCGGCATTGCCGAGCAGGCCGACCGACAGCGGAATTCGATTCGCCTTGGCCTCGGTCACCCGCCGCACCGCGGAGACGTAGTCGGGCGCGATCTCGTCGAGGTAGCGATGTGCGACGCGACGCTCGAGCATGTGCTGGTCGACGTCGATGATGAGCACGACACCGTCGTTCATCGTCACAGCGAGTGGCTGGGCGCCGCCCATGCCGCCGGCGCCGGCGGTGATCGTGAGGGTGCCGGCCAGCGTGCCGTTGAACCGCTTGCGGGCGATCTCGGCGAAGCATTCGAAGGTGCCCTGCAAGATGCCCTGCGTGCCGATGTAGATCCACGAACCGGCGGTCATCTGCCCGTACATCGTCAGGCCCTGGTGTTCGAGGCGGCGGAACTCGTCCCAGTTGGCCCAGTCGGGCACGAGGTTCGAGTTGGCGATCAACACGCGAGGTGCCCATTCGTGGGTGCGCATCACGCCGACGGGCTTGCCGGACTGGACCAGCATCGTCTCGTCTCGTCCGAGTGTCTCGAGGGTGCGCAGCATCGCCCGGTAGGCGTCCCACGACCGCGCCGCGTGCCCGGTGCCCCCGTACACGACCAGTTGGTCGGGGTTCTCGGCCACCTCGGGATCGAGATTGTTCTGCAACATTCGGTAGGCGGCCTCCTGCGGCCACCCGCGACACGACAGATCCGTGCCCCGTGGTGCAGCAATACCGGTGACGGGGGTGCCGATCGGTCCGAAGGAGTTGCTCATGTCTTGCAGTCTGCGCGCACGAGGTCTACGGTGTCAATACACGACATCCATTGTCATCTGTTGACATTCCTCATGACCGCCCCCTCACCCACCGAGCCACGCATCGTCGACGAGGTCGACGTCCCCCGATCGATCGGACGCGTGCTCGACCTGTTCGAGATCGTGCTGGCACACGGCCGGTGCAACCTGACCTCCGCCGCCAATGCCACCGGGCTCACCCCGACCACCGCATTGCGGTATCTGCGGGCACTGGAGATTCGCGGGTATGTCGATCGCGATTCGAGCGGCGACTTCTCGGCCGGGCCGACAGCGCTGCGACTCGCTGCAGGGCTGCGGGGCGGCACGGCCCTCGATCGGCTGATCTCGACGGCGCAGCCCCACCTCGACCGGCTCGCCGAGCGGACGGGCGAGTCGGCCTATCTGGCCGTCAGCGACGGCCGGACCGGCACGTACGTCGCCACCGCCGAGAGCAGTCGGGCAATTCGCCACGTCGGCTGGATCGGCCAGGAGGTGCCGCTCGACGGCTCGGCGCTCGGCGCCGCGCTCGACCGCCGTGGCGTGGTCGTCACCCGGATCGGCGCGGTCGAACCCGACATCACGGCGATGAGCCGAGCATTGGCCACCACGGGCAAGCTCGACGTGGCGGTGTCGATCGTCGGACCCGAACATCGATTCACCGACGAACGACGCGTTCGCCACGAAGCCGCCCTCGACGACGCGGTGGACGACCTCGAACGTGAGCTACGCATCAACGGAGAGGACTTCACATCGTGACCATCCAACTCGACGGGCC
This sequence comes from Ilumatobacteraceae bacterium, assembly GCA_963747375.1. Taxonomy (GTDB): domain Bacteria; phylum Actinomycetota; class Acidimicrobiia; order Acidimicrobiales; family Ilumatobacteraceae; genus Sva-07. The sequence continues at coordinate 257,655 of CAVVFL010000007.1, forward strand.
CGGCGTCACCATCGACGAGGTGGTCGCTGTTGCCCGTCACGCCGAACGGGTCGAACTCACCGCCGCCGCAGTGGAGCGGATGACGGCAACACGCGACGTGGTCGAACGCCTCGCCGAGGGTGAACCGCGCTACGGCATCTCCACCGGATTCGGCGCATTGGCGACGGTGTCGATCCCCCCGGATCGCCGCCGGGCGCTCCAAGCAGCGCTCGTCAGATCGCACGCCGCGGGCATGGGCGATCCCGTCGAGGACGAAGTGGTGCGCGCGATGGTGCTGTTGCGAGCGCGGACACTGGCTCTCGGGTTCAGCGGTGCCCGCCCACTCGTCGCGCAGGCGATGATCGACATCCTCAACGCCGACATCTCTCCGATCGTGCCCGAGTACGGATCGCTCGGCGCCAGCGGCGACCTCGCACCGCTCGCGCACGGCGCGCTCGCGCTGCTCGGCGAAGGCGACGTCGTCCACCGGGGCGAGGTCCGTCCGGCGGCGGACGCACTCCGCGACGCCGGACTCGCTCCGATCCGACTCGCCGAGAAGGAGGGGCTGGCCGTCACCAACGGCACCGACGCGATCCTGGGCATGCTGTGCCTGGCCATCGCCGACATCGATCGGCTGCTCGGTCAGGCCGACATGATCATGGCGATGACCGTCGAGGGACTGCTCGCCAGCGACGCCCCGTTCGGCGCCGATCTCCAGGCCCTCCGGCCCCAGCCGGGCCAGGCCGTGTCGGCGGCCAATCTGCGGACGATGCTCGCCGGCTCACCGATCGTCGCGAGCCATGCGACGCCCGAGGACTCTCGCGTCCAGGACGCGTATTCGATCCGATGCACACCCTCGGTCCACGGGGCCGTCCGCGACACCCTGGCCCACTGTCGGACCGTCGCCGAGAACGAACTCGCGTCGGCGATCGACAACCCGATGGTCTTCCCCGACGGCCGGGTGCAGTCGTGTGGCAACTTCCACGGTGCTCCGTTGGGGTTCGCTGCCGACTTCCTCGCCATTGCGGTCTCCGAGATCGGCGCCATCTCGGAACGCCGGATCGACCGAATGCTCGACAAGAACCGCAGCCACGGCCTCCCGCCGTTCCTCGCCGAAGAGGTGGGCGTCGACAGTGGCCTCATGATCGGCCACTACACCGCTGCGGCCATGGCGTCGGAGAACAAGCGACTCGCGGCGCCGGCATCGGTCGACTCGCTCCCCACCTCGGGGATGCAGGAGGACCACGTGTCGATGGCCTGGCTCGCTGTTCGCAAACTGCGCCGTGTGGTGGACAACGTGCGGCGGATCCTCGCCGTCGAGTACGTGTGTGCGGCGCGCGCGATCGATCTGCGTGCCCCACTCGAGCCGTCGACGGCGACTGGCGCCCTCCACGGACTGTTACGGCGCGATGTGGCCGGCCCGGGGCCCGATCGCTACCTCGCCCCGGAGCTTTCGGCGGCCGAACGGCTCCTCGACTCGGACGAGCTGCACGCCGCGCTGGAGCACGTCGGAGTCAGGCTCGCCTGAGCGCGGAACATCGTCGAAACTCCGCGATCGGTGCGCCGAACCCCTCGAGCGTGCGCCATCCTGTGGAGATGGCTGATCGACCCATTCCCACCGATGAAGAGTTGCAGCAGCGACTCACGCCGCTGCAGTACGAAGTGACCCAGCACGCCGCCACCGAGCGGGCGTTCAGCGGGACCTACTGGAACGTCGACGACGAGGGCATCTACCACTGCATCGTGTGCGACGAGCCGTTGTTCTCCTCGGAGACGAAGTACGACGCCGGGTGCGGGTGGCCGAGTTTCACCGACGCCCTCGATCCGGACAAGATCACCCGCAAGGAGGACCGCTCGCACGGCATGCTCCGGGTGGAAACGGTCTGCGCGAAGTGCGGCGCCCACCTCGGCCACGTGTTCCCCGACGGCCCCGGCCCGACCGGTGACCGCTTCTGCATGAACTCCGCCTCCCTCGACCTCAAGCCCACCGACTGACCCTGCGGCGACTCGGCGCGTCCGGACTCACTCTCTTTCGGGCGCCCGCCCGGCGCGTTCCTGCAGGGTCTGGCTATGGTCGAGGTCTTGGTGGCGACCTGGGACGACGAGCGGCGGTTGACCGACAGCGTGAGCGTGCTCGTCGGCGACGCCAATGGGGCGTACCCGTCCGGAAACACGCTGCTCGTTCGAGGCGCCGGCGAGTCGGTGGTGATCGACCCATCGGTGACGGTGGTGGCGCGGGGAGGCGCTCCGGTACCCATCGACGCAGTGATCAACAGCCACTCGCACGAGGACCACATGGCCGGCAACGGATTGTTCGCCGACGCCCGTCTCCACATCCACGACGACGACCTCCCCGGGGCGCAGTCGATGAACGGCCTGATGGAGGTCTACGGGCTGACCGGTTCGGCCCGCAGCGAGTTCGAGCGCGTGATCCTCGACGAGTTCCACTACACGCCCCGACCGGATGCGCAGGGGTTCACCGATGGCCACGTGTTCGACCTCGGCGGCGGCGTGACGGTCGAGGCGGTGCATCTGCCGGGCCACACGAGAGGGCACAGCGGGTTCCGCATGGATGGCGTGTTCTTCCTGTCCGACATCGATCTCACCGGGTTCGGCCCGTACTACGGCGACGTGTGGAGCGACCTGGAGGACTTCGAGGCGAGCCTCGCGAAGGTCCGCGATGAGGACGCCGACTTCTACGTGACGTTCCACCACAAGGGCGTCATCGAAGGACGCGAGACCTTCGTCGAGATGATCGACGCCTTCACCGCCGTCATCGCCCGGCGCCACGAGGCGATGCTGGAGTTCCTCGGGGAGCCGCATTCGATCGACGAGATGCGGGCGCACCGGTTCATCTACCGCCCGCACGTCGAGATGGCGTTCGTGGAGTCGGTCGAGACACGCAGCGCCGACCTCCATGTCCAGCGCATGTTGCAGCGCAACGAGGTCGTCGAGGTCGAGCCGGGAAGGTTCCGGCGGACGTGAGACCCGACAGGATGGGCACATGAGACTCGCAACGGCACGACGCAGCGACGGCACGATCATCTGGGGACCGATCGTCGCCGACCGGCTGTCCGACGTCTCCTCGCGCTGGCAGACGCCGGCCGACATGATCGAGGACTCGATCGACGAGATCGGGCGGATCGCGATCGCCGAGGCATCCGAGGGGTCTGAGGCCATCCCGCTCGACGAACTCACACTGCTCCCGCCGAATCCGAACCCGACACGGATCATCTGCGTCGGGGTCAACTACGCCGAGCACGCCGCCGAGTCCGATCGCGCCGCCGAAGCGCCGGGTCACCCGGTGATCTTCACCCGTTTCGCGTCGTCGCTCGTCGGCCACCTGCAGCCGGTCGAGCGACCGAGCGTCAGCCACCAATTCGACTGGGAGGGCGAGCTCGCCGTCGTGATCGGGCGGCCGACGCACCGGGTCGCTCCCGCTGACGCACTCGCCCGCGTGGCCGGCTATTCGTGCTTCATGGATGGCACCCTGCGCGACTGGCAGCGCCACACGAGCCAGTTCACACCAGGCAAGAACTTCGACCGCTCCGGGTCGTGGGGGCCGTCGATCGTGACGGCCGACGAGATCCCCGACCCCGGATCACTCGTGCTCTCGACGATCGTCGACGGCGAGGTGGTCCAACATGCCTCGACAGGCGACATGATTCACGACGTCGCAGCCATCGTGTCGTACTGCTCCACCTTCACCGCACTCAGTCCGGGCGATGTCATCGCTACCGGCACACCGGGCGGCGTCGGATTCGCCCGGTCCCCACAACGGTGGCTGGAGCCCGGCAGCGACGTCCGTGTCGTGATCAGCTCGATCGGCACCCTGGCAAATCCGGTCGTCGACGAAGCGTCCTGAGCAGCCCGGCTCATCCACGGCCGGACGCGGGTGCCACGATGGACCCATGGCCGAGCCCGATGTCCCAGCGTTCGAGACCCTGCGCGTCGAGGTCGACGATCGGATCGGACGCCTCACCCTCACGCAGCCCGCCAAGCTGAACCCGCTCGGGACGGTCCCGTTGCGCGAGATCGCCGAGGCGGCTCGGTGGTTCGACACCACCTCGGCGTCCGTGGTCATCGTCACCGGCGAGGGCCGGGCCTTCTCCTCGGGTTTCGACCTGCGTGAGTTCGCCGGCACCGATTCGCCGACGAGCGCGTCGAGCCGCGACCAGGCCGACCTCGGACGCCTGATGGCCGAGGCGATGGAGCGGATGTCGGCACTGTCTATCGCTGCGATCAAGGGCCCGTGCGTCGGTGGCGGCGTCGTCCTCGCAGGTGTGTGCGACCTCCGAGTGGCGGCTGACGACACCGTGTTCTCGATCCCCGAGGTCGACCTCGGGATCCCGCTGGCGTGGGGAGGCATCCCACGGTTGGTGCGCGAGATCGGCCCGGCGTTCACCCGAGAGCTGGTGCTGACCTGCCGACCGTTCGGCCCCGACGAGGCGAAGGCGCTCGGCTTCGTCAACCGTGTGGTGCCACGAGCCGAACTGGAGTCAGCCGTCGACGAGCTCGCCGGTCAGCTGGCGCGCAAGGCGCCGAGCGTGGTGCGCGCCACCAAACGCCAGGTGAACGAGGCACTGGAGGACATGGCACCCACCGTGGGTGCCTGGGCCGACGCCGACCTCCTCGGCGCCGCCATGCGCGACCCCGAAGCCCGCCAGGCCGCCCGCGATTACCTCGCCAACCGCCAACGCTGACCCCGAATCCCCCAGTCCCCCAGTCCCAGTCCCACCCACAGCCCCACCCCCACCTTCACCCCCACCTTCACCTTCCGG
>CAVVFL010000008.1:0-12738 GCA_963747375.1 Ilumatobacteraceae bacterium
ACAGAGAAACCCCGCTCAGCAGGGGTTTCTTCGCGCCTGGGGACCCCCTTCTCTACCGGATCTCTACCCGTGTGCGCGGAACTTTGTTGTCATGTGTGCAACTTTGTGAGCCAAAGTGCGGAAACCGCTGCGCGGAGGCAGGGCACCGAACGTGTCATGCCGACATTGGTGCCTCCCACGGGGACTTCCTGAGACAATGGTGGTCGTGCGGTTGAAGACACTGTGGTGGGTACTCGTTCTCTACTTCGTTCTCGGGGTCGCAGCCTTCCTACTCACGCGGCATCGATGGGCCCTACCCGGTCTCGAAGACCGGCACCGTTGGGGAGTGGATGGCTGCGCTTGGTGCCGCCGTTGCGGTTGCGACCGCCCTCAGCCTCGCTGGCATGGAGCACCGTAATCAGGAGCACCAGCGTTGGCGAGACGAGGCTGCGCGCCGAGTGGCCGAAGCGCGACAAGTAGTTGCGACGCTGGAAAAAACTATGGGGCTATCCGGGGTTCGAGGGAGATCTGGGCTACACGCTGAACCTGGTGGCTGCCAACTATGGAAGCAATCCTGTTCGCACTGTGAGGTTTGTATTCGACTGGGCAGAGGACGTAGCCGACGTGATCACGATGGCAGGTGGTGGAGACACAACGGTCGTGTCACTTAAGTCGGTCATGGCTCCCGGAGAGGTCTCGGGAACGCAGTCTGTGGGAGCTTTTCACACGCCAGCGGGCTGTGCTCTCGCTGAGGCGCACCTGAGGTCGTACGGCCTCCGATTTATCGACATCCACGGCGACGAGTGGATCGTTCGCTTCGGCAATGACCTGGGCAACGCGAGCGCGCATGAACTGACGACGCCGCAACGTGACTTCTGGCAGCGGTTCCCTAAGGACACTGCGCAACTCGCAACGGGCTGATGGATGGCCGAGGTTTCCTCAAGTAGCTTCATTCACTTCGGGTGAGCGGAGTCTCGTGACGAATCGTGCGTACCCCGAAGGAGCGCCAGGCCCGCGGCCAGGGCAGCGTGAATACCCTCGGGCGAGCTCGCGAGCACGTCATCACCCCGTCGGCGGTAGATCCCGAACATGTTGCCCTTCGACTTCCCCGCGACTGACACGCCACGAACGAGGAAGGGCTGCAGTTCTCGCGGTTGGGGGGGAATGTGGATCATGAGTAGGCGGCCTTCGTCGTCGCGGCAGGGAACGAGGACGACGGTGAGTTGTTCGATCGGCGGGAAGATGCGCCGATCGATCAGCCGGCGGACCACGCGATCCTGACCGTCAGCTGTGAACGGATGCAGGGTGCGAAGCACATCGCGCCCACGTTGCTTCTTCGTCCCGATGCCGTAGACGATGACGCCGCCCAACCCCGCGTTGGCAAATGCGGCGACGTCCTTGGCCAGTTCGAGTTCGTCGAGTTCGTCGTTGATCCTCAGGAATCGCTTCACCTCGAGAACGTCGTCCTCGTCGACACCGATGAGCACGTGGGCGTTTCCGGTTCGCAGGATCGATGCCACGGACGCAGGGGTTAGCTGGCCGTCGACTATCGCAGACAGATACTCGGTCAGTTCATCTGCCGTGGCCATTGCGTCGCCGACCGTGCGTCCTCGAGTCGGCAGGGAAATTCGGGCTCGCCAGAGCGTCGTCTGATTGGGAACCTCTTCAGCCGGCGCGAAGCTGACGAGTTCCAGTCCGCGGGCCTCTAGCCACTCCCGTGCTAGTGCTTCGCCCTCCGGCCATTTGGCGTCCGATGGCTCAGCTCCGAAGAACTCGGGGTCTCGCGCCACCTCGGCCTCGCGAGGATCTGAAGTGAGGATTGCGTCTAGAACCAGTGAGTGGTCCCGGACGAGGCAAATTGACGACGAGCTCGCCAGGGAGAGATCCTCGTCGAAGTCGTCCATCTCAAACGCAGACCACGTGACCTCGAAGACGGTGTCGCCGCGGGTCGGTTCGCACTCAAGGGACCTGACTGCGCGCACCAAAGCGTGGCGAAGCCGAGTCAGCGAGACGTGCCGTAGCAGTGCGGAGTCGCCAAAGGCGTGGTCGTTGTCCATGGCCCTGACCAAGGCGACGTTTCGATGCGTTCCGCCCCCCGGGAGCGAGTGCTGTTCCTCCAGTGCCGGCACGACGAGCCCACCCTCGTTCTCGTCCCACCTGATGTCGAGTCCCGTCATTAGCGGGCTCGATCTTGTGCGGTTCTGCGAACGGTTTCGCCGAAGATCGTCTCCGAAATCCGTTGTGCAGCCTCGTCGTGGAGGGTCGGGCTGACGTGGCTGTAGATGCCCAAGGTGATCGCGATCGTCGAGTGACCGAGGCGCTCTTGAACAACACGCGGGTGAATGCCCTGCTCAAGCGCGAGTGTCGCCCAGGTGTGGCGGAGGCCGTGAAGGGTGAGACGTTCGAGGCCGTACCGCTCGACCCGACGTAGGAACTGCGCGCTCACCGCATCCGGTCGTAGGCAGACGCCGTCGGGCTGGTGGAATACGAGGCCCTCATCGGCGAAGTCCGGGCCGACGAGCAGGCGTTCTTCGAGCATCGCCTTGCGGTGATCGCGGAGCACAGAGACGGTCGCATCATCGAGGGCGATCGACCGCCGGCCACTCTTCGTCTTCGGTTCACCGACCGTCACCTTGCCGCGCGTCTGCGTGATGGTCTGAACGACGCGGAGACGCCCGTGGTCAAAGTCGACGTCCTTCCAGCGGAGTCCGATCGCCTCGCCTCGCCGCATCCCGGTCGTCGCAAGGAGCACCCACAGAGCGTGGAGGCGGTCGCCGCTCTCGCGTGATCGAGACAGGAACGTGCGCAGCGTGGCAGCGTCCCAGGCCGGAACACCGTCGGCCTTCTGCCCGGCGCGTGGTGGGTCAGCGGCGTCAGTTGGGTTGCGGGCGAGACGGCCCCAGCGCACAGCGTCCTTGAAGGCGCGGTGCAGGATCGTGTGGACATAGTTGACGGTTCGGCGGTTGAGGCCTGCGGGCAGGTCGTCAACGGCCCGATGTTCAGACTGTCGCCGCAGCAGCGAGGCGAGCGTGTTCTTCGTGATCTCCGATGCCTCCTCCGATTCGTCTCGCAGCCGTTCGGCCGTGGCCGCGAGCGACAGGCCGTCAGCCCGCAGCTCCTGGGCACGTGCAACCACCTCCGGTGAGTAGCCACGTCCGGTGCGCGAGGGCAGCCGCCGGCCGGAAGTGAGAAGTAGCGAGTACAGACCATTGAGCACACCGGCGTCGACTCGCGTCAGCTTCGTGGAACCGATGTGATCGATCACGTGATTGTGCATGTTGCGTGAGTAGGAGTCGAAGGTCGACGGCCGCACCGTGTGCTCGATCGCCGCCAGCCAGTCTGCGAGGTAGTCGGCGACGGTCTGCTGCGTGGGCTCGACGTACTCGCCACGGTCGAACTTGGACAGCAGATCGACGCGTGCTTTCTCTGCCTCTCGCCGCGTGCGGTAGCCCGAGTGCCACTTCGATCGACGCTTGCCCGTCAGCGGATCTGGGTCGAGTTCGATCTTGACGTAGTACCGAGTGTCCCGCTTGATCACCGAGCCCCGCATCGTCAGCCCTCCTCGGTCGCCGGTCGCAGTGCCGCTCGGAGATCATCGATCTCCTCGAGATCGTCGAAGGCGCGGCCAGTCTTCACGCCATCGGCGCGACGCTGCTTTGCCTGCGCGATGAGTGGACGTACGAACTCGTCGCCCTCCGCCAGCAGTTCGAGCGCCTCGTCAGGGTTCTTCTCGCGTAGCTCGGCGAAGCCGACCGGGGTGGTCTTGACGAGCTCGACGAGCAGCGCAGCCATCCCCATGATCACATCATCCTCCGGACCGGCGAAGCGGGCCAGGGTCGCTTGCTGTAGCGCCCGCCGGCGAAGATCGATCTGCTTCTCCCACCCGGCGCCCTTGCCTCCCTCGAAGGCGAGCTGCATGGAGCGCCACGTTTCGTCGGCGTCGGTCTCAAGTAGCTCCGAGATCCGATCCCGAAAGGAGGCAGCCCCGCGTGGCGTGCCGACGACCAGCGCCGCGAGATCTACGGCGGGCAGCTCGAACGTCTCGGCTCCGGCGCTGTCGACCGGCTCGATCTCATGATCGCCGTAGCCGGGAGGAGGCATGAAAAACCATCCGATCGGTCGCCCGAAGCAACGCGAGAACGCCACCACCTCGGCGACGTCGAGGTTGCGCCGGCGATCACTGTCGAACGTCTTCTCGACCGCCGAGACGCCGGCTTGATTGAGCCGGTACCCGAGGTACGGCACCAGCGCGTCGCTGGTCTGCGCCTGGGTCCAACCCTTCTCTTCGCGGGCCCGACGGAAGTTGTAGGCGACGACCTGGTGCACGGTCAGCGTCTTCTTCGACGAGGGCTTCTTCTTGGCACGGCCAACCATGAGGGGAGCGTAACACTTCGGTATGACAGTTGTTGACTTCGGAATAGCAGTCGCGTGTATACTTCTATTTCACTGTTGAACACTTCTGAAAGGTAGTGCGACATGCTGGACGACCTCCCGCCGTTCTTGACCGTCGAGCAAGCAGCCAGGGTGCTCCAACTCGGCCGCTCCAAGACCTATGAGCTCACCGTCGAGTACGACCGATCCGGCGGTCAATCAGGACTGGCCTTCCTCTGGTTCGGCCACCAGAAGCGGATCCCGCGCACCGTTCTGATCCGACTCCTGGACGTCGACAACCAGCAGCCACCCGCCGCTTGACGTCAGCGCACCAGCGCGAGCGACCCAAGGTCGAACGCGCCCGAAGGACGACCGCTACGCGGTCCACCACAACCCCTGATTCGTCCTGCCGGACGAATCAGCAACTTCCACACCAATGCACCAACGGTGAAGGAGCCCCAGCGATGCTGACAATCGCCAAATGCCGCGACCTCGACTACTACGAACGGGAGGTCGTCGAAGGACGAGAGGAGTACCTCTCTGAAGGCGGCAAGTCGCCGGGACGATGGGTCGGCTCGCTTGCTGCAGCTGACGGCTTGACCGGGCCGGCCGATCGGGATGCGCTCATGCGGGCCTTCGACGGCGTCCACCCGGACGGGTTCACAATGACCGAGCACCGGCTCAAGGTGAACGGCTTCGACCTCACCCTCTCTCCGTCGAAGTCCGTGTCCCTGATCTGGGCACTCGGCTCCCCCGACGACGCGCGCCACGTCGAGGAGGCGCTCTATGCCGCCCGAGATGATGTCGAGCGCTATCTCGAACAGACCGCCTGTTTCGTGCGGCGCGGTCACGCTGGCGCAGTGCAGGAGCCAGGCAGGGGCTTCTTCGGTGCGGTCTTCCTCCATCGCACCAGCCGACTCGGTGATCCAGGGATTCACCTCCACTGGACCGTGTTCAACGTGACCGAAGGCCCCGACGGGCGTCGCACTGCCCTCGATGGCAAGGCGCTCTACAAGGAGCGGTACACGGCCGAGGCGATCTTCCAGGCGACACTCCGCCGGGAACTTGTTGTCCGGCTTGGCGTGGTATTCGACGAGGTCGACCGGCACGGTGTCGCCGAGATCACCGGAATCAGCCCTCAGATGCGCAAGGCGTTCTCCCGTCGCCGAGCAGAGATCGTTGCGGAGATGGATCGACTCGGCGTGCACTCCGGGGCCGGCGCACGCATCGCCACGCTGAACACGCGCAAGCCGAAGCTCATCGGGATCACCGAGGACCAGCTCCGAGCGGAATGGCGGCAACGAGCGCTGGATCACCGCTTCGATCTCGATCGCGTGACGCGCATCCCCCGCACGCCTTCGCTTCGTGTCGACGACCGCGAGCTATCGGACTCACTCGTGGAGGAGGACGCCACCTTCGAACGGCGGAACGCCATCCGAGCTGCCGCCCGCGCCGCCAGCCAAGGAGCCGCCCTCGACGAGATCACAGCACGAGCCGATGGGTATCTCGTCGGCGACGAGGTCGCCGCCGTGGCGGCTGGTCGGTGGACGACGATCCGTGTCCTCGCCGCCGAACGACAGGTCATTGCCGCGGCGAGTCGGGAACCGGTCGCAGCGCTACGCGCCGACCGGCTGGCGATCGATGTAGCGACCGAGTCGCGACCGTCCCTCAGCGGTGAGCAACGGCGGATGGTCGAGAGTCTGTGCGGATCGGGGCGATCAGTCGACGTCGTCATTGGCCGGGCGGGTGCCGGCAAGACGTTCACGCTCGACGCTGTCCGCGAAGCGTTTGAGGCGAGCGGGCATCAGGTAGTCGGCGTCAGCCTCGCGGCGCGAGCCGCGACGTGAACTCGAGTCGGGCTCAGGCATCCACTCGTCCACCGCTCATGCGTTCCACGGACAACTCGAGAAGGGACGACGTCGGTTCCGGTCGGGTGACGTGCTCGTCATCGACGAGGCGGGAATGCTGGGAACCCTCTTGATGGCCGATCTCGTCGAGCGAGCAACCGCCGTCGGCGGCAAGGTGATCTTGGTCGGCGATCCGAAGCAGCTCCCCCCGATCGAAGCCGGCGGTCTGTTCGCCTCCCTCGCCAATCGCATCGCGATCGTAGAACTGGTCGAGAACCGTCGGCAGCGAGATCCCGAGGAGCGCTTCATCGCAAACGCACTCCGCAAGGGACTCACCGAACTCGCTGTCCGTCGGCTCGACCGGCACGGTCGGGTCACGATCGCCCACAACAGCGACGTGCTGCGCGACCAGATGACGCTCGATTGGTTCGAGCTGCACACCTCCGGCCGCGACGCTGTCATGGGCGCCGTACACAGGAGTGACGTCGCAGACCTCAACGAGCGGGCTCACGCCCTCCTCGAAGCGGGCGGAGAACTCGGTCCGCTGGTCGCCATCGTCGACGAACGCCGGTACTGCGTCGGTGATCGGGTGCTCGGTCTCGACAACCGCTACGACCTCGGAATCCTCAACGGCGACCTCGGTTGCATCGTCGGCGCCAACTCCAGCTCTATCGCGGTGCAACTCGACGTCGGCCGTTGTGTCGATCTTCCGATCGACTACGTGACCGACTATCTCCAGCACGCATACTCCCGCACCGTCCACAAGACGCAGGGGCTCACTTGCGAGATCGCCATGCTGCTCGGCGACGACGCCCTCTACGCCGAGCTCGGCTACACGGCCCTCACCCGCGGCAACGCAGGAGAACCGCGTCTACACCGTTGTCTCGAACGAGGACTTCGAGGATCGGGACTTCCACCTGGAGCACGTCGTGCGCTCGCTCGATCGCAGCCTCGCCAAGACCGCGGCCATCGACTACATCGACCCACCGGAGCTGCCATGACGGGTCGGGCCGACCGATCGTCGACCCGACGGCGGTGAGACTTTGGTCTTCGTCGTGTTCGGCTTGATCGCGGCGGTTGTCGGCGGCCACTGGCTCGCCGCGAACCTCGCCGCACTCGTCGGTCGGCGCCGGACTCTCGGGGCGGATCTCGATGACAGGCGACAGCGCTGATGCGACTGAAGGACTATCTCGACGACCCGCGCCTCGCGTGGCCGGAGCCGGCAACGTCGAACCTCCCCGGGCCCATCCTCTACTGGACAAGCACGGTGGCGGTCGTCGCGGCGGTGATCGGTGCAGGCGCACTGTGGCTCCGCTTCCGCACCCGCCGGCACGAACCGGTCGACCGCCGCCGACGAGTCGGCGTCGATGCCCAACCTCGCCTGGCCACGACACGGACCTTGCACCGCTCCTCGCCCGCGAAGCCGAACCCGGTCGCCTGGTCATCGGGCAATGGAAGCGACGGCTCGTGATGACCGAAGCCGAGAGCTACGGCTCGCGCCGCGGCGTCCGCGGCGCCGTGCTCCTGTTCGGGCCCAGCCAGTCGGGCAAGACGACCCGCCTCATCGAGAGCGTCAACCGTGGACCGGCCCGGCGATCGTCTCATCGGTCAAGACCGACCTGATGCACGCGACGATCGAGCAGCGTTCCTCGGTCGGAGAGGTGAAGGTCTTCGACCCGATCGGGCTCACCGGTCGCTCGGGGTCGACGTGGAGTCCGCTCCACGACGCCGGAACTCTTTCCGGAGCGCTCAATGCAGCGCAGCTGCTCGCCCGAGCAAGCGGCGACGACGGACCGGCCGATCGCTTCTGGCGCGGTCAGGCCGAGCAGCTCCTCGCCGCCATGCTCTGGATGGCGGCGAACGCCGACGGTCACTCGATGCGCAACGTCGTTCGCTGGGTCGTCGAGATGGATCGACCGACCGACGACGACCCCGGCACCCTCTCCCCGCTCGTTCGGCTGCTGACGGACAACGACGACGAGGCGATCGCCGCCGACGCACGACAGGTTCAGGGCTGGCTCCACGGCCAGTGGAGGACCGACCCACGAACCGGCTCGAGCATCTACACGACGGCGCGCAACGCCGTCTGGCCGTGGACCGATCCCGGCCTCGCTGCAAGCGCTGACGGATGCGACATCACGCTCGACTGGCTCACATCCGGCGACGAACACGCTGTACCTGTGCGCTCCGCTCGGCGACGAGGGCCGAGTCGGTGTCGTGTTCGCCGTCCTGCTCCAGGACCTCGTCGGCCAGGCGTTCGATCCGAGCGAACCGCGGCGGAGCGCGGATCGATCGACGGCTCCTCGTCGTGCTCGACGAGGCTGCCAACACACCGCTGCCGAAGCTGCCCGCAATGGGCGGCGACGGTGACCGGCGCCGGCGATCCAGCTCGTGACCGTCTGGCAGTCCAAGGCCCAGCTCGACCAGGCGTTCGGCAAGGACGCCGACAACGTGCTCACCAACCACCGCACCAAGCTCATCTTCCCGAGCGGCCTCAGCGATCTCGCGACGATCGACTACGTCAGCGCGCTCGTCGGCGACGAACACGTGCGCGGCGACCTCGACGACCCCGCTGCCGTCGGATCGGACGACCGCAGAAGCGGACGCAGCCCCGCAACGGCGGTGCGTCTCCTGACTCCGAACGTGCTCCGTCAGATGCAGATCGGCGAGGCCCTGCTCGTTCACGGCCAACTACCGGCAGCGTGGCTCAGGACTTCAGGCGACGGTGCCAGGTACCTACGACGCCTTCTCAGAAGGCGGTCCCGACTGCATCGGCGAGCGTGGCAACTCTTCTTCAGTCGAGAGTTCAGCAGTTGTACATTCGACCCGTGATGAGGTCCGGTGAACGAGGTGTCATCGGGCCCTATGAACGGCCGCAGGTGCGATGGGGCCCTGCGACGCGCTCGGCGGTTCGACTCGCGGTGCGGGACGAATCGAAGTACGGCGGACGATCCAGTGTGCGTGGTCGGGTACCGTCGTCTTCCGCAACGAGCTTCACCTGCTGATCGAATCCGGACGTCGCCTTGACCTTCGTCTTCGCGAGCCAGTCGGGTCACCATACGTGAGTCACGCCCGCCACGCCTGCCTGCCGCGGAAGGCAGAGATCGACGTACCAAGTGAATCGCGCATCCTAGAGCAGGCGGTGTGGCGGACGAGGGTTATGCGGTGCTCGGGCTGGTTGCACTTGAACTCACGGAAAGGCCGCAACCGATGGGATCCAGGCGTAGGCCAAGGTGTCGTCGATGATGATGTACGAGGTCGATGTCGTTGTGGGTGTAGCTGCTGACTGCATAGTAGCGGTCGCGCAAGGTCAGACAGGAGACTGTCAACCTCGTACCGCAGATCCGTTCGATGACTCGGGAGTGGTGGCGATCAGGAAGGGATCGACCTGAGGAAAGCACCAGTCATCGAGTGACTTCACGAGGTCGCGAGGTTGAGCGATCCGGGACCCAAGTCGCCAAGGGCGTGCAACCATTCGTCGTCGTCGCCTTCGGGCTTCTGCCGAGCTTGTTCGGGACGCGCCTTGCGTGCCGGATCAGCAGCCGCACGCTCGTCGGCTCGGGGTGCGGTCGAGCTCGATCCACGCTGGGTGACATCGAGGTGGAGGTCGCGTGCAGGCGCTTGAGCCCACGTGGGTTGTCTACGTCGTTCCGCCCGAGACCCCGCAGATTCCGCATGGCCGTTCGGCGACAGCCCCTTCAGCGCCCAACGTCACGATGCCAAGGAGTCCGAATCGCAACTCCGTCGGTGGGGTGAAGCGGCGATCCGAGTCGGCTGGCCTGGCGGTTTTGTCCGTGCTCGATGAGCCAGAATCATCGCTGCGGAAGGACGCCAATGACGGAACAAGAACGACTGCGCCAACTGGAAGACCGACTGTGGAAGGCCGCCGACCAGCTACGCGCCAACTCGTCGCTCGCTGCTTCGCAGTATTCGGCACCGGTGCTTGGGCTGATCTTCCTTCGGTATGCCGACGTGCCGATTTCACGCAGGTCGAGCAGGAACTCGAGGGCAAGGGATCTGGTCGTCGCCAGATCGGCAAGGCCGACTACCAAGCTCGCGGAGTCATGTACGTGCCCGAGACCGCTCGCTTCGGATACCTGCGCACGCTCCCCGAGGGAGCCGACATCGGGCAGGCGTTGAACCGGGCGATGGAGGCGATCGAGGTCGAGAACACCGACCTCAAGGGCGTGCTACCGCGCGACTACGCACGATTCGACAACTCGGTGCTTGCGGAGCTGCTGCGGCTGATCGGATCTATCCCCGACGACATCGAGGGCGACGCGTTCGGGAAGATCTACGAGTACTTCCTCGGCAACTTCGCCATGACCGAGGGCCAGCGCGGCGGCGAGTTCTTCACGCCGACCTCGATCGTCAAGCTGATCGTCGACATCATCGAGCCGTTCCAGGGCCGCATCCTCGACCCCGCCTGCGGTTCGGGCGGCATGTTCGTCCAGTCGGCCCGCTTCGTCGAACAGCACCAGAAGAACCCGGCCAACCAGATCTCGATCTTCGGCCAGGAACGAGTCGAGGAGACGATCCGACTCGCCAAGATGAACCTCGCCGTCCATGGCCTTGGCGGCGAGATCGTCCCGTCGAACACCTACTACGACGACCCGCATCACTCGCGTCGGCCGGTTCGACTTCGTCATCGCCAACCCGCCGTTCAACGTCAACGCGCATCGACAAGGACCGGATCAAGGACGACAAGCGGTACCCGTACGGCATCCCGTCGACCGACAACGGCAACTACCTCTGGATCCAGATCTTCTCGTCGGCGCTCAACGACACCGGGCGCGCCGGCTTCGTCATGGCCAACTCCGCTTCCGACGCCCGCCACTCCGAGCTGACGATCCGCCGCAAGCTGATCGAGGACCGCCAGGTCGACGTCATGGTCGCGATCGGACCGAACTTCTTCTACACCGTCACCCTGCCCGTCACGCTGTGGTTCCTCGACAAGGGCAAGCGCGACACCGACCGCGCGGATCAGGTGCTGTTCCTCGACGCCCGTCACACCTTCCGCCAGATCGACCGTGCCCATCGCGACTTCACCCCCGACCAGCACGAGTTCCTCGCCAACATCGTCCGCCTCTACCGCGGCGAAGAACCCGAGTTCCTCTACGGCTGCAGACGCAATGCTCAACGAGAACTTCCCCGACCTTACCTACGTCGAACGTACCGGGCCTCTGCAGGATCGCCACTGTCGACGAGATCGAGACCCATGGTTGGAGCCTCAACCCGGGCCGCTACATCGGCGTCGCCGAGGATGAGGACGACGGCTTCGACTTCGCCGAACGCTTCGGTGACCTGAGCGAGGAGTTTCGGGGCTTGTCGATCGAGGCGGCCGAGCTGGTCGAGATCGTTGCAGCGAACGCGGCTCACCTTGCGAACGAGCAATGACGCGGTGGCCGGAGACGCCGATCGAGGACCTCTGTTCGCTTGTAGTTGACTGCATCAACAAGACGGCTCCGGTCGTTGAAGCACCGACGCCGTTCAAGATGATCCGGACGACGAACGTCCGCGGCGTGTCGACACCACAAACGTCCGGTGCGTCGATGAGCCGACGTACCGAAAGTGGACGCGACGGGGCAGGCCCCTCCCGGGCGACGTAATCCTCACGTGGGAGGCACCGCTTGGAGACGTCGGTCTTCTAAGAGGGTCCGACACGGTGTTCCTTGGTCAGCGCCTTGTGATGTATCGAGCTGATCCAGATAAGTCCAACAACCGCTACCTCCGTATGCGCTGCAAAGCCCCGCTGTCCAGGGTGCTCTCCGAGGGCTGGGCTCAGGCGCGACCGTCGAGCACCTACGCGTCCGAGACTGTGAGACCATCCCTTTGCCCACGCCACCGCTGGCGGTGCAGCGGAAGATCGCGTCGGTGTTGGCCGTGTATGACGAGTTGATCGAGAACAATCTCCGGCGGATTGCGATTCTGGAGGAGATTGCGCAAGCGGTGTACCGAGAGTGGTTCGTCAACTTCCGGTTCCCCGGCCACGAAGACGTCCCGCTCTCGTCCACTCAACCTCGGTCCGATGCCGGAGGGTTGGAGGGTGAAGCCATTGGGCGAAATGGCCGAGTACATCAGCCGTGGGATCTCGCCGAAGTACGACGAGACCAGCACTTCGGGGCGGTGTTGAACCAGAAGTGCATCCGAGACCACCGTGTCAGCCTCGGCCCGAGCCGCACACATACGACCAACGTCAAGTCCGAAAAGGTCGTTCGCCGTGGTGACGTGCTCGTCAACTCGACGGGCGTTGGGACTCTCGGCAGAGTTGCACAGTTCCGGAGTGACATGGAGCAAGTGACAGTGGACTCTCACGTAACCATCATTCGACCGCCGTGCGACATGCCTGCTGAGTATTGGCTGCGTCCTCGTCGCCGAGGAAGCGGTGTTCGAGCGTCTTGGAGCTGGAGCGACCGGGCAGACAGAGCTCAGTAGGTCGGCGATCGAGGCCGTACAGATTCTCGTCGCTCCGGACCCCTTCGCCAGCTCATATGCGGCGTTCGTGAGGCCGATGGACGACCTCGTCGAGAGCCTCATCGCC
>CAVVFL010000009.1:0-34363 GCA_963747375.1 Ilumatobacteraceae bacterium
AGCACGAGTGCGATCGCCGCGGCCAGCAGGAGGGTTCGGACGAGATCTCCAGGGTTCGTGCGCAATGTGATGCCCTGGGCGTAGCCGAACAGGCCGGCGCCGATGGCGGTGCCGGCGGGCATCCAGTTGCCGAAGATCATGGTGGCGAGGCCGAGGAAGCCACGGCCGGCGACCTGGTTCTCCTGGTAGCGGTTCGAGAACAGCACCAACACGGCGCCGCCCATCCCGGCGAAGGCACCTGACATCAGCATGCCGATGTAGCGCATCTTGTGGACGGACACGCCGAGCGAGTCGGCGGCCGACGGGCGCTCACCGGAGAATCGGAGCCGCAGGCCGATCCGCATGTGCCAGAGCAGGTACGTGATCCCGAAGAAGAGCGCCATGGTGATGAGGACGTCCCAGGTCACGGCCGTCGTCAGGCCCTTCGCGAGCCCGGCGGCATCGGCGATGATGAACCACCCCCGTTCCTCGAGCCAGCCGAGTACGTCGGGACTCTGCCAACCGAAGAGGTCGCCGCCCGACAGGAACGGGACGGTGAACGCGCCGATGTCGCCCGAGTTGCCGGGCGACGACGTGACCGAGCCGCCCTGCACACCGACGAACAGCTCGCTCGCCATGAATCGCGCGATGCCGGGAGCAAGCAGGTTGATGGCCACGCCGGCGACGATGTGGTTGACACCGAACGTCGTCGTGGCGAGGCTCATCAGCAGCCCGAAGAGCATCCCGCCCACGATGCCACCGAGGAGCGCCATCCAGGGTCCGAACTCCCAGCCCCACCAACCGGCGAAGATGGTGCCCATCACCATCATCCCCTCGATGCCGATGTTGATCGTGCCGCTTCGTTCGGCAACGAGCCCGGCGAGGCCCGCGAGAGCGATCGGTGCCGCGGTTCGCAGACCCGCGCCGACGGTGCCGCTCGACGTGAGATCGGAGTTGTCGGCGATGAGACGCGCCGTCGACATCACCGCGACCCCGATCATGACCAGGGCGAAGATCCGCCAGCGCGTCGAATGGAAGAACGACGGACGGTCGGCGATCTCGACCGGTGTGGCCTCGGCCGTGGTCGTCATGGCGTTGCTCCGATCGGCATCTGCGGGGCGAGCGGTGGCGGTCGTTCGTCTCGCGTCGCGGCGGCGGCGGCGGCGACGGCAGCGGCGTCGTTGCGGCGGCGCACGACCTCGTACGCGATGACGGCCGAGAGCAGGAAGGTGCCCTGCATGATCTTGCCGATCTCCGGCGGGATGCCGAGGGGTCCGAGTCGCTGTGTCGCTCGCTCGATCGTGGCCCACACGACCGCCGCGGCCGCGATGCCCACTGGGTTGTTGCGGCCGAGCAGAGCGATCCCGAGTCCGGTGAATCCGATCGTCGTCGGGAATGCGTCGCCGTACTTCAGGAAGCTCGGATCCGCCAGGAGGAACGGCAGGCCGATCATGCCGGCGACGGCGCCCGACATGAACAGCGTGATGAGGACCATCCGTTTGGGGTTGACACCAGCAGACAGCGCTGCGTCAGGGTTCATTCCGGACAGGCGGAGCTCGTAGCCGAAGAGGCTGCGGTTGAGCAGGACGTAATAGGCGATGCCCAATGCGATCGCGAAGGGGAGGAAGCCGAACAGTTCGACGCCGGGAGCGAAGTTGAAGCCGAACAGTTCGAAGATCCCGTTCATCGACGGGAGCCGGGCCGACTCCGGCATCACCTTCGTCTGGGCGACCAGGCCTCCGTTCTCCTTGTCGCGGAACACCTCCGAGAGCAGGAACGCACCGAGCCCGACGGCGATGTAGTTCAACATGATCGTCGCCACGACGACGTTCACGTTGCGGGTGACGTTCAAGATCGCAGCGATGAGCGCCCAGCTGCCGCCGACGGCGACGGCGACGAGGAAGACGAACGCCACGTGGAGCGGCGGCGGCAAGCTCACCTCGGCGCCGGCCCACCCCGCGACGAGGGCGGCCAGGAGGTACTGGCCGTTCGAGCCGATGTTGAACAGGTTCATCTTGAAGCCGATCGCGACTGCCACACCGGCGATGTAGTACGGAACGGCGGTGTTCACGATGAGGACCACCGATTGCGTGGAGTCGATCGTCTTCCACATCTCCCGGAACGCCTCGACCGGGTCGTTGCCCGAGATCAGGAGTGCGAGCGACGAGATGAGGATCGCAACCGCCGCCGCGACGAGCGGCGCGAGCGAGGCTCGCCAGATCCGTTCGAACATCAATGTGCCCCCGCTTTCGCTCCGGTCATGTACGAACCGAGTTCTGCCGGCGTCACCGTCGCCGGATCGACCTCGGCGACCACCTGGCCTCGCAGCATGACGAGGAGACGATCGGACAGTCCGATCAGTTCTTCGAGATCGGCCGAGATCAGGACGGTGCCCAGCCCTGCGGCCCGGGCGTCACGCAGGATGTCCCAGATCACCGCCTGCGCGCCGACGTCGACGCCTCGCGTCGGGTGGGAGGCGATGAGCACTTTGGGATCGGCGGTCATCTCACGGCCGACGACGAGCTTCTGCTGGTTACCGCCCGAGAGTGTGAAGGCGGGAACGTCGATGCTCGGGGTCCGGACGTCGAACTCGTCGACGATCCTCTCGGTCTGCTTCTTGGCTCCTGCCACGTTCATCCACGGACCCTTGGCGTACGGCGGGCGATGCTGGTGGCCGAGCGCGGCGTTCTCCCAGACGGTGAACGGCATCACGAGGCCGTCCTTCTGGCGGTCCTCCGCGATGTACCCGATGCCGCTGTCGCGCCGTTCGCGTGTCGACAGTCGGGCGATGTCGACGCCGTCGACGAGAATCGTGCCCGACGACGCCGTGAGACCGACGATGGCCTTGACGAGTTCGCTCTGGCCGTTGCCCTCCACTCCGGCGATGCCCACGATCTCGCCGCGGTGCACCGTGAAGCTCACGTCGTCGACGACGTTGCGCGCTCCGGCTTCGGGGTTCGCGACCGTGAGCTGTCGGAGCTCGATCGCGACGACGTCGGTGACCGTGCGCTCGCGGGTCTCCGGCGTCGGGAGTTCGCTGCCGACCATCAGCTCGGCGAGTTCGTGCGCCGTGACGGAGCTCGGATCGGGGATCTCGGCGACCGTCTTGCCCTGGCGGATCACGGTGATCGCATCGGCGTGCTTGAGGACTTCGTCGAGCTTGTGGGAGATGAAGACGATCGTCGCGCCCTGGGCTGTGAGTTCGCGGAGCGAGGTGAACAACTCGTCGACCTCCTGGGGCACGAGTACGGCGGTGGGTTCGTCCAGGATCAGGATCTTGGCGCCTCGGTACAGCACCTTGAGGATCTCCACACGCTGCTTGTCGCCGACGCCGAGTTCGGAGATCAGCGCGTCGGGGTCGACCTCCAGACCGTACTGCATGCCGAGTTCGGTGATCCGCGAACGGGCCGAGCGGATGTCGAGCGACAGTGCAGTGCCGGGTTCCTGACCGAGGACGATGTTCTCCCAGACGGTCAGGTTGGATGCCAGCATGAACGCCTGGAAGACCATTCCGATGCCCTCGGCGATGGCGTCCTTCGGTGACGAGAAGACTTCATCCTTGCCGTTGACCGTGATGGTGCCCTCGTCGGCCTTGTGTGCGCCGTAGAGCGTCTTCATCAGCGTGGACTTGCCCGCGCCGTTCTCGCCGACGATGGCATGCACGCTGCCTGCGCGGACGGTGAGATTGACGCCGTCGTTGGCGACCACACCGGGAAATCGTTTCACGATGTCGGTCAGCTGGATCACGATCGGCGTCGAGTCTGGCCGGCGTCGGCCGACGTGTTCGTCGGTGCCGTTGGTCGAGGAGTTCGCCCCGTCGTCACTCATCGTGTGATTTCTAGTCGATCGGCGCACGCAGCGAGGAAGGCGCGGGGTGTCGATCGTGTGTCGGGACGCGACGATGCCCGCCCGGCGTGAGCCGAACGGGCATCGTCCGAAGTGTCGACGGCGACACCGTGAGGTGTGTTCGTCGTCAGTTCATGTCAGCTCAGGGAGCTGTCGGGACTTCGATCTCGCCCGAGATGATCTGCTCCTTGAAGGCGTCGAGCTGGTCGGCGATGTCGTCGACGAATCCACCCGAGGTGGAGTAGCCGACGCCGTCGACGGAGAGGTCGAAGACCTGGACGCCGGCGGCGTCACCGCCCCCGCAGACCGTCTTGATGGTTTCGAACGTGGCGACGTCGACCTTCTTCAGCATCGAGGTCAGCACGTACGGCTGCAGCTCCGGCGACACCAGTTCGTACTGGTCGGAGTCGACGCCGATGGCCCACACCGTGCCGGGTTCACCGGCTTCGGAAGCGGCTTCGAACACACCGAGGCCCGAGCCGCCGGCGGCGGCGTAGATCACGTCAGCGCCTGCCTGGTACTGCGACGCCGCGATCTCCTTGCCCTTGGCTGCGTCGTTGAAACCGGTGAAGTCCGGCGGCTGCGTGATGTAGTTGACCAACACCTCGATGTCGGGGTTCACGGCCTGAGCGCCTGCGGTGTAGCCGGCCTCGAACTTCTTGATGAGGTCGTTCTCGACGCCGCCGATGAAGCCGATGGTGCCGGTCTGGCTCTTGAGCGCAGCTGCAGCGCCGACCAGGAACGAGCCCTGCTCTTCGGCGAACGTGAGCGATGCCACGTTCGGTGCATCGACGACGGAGTCGATGATGGCGAAGGTGGTGTCGGGGTTGGCGGCCGATGCCTCGGTGATGGCGTCACCGAACAGGAAGCCGACGGCGACCACGAGGTCGTTGCCCTCGTCGACGAGACCCTGGACGCGCTGGGAGCGGTCGCCGTCGCCGGTCGGGGTGGACTCGCTGGCGGTGACGCCGAGTTCGGCGGCGGCCTTGTCGAGTCCGGCTCCGGCGGCGTCGTTGAACGAACGGTCGCCACGGCCGGTGATGTCGTAGACGACGCCGACGGCGCAGTCGCCGGACGCGTCGGTCGTGCCGGCGCCGTCCGTGCTGGCCGGTGCGTCGGTGCTGGCCGGTGCGTCGGTGCTCGCGGGTGCGTCGGTACCGGACGGTGCGTCGGTCGACGAGCTGGAGCTGTCGTCGCTGCCGCACGCGGCCAGGCCGAGTGCTGCGAGGGCGGCGATAGCGAGCAGTTTCTTGCTCTTGATCATGTTCTCCCCTTCAGGATGGATGGTGGTTGGTACATGCCCGGCGATCGCCTTCGGCGGCGCCGGTGTTCACGTGCTGCCAGGTTACCCCCTGGTAGGAGGGCGCGGACACGATCCGGTGTGACCGGTATGTGAACGATGACGGCCTACGCAGGTGCCGTTCGGCGGGGGCGAGGTGACCGTATCGTGGAGGTCACTGTGTCGAATCCGCCATCGCCTCGCCGCCGCCACAGCCGGCGGCGCTACGCCGTGCGGCGAGCTGTCGCGCTCGGCTTGGTGCTCGTCGTCGGCTTCGCGGTCGTGCGGGTGGTCGCATCGGTGGTCGGTGGCGAGGAAGGTGTCGCGGACGCCGACGGCTCGACGGCGCCCGACAGCGGCTCGGCGTCGACCGGTGGCGTCGCGACGAACGAGGGGTCCGCGCCTGTCGACACCGCGCCCGTCGACACCGCGTCCGTCGACACCGTGGCCGTCGAGCCGGAGTCGACCGGGCCGCCGTCGGTCGACAATCCGTCGAAGGTCTTCATCGTCGGCGACAGTGACGCGGGCACGTTCGGGCCGTACCTGCAGACGCTCCTCGACGGGACCGGCGTCGTGACGACCGAACTCGACTACAAGGTCTCCTCGGGGCTCGCCCGGCCCGACTTCTTCAACTGGCCCGCCGAGATCGCGGCCCAGCTCCCCACGGTCGACCCCGACATCGTGGTGGCGACCTTCGGCGGCAACGACGCCCAGGGGTTGGCGGTCGAGAGCGGCGAGTTCATCGTGGGTGACCCGGTCGCGAACGAGGCGGAGTGGACTGCCGAGTATCAGGAGCGCGTCGGTGCGGTCATGGATCAGCTCCTGGCCGACGGGCGCACCGTGATCTGGGTCGGTATCCCCAACGACGACAACCCTGACGTCACCGCCCGTATGGCCATTCAGGACAAGGCGGCCAAGGCGGCTGCGGCCGAGCGGCCCGACGTGATCTTCATCGACACCTGGAAACGGTTCTCGGGTCGCGACGGTGGTTGGGCCGAGTTCGTCATCGATCCGCGTGACAGCCAGGGCAAGGACGTCCGCGCCGACGACGGCTTCCACCTGAACCAGAACGGCGCCGAGATCCTGGCCATCGACATCGCCCAGGCCATACGCGACACGCTCCGCGAACAGGGCGCCCAGATCTGACTGTTACATCTGGGGTCAGACCCCAGATGTAACAGCTACTGCTGTTGGCCGCGAGCCTGGATGGCGAGTCGGCGGGTCTCGACGGCTTCGGGGCTGAACTGGGTGCGTCGCCACGCGCGACTGTCGCGGGCCTCGATCTCCCAGTGGTCGTCGTCGGTCGCGATCTGGAAGTACGTGTCGCGGATCTGGCGGACGCCGGGCTGGTCGTTGCCGATGATGTCGATGCGCCAGTTGCCGGGTGAACGGGAGCAGGTCGTCGTGGGCCACGACGTGGTTGACGAGTCCGAACGCGAGTGCCTCGTCGGCCAGCATGAAGTTGCCGGTGTAGCTCATCTCGCGGGCTCGGCGCACGCCGATCGCCTGGGGGAGCAGCACGGTGAGGCCCCAACCGGGCATGACGCCGACGCGGGCGTGGGTGTCGCCGAACTTCGCGTGTTCGCTGGCGACGAGGAAGTCGCAGTTGAGCGCCAACTCCAGCCCGCCGGTGACGGCCACGCCGTTGATGGCACCGATGACGGGCTTGGTCAGTCGGGGGAACGGCCCGCGCACACCGTCTCGGTTGCGGCTGCCGTCGGCGCCGGTCCCGCCGCCGAGATTGGCGCCGTTGCTGCCCAGTTCCTTGAGGTCGAGTCCGGCGGTGAACGCCGGATCGGTACCGGTCAGGATCAGCACGTCGACGTCGGCGTCGGCCTCGGCCTGCTTCATCCGTTCGGGCAGCAGCTCGAGCACCTCGCTCGACAGCGCGTTGCGGGCCTCGGGGCGATTCATCGTGATCGTCGCGATCCGCTCGGACACCTCGTACAGCACCACGTCGTTGTCAGCCATGTGCGACATCCTCCCACGCGCCCCCATCACCCCCGAACCCCCGAAATTCTCCTCCCGGCGCGCGCTCAGCGCGCACCGGGAGGAGAATTTCGGAGTTGGTCGAGGAATTTCGGGGTCAGTCGTTGTCGTCGGGGGGGAGGAACGCGAGGGGGAGGTCGCCGAGTTTGACGAGGGTCGACGCGACCCAACCGCCGAGGGCGCCGAAGTGTTCGTCGAGCAGGGTGCTCGTGCCGTCGGCGACGGTCTCCTCGGCGAGTTCGTACAGCCCCTCGTAGGTGATCTCGACCGCGTACTCGGTGGTGAGGTCGAGGGGATCGGTCGCCGTGTCGGGGTGCGCGATCTCCGAGGTCAACCCGGCGCGCTCCATCCGGTCGTCGCCGACGAGCGGGCTCTGTTCGGGAACCGCGTTGAACAGCATCTGCGGATCGACGGGCTGTGCGAGGCGCTGGATGCGCAGCACGATCTCCATCTCGATCGCCGGGCGACGCTCGAGTTCGGCCTCGACGTACCACTGGCGGTACGCCGCCTGACTCCACGCCGGCCAGTCGAAGGTGATGTGGGCCACGACCCTCGGCGGCTCGCCCTCGCCGGGCAGGCCGTAGCTGGTCTCCCACGTGAGGTCGCCGAGCAGGACGTCGGCCTGGAAGTGCTCCTCGAACGCCTGGCGTTCGAGGAATGCCGCTTCGAACGCGTCGCGCAGGGCGCTGATGGCATCGGTGAAGACGTGGTCGAGCATGTGCGAGCTGCAGGCTAACCGGGCGCCGTGCCACACTTGCGCCCATGACTGGTTCCGCACCGCTGGTGCTCACCGACATCGCCGACGGCGTCGCCACACTCACACTCAACAACCCCGACGAGCGCAACACCCTGACCGCTCCGATGGTCGCCGAGATCATCGCCGCGATGGAAGCATTCGAGGCCGACGAGTCGGTCGGTGCCGTCGTCGTCACCGGGACGCCGCCCGCGTTCTGCGCCGGAGCGAACCTGGGCAATCTCGCAGAAGCGACGGGGGAGAGCCTCGGCACGATCTACGAGGGATTCCTGCGCATCGCTCGCAGCCCGCTGCCCACGCTCGCCGCGGTCAACGGCGCCGCCGTCGGTGCCGGCATGAACCTGGCCCTCGGCTGCGACGTTCGCATCGTCGCCGACACCGCCAAGCTCGACACCCGCTTCCTGCAGCTCGGCATCCACCCAGGCGGCGGCCACACGTGGATGCTGCGCCGCATCGTCGGTCCGCAAGCGGCGATGGCGGCCGTGGTGTTCGGCCAGGTCCTCGATGGCAAGGAGGCCGAACGCATCGGGCTCGCCTACCGGTCGGTCCCGTCGGAGTCCCTGCTCGACGTCGCCCACGAATTCGCCTCGAAGGCCGCCTCGGTCCCGAGGGAGTTGGCGATCGCGACCAAGCGGACCATTCAGGCCATGGCCGACATCGACGATCACCCGTCCGCGGTCGAGCGCGAACTCGAACCGCAACTCTGGAGCACCCAGCAGCCGTGGTTCGCTGAACGGCTCGCCGCGTTGCAGGCTCGGATCTCCACCAAGTAGCCGGCGGTCACCGCCGGGTGCCGCGCTCGAGGGTGGCGACGGCGCTGCGGGTGCGCGCATAGACCTCGTCGTCGTCGACCCAGGTCGGATCGAATGCCGCCCGGTCGAGCACGAGGGCGACCGATGCCGCGAGCTCGCCGTCCCCTCCCTCGATCAATGCCGCGCGTCGCGGATTCGGTGAGGTTCCCACGGGGGGTCGTGTCGGTCGGGTGGGGAACGACCGGGGCGCCGGACGGGTCGGGACGGACCGGGAGTTCCGCGAAGCGGTCTTGGAGGAGTCCCCAACGGCCGCGTCGTCGTCGGTGGTGCCAACGCCTGACGACTGCCAGTGTCGCCCAGACGCCCAGTGCTGCGACGGCGAGGAGGGCGAGTTCGACGACGGTGCGAGATGACCGACGACAGCCCCGCGCGGACGAGGTCGCCGCCGATCGTGGCGGCGTCGGCATCGCCGGCCAGTGGCACGCCGGCGGTGGGGTCGAATGCCTGCCATCCGGTCTGCGGGAACCACACCTCGACCCAGGCGTGGGCGTCGCTGGCACGCACCTTCCAGACGCCCGACACACGATCGCGCTCGCCCGGGACGTACCCGGTGGCGAGGCGGGCCGGGACACCCTGGCTGCGCAACATGATCGTCAACGCCGAGGCGATCTGTTCGCAGAAGCCTCGCTGCGACTCGAACAGGAAGTCGTCGACCGCGTCATCGCCGTCGGCGGGCACCGGTGCGTCGAGGTCGTACTCGGTGTTGGCTGCCAGCCAGCGTTCGTAGGCGAGGATCGTGTCGTAGGTCGACTCGGCGCGCAGTTCGGCGGCGAGGTCGATCGTGCGCCGGGTGGTCGAGTCGGGCAGCTCGAGGAACGGATCGATCTGCTCGCCGCCCACCGCCCGGCGGAAGCCCGCGTAGAACTCGCCGAGGTCGCCCTGGGCCCGGAGCATCTCGGCGGTGACGGCGACCCGCTCGGAGATCGCCGTGTACACCGAGCCGGGAGCGAGCGTCACGTCGGAGCGCAGCGCGCCGTCGGGCCTGGTCCACACCGAACCGTCGAAGACGATCAGGGTGGGTCTGGCCGCCGCGAACACGACGTTCGGCAACGCCGTCTCGACGTAGTACGTCTGGGTCAGCTCCTCGGTCGGGATGCCAGCTCCCGACTGGTCGCCGAGCGTCGCGGGCACGTCGATCCGGGGGCCGTCGCGCTGCGTGCCGACGTCGGGCGACACCGTCCACACCCGTCCGTCGAAGTCGGTGAAGGTCTGGCCGCGCCAGAACGCGGGTTCCGGCGCTCGCACCCGCATCACCACGTCGTCGCCGAGGTCGCCTCGCACGCTGGTGTCGAGCGATTCGGTGAACCCCGGGTATCCGACCACCCCGCCGATCGATCCTCGGTCGTTGCCGACATCGTTCCCCGTCGGGGTGGGTGAACCGTCGGGTGACGCCAACGCACCGGGCGAGGCGGACGGCGCGTCAGCCGGCGAGAGCGCCGGGAGTCCGAGCCGGGCGGGACCGTCGGGAACCGGGATCAGGCTCAGCAGACCGAGCGTTCCGATCGCCGCAGCGCCGACCCACGCCATCGATCGCGTCACCGAGCGCACGCCCGTGGTTCCCGTTGGTCGCAGACAGCCGCGACCGGCCGGTGAGCAGCAGCGACGCGAAGAACGCCACGCCCCACGCGGCGATCCACCAGCCGAGCGTGTCGTCGATTCGCAGTCCGGCGGCGTACGAGGTGACGGCGAACGTGATCGCCTGGTGGACACGAAGTGTGCGCCGGTCGACGACTTCGAAACCGTGGAGCACGATCAGCAGCATCAGCATGTCGGGCATCGGTCCGCGTAGGGCTGCCAGCAGGCCGTCGACGTCCTGAGCGTCGGCCGCGATCATCGCCAACGCGCCGACGATCGTCAGCACGATCGCAGCCTGGAGCGCCCGTGGTCGTCGACCCGATCTCCGGCCGAGCCATGTCGACACGACGACGCCGAGCACGAGACCGATCGTGATCGTGGCGATCAGTGCCGGTGAGCGCGACAGTGCTCCGACGAGCATCGCGAGGCTCACCCACGCTGCAGCAGCGGCCGCCCAACGCGCGTGAACGTCGACGGTCGACTCGGGCTCGAGCTGGCGGAATCCGATCGGGCGTCTCCACCACGCCAGGCGTCGCGCGAACGGCGTCGGCGCTCGATGGTGGCGGCGGTCCACGCCGCCCAGGTGGCGGCATCGTCGGCGGTGCGCACGGCCGACGGTTCACCGCCGACGTTCACCGCCACATCGTGCCCGCGCCGGAGACCTTCGTCGAGGGTGCCCCTCAGCCGTGCGGCGGCGGAGTCGTCGACCGGCCCGGCGACGAGCTGATCGAGGTCGACGACCCAGCGCTCGTCGGCGACCGCCGCCCGGTCGTGGACGATCAGGTCGCCGACGCGCAGCGACGACGGCCAGTGGATCGACCCGACTGCATCGCCGTCGCGCCAGGCTCGAACACCGTCGACGTCGCCGCGATGGTTGCCACGTCCGGCCGCCACCGGACCCTCGTGTCGTGCGGTGGACGTGGTCACCTCGAGGAGTTCACCGAGACCCACGGGAGCGACGTGCACGTCGTCGACGGTGACCTCACCACGGTGCCGCCACCAGATCAGACCGAATGGTCCGGCCAGCTCGATCGTCGTCTGCAGCACCGTGACGATGCCGGGTTGGCGGAACACGGCGTCCACCCGGATGCGTCGCTCGGTTCCTCCGGCGGGGAGCACCCCGGCAGCGATCTCCGAATCGGCATGCGGCGCCGTCGCCAGCCGGAGCCGGCCGCTGCGCCGAACGCCGGGCCCGGAGACGGTCACTCGGAGCGTCGCCGACCCATCGACCGTCGTCACCGTGGGTCCGACGGCCGAGACGACACTGGTCCGCCGAGCGGTCGACCATCCGGTGATCCCTTCGACCACGACGGCCACGAGCAGCGTCGCCATCAACGCGATCACCCCGGGAGTGCCCGTCAGCCGGGCGATCATTCCGGCGACCACCCAGGTCGCGACGAACGCGCCGGCTCCGGGCGAGAGGCCCAGGGGGCGGGTGTGGTCGTCGGCTGTCACGGTCAGACCGTCGGGGGTGCGACCCTCGACACGCAGTCGGCCGCGATCTCTCGCCCGGCGGCGACCGTGGACGTGGACCCCGCGACGCGGTGCGCCAGTGCCGGCACGCTCGCTCGGACGACATCGTTCGCGGTGACGTAGTTGCGGCCCTCGAGCGCGGCGAAGGCGCGTGCGATCGCCACGATCGCGACGCCACCACGGGTCGATGCGCCGACGCGTACTCGGGGGTCGTTGCGGGTCGCATCGAGCAACTCGACGACGTAGGCCGCCACCGCGTCGGTGATCCGGACCGTGGCGACCACCTCGCGGGCAGCGATCAGCTCGCCGAGCGTCGCGACCGGTTCCACGGCATCGAGCATCGATCGTCCCCGTCGGCCGGTGAGGACGTCGACCTCGGAGGCGGCCGACGCGCGCCCTGGTGTCACGACCGCGTGGAATCGGTCGAGGGCGCCTTCGCCGAGCCCGTAGGTGCCGGCGATGTCGATCGGGTTCTGCGTGGCGACGAGCATGAACGGATCGGGGAGGCGGTGGCTGACGCCGTCGACGGTGACCGTCGATTCCTCGGCGAGTTCGAGCAGTGCGGACTGAGTGCGGGGCGTGGCCCGGTTGAGTTCGTCGAACACGACGATGTTGGCGAACACCGGCCCCGGCCGGAATCGCATACCGTCGACGTCGAGTTGGCCGCTCGGGACCATCGATCCGGTGATGTCGCCCGGCAGCAGGTCCGACGTGCCCTGGATCCGATGGAAGGTGCCACCGACGGCTCGCGCCAGCACTTGGGCGAGCAGGGTCTTGCCGACACCGGGGATGTCTTCGATCAGGAGGTGGCCTCCGGCGAGCAGCGTGGCGACGCTGATCTCGACGACGTCGTGTTTCCCGGCGACGACCGCGTCGATCGTGCCGACGAGACGGGCGCCGAGCGACGCGACGGCATGGGCCTCCCGGTCGATGATCGAGTCGGTGTTCGAGTCGTCGAGCGGCGCGGGTGGGCTGGGCGGCGGCAAGGTGTCCACACGGAGTCATCGGCCTGCGGCGCCCCGGCCTTGAAGCGGCACCCGAAGCCTGCAAGCCCTGCGGCGAACCGGGCGCTGAGCACCGGGTGATCGAATCGCGCACGATCGTTACACAGAACTGATGCCTCCGCGCCGACCGTGCACTACGTTTGGTGGTGCAAGCACCGAAACCACCGTGGCCAGTCCACGAAGCAGGAGGTAGCCCTCAATGAGCCAGCGTCACCGCACCGAGGAAGTCTTGGTCCCGCTCAAGAAGGAGGTGCGTGCCCACGCCCACAGCGAACGGCACCGAATCCATGTCGAGCTCCAGACTGTCGCTCAGGATGTGAGTTCGGGTCTCGAACCCGAAGACGTCCATGAGCCCGGCGCAGCGTGGAAGCCTGTCCACCACCACGACGCAGAGGTCGCCAAGAGCAAGGTCGCGAAGCGCAGCCGCACGAAGCGCCACTGGAAGACCAAGATGTGGAAGCGTCGCACGCAGTTGCGCCGTGATCGCGCCGAGCAGATTCACGTGTTGAGCAAGGGCGACGGCCTCGACGGCGTCGTCGCCTGACCGGCGACTCACAAATCCGACGGGTCAGACCAGGTCGCGTCGTGCGACCCACGCGGCGAGGAGTTCATCGCGCCGTGCGTGCCACTCCTCGATCGTGATGCCATAGCGGATGTGGTCCTCCCACGTCCCGTTGATCTCGAGGTATCGCTCGGCGATGCCCTCGTCGCGGATCTCGAGCTTCTCCATGATCCGGCGGCTTCGGGCATTGCGCGGCACGATGCAGATCTCGACGCGATGCAGCAGGAGTTGCTCGAACGCGAACTGCAACACCACCACCACCGCCTCGGCCACGTAGGACTGTCCGGCGTGGCGCTGGTCGATCCAGTAGCCGATCGTGCCCGACTGCATGGCCCCACGGATCACGTTGTTGAGGTTCACCTCGCCGGCGACGGCGTTGTCGACGAAGAGACCGAATTGGTATGCCGATCCGACGCTTCGATCGCGGTCACGCTGTTGGCATCGCGCGGTGAACGCACCGCGGTCGGTGACCGGGTCGGCCTGATGGATCGGTCGGCTCGGCTCCCACACGGTCAGCCAGTCGGCGTTGCGTTGGCGAACTTCGCTCCACGATCGGAAATCGTTGGCCGCGAGCGGGCGCAGGACCACGCGGCGTCCGTAGAGGCGCACCGGCGACGAGGTGCGGGCGGGGTGTCGGAGCGCCATCAGGCCACCGCCGGTCGGGCCTGGACGGCGATGGAGTCGAGGTCGAGCCGCCGCATGACACCGAGTATCACGCAGCACGTGGCGATGATCGACTCGACGTGGTCGTCGTCGAGGCCCGGGTTGTGGCGGCGTTCGACCACTGCCTCCACGGCGAGCGTCCGGAAGACCTCGTCGGCGTCGGATCGTCGCAGCCGGTAGCCGGCCGGGATACAGGTGCCGCCGATCTCCACGCGTGCCATGGCCTCGGCATGGGGCCCGACCGCGGTCACCGACGGCGACGCCGTGACCGACGGTGCGGCGATGATGATGTCGTCGAGGTGGTCCGCCACCAGCCCGAGGGCGTTGGTGAGATGCGCGGGCGACGGAGGGTCGGCGCGTTCGAGCGGACCCTCGAAGAGGGTCAGCGGCCCGATCGGCAGTGTGAACGTGGTCCCGTCGGTCGTCGTGACGTCGATCGTGCGGTCGTCGACCCGCATGACCAGCGTGTCGGTCGGCGTGTCGACTGTCGGGTCGGTCGCGCCGAGTTGGGCGAGGGCCCATCGGCCGACCGGGTCGTCGCCGCCGGCGAGGGTGTGGGCGACGTGGGCATGGAGGCACTTGACGCCGGTGCGGGTGCCGCCGACACCGCCATACGGGCGGGGCCCCTCGTGGTCGTCGGGAATGGCGGCGTCGCGCTCGGCGGCATACCGCTCGTGGGCCGCTTCGAGTGCGGCCGCATCGACGTCGGCTTCGGCGCGTCGCACCCCTCCGTCGGCTTCGAGCCGACTCACGTCTCGGACGAGTTCGGCCCCCACGAGGTAGTACCGGGTGGGCATGGGCGTGCCGTCGTCGAGCAGTGGCGCGTTTCGCACGACGACCGGGTCGCCGCTGTCGTCACGAACCACCACGTCGAACGCGCCCCGGGGTTCGCGACCGAGCAGCTGCGCGACACGAACCCGATCGTCCATCAGTGTCGACGGCGTCGCAGGAGGAACAGCAGCACGACGATGGCGATGATCGCCGGCGCCACACGCTTGACGATGGAGCTCCCACCGACCTCCATCAGATCGATCGGTTCGGCCGCAGCGCCTTCGATCTTGCGCACGGTGGGTGCCGACGCTGCTGGGGCCGCTGCCGTGTCGGCGATGCTCGGCTCGTCGGCCGGTGCCGCCGGCCGGCTCTGGTGCCGCCATGCCCTCGTCGTCGATCATCTGGTTGAGGTTGTCGGCGAACTGGACCATCAGCTTCGAGCTGACGTCGCCCATGATCCCGCGGCCGAACTGGGCCACCTTGCCCGTGATGTGCAGGTCGGTGGTGACGGCGACTCGGGTGCTCGTCGGCGACAGCGCCTCGGCCTGCGCCGTGATCTCGGCCGATGCGTTCCCGCGGCCGCCGGTGTCACGGCCGGCACCCTTGATCACGGCGCGATAGTTCTCGTCGTCGCGTTCGATGAAGTGGGCCTCACCCTTGAACTGGCTGCTGATCGCACCCAGCTTCACCTTGACCACACCGCGGTACGTTTCACCTTCGACCTCTTGGAGTTCGGCCCCCGGGAGACAGGGCGCGATGCGTTCGAGGTCGGTGATGAGGGGCCAGGCCTCATCGATGGGGCGATTGACCGTGAACTCGTTGATCAATTGTTCTG
This sequence comes from Ilumatobacteraceae bacterium, assembly GCA_963747375.1. Classification (GTDB taxonomy): domain Bacteria; phylum Actinomycetota; class Acidimicrobiia; order Acidimicrobiales; family Ilumatobacteraceae; genus Sva-07. The sequence continues at coordinate 15,543 of CAVVFL010000009.1, forward strand.
CCATCGGCGGAGGTCCTCCTCGGTGTCGATGTCGGCGGGTGAGCCAACGCACGGTACTTCACGCACCAGGTCGGGTCGAACTCGCATCAGTGATCGGGCTCCCTCGTCGCCGTCGATGGGCAGGAGCGCCCAGACGGTCGAGTCGAGCCGGACCGGATTGCCGCGTCGGCCGTCGTAGGTGGCCACGGCGATCGGGGCGTCGCTGGCGGCGACCTCGCGCCATGCGCTGGGTGTGATGAAGGGTTGGTCGGCCAGTCCGACCACGACGGCGTCGCATCCGAGTTCGTCGGCTGCATCGAGTCCGGTGCGCAGCGACGTCATCTGCCCCTCGGCCCAGCGGGGATTCGGGCGGACCGTCACCTGGCCGACCCATCCGGCCGGGACGATGTCGGCGTCGGCTCCCGTGATCACGATCACCGGGCCGATCGTCGCGGCGAGGGCGTGGGCGAGCGCTCGTTCGATGACGGTTCCAGGCCCTTCGACGGCCGTCGCGGGCAGTTTCGCCGACAATTTGTGTCCGTCGCCGCGCCACCGCGAGCCGGCGCCGGCGGCCAGGATGACCACGGCGGTGTCGAATGACATTCGCCCAGCGTACGGGCCGGATCGACGATCGCGATGCCGGGCGCGGACTCCGATGTGGGGGCCTCGGCCGGTTGCTGCCAGATGACGGTCTGATGACGAAAATCCTGCTCGCGCGCTTGAGTATTGCGATTGCGTGACGATAAGTTACCCATTCGTCATGCGGGCCGGTTCGACCGGTACGTGCGATTCGACCCGAGCGGACCATGACCCACACCACACCGACACCCACCGGGATCTCCCCGTGCCCAACCCGAACTCGCCTCGTGCGGGTCCGCCGTCTCGTCGTGGCGCTCGCGGCAACCGCCGCGGTGTGCGCCGGCGTCGTCGCCACCGCCCCGACGACCGCGGCAGCCGCACAGGGCGCGCTCGAGACGAACGCCATGGCACCCGTCGTGACAACGTCGGCTCGGGCGGCGCTCGCCAGCTACGACGAATGGGTGGCCACCGACAACGCCGACTCCTATCGCAGCTACGTCTGGTACCGCACGCAGACCGCCCAGTTCGCAGCGACCGAGCTCGGCTACCCCCAGCAGGAGATGGTCGAGGCGTGGGCCGCCACACCGATCGAGCACCAGCGCGCCGTCCTTGCGGCGATGACGCAGGTCGGCGTTCCGTACCGCACCAACACCAGCCAGGAGGGCGTCGGCTTCGACTGCTCCGGGCTCACCACGTACGCATGGTCGAAGGCCGGCGTGCAACTCGTGCGTCAGAGCGGCCAGCAGATCCGCGATGCGATGCCGGTCGATCGTGCCGACGCCAAGGCCGGCGACCTCGTGCAGTATCCCGGCCACGTCATGATGTACCTGGGCGTGGGCGATGCGGTGATCCACTCGGTGCAGCGTGGCCGCACGGTCGAGCTCGACACGATCAGCAACCGTCGGGTCAACTCGGTTCGTTTCGGCGATCCGACGGTCTGAACCGTCCCTGCCTGGCGACTGATCTCGTCGCCGTCGCCGTCGCCGTTGATGGGCGACTCAGGAGTGGATGTCGCCCGAGCTGTCTCGTAGTGAGGGGACGTCGCGACCGGTCCGGCGGGCGATGATCTCCGCGCAGATCGACATCGCGGTCTCCTCTGGGGTCCGGGCGCCGATGTCGAGCCCGATCGGCGACATCAGCCGGTCGAGGTCGCTGCGCTCGGTGACGCCCACCTCGGTGAGACGTTGCATCCTTCGGTCGTGCGTCGACCGGCTGCCCATCACACCGATGTAGCCGACCGCGGAGGCCAGCGCGCCCTGCACCGCCGGGATGTCGAACTTGGGGTCGTGGGTGAGGATGCACACCGCATCGCGCGGGCCGAGTTCGTGGCCGTGCTCGGCGAACACCGGTGTGGGCCAGGTGACCCTCACCTCGTCGGCCATCGGGAACCGTCGCCGCGTGGCGAAGACCTCACGGGCGTCGCAGACGGTGACCCGGTACCCGAGGATCTTGGCGACGCGTGCCAGCGCCGCGGTGAAGTCGACGGCGCCGAAGATCCACATCTGCGGCGGCGGCGCGTGCGACTCGATGAACACTCGCACGGTCGGTTGGCCGACGAGATCCTCCGGCGTGGTCTGGCCCTCGGGCCCGTAGTGGCGGATGCCCGAGCGCGCCGCCTCGAGTTCCGCGAGTGCGTCGCGAGCGACGACCCGGTCGAGTTCGGGGTGGCCGAGCGACCCCTGCGCGGGCGCGGCGGGTTCGACGAGGAGCTTCGCGCCGACGTTCGGGCCGTCGATCACGGTCGCGAGCGCAACCGGGGCCGACTCCCTCAGCCGTTGGGCGTAGCGGTCGAACAGCGTCACCAGTCGAGTTCCTCGATGAACAGATGGATCGTGCCGCCGCACGTGAGGCCGACAGCGAAGGCCTCGTCGTCGGAGTAGCCGAACGTGACGATGCCGGCGGATCGTTCACCGCCGAGGATCGCCAGCGCCTCCGACACGACGGCTCCCTCGACGCAGCCGCCGCTCACACTGCCGGCCACCTCGCCCGACTCGGTCACGGCCATCGCCGCGCCCGGGTCGCGGGGCCCCGACCCTTCGATGTCGACGACGCGGGCCACGGCGATGCGTTCGCCGGCGGCGCGCCAACGTTCGATGTCGTTCAAGAGGTCATGCATCGGTCAACTCCATTCGGTTACGCCGGTGCCAGGCACCGGCGTAACCGCAACGCTACTGGCGGTCATCGTTCGGAGATCACGGCGGTGAGTTCTTCCATGGCGGCCACCGAGTGGCCCTCCACGAAACGGTCCACGTGCGGAAGCGCGGCCGCCATGCCTCGGGCGAGCGGTGCATAGCCGGGCGTCACCTTGAGCGGATTGACCCAGATCAGGCGATGGGTCACCCGGTGCAAGCGCTGCATCTGCTCGCTCAGCTCGTCGGGGTCGCCGCGGTCCCAGCCGTCGGACAGGATCACGACGATCGAGTTGCGGGCCAGGCCGCGGACGCCCCACTCGTCGTTGAACTCGCGCAGGTCGGACCCGAGCCGGGTGCCGCCGCTCCAGTCGACGCACGCGTCGACCGACTGCGCTGCAGGGCGATGTCGGGGTCGCGGCTCGTGAGTTCGCGAGTGATGCGCGTGAGGCGCGTCCCCATGGTGAAGGCCTCGACCTTCTGGCGGCCGGCGACGGCGGCGTGCACGAACCGCAGCAGCGCCCGGGCATAGGGCTCCATCGATCCGCTCACGTCGAGCAGCAGCACGAGGCGTCGCAGACGCGGCGTCGGTGCCGAGAAGTGGCGTTCGATCGGTTCGCCGCCGGCCCGGATCGCTGATCGCACCGTTCGGCGGATGTCGGGTCGCGAGGTGATGCGCCGGGTCGGCCCCTTGCGCAAGGAGTCGCGTGGCGCTCCGATCAGTCGCAGGTGCGACATGAGTTCGTGTGCCTGGGTCAGCTCGTCGGGGCTGTACGTGGCGAAGTCCTTGTTGCGCAGGATCTCGGTGGTCGAGAATCGCAGTTCGATCACCTCGTCGGAGGGGTCGCCCTGATCGTCGCCGCTGGAGTCGTCGGCGTCGTCGGTGTCGACGGCGATCGTGATGCTCACCGTCTCGGTCGGTCCGTCGTCGCTCGGCGCCGAGCGGAACTGATCGAAGAACACGGCGAACGCCCGGTCGTACATGGCGATGTCCTCGGGGTGGCGAACGAGGGTGGCCCTCCCGGCCCAGTACGTGGCGTCACGGTCGGTGATGCCGTGGCGCACAGTGCCTCGGCGTAGGTGTTGGTGCAACTGGTCGGCACGCTGAGGCCCACGCCGCGCAGGATCTGGCTGAACGCCACGGCGATGTCGGCGGGACCGGTGGCGGTGGCCATCAGCTGCTCAGGCGTCGTCGATGGTGAGTTGGCCGGGAGCGTTCGAGGCGGCCAGCGCCTTCTCGGTGGCGACCTTCACGAGGTCGGCGATGCCGTGTTGCTCGACGCGCACGCCGTCTTCGCGGTACTTCACGACGGTTCCGAGCGTGTTGGCGACGACTCGTTCGTCGAGCGTCGTCGCGCCGAGGCGGCCGAGCGCGGTGGCCCAGTCGATGGTCTCGGCGACACCGGGCGGCTTGTAGAGGTTGAGTTCACGCAGCGCCTCGACCGCACCGGCCACCTGCCGGGCGAGGTCGCCGTCGATGCCGGGCACGCGGAGCTTGACGATCGCGACCTCGCGCTCGAAACCGGGGTGCTCGACCCAGTGGTAGAGGCATCGACGCTTCAGTGCGTCGTGCACGTCACGGGTGCGGTTCGACGTCAGGACCACGAGTGGCGGGCGGGTGGCGGTGAACACGCCGACCTCGGGAATCGTGATCTGGTAGTCGGACAGCACTTCGAGCAGGTAGGCCTCGAACTCGTCGTCGGCGCGGTCGATCTCGTCGATCAGCAGCACGGGCGGCGGACCGTCGACCGGCTCGATCGCGCGCAGCAACGCTCGCTTGATCAGGAATCGTTCGCCGTACAGCTCGGCTTCGAGGTCGTCGGCGGTGCGCGAACTGGTCTCGCCGGTCGCCTCGGCGGCGCGCAGGTGCAGGAGCTGGCGCGGCGTAGTCCCAGTCGTAGACCGCCTGGGCGACGTCGATGCCCTCGTAGCACTGGAGCCGAATCAGTTGGCCGCCGGTGGCTGCAGCCAACGTCTTGGCGAGCTCGGTCTTGCCGACGCCCGCCTCGCCTTCGAGCAGCAGCGGCCGGTGCAGTGACATCGCCAGGAACACGGCCGTCGAGATGCCCTCGTCGGGGAGATAGCCGTGACGGGACAGTGCATCTGCCACGTCGTTCGGAGTCATCGGGACGACGATACCCGAGCACTGCTGTAGCGGCAGGGTCGACGCCGGTTGGTCTCGGGGGCTCGCGGCGGCATCATGGTGGCGTGCGGGGAGGGTTCGAGTTGTCGGTCTTTGCGCCGCTGGCCACGCGAGTCGACGCCGTCCTCGACGACGGCGAGGTGATCGAACTGTCCTGCGCGCGACCGTTCGACGACTGGAAGGGTGAGGTGCCCGTCGGCGCTCGATACCTGCTCCTGATCGACGGTGAACGACCGGTGTTCGACCCGCGCGCCACCGAGGTCTGGTTCCCGCCGGGTCATTCGCGTGATGCCGCGCGACCCGGAGGCTCGCTCGACCGCGCGACGTTCCCGCGAGCGGTGGCGCGCCCGTGGCCGGCGCGTCGGCCCCAGCGACGCACCGACCGCCCGCTGGTGGTCTACGAGGCACACGTCCGCGGGCTGACCAAGCGGCGTCGCGGTGACGACGTCGGCACGTACCGAGCCGCGATCGGCGAGCTGCCACGGCTGCGGGAGTTGGGGGTGTCGGTGCTCGAACTGTTGCCGGTGCACCAGTTCGATCCCGACGAGGGCAACTACTGGGGGTACATGCCGCTCGTGTTCGGCGCGATCCACCGCCAGTACTCGGCCACCGACGATCCGGCGTCCGAACTCGCCGATCTGGTCGAGGCCGCCCATCACCACGACATCGAGGTGTGGCTCGACGTGGTGGTGAATCACACGACGGAGGAGGATCGCACGGGCCCGACCTACTCGTTGCGAGCGCTGGCCGAGCGTGAGTACTACGTGGTCGACCATGACGGCGTGTACCTCAACGATGCCGGGACGGGCAACGTGGTCGACGCCAAGTCGCCGTCGGCGCGACGCCTGATCATGGAGTCACTCGATCGGCTGGCCGACCTGGGCGTCGACGGGTTCCGGTTCGATCTCGCTGCGGTGCTCGCGCGCGACGCCGATTTCGTGCGCGCCATCGGTGACTGGGCCGAGCGACGCGGGATCCGGCTCGTGGCGGAACCGTGGGACATGGCGAGGTACCTCCTCGGCCCCGACTTTCCCGACCAGCGGTGGATGCAGTGGAACGGCGAATTCCGCGACGACGTGCGTGGATTCCTCCGCGGCGAGCCGGGCATGGTGCCACTGGTGGCCAAGCGTTTGGCGGGCAGCCCCGACCTGTTCACGTCGCCGATGGCCTCGGTCAACTTCGTGACCGCCCACGACGGGTTCACGATGTACGACCTGGTGGCCTACGACCACCGTCACAACGCCGCCAACGGGTGGGACAACACCGATGGCCATCACGACAATCGATCGTGGAACAGTGGCTGGGAGGGCGACGACGGCGCACCCGACAGCGTGGTGGAGCTGCGCGAGCGCCGCGTCCGCAACGCGATGTGTCTGCTGCTGCTCAGCCACGGCGTGCCGATGTTCGTCGCCGGCGACGAATTCGCCCGGACGCAAGGTGGTAACAACAACGCCTACAACCAGGACAACGAGACGTCATGGATCGATTGGGAGCGAGCGGGGGAGTTCGCCGACCTCGAACGTTTCGTGCGCCGGATGATCGAGTTGCGCTCGGCCCACCCCATCGTGGCGGACCCGGCGGGTTGGGGCGACCTGATGACCGTGCACGGGGCGAAGGGTGGCCCGGATCTGTCGTTCGAGTCGCGATCGATCGCCTGGAGCGTCGACGGTCTCTACGTGATGGCCAACATGTGGTGGGAACCGGTCGACTTCGAGGTCCAGGTGTCGGGCGACTGGTGGCTGGTCGTCGATACCGACGATCCGCAGGCGCCGCGGGTCGGCGGTCGGGCCGGCGCCGTCGTCACCGTCGGCCCGAGGTCCATCGTCGTGCTCGAAGCCTGACCCGCCGGCTGGAGGCGGGTCGGGCCGTCAGGAGTCGAAGCCGAGGCCCAGGCGATCGAGGGTGCGCAGCCAGACGTTGCGCTGGCCGGTCTTGTCCTCGCGGTTCATCGACCATCGGGTCGCCTGGATGCCGGCGAAGCGGAACGGCTCGGGTGGGAACGGCAGCGGCTTCGACTTGACGAAGTCGGTCTGGGTGGCGATGGTCTTGCGGTTGGCGAGCAGATCGAGCATCGTCGCTGCCGCGAATCGGGTCGCCGCCACACCGAGGCCGGTGTACCCGACGGCGTAGGCCACCCGATTCGAGATCGCCTGGCCGAAGAACACCGAGAATCTCGTGCTCGTGTCGATCGCTCCACCCCACACGTGCGAGAACAGGACGTCGTCGAGCTGCGGGAAGGTCTCGAAGAAGTGGCCCGAGAGCTTCGCCCACGTCTCGGGGCGACTCTCGAGTTCGTTGCCGACTTTCGACCCCCAGAAGTAGATGGCGTCGTAGCCACCCCACAGGATGCGGTTGTCGGCCGTGAGCCGGTAGTAGTGGAACTGGTTGGTGATGTCGGACAACCCCTGGCGATGCGTCCAACCGATGCGGTCGAGCTGTTCGGTGCTGAGGGGTTCGGTGACCAAGCAGTAGTCGTACACGGGCACCATGTACTGCCCGATGCGCTTGAGCAGGGGTTTGTCGGCGTTGGTGCCGAGCACCACCTTGGCGCAGCGCACCGTGCCGAGCGGGGTGCGGACCGCCACGCCGGCGCCGTCACGGGCGATGTCGGTCGCCTTGGAGTGCTCGTAGATCCGCACGCCGAGTTCTTCGGCCACGCGCTTGAGTTCCCACGCCAACTTTGCCGGGTCGACCAGCGCCGCCCGACCCGATCGGAACAGGCCACCGGTGTAGGTCGGCGAGTTGACCTCGGCTCGCATCGCGTCCTGGTCGAGCCACGTGACGCGCTGGCCCATCGAACGAAGCAGGTCGTGTTCCTCGCGCAGCTCGTCGAGGTATGACGGCGGATGGTTCGTGTGGGCCACGTCGATGACGCCGTTGCGCTCGTACTCGCACTCCATGTGATAGCGCTCGATCGCCGCCTCGATCTCGTTGAGGTTGCTCAGCCCGAGCTCTTCGAGCACGTCGATCTCGTCGGCGTGGCGATCCATGCCGTTGCCGACGCCGTGTGTGATCGACGACTCCATGAATCCGCCGTTGCGGCCACTCGCGGCGCCCCCGACCTCGCCCTTGTCGATCAACACGACGTCACGTGACGGATCGCGTTCCTTGGCGATCACGGCCGTCCACAGCCCGGTGTAGCCGCCTCCGACGATGCACAGATCGCAGTGTTCGTCGCGTACCAGCGTGGGGTTCGACTCGGGGATCTCGGCGCTCTCGAGCCAGTACGGGTAGGGCTCGGCGTCAGCGATGGCGTCGAGCGCGAGTTGGGACGGTTCGCCGGAATGGTTGCTGTCGCTCATGGTCTCACTGGGCGGCGATCGTAGCGGACGGCCGGTTCGGCTGCGGCGGCGATCCACGGTGGCGATCTACGGTGGCGCGATGGATCTCGGAATCACTGGACGTCGAGCGGCAGTGGCCGCCGGATCATCGGGGCTCGGTCTGGCGACTGCGGCCGTGCTCGCTGCCGAGGGCGCCCACGTTGCGATCTGTGGACGTGATCCCGATCGTCTCGCTGCCGCCGTCGAGGAGATCGGTCATGGCTGTGTCGGGATCGCGGTCGACGTGTCGACGGTCGATGGTTCGACGTCGTTCGTTCAACAGGCCGTCGACGCGCTCGGCGCCGTCGACATCCTCGTCACCAACGCCGGCGGACCACCGCCCGGGAACTTCGCGTCGACACCGGTCGACGCCTATCCGGCGGCGCTCGACCTGAATCTGATGTCGGTGGTGGCGATGTGCAAGGCGGCGGTGCCGGCCATGCAGGAGCGGCGCTGGGGGAGGGTGGTGGCGATCACATCGGTGTCGGTGCGTCAACCGATTGCCCAGCTGATCCTGTCGAACACCGCTCGTGCCGGCGCGACGGGCTTCCTCAAGACCCTCGCGCTGGAGGTCGCCGCCGACGGCGTGACGGTCAACAGCATCCAGCCGGGGTTGCACCGCACGCCGAGGGTCACGCAGCTCTACTCCGACGAGCAGCAACGCTCGATGAGGATGGGCGAGGCCGCCGACTTCGGTGCCGTCGCCGCGTTCTTGTGCAGCGAGCAGGCCAAGTTCACCACCGGGGTGCAGCTCCACGTCGACGGAGGCAGCTACCTCGGCCTGCTGTGAGCGGCCCGGCGTGCGCGAGAATCCTGCGATGGCAACCCGCACCGAACTGCACGTCGACCGCCACTCGATCGGGGAGACCCGTCTCGTCGAGGTCGACGAGGCCGAGTTGGCCGCCGATCACGTCCGCCTCGCGATCGAGCAGTACGCGCTCGACTGCGAACAACATCACGTACGCCCAGTTCGGCGACATGCTGGCGTACTGGGACTTCTACCCCGTCAGCGCCGAGTGGGGCAACGTGCCGGCGATGGGCTATGCCCGTGTCACCGAGTCGAATGTCGAGGGCATCGCCGTCGGTTCGCGTTACTACGGGTGGTACCCGATGGCGACCGGTGTCGACGTCCGCGCAGTTCCCACCCACGATGGTTTCCGCGACGACGGCCTCCACCGCGCCCCGCACGCCGCCGTCTACCGAGGGTTCGCGGCCACCGATCGCGACCCGATGGCCACCACCGCTGCCGACGAGCCGCGACATGCACTCCTGCGTGGTCTGTTCGGCACGGGATTCCTCGCCGACGCCTTCTTCGCGGCGGACGCGTACCGGGGCGCCGAGCAGGCGATCGTGTTGTCGGCCAGCAGCAAGACCGCAATCGGGTATGCGGCGTCGGCCAAGCTCACCGGCGGCGTGCGACTCGTGGGGGTCACCTCGCCCGGCAACGTCGACTTCGTGCATGGCGTGGGGTACTACGACGATGTGGTCACGTACGACCAGCTCACCGACATCGCCCAGGTCCCGAGCATCGTCATCGACATGGCCGGTCTCGGCTCCGCTGTGGCCGCCGTGCACGCTCGTCTGGGTGATGACGTCCGCTACTCGATGGTGGTCGGCAAGAGCCATCACGATGCCGTGCCCGTGATGGTGGAGCACGGACCGACACCCGAGATGTTCTTCGCGCCCGGAGCGGTTGCCGATCGCCTTGCCGAGTGGGGTGCCGAGGGCTACCGGCAGCGGATGCACGGTGCGCTGACGGCGTTCATCGCCGACAGCTACGACTGGCTCACGATCGACGAACGCCGTGGGCCCGCGGCCGCTCAGGCCGCCTGGGCCGAACTCCACGCCGGCGACGTCGCACCGTCGAGCGGCCTCATCGCCTCGCTCCAGCCCTGACGGAGCACTGGATTCAACACCCAGATCGAGTTCGGACCCTCGCCCTGACCCCGAAATTCGGAGCGAACCTTGCGCACGGAGCGACATCTACTCCGAATTTTGGGGGTGGTTGGCTGGATCGGAGGTTGTGGCAGCGGCGTCGCCGTAGTCGATGCGGCGGGCGCGCAGCCGGAGGTCCTCGAGGACGCGACGGTTCGCGGCTTGCAGGTCGGCGAGGAACGCAACGGCCCACACCTGGGCGGCGACGACGATCAGGCCGATCCCGCCGAGCAGGCTCGGCACACGGCTCGTGTAGTCGTCCTCGAGGAGGTACAGCCCGAGCCAGCGCAGCAGCAGCAGGGTGCCGATGACGAACGGCACGAGGCCGACGAGGAAGAAGAAGCGGAAGGGTTTGTAGAGCGCGAAGCTGCGGATGATCGCCTGCGCCGAACGCCAGATGTAGCGCGCGGTGCTCTTGACCAGGCGCGACTCCCTCGTCTTGGGGTTCACGCCGATCGGCACGGAGGTGATGGCGATGCCGTTCCAGCCGGCCTGCACGATCGTTTCCATCGTGTACGTGTAGCGACCGAAGACCTGCACGCGCATGGCCGCGTCACGGGTGTACGCCCGGAACCCGCTCGCGGCGTCGCGCACGCCGGTGCCGGAGAATCGTCGGACGACGGAACTGCCCAGGCGCTGGAGGAGCTTCTTGACGCGCGAGAAGTCGTCGATCGATCTCGATCGGTCGTTCGCCGACGACCATCTCGGCGTCGCCCGACAGCACCGGAGCGACGAGATCGGGGATCGACGATCCCTGGTACTGGTTGTCGGCGTCGGTGTTGACGATCACGTCGGCGCCCGCCCGCAGGCACGCGTCGATCCCGGTGAGAAAGGCGGCCGCCAGCCCTCGGTTGTGGGGATGGGAGATCACGTGGTCGACACCGAGTTCGTGGGCGACCTCGACCGTGCGGTCGCTGCTGCCGTCGTCGATCACGAGCCACTCGACGACGTCGACGCCCGGAACCTCGCGCGGAAGATCGGCCACCGTCAGCGGCAGCGTCTCCTCCTCGTTGAAGCACGGGATCTGGATGATCAGCTTGATCGGCTTGGCCGTGTTCACGGGGCTCGACATCACGGCGCAGCGTAACTGGTGGCGGTCTCGGCCTCGCCGTGGTCGATCGCCGGTGGCGGTGCCGTTCGGCTGACCGCCACCGAGATGGCGGCGCCGAGGAGGTCGACGGCGACCGACACGACCCGGCTGATGACGGCGACCGACACCGCCAGGCCGGCGCCGAGCGGGGCGGTCATCAGCGAGATGAACACGGCCTCACGAACGCCGAGGCCGCCGGGCAGGCCGATGATGACGAATCCGGCGATCCACGACACGCAGGTCGCGTAGATCAGCGTGATGACGAGGTCGGCGTCGAGCGTGCCGCCCAGGGCGCGGACCGAGAAGATGTTCATGCCGGAGAACAGGACCCACACCGGCAGGTACCGGGCCACGATGCCGGCGAACCAGGCCGCATCGGGCAGGCGCAGTTCACGCGGGTGAGTCGATCGGCGAGACGGTGCAGCGCATCGCGGATCCGTCGCGACGCGAGGGCCGCGAACCCTGACGACCAACGCAGTGCCGACCAGGATCGGGACGAGCCGTGAACCGGCGGGCGACACCATCCCGGCGAGGGCCGCGACCGCCACGGCGCCGAGCAGGGTGGCCACCATCGACATCGCGGTCGACCAGTAGGCGACCGGCCGGGGAGTGCGATCACGGTGGGCCAGTTCGGCCTGGCCGACGATCGGCCAGATCCCTCCGGGCACGTACTTGCCGAGTTGGCCGACGAAGAACCAGTACAGGCCCCGTCGCCACGGTGCGGGCGCGCCGCCGTGGCGGACGATCAGCAGCCAGTTGACGCCGAGGAGGGCCATCGCGGCGAGCCCGGAGACGACCGCGACGACGAGCCAGATCGGGTCGGACGACGAGAGCGCGTCGGCGATCTCCTCGCGGTCCTGGACGATCCTGACGGCGACGAACGTCAGCCCGGCGACGCCGATGGCGATGCCGAGCAGGTCGACGAGACGCGACCTGGTCATTCGATCGGGGTGGCGCGCACCATCGTCCACGGCAGCGGCGTGGCGGTCTGGGCCACGTCGAACTGGGTGGCGACGAGCTTGGCGAATCCACGGTTGGTCCAGTGGTTGATGTGGCCCGGCGTGTTGCCGAGGTCGCGCGAGTAGCGGCCGCGGGCCATGTTGCCGGCGCGCCAGATCGGCTCGAACGGCACCGATGCGATCAGCGAACCCGAGCACACACGATCCAGTTCGTGGAGCGCGCCGGCGGTGTCGCCGAGGTGCTCGAACACCTCGATGGCGAGCACGAGGTCGAACGAATCGTTCGGGAACGGCAGGGTCGTGGCGTCACCGAACACGCACGAGAGATCGCGCGCCTTCCAGTCCTGCGCGAGCTCGTCGTCGGGCAGGTCGAGACCGAGGACGGTCGCCGCCGGGAATCGTTCGATCACCCGGCTGGTGACGATGCCCTCGCCGACGCCGATCTCGAGGATCCGTCGTGGGGCGCCCGGACCGGCGCTCGCCGCGTCGAGCATCGAGTCGAACGCGGCGAAGAACCCGCGCATCATCCGCTTCTCGAGTCGGGTTCGTCGAGGCGTACTTGTCGTAGGTGTTGCCGGTCGGCACCGGCTCGGTCGTCACCATCGCCCCAGGTCGCACGACAATCGACGCTTCCGCGTCGTGTGACGCCCGGGGTCAGACCCCGGGCGTCACCGTCAGGCGGAGGCGGTGTCGAGGGCCCGGCGCACGAGCACCTTGGCCAGGTGCACGCGGTACTCGACGCTGGCGTTGAGGTCGTTCTGCGGGTCGGCATCGGCGGCTGCCAGCTCGGCGGCGTCGGCGACCGACGCACCCCGGCGATGGCGCTCGCCACGCTGGTGGCGAGGACCGGGGTGGACGCCCATGTTCACCAGACCGACACCGGCCTGGTCGCCGTTCGACGCCACGCGGCCACACCGACGATCGCCCAGTCCTGGGCGCGCCGGTTGAACTTCTGGAAGCTCCAGCCGGCGCCGTTCATCTTCGGCACCCGGATCTCGGTGAGCATCTCGTCGGGGCTCGAGCGGCCGACTCGAGGAAGCCCTGGAAGAAGTCGGCCGCAGCGATCTCGCGGGTGCCGTTCGGGCCCTGGGCCACGTAGGTCGCACCGAGCGCGAGCGTGGTGGCCGGCAGGTCGGACGCCGAGTCGGCGTGGGCGATCGAGCCGCCGATCGTGCCGCGGTGGCGCACCTGCGGGTCGCCGACGTGGCCGGCCGCGTGGGCCAGCAGCGGCACGTGCTCGCGCGAGCACGGTCGCACGTCTCGACGTCCATGTGCCGGGTGAGCGCACCGATCGCGATGTGGTCGCCGGCGTCGCGGATGTACGACAGGTCGGACAGCCGGCCGATGTCGACGAGCACGCTGGGCTGGGCCAGGCGCAGCTTCATCAGCGGCAGCAGGCTGTGCCCGCCGGCGAGGAACTTGGCCTCGTCGCCGTGCTGCCCGATGAGGCTGATGGCCTCTTCGGCCGAATCGGCACGGACGTAGTCGAATGCTGCGGGGATCACTTCGGGGCTCCGTTGGGGCTGTGTGGATTGGCGGCTGGATGGCCTTCCAGACGGTGTGCGGGCTGGCGGGCATCGGCATGTCGGTGACACCGAGGCCGGAGAGTGCGTCGACGATGGCGTTGATGACCGCAGGTGCGGCACCGATGGTGCCGGCCTCGCCGATCGCCCTTCACGCCCAACGGGTTGGTCGGCGACGGGGTGATGGTGTGGCCGAGGGTGATCGACGGCACGTCGCTCGCCGCCGGCACGAGGTACTCGGCGAGGGTCGATCGTTCTTCAGGTTGCCGTCGTCGTCGTAGCACGGCTTCCTCGTACAGCGCCTGGGCGAGGCCCTGGATGACGCCGCCGTGCACCTGGCCCGTCGACGATGAGCGGGTTGACCTGGTTGCCGCAGTCGTCGACGGCGACGTACTGCAGCACGTCGACGTCGCCGGTCTCGGTGTCGACCTCGACGACGCAGATGTGCGTGCCGAACGGCCACGAGAAGTTCGGCGGGTCGTAGGTGACCTGCGCCTCGAGGTTGGGCTCGAGGCCGTCGGGCAGGTTGTGGGCGGTGAACGCCTCGAACGCGATCGCCGCGAGCGGCATCGTCTTGTCGGGCGAACCCTTCACCGAGAACGCGCCGCCGACGAACTCGAGGTCGTCCTCGTTGGCCTCGAGCTGGTGGGCGGCGATCTTCTTGGCCTTGTCGATCACCTTGTCGCACGCCATGGCGATGGCCACGCCACCGACGGGCAGCGAGCGCGAGCCGTAGGTGTCGAGGCCGAGCGGGGCGATCGCGGTGTCGCTGTGCAGCACGTCGACGTCGTCGGGATCGACGCCCATCTTGTCGGCGACGATCATGCTCCACGACGTCTCGTGGCCCTGCCCGTGCGGCGCGGTGCCGGTGACCACCTGGATCTTGTTGGTGGGCAGCACTCGCACCGTGGCGGCCTCCCAGCCGCCGGCGGAGTAGTTGAGCGAGGCGAGCACCCGCGACGGTGCGAGGCCGCACATCTCGAAGTAGCTGACTGACGCCGATGCCGAGACGCTTCGTGGCGCCGTCGACGTTCTGGGTCTGCTGGCGGGCCCGCAGCCCGGCGTAGTCGGCGAGCTCGGCACGCCTTGTCGGCCGCGAGCGTCGTGGTCGCCGCAGTCGTAGATGAGCCCGCTGAACGCGGTGTACGGGAACTGGTCCTTGCGGATGAAGTTGCGCTTGCGCAGCTCGAGCGGGTCGATGCCGATCTTCGCGGCGAGCGAGTCCATCGCCCGCTCGATGGCGTAGGTGGCCTCGGGCCGTCCGGCGCCGCGGTAGGCGTCGGTGGGCGTCAGCGTGGTGAACACCGACGTGCAGCTGAAGTCGTAGGCGCCGGGCAGGTCGTACACGCCGGCGTACAGGAACGCCCCGAGGATCGGGATGCCCGGCGTGACGAGCTGCAGGTAGGCGCCCATGTCGGCGAGCAGGCGCACCCGCACGGCGGTGAGCTTGCCGTCGGCGTCGGCGGCGAGCTCGATGTGCTGGATCTGGCCCGGCCGTGGATGGTGGCCTGGGTGTTCTCGGTGCGCTCCTCGTTCCAGCGCACCGGCACCCTGTGCTTGCGGGCGAGCGCCGACGCACAGCAGCTCCTCGGCGTACACGTTCGAGCTTGGCGCCGAAGCCGCCACCGACGGCCGGTGCGACGACGCGCATCTGGTGCTCGGGGATGCCGAGCGTGAGCGCGGTCATCACCTTCAGGATGTGCGGGACCTGGGTCGAGCTGTACAGCGTGATGTCGCCACCGAAGGGCTGGGGCACGGCGGCGACGGCACGAGGCTCCATGGCCATCGGGATGAGGCGCTGCTGCACGTAGCGCTCGCTCACCGTGTAGGCCGCGTCGGCGAAGGCCCGGTCGACCTGGCCCTCCTCGCCCTCGAACTTGAGGTCCCACGTGTAGCTCTTGTTGGTGCCGAGCTCGTCGTGGATGACCACTCGGTCGCTGAGCGCGTCCTCGAGGTCGACCACGGCGCGAGCGGTTCGTACTGACACGTCGATCGCCTCGAGCGCGTCGCGGGCAGCGGCGTCGCTGGTGGCGAGCACGCAGGCCACACCGTCGCCGACGTAGGCGGCCTTGGTCCACGGCGAGCGGGTAGTGCGTCGGGTTCTTCATGTCGGCCGGTGACCGGCCAGGCGCACGGCATCGGGCCGGCCCACAGTCGGCGCAGGTCGGCGCCGCTGTAGGCGGCCACGCACGCCGGGCATCGCCGAGCGGCGCTCGACGTCGACGCTCAGGATGCGGGCGTGTGCGTACGGGCTGCGCAGCACGGCGAGGTGCAGCGCGCCCGGGCATGTTCAGGTCGTTGGTGTACTTCGCCTCACCGGTGAGCAGCGCCGGGTCTTCCTTGCGGAGCAGGCGCTGTCCCGACACGACCGTGTTCGTCGGATCGTCGGTCATCGTCATCGCGGACCCCCATCCGTCGGTCGTCACGGCGTGACGGTGCGTGTTCAGCTTCGCCGCGCGGCGGCGAGGACGGACTTGGACGATGTTGTGGTAGCCGGTGCAGCGGCAGAGGTTGCCCTCGAGCCCGATGCGCACGTCTTCCTCGGTGGGGTTCGGGTTCTCCTGCAGCAGGCTCGTGGCCGCCATCACCATGCCCGGCGTGCAGTAGCCGCACTGCAGGCCGTGGTTCTCCATGAACGCCTGCTGCATCGGGTGCATCGTGCCGTCGGCGGCGGCCATGCCCTCGATGGTGGTGATCGTCGGCCGTCGGCCTGGACCGCCAGCACGGTGCAGCTCTTCACGGCCTCACCGTCGAGGTGGAGCGCTGCAGGCGCCGCACGACGAGGTGTCGCAGCCGATGTTGGTGCCGGTGAGGCCGAGGACCTCGCGGACGTAGTGGACGAGCAGCGTGCGCGGTTCGACGTCGCTGTCGTGGACCGTTCCGTTGACGGTGACGGTGATCTCCACTGGTGCCCCCATGTCGTTCGGTGTGATGTGCGGGCCTCGGCCCGGCCCCCATCATGCACCATCTTCCGACACCGTTTGCAACCGAGGTTGAAAACCGCTCAGGTGATGGTGGCGATGTCCTTGAAGGCGAGGAAGATCAGGAACCCGATGATGGTGAGTCCGAAGATCGTGTAGTGCCAGCGCTTCGAGTGGTTCGCCCGCCAGAATCGCCGGATGCTGTAGGTGATCGACACGATCGCCAGCATCCCGATGACGACCCCGATGATCGGTCCGACGCCGCGGCGATCCCGACGGCGGGCAGGACGAACGGGAACACGATGTACATCAGCGTGCATCGACAGGTGCTGATGAACAGCGACTTCTGGAAGGCGGATCGGGCCTCGGCGGCGGTTGACGTCTGGCCCTCGGGGAGGCGCAGGACGCTGCGCATGAAGCGGTCCGGCGCCGACGTCGACACCGCCCTGGTGCCGGTGCTCGTGGGTGTCATCGGGGGACGATCGGCGGTGGTGCTCATGGCCGTCAGGAACGGTACGTCGCAGCGACAGCTCCGGCAACTTCGCCGGGGGAGTCCACGACCGCGACCGCGCCTGCACCGGTGAGTTCGTCGACCGATCCGAACCCCCAGGTGACACCGATGCAGCCGATGCCGTTGTCGCGGGCGCCCTCCACGTCGTGGTCGCGGTCGCCGATCATGATCACGGTCGACCGATTCGCGGTTCGATGCCCAGTTCGCTCAACGCGTACGTGATCACCTCGGCCTTGGTGCGACGACCCGAACCGACTTCGCTCGTGGCGCCGGCCTGAATCGTGAAGTAATCGGTGAACCCGAAGTACTCGACGATGCGGATCGCGGTCGACTGCGGTTTGGCCGTGGCGAGCGAGAGGGTGAGGCCGGAGTCGTGCAACTCGGCGAGCATCGCGGCGATCCCGGGATACACGTCGTTCTCGAACAGTCCGATGTCCTCGTAGCGTTCGCGGTAGGCCGCCACGACACGCTCGATGTCGTCGACCGGGATGCCGAGTGTCGGGAAGCTCAGCTCGAACGGCGGCCCGATGACCGATCGGACCTGCTCGTCGGTGGGCGGTTCGTAGCCGCACACGGAGAAGGCGTGCTGGAGCGATCGGCCGATGCCGAGCGACGAGTCCGACAGCGTGCCGTCGAGGTCGAGCAGGACGTGCGTCATCGGGCGATCAGGTCGTCGAGCCGGGCGATGTCGTCGTCGGTGCCCACGGCGATCACCACCTGGTGCGGGTCGATCACGGGGTTCGGGTCGGGGTTCGTCGTGAACAATCCGTCGTCGCTCCGCACGGCCAGGACGAGGACGCCGGCCTGTTGCGCAGGTCGAGGTCGCGCAGCGTAGCCGGCGAGGGACGACTTCTCCGGCACCTCGAACTCCTGCATGCGGAACTCAAACTCCGTTCGTGCATGACGACGTCGATGAACTCGGCGACGTGGGGCCTGACCACGAAGCTGGCCATGCGTGCCGCACCGAGTTCCTGCGGGTTCACGACCCACTTGCACCCGCCCTCGCCAGCTTGTCGACGCTGTCCTCCTGACGGGCGCGGGCGACGATGAACAGGCCCGGGTTCAGCGTGCGTCCCGACAGCGTGACGAACAGGTTCGCCGCATCGTCGGCGAGCGCGGCCACGAGGGTGCCGGCCCGTTCGATGCCCGTGGCATGCAGCGTCGCGTCGAGCGTGGCGTCACCGACGACGGTCGGGTACGCCACGTCTCTCACCCGGTCGGCGCTGCTGTCGACCACGACGACCTGCTTGCCGGCCTGCACCAGGTTGCCCGCGACGGCGTGGCCCACCCGACCCCAGCCGCACAGCACCACGTGCCCCGACATGTCAGCGATCTTGCGGTCCATCCGGCGCCTCCCGACGGACGTCGGCGCAGCTGGCCCGTCGCACCACGACCTGCACGGCGAGGGTGAAGGTGTAGAGCACCGTCGACCGACGCCGACGACGATGAGTGAAGATCGTGAACACACTGCTCGAGGACGCGTCGAAGTCCCCGCAGCTCGCGGAAGCCGACGGTGGTGACCGTGGTGACGGTCTGGTAGACGGCATCGGTGAACGACATCCCGAACGCCAGGTAGCCGATGGTGCCGAGCACCATCACCGCGAGCACCATGGCGACGGCTCGCTGGAGTCGGCCGATCGGGCTGTAGTTCACGACGGCGACCGTAGCCCGCGTGTTACGCCCGGGCCCTGACCCCGGGCGTAACGGTCAGCGGCCGTGGAGGAGCTCGCGG
>CAVVFL010000010.1:0-22598 GCA_963747375.1 Ilumatobacteraceae bacterium
AGTGGGTTGCGGTGGCTCGAATCCTTCGGGGAGGAGCTCGGGGTGCTGTTCGGTCAGGAACGTGACGAGCTGACCCGCTGACGGATTGACGAAACTGGTGCCACCGATCACGACGGTCGGCACGGTCTCGTTACCTCGTGCGTGCTCGCGAACGATCGCGGCATCATCGGCGTTGTCCCAGATGTTGTGCTCGACCCGTTCGATGCCGAGTTGGTCGAGCTTGCGTTGCAGCATCGAGCAGAACCCGCAGCCCGGCCTCCAGTAGAGATCGATCTGGCTGGCGGTTTCGGCCGTGTCGGGCGCGGAGTCGTCGGGCATGTCCGGTGCAACGACCGCGACCGTGATCTATTCCCTCGCTCCATCGCGCCCCCCGGTGTTTGCGTGACACTTCGGTTGGGGCGGACCAACCGAACTGCAACGCAAACACCGAGACCGGCGCTGGGTCGAACGGCTGGCAGACTGGTTCGATGAGCGGAGCCGCTGTCGATTCATCCGTGTACCTCGACCGTCTGGCGCGGGTACGTCAGGCGATGACCGAGCACGACATCGACACCCTGCTGCTGTCGGTCGGCCACGACCTGCCGTATCTCACGGGCTACACGGCCATGCCGCTGGAGCGACTGACGATGCTCGTCGTACCTCGTCGCGGCGACGCCACCATGGTCATCCCGGCGCTGGAGGCTCCCCGGGTGCGCGAGGTGGCAGGGGCATTCGATTTGCTCCCGTGGGGCGAGACGCAGGACCCGACGGCCATCGTCGCCCGACTCTCTGCCGGCTCCTCGCGCGATTGCGGTGGGCGATCAGATGTGGGCACGGTTCCTCGTCGAGTTGCTCCCGCAGGTGCCGGGGGCCGAGTACACGCGGGCGGTCGACGTGGTCGGCCCGTTGCGCATGTCGAAAGATGCCGCCGAGATCGATGCGCTCGCCGCGGCCGGTGCCGCCGTCGACCGCATCGCTGGTGAACTGCAGCGCGGCGAGATCCCGTTGGTCGGTCGCACCGAAGCCGAGGTGTCGGCCCACCTCAGCCGCCGGATCATCGAAGAAGGTCACGACAAGGTGAACTTCGCGATCGTGGCAGCGGGTGAGAACGCGGCCAGCCCGCACCACCATGCCGGATCCCGGATCATTCGCGAGAACGAGATCGTGCTGTGCGACTTCGGTGGCACGATGAACGGCTACTGCTCGGACACCACACGTTGTGTGTTCACCGGTGAGCCCACCGCTGAGGTGGCCGAGGCCTACGCCGTGCTCCACGAGGCGCAGCGCGTCGGCGTCGCTGCCGGCGTCGTCGGGACGCCGTGCGAAGAGATCGATCGGGCGACCCGTCAGGTCATCGACGACGCCGGGTACGGCGACTTCTTCATCCACCGCACCGGTCACGGCATCGGGATGGAGGAGCACGAGGATCCGTACATCGTCGAAGGAAACTCGTTGCCGCTCGAGGCCGGCCACGCGTACAGCGTCGAGCCCGGCATCTACGTCCCGGGCTCCTGGGGCATGCGGCTCGAGGACATCGTCGTCGCGACGACCGCCGGTCCGGTCGCGCTCAACAACTCGGACCATTCGCTCGTCGGAGTGACGTGAGGCCCCTCCGGGCGACAGCCGTCGGCACCGCGATCGCGGTCATCGCAGCAGCGCTCGTCACGCTCGCGCCCGGCGCCGACCTCGCAGCGGCGGCGAACGTGCGCCAGGTGTCCCCGGCCGGCGAAGCGACCACGGCGTTGTTGCCGCTCGCTCCCTGTCGGCTCTTCGACGGACGACAGACGCCCGATCTCGGACGCGTCGACGCCAACACCTGGCGACTGACGGTGATCGGCCGGTGCGGCATCCCGGCGGCGGCACGAGCCGTGTCGATCAGCCTCGTCGCCACCGGCACCACCGCGACCGGGTTCGTGTCGGTCTATCCGGGCGGGTCGCCTCGGCCGGACGCGTCGAACCTCAACTACGACCGGGGCAACACCGTGGCCAATTCCGCGGTCGTGAAGCTGGGCACGTCAGGATCCGTCGACGTCTACACGTCGGCCGCGGCGAACGTCATCGTCGACGTGACGGGTGTGTTCGTCGACGCTCCCGGCGCCGTCAGTGCCGGCCGCTTCGTCGGGGTCGATCCGAGGCGCGTCGTCGACACCCGCACCTCCGGCCGCCGTGGTACCGGCGAGATCCGCGTGCCGCTCCCCGCCGGCATCCCCTCCGACGCGAGTGCGCTCGCCGTCAGCGTGACCGCGGTCGGGGCGGAATCGAGTGGTTACCTCTCGGTGTATCCCGCCGGAGGCATTCGGGGCGAGACGTCCGTGGTGAACACCGATGAGCGGAATTCCACGCGAGCGAACGCAGTGTTCGTGGCGGTCAGCGCCGACGGATTCATGGTGTACCGGTCGATGGAAACCGACGTGCTCGTCGACGTGTGGGGCTGGTTCACCGGCTCGTCGGCGCCATCGTCCACCGACGGATTGTTCGTCGCCCAACCACCGCAGCGCGTCTGGGATTCGCGGAACTCGTTCGACCCGATCAACCAGGGCGGGACCGTGGAGAAGCGCCTGACCCTCGCTCCCGCCGCGGCGATCGTCGCCAATGTGACGGTCGTTGAGCCGACCGGGTGGGGATTCGTGTCCATGTTCGCGGCGGGCACGTCCAGGCCGGACGTGTCGTCGTTGAACTACCGATGGCCGCAACCCGTCGCCGCACTGACGGTGTCGCGGATGTCGGATCGTGGCGTCGCCGTCTACTCCTACGCTGGGGCCCACGTGATCGTCGACGTCGCCGGGTGGTTCACGGGCGCCCCCGTCGTCGCCACCTCGGCGCCGGCCACCAATGCGATGACGGTCGGTCAGTCCGAGGTGATCTTCATGTCGGATTCGTCCTTCGCAGGGATCCGGTGGAACGGGGCGCTCCAGTACCTCGCCGGCGCGACGTTCGACAGTCGTCTGGAATCGTGCCGCCGCTTGATCGGCTCCTCGTGTCGGGGGCGTGAGGGATACGCCCCGCTGACGGCCGAGAACGAGCTCGCGACCGCCACGCCCGGGCGCTACCGCATGGCGATCATCGACGTCGGGTACAACGACCCTGCTTCGACGTTCGCCCTCGCACTCGACACCGTCATCGCCATGGCACGGTCGCGCGGCATCGACCGGGTGGTGTGGATGACCTATCGCGAGAACGTCGGCTACGTCTCGCCGTCGGGCGTGTCCAACAGTGCCTCCTTCGTCGCGATGAACCAACTGCTGCGCTCCGCGGCGACGTCGGGCCGGTATCCCGAACTGATCATCGCGGACTGGCACACCTACTCGTTCGCGCAGCACGCCTGGCTGACCACCGATGGTGTCCATCTGACCGAGTCGGGCGCCCGTGCGGCAGCCGAGTACGTGTCACGCAAGGTCGCCGCGATCGAGCGGCGACCGTGCCCGGCGACCATGGGCGGTGCCTCCACGCCCGGGGGTTGGTGCGCCGATCCCGATCTGACCGGGCCACCCTGACCTCCCCGGCGTCAATTCGTGGCGAACTGGGTCTCGTCGGGGACGTCGGCCACGGTGGTGAGTTCGATCAGCAGATCGGCCCCGTCGTAGCGGGCGAGGACGCCCGTGTCGAGCGCGCAGTACGTCTTGGTTCCACCGGAGACCGCAACGTCGGCGCAGGTTGCGTTCTGGCCGGCGATCGTGCTCTGGTAGCCACGAGCGTTGTCCAGCCGGCGACCGGCATCGACGCGGAGGCGCCGAGCCACGCTCGATCCGTAGAAGTCGTGCGTCACCTGGATGTCGCTGGTGCGCGCATCGTTGATCACGGCTTCGCATTCGTCGGTGGTGAGGTTGCACGTCGCTGAGGTTCCGGTGCCATCGAGGTAGCGGACGTTGTTGACTGTCACGGATCTGCGACTGTTGTCCGCCTGGACGACCGTGGCGGTCGACTCGAGACCGCCCAGCCGGGTCAGAATCGTGTACGTGGCAGTGAACTGCTGAAGGTCGACACTGTCGAGGCGATCGAGCACCTCGTCGATCGCCGGATCACCCGTCGGGGCGACGCTCGGTTGGTCGGCGTCGAAACTCGGACGTTGTCCCGTTGCGCACGCCGTCAGCGCGGCGGCCCCGACGAGCAACGAGGCGAGGACACTGAGGTGACGACGACCCGGTCGATCGTTCGGGTGGAGGAAGGCCATGGCGCCGTCAGGCTACGGCGTTACCGTGTTCCAACGTGATCAGCCTCGACGCCGCCACCGTGCTCCTGCAGTGGGCGACCGGCGGCATGTTGTTCTGCTGGTTCACCACTCGCCGACGGATCGCCAGCCTGGGGTACGGATGGTTGCTGCGGGGTGTCTACTTCTGCTTCGCGGCGGGTTCGTTCGCCGCCGGGTTGGCGTTCGGCGTCGTGCCGGTCAGAGAAGCGGCGTCGGTCGGCGTGATGATCAGCTGTCTCTTCGCGCTGATGGTGTCGGTGCGACGCAAGGCGGCCGGTGTCAGCGGTGCTCGCGCCGAGTACGACCGTCGCACCGAGCGAGTGGCCGCGATGACCGGTATCGAGCGAACCGTCGACGCCCCGGCGTCAGAGCGTGACGACGAGGCATCGGTCGGCCCGGAGTTCCCGCCGTTGCTCGATCTCGTCCCGGTGGTCATCGGCTCGATCGGTCTGCTGGCGGCGGCACTCGACGCCGGGGGCAACACGTGGGTGGCGATCGCTCGCACCCTGGTCGGCGCCGCATTCATCGGGGCGCTGTCCGATGGCATGTTGCTCGGTCACTGGTATCTCACCCAGCCTGGTCTCCCGCGTGTCCTGCTCAACGAGATGGTGAACGCCCTGGCGTGGCTGTGGCCGGCCGAGGTGATCGTGATGCTGCTGCCGACGGGCATGATCGCCGTGCTCAACGGATCGGTCGACGACGGGTGGGGCGGCATGTTGGGCTGGATGTGGGTCATGTGCTCGCTGACCACGATCATCCTGATCTTCATCACCAAAGCGGCACTGCGCGAGCGCTACTACTCGGCGGTGATGGCGGCGACCGGGCTGCTCTATCTGGCCATCCTCACCGGCTTCGGCATGGACATCGTCCCCCGCGCGGTCCTCGCCTCCTGAAACGAGACGCGGGTCAGACCCCGCGTCTCGTGGTTTCGCCATCTGGACCGTTGTGGTTGACTCTGGGCATGGCACGGCCGGTGTGGAGTGGGACGATCTCGTTCGGGTTGGTGGCGATCCCCGTCAAGTTGTTCCACGCGGTGCGCCGTCAGAGCGTGTCGTTCAACCAGCTCGACGAGCGCAACATGGCGCGCATCCGCTACCGCAAGGTCAACGCCGAGACCGGTGACGAGGTCGGCGACGACCACATCGTCAAGGGGTACGAGATCTCGAAGGGGCGCTACGTGGTCGTCGACCCCGACGAGCTCGAACCGTTCATGCCCGTCGCAACCAAGTCGGTCGATCTCGAGGAGTTCGTCGATCTCGCCGACATCGACCCCGTGTACTTCGACACCGCCTACCACCTGGCCCCGGACGGCCCGCCGAAGCCGTACGTGCTGCTCGCCCGGGCGATGGAGGCCAGTGGCAAGGTGGCCATCGGACGGTTCGTCATGCGCAACAAGCAGTACACGGCCGCGATCCGCGCCGAGGAGGGCCGGCTCGTGATGTCGACGCTCGCGTACGCCGACGAGGTGATCGATCCGGCCGACATCGACGAGCTGCAGGGCCTCGGCTCCGTCGAGGTGAACGACAAGGAAGTGGCGATGGCGGAGAATCTCGTTGCCTCGCTCGCAGGGGCTTTCGAACCCGAGAAGTATCGCGACGAGTACCGCGAGGAGGTCATGGCGCTGATCCAGATGAAGGCCGATGGCGAGGAGTTCGAACTGCCCGAAGTGGCGAGCGAGAAGCCGAAGGTCGTCGACATCATGGCCGCGCTCGAGGCGAGCGTCGCTGCGGCCAAGCAAGCGCGGACGCGACACCCGGCGAAGAAGGCGACCACGAAGAAGAAGTCGGCCTGACGGGTCGGTCGCACGGGCGATGGCACCACCGATCGACGTCGACATCGACGGTCGCACCGTCCGGCTCACCAATCTCGACAAGGTGCTGTACCCGTCGGGGTTCACCAAAGCCGAAGTCGTCGACTATCACGCCCGCATCGCACCGTGGATCATCCCGCACCTCGCCGGACGCTGCATCACGTTCCGGCGCTATCCCGACGGCACCGACAAGGACGGGTTCTTCGAGAAGCGTTGCCCGAAGCACCGGCCCGAGTGGGTCGAGGTGGCACTCGGGCCGGGCGACCGGCGCGGTGGGATCGAGTACTGCCGCATCGAGGAACCTGCGGCGATGGTGTGGGCGGCGAACCTGGCTGCGATCGAACTCCATGCGCCGATGGCGCTGGCGGTCGACCTCGACACCCCCCGCACGCTGGTGTTCGACTTCGATCCCGGGCCGAAGACGTCGATCGTCGACTGCTGCGAGGTGGCGCTCGGGGTGCGCACCGTGCTCGACTCGGTCGGCCTGGAGGGATGGTGCAAGACCTCCGGGTCCAAGGGACTTCAGCTCTATGTCCCGCTGAACACGCCCGGGGTCATGCACGAGGCGACCGCCGACTTCGCCCTCGCCGTCGGCCAGGTGATGGAACGCCAGATGCCCGGGCGGGTCACCACGGTGATGGCCAAGGCGGAGCGCCCGGGGAAGGTGTTCGTCGACTGGAGCCAGAACGCCCACCACAAGACCACGATCGCGCCGTACTCGCTGCGCGCCCGCCACGACCCCACGGTGTCGACGCCGGTGACGTGGGACGAGGTCGAGCGGTGTGCGGCCGGTGCGGAGCTGCGTTTCGAGGCGTCCGACGTGCTGGAGCGTGTCGACGAGTTCGGCGACCTCTTTGCTCCCGTGCTCACGCTCGAGCAACATCTGCCCACTGCGTCCTGAGCCCGTCGTCGAGCGGTGCCGCCACCGCGGTGTGTCGACGGGTCATCATGGCCGGGTGCACGGTTCACGACGCCACCACCTCGCGGCGCTCGCCGCGGTCGGTGTCGCGCTGTTCGGCTGCTCGTCACCGAGGGCGGAGTCCGAAGGGACCGCCGTGTCGATGTCATCGGTGTCGTCGGTGGCGGCATCGACCACGGAGTTGTTCGACATCGCCGACCGCGATCCGCTGCCGTTCCCGGGCTACAGCGTCACCAGGGTGACGATCGCGCCCCTCCCGGGTGTCGCTTCGTTGGACGATGTCGACGTGCCGGCACCGACCGGGTGGGCGGCATTCGACCAGGAGATCGTCCGGTCGGTGCTCGGCGGCGGGTCCGATGCGGTGTCGGTCGCGGTGGCGATCGACGGTGAGATCGAGCACACCGCCGCATTCGGGGCACGGGTTCCCGACACGTTCGACGCTGTGACGACGACGGATGCGTTCCGTCTCGCCAGCATCTCGAAGACGATCACGGCGATAACGGTCTTGCAACTGGTGGAGGAGGGCCTCGTCGGCCTCGACGATCCCGTCGGAGCGCTCGTCGCTCACGATGTCGGGATCGCCGCGCCGAGCCCTGCCGTCACCGCCATCACCGTGCGTCAATTGCTCACGCACACCTCCGGATTGGCCCAGTACGAGAATCTCTTCTTCCGCAACCAGGTCGGTTCGTGCGAGGAAGCGGCCGCCGTCGGGCTCGGTCGGTCGTTGTCGGGCGGTGGCTTCCGCTACAGCAACATGAACTATTGCGTGCTCGGGCTGTTGATCGAGCATCTCACGGGCGAACCGTACGAGCAGGTCGTGTACGAGCGCCTGCTGACCCCACTCGGGATCTCGGGCGTGCGACTGGCCCCGACCTACGACCCCGGCCCGGGCGAAACGGAGCACCGCACGGTCTCGGGCCGCAACTACATGGAGGTGCTCGGCGCGGCCGGGGCGTGGGTGGCGACGCCCGCTGACCTCGTGAGGATCATCGACTCACTCGACGCCGACACACCCGGTTGGAAGCCGCTCGAACCGGCGACGGTGGCGGCGATGAAGACCAGCGCGTCCGACCCGGCGACGCCGGATCGAGGCTACGGGATGGGCCTGATCCTCTACGGCGGCGGCGCCGTCGGTCACACGGGAACCATCGAGAGCACGCACGCCATGGTCTTCGACCGGGCCGACAACGTCACGTGGGCGATCACCGTGAGTGGTGAGAACCCCAGCGACACGGTGCGCCTCGCAGCGATCCTCGACCGGGCGCTTGCCGCCGGTGGGTTCGTGGCCGGCTGAGTGCGGCCGAGGCGCACGAGATCCGGTCCTGCGTCGTTCGCTCAGGGGCGCGCGGCCTCGAACGGGCGGCCACCGACCACCGTGCCCCAGACACCGATGTCCCGGATCGCCATCGGATCGACGGTGAGCGGGTTGTCGTCGAGCACGGTGAAGTCGGCTGCCTTGCCGCACTCGATCGTGCCGAACTCGGCGTCGAGGTGCAGTTGGTACGCCGAGCCGAGCGTGACCGACTTCAGCGCCGAGGTCGCCGAGATCCGTTCGTACTCGCCGAGGACGCGGCCCGACGGCGTGACCCGATTGACGGCACACCACATGGTGTGGAGATGACCCAGGGGCGTGACGTTGGCATCGCTGTGCAGCGAGAACGACACGCCTTCGCGCTCGGCGGTCGCCGCCGCTTCCATCCGCCGGGCGCGCTCGGGGCCAACGGTGAGGTCGCTGTGCTGATCGCCCCAGTACCAGATGTGGTTGGCGAAGATGTTCGCGGACATACCGAGCTTCGCCATCCGCCGGTACTGCGCGGCGGTCGTCAGCTGGCAGTGCTGGACGGTGTGGCGATGATCCAGCCACGGGTAGCCGATGACGAGCTGCTCGACGGTGTCGATCCAGGCGTCGACGGTCAGGTCGCCGTTGCAGTGGGCGTGGATGTTGATGCGGCGTTCGTGGAACGGCCGGCAGATGTCGACGAGCTGCTCGGGCGGCACCATCCACTGGCCGTGGTCGGTCCCGGTGTAGTAGCCGGGCCAGCCCATCTTGGCCGTGAACCCCTGGATCGATCCATCGAGCACCAGCTTGAGCCCGGCGGTGCGGAGCTTGTCGGTGTCGCCCGCAGCCAACTGGAGCATCAACTCCGCAGCGTCGGCCCAGTCGGTACTGCCCGGCGGGCGCGCGTGGACGTGACGTTGGAGGATTCGAGCGGGATAGTCGTCGCGGTCGACCACCTCGTGCCACAGCGCCTGGCCGTCCGGGCGTGACAGGCCCGTCGCCGCCAGATCGCACAGCATCGTGATGCCCTGGTTCGCGCAGATCTGGCCGAGCGTGTTGATCGCTGCCGGGTCGTTCATCGTTCGCAGGATCACCTGCAGGGCCGACATGGCGAGGGCCATCGCCGGCATCTCCTGCAACTCGCCGTTGGGTTCACCGTTCGCGTCGCGGGCGACGCCGGGGGTGGAGGTGTCGCGTGTGATCTCGTGGCGTTCGAGCATCGCGGTGTTGACCGTGGCGAGATGCGCACTGGCGTGGAAGACGAAGATGGGGCGGTCGGTCGACACGCGGTCGAGATGGTCACGGGTGAGTCGCGCCTCGCCGGTGAAGTAGATCGGGTCGAACCCGCCGACCACGATCGGTTCGGTGGACCCGGCCGTCTCGGCGTCGACCTGGCGCAACCGGTCGAGGAGCGCGTCGTAGGTTCGGATCCCGGGCGACGTGCCGCCGTCGACGCGATGTCGGTCGAACCAACCGACGTACGGGATCATCGAGAACGCGCCCTCGAGCGAGTGGGCGTGGGCCTCGATCATCCCTGGCACGAGGACGTGGTCGGCGAAGCGGCGGTCGACGTCGTGCGGCCCCCAACTGGCGCATTCGTCCAGCGACCCGGCCGCCAGGATCTTGCCGTCTCGGACTGCCACGGCCTCGACCTCGGGCTGCGAGGGGTCCATCGTGACGATCGTGCGGGCCGGATACACCGTGGTCTCGCTCATCGCCCGACCGTACCCGCACCCCCCAACCCCGGTTTGCGTCGCGGTTCCGTTGGCCCGCCCCAACCGAAGCGTCACGCAAACGGTGAACCGGGGTGCGGTCAGGCGAGGTTCGGGGCGACCTCGCGTGCGACGAGGTCGAGGTGGTCGAGGTCTCCGAGATCCATCACCTGGAGATAGATCCGGTCGGCGCCTGCCTCGGCCCAGCGTCGCAGCGTCTCGGCGCACTGATCCGGGGTGCCGGCCACGCCGTTCTCGCGGAGTTCTGCCGGATCTCGTCCGATGGCCGCCGCTCGGCGTTCGACCTCGGCCTCGTCAGCGCCACAGCACACGATGAGCGCGGCCGAAACGGTCATGGTCGCCGGGTCTCGGCCGATGGCCGTGCACGCATCGCGGACCCTCTCGGTCTGCGCGGTGAAGAAGTCGACCGGCACGAACGGCGTGTTGAACTCCGTGGCGAATCGGGCGGCGAGCGCCGGGGTGCGCTTCGGCCCACCGCCGCCGATGACGATCGGCACCGACGACTGGACCGGCTTGGGGAGCGCCGGAGACGAAGTGACCGGATAGTGGCCGCCCGGTGACTCGAACGTCTCACCGATCGGCGTCGACCACAGTCCCGTGATGATCTCGAGTTGCTCCTCCAACCGGTCGAAGCGCCCACCGAGGGGTGGAAAGGGAATGCCGTAGGCCTCGTGTTCGCGCTGGTACCAGCCCGCGCCGAGACCCAGTTCGACGCGCCCACCCGACATCTCGTCGACCTGCGCCACGCTGATCGCAAGCGGTCCCGGAAGCCGGAACGTCGCCGATGTCACCAGCGTCCCGAGTCTGATCGTGGAGGTCTCGCGGGCGATTCCGCCGAGCGTGATCCACGCATCGGTTGGGCCGGGAAGCCCGTCGCTTGCGCCCATGGCGAGGAAGTGGTCGCTGCGGAAGAACGCGCCGTAGCCGAGCGCTTCGGCACGTTGGGCGACGGCGAGCAGGTCGCCGTACGACGCGCCCTGCTGTGGTTCGGTGAAGATGCGGAGATCGGCGATTTGCACGTCGGCAGACTACGCCCGCACCGTGCGCGACACTGTCGGCCATGGCATCGCTGCAACAACATGGCCGTTCGGTCGAGGACGTCATCGACGACCTGACCGCCAAGCGCGTCAACGACGTCAAATGGGCCGATGGTCGCACGTTCGGGATGGTCTACGACGGCGGCCCGACGGTTCACGAGGTGGCCGAGCAGGCCGCCCGCCTCTACCTGCACGAGAACGCACTCAACACCAAGGCGTTCCCGTCGCTCGGCCAGATCCAGTCCGAGGTGGTCGGTTGGACCGCCGGCCTGCTCCACGGTGACGACGACGTGGCCGGGTTCCTCACGAGTGGCGGCACCGAGTCGATCCTCTGCGGGGTGCTCGCCGCTCGCGAGCGTGGCCGTATCGAGCGGGGCATCACCGCCCCCGAGATGGTGGTGGCCGAGTCGGCGCACGCGGCGTTCCACAAGGCCGCGCACACCTTCGGGATCACGTTGCACAAGGCGCCGGTCAAGGACGACTGGACCGCGGACGTCGATGCGATGGCGGCGATGTGCGGGCCGAACACGGTGCTGGTGGTCGGTTCGGCGCCCCAGTATCCGCAAGGAGTGCAGGACGACATTCCGGCGATCGCAGCGCTGGCCGCATCGATTGGCGCAAACTGTCATGTCGATGCCTGCATGGGTGGGTTCGTGCTGCCGTTCGCGGAGATGCTCGGACGCGAGGTCAAACCGTGGGACTTCCGCGTCGAGGGCGTCACCACGATCTCAGCCGACATCCACAAGCTCGGCTACGCACCCAAGGGTGTGTCGGTGATCCTCCATCGAACCAAGACGTCGCGCCAGTACCAGACGTTCGTGTTCGACGATTGGCTCGGAGGCTTCTACGCCTCGCCCAACATGCAAGGGACCCGATCGGGCCTCCCGATGGCCTGCGCGTGGGCGGTGATGTCGCACCTCGGCATCGACGGGTACGTCGATCTCACTCGCCAAACGCTCGCCAACGCCGACGCCTTCCGCGCCGGAGTGGCGGCGATCGACGGCATCCGGGTGCTCGGTGACGGCCGGTTCCACCTCGTGGCAATCGCCTCCGACCCGTCGTTCGATCCCGAGATCGACATCTTCGCCCTGGGCGATGCCCTGCTCGCCAAGGGATGGTTCCACGACCGTCAGGGTCCGCCCGACAGCCTCCACTCGACGATCAGCAACACCAACACCGGCGTGATCGAGACCTACCTGGAGGATCTCGCCGAGTGTGTCGCTGCCGTCGTGGGCACCCGGACCGACGATCGCAGTACGAACTACGCCACGCTCGAGTGACGCGCCGAGATCCGAGGCGATGAGCGACGAGCCGGTATGTGGGCCGATCGCTCATCGCTGGGTGCGGAAATTGGACGCGATGAGCGACGAGCCGGTATCTGGGCCCATCGCTCATCGCTGGGCCGACGTCAGTGGACCTGGCGGGTGGCGTCGGACCAGAAGGGTTCGCGGAGCTTGAACTTCTGGAGCTTGCCGGTGGCGGTTCGGGCGAGCTCCTGACGGAACTCGACGCGCTTGGGGCACTTGTAGCCGGCGAGCTTCGTCTTCGTGAACGCGATCACATCGGCCTCGGTCAGCGCGCTGCCGGGCGAGGTCACCACCAACGCCGTCACGAGTTCGCCCCACTTCTCGTCGGGTATCCCGATCACGGCCACTTCGGTGATCTCCGGATGCTGGAAGATCGCGTCCTCGACCTCGATCGATGACACGTTCTCGCCGCCGGTGATGATCACGTCCTTCTTGCGGTCGGAGATCGTGACGTAGTTGTCGGCGTCGATGATGCCGCCGTCACCCGTGTGGAAGAACCCGTCGCGGATCGCAGCGTCGGTCTGGTCGGGCTGCTCCCAGTAGCCGGCCATCACCATGTTGCCGCGGGCGAGGATCTCGCCGTTCGCGTCGACCGCCATCGTGCAACCGACGACTGGGGCGCCGGCCCGATTGAGTCTGACGGCCCGTTCGTTCGTTGTCAGCTCGTCGTACTCGGCGCGACTTCGATTCATCGTGATCACCGGGGTGGTCTCGGTGAGACCGTAGATCTGCACGAACTCCCAGCCCAGTTCGGTCTCGGTTCGTTCGATCGTTCGTGTCGGCGGGGGAGCGCCGGCGACGACGATGCGCACCCGATCGCGCCCTGGGATCGGGCGACCCGTCTCAGCCTCCCAGACCGCCGCAGCGTCGAGCACCATGTTGAGCACGGCGGGTGCTCCGCACATCAGTGTGACCCCGTGCTCCTCGACCCGGCGGAGGATCTCCATGCCGTCGATCTTGCGGATGATGATGTGTTCGGCCCCCATCCCGGTGACGGCGTAGAGCATTCCCCAGCCATTGCAGTGGAACTGAGGGAGCGTGTGCAGGTAGACGTCACGGTCGTTCACGCCCATGTGCCACCCGAAAATGGAGGCGTTGAGCCACAGGTTGCGATGCGTGAGCTGTACTCCCTTGGGGCGGGCGGTCGTCCCCGACGTGTAGTTGATGGTCGCGGTCGCGTCCTCGTCGCCGTCCCATGGCTCCGGTTCGGCGCCGAATTTCATGAGCACAGCGTCGCTCTCGGCGCCGATGATCAGTTTGTGTTCGCACTCGACGTCTGCCATCGCCTCGGCGAGTTCGGGATCGATGAGCAGCACCTTGGCGCCCGAGTGGGCGACGATGTACTTCACCTCCTCGGCGACGAGGCGGAAGTTGATCGGCACGAGCACTCGACCCGACCCGGACACGCCGAACAGCGCGGTCAGCAACCGTGCCGAGTTGTGGCTCACCATCGCCACCCGTTCGCCGACCCCGACGCCGAGTTCGTCGAGGCCGGCGGCCATCGCCCGAGCGCGATCGGCCATCTCGCGATACGTGATCGACCCCCACGACTCCGCCGGCTGGTCCGGTTCGTCGACGATCGCGACTCGGTCGGGGTAGACGAGTTCAGCGCGTCGAAGGAAGTCGTTGACAGTCAGTGGCACCTGCATGGTGCGAACCTATGCCGCGACGCTTGACCCCAGAGACCCGAACTACGTTCACCCGACCCGAAATTCGGAGCCAACGTTGCGCAGAGCGCAACGCTGGCTCCGAATTTCGGGTGTTCGTGGTCGATCGGGTGGGTGGTCAGGGGGCGGTGAGCGCCCAGGGACGGTTGCGTTCCATGGTGAGAGCGAGGTCGAGCAGGAGCGGTTCACTGAAGTGACGACCCACGATCTGCAGTCCGATCGGGAGCTCGTCGAGCAGGCCCGCGGGCACCGAGATGGCCGGGTTGCCGTGGAGGTTGGCCGGAAACGTCAGGCGTCCGTTGTTGGCAGCTCCAGCCTCGATGCCGCCGAACACGCCCGGGATCGGACCTTCGGCATCGAAGGCGACGTCGGGGTTGGTCGCCGTGATCACGAAGTCGACGCCACCGTCGGCCGTGTCGAAGATGCGCGCCATCGCCTCGTTGACCTCGGTGCGACGTCGTTCGATCCGCGCTCGCGAGGTGGCGTCGTACTTGCCTTCGGTCGCCTCGAGCCCGAAACGCATCTCAGGGGTCAGGTCGTCGGCGCACGCCGGCCACTTGTCGGCGAGTTGCGCAGCAATCGAGATCATTCCCGAGATCGACCACGCCCCACCCATGCGCGGCACGTGGGTGTCGAGGCCGACCACCCGTTCGAGCCCGCACTCGGCGATCAGGCCGGTCGCCGACTCCTCGAGGAGTTCCCACATGATCGGCGACACCGTGGCGCCGCCCCAGTCGTCGACCACCGCGACGCGCAGACCACGAAGGTCGCCGAGATGAGCTCCGAGGCCCTGCTCCCACCCCTCGACCCGGGGGAGGCTCAGTGGATCGCGGGCGTCGTGACCGTTGGTGACATCGAACCAACGGGCCGTGTCGCGTACCGAGCGGGCCATGCAGCCGGTCGACACCGTGAGGTTTCCGTACTCGGCCTGCGGTCCGCGCGGAATCCGCCCGAACGTCCCCTTGAGGCCGACGAGGCCGGTGAATCCGGCGGGAATCCTGATGGACCCGCCACCGTCGCCGCCGGTCGCGATCGGGTAGATCCCGCCCGCAACCGCCGATGCCGAACCTCCCGATGAGCCTCCGGGCGTCTTGCCGTACTGCCACGGGTTGTGGGTCGCGCCGTGCAGCTTCGTGCGGGTG
Organism: Ilumatobacteraceae bacterium; assembly: GCA_963747375.1. Taxonomy (GTDB): domain Bacteria; phylum Actinomycetota; class Acidimicrobiia; order Acidimicrobiales; family Ilumatobacteraceae; genus Sva-07. The sequence goes on from CAVVFL010000010.1 coordinate 15,063, forward strand.
AGGTTGACGCCTCCGAACTCGCTGGCGGTCGTCTGCCCGGCGAGCACTGCGCCGCCGAGTTCGACGATGCGTCTCACCATCGTCGCGGTGTGTGCCGCGATGCCGTCGCGCAGCGGTACCGATGCCTCGGTGTCCGGCCAACCCTCGACGGGGGTGAGTTCCTTCACCCCGATCGGCACGCCACCGAACGGCAGCGAGACGTCGGCGTGCGCCGCTGCGTCCATCGCGGCGTCACGATCCTCGTAACACACGGCATTCAGGTCGCTGACATCGACGGCGGCGAACACGGCGCCGAGTTCTTCGGTGGGGGACCGCTCGCCCGAGCGGAATGCCTCCACGAGCCCCACTGCGTCGCCCGTCCATGTCGAATCACCCATGGGGCGGGACTGTAGGAGGCGCGTACGATCGGCGTCGCCATGGACTCACGAACATTTCTCGGTCTCGAATCGACGCACAATCCGTTTCGCTGGAAGCTGCCCGTCACGGAGGGGATCTCGACCACCGGCAACTTCCTCTTCGGCGGATCGGGTCTCGGCGCTGCCATCTCGGCACTCGAAGGCACGTCGGGTCGCCAGTGCGTGTGGGCGACCGCTCAGTACCTGTCGTACGCCAAGCCGGGCGAGGTCCTCGACATCGACGTGCACGTCGCGGTCGACGGTCACCAGATCACGCAGGCACGAGCGGTCTGCCATGTCGCCGACCGTGAGATCCTCACGGTCAATGCCGCGCTCGGTGATCGCGAGATCGAGGTGTCGGGCCAGTGGGAGCAGATGCCCGCCGACGTGCCTCCACCGGAGGAGTGCGAGGAACGGCGCCACGTGTCGGAGATGTCTGCGTCGATCAACGATCGCCTCGAGGAACGCATGGTCAAGGCTCGGCCGTTCGAGGACCTCGATGGCAGCGAACCGGGTGACGGCCAGACGCTTCTGTGGGCGCGTCTGCCCGACGTGATCACCGGCGTCGATGCGACCACGTTGGCGATTCTGGGCGACTTCGTCCCCATGGGCATCGGTCAGGCACTCGGTGCTCGCGCCGGTGGCAACAGTCTCGACAACACGCTGCGCGTCGGTCGCATCGTGCCGACCGAGTGGGTGCTGATGGACATCCGCGTCCACATGGTCGAGCGAGGATTCGGTCACGGCCTCGTTCACATGTTCGCGCAGGACGACAACGGGACGCTGTTGGCAACGGCGAGCCAGTCGGTGATCGTGCGCTACTGGGACGATCGGCCACGTGAACGCATCGCTGACGCGCTGGATCGAGCGGGTGTGGAAGTCAGCGACCATGCCTCGCCGGTTCGTCCGACCTAGGCCGGGGTCGTCGGGACATGGCCCGTGTCACGAGAGCTCTTGACAGTCGCCCGGCGCCGGGGCAACAGTGTTGGCCCCTCGGCTTCGAGGCGGAGTCGAACTGGACGGGGGAAGCAGTGATGAGCACTCGACGTGTTGCTGCGCTGATTCTGTGACCATGCGTACCGGTTGGGCTCTCGCCCCGATGCTGGTGCTGCTGGCGGCGTGCAGCGTCAAGTTGGATGTCACCGTCGGGGCTCATCGGACCGACGTGCCGCCGCGGCCGGCGGCCGCCGATCTCGGTTCGGACCTCTGCCGCGATCAGTACTGGATTCTTGCCGCCGTGAACGAGGCCTTCTGGGCCGCCCACGGCCGCGGGCCGACGGACATCGATGAACTCCCGCTGGAATCTGTCGGGATTCCACCCGGCTGGACGCTCGTGGACGGCGAGATCGTGGGCACCCAGGATGGGCCGTGCCCCGGCTACGACGGCGCCGAGTAGTCGCGGAACCCACGGGTTCCGATGTCGCAACCCGATCTGCGTAGTGTCGGCGCATGGCGCTTCCGACACGACCCGGCATGACCGTTCCGCTCCCCGGCCCGCTCCACAGCCACCGCGAGAAGCTGGGTGCACTGGCCGACATGGGCTACACCGACATCTGGTCGGCCGAATCCGACGGTGCCGACGCGTTCACGCCGCTGGCTCTGGCGGCAGCGTGGGAACCGAGGTTGCGTCTCGGCACGGCGATCGTTCCTGCCTACACGCGGGCCCCGGCGTGCATGGCCCAGAGCGTTGCATCGATGGCCGACGCCGCCCCTGGCCGCTTCGCCATCGGGATCGGCTCGTCGAGCAACGTGATCGTGGAACGCTGGAACGGCGTGCCGTTCGAGGAGCCGTACAAGAAGGTCCGCGACATCGTGCGGTTCTTGAAGGACGCGCTCGGCGGCGAGAAGATCAAGCATTCCTACGACACATTCGAGGTGAACGGTTTCAAGCTCGGCGTGCGCCCCGAGCAGACCCCGCCGATACTGGTAGCGGCGCTCCGCGAGGGCATGTTGCGCTTGGCCGGACGGGAGGCCGACGGCGCGATCATCAACTGGCTGTCGGCCACCGACGTGTCGACCGTGGTGCCCGTGGTGCGTGACGCGGCCGGGGGCGAGGACCGTGAGATCGTCGCCCGCATCTTCTGCTGCCCGAGCGAGAACGCCGACATCGTGCGCAGTGCCGCGAAGTTCGCGATCGCCGCATACCTGAACGTGCCCGTGTACGCGGCGTTCCACCAGTGGCTCGGTCGCGGCGACCAGCTCCAGGGGATGTGGGATGCCTGGGCAGCCGGTGACCGCAAGGCTGCGCTGGCAGCCATTCCCGATCAGGTCGTCGACGACCTCGTGGTCCACGGCTCGCCGGCGCAATGCCGTGCCCAGATCCAGAAGTACTTCGACAATGGCGTCACCACGAGTTCGTTGGCGATCCTCCCGCTCGACCCGGCACTCGACTACTGGCAGGCCGTCACCGACCTGTCACCGAGCGCCGGCTGACGACGGCCTCGAGAGCTCAGGCTGCCTGCTCGTGGCGGGTCCGCAGCGCCTGCACGTTGCCGGCTGCTGCGGTGGTGGTGGTGGCGGCGCGCTCGGCGAGCATCCGGCGAATCTCGGCGACGTGACGCAGGCCGCGCTCGCGGGTGTCTCGGCTGAGCCGGAACCGCGCGGTGACCGCATCGTTCGGGAGAAGGGAGAGCTGCTCGGCGGTCAACACGGCGTTCGCCCGGCGGGGTGAGGAAGCGTTGGTGATCATGGGCACCATCTTGACGAAGGGCTGTGACACAGTTGCCGGGATCGAATCGCCCCAGCTCAGAGCCACTGTGAGCGCGGACTCAACCCTCGGGCGTCGGCGCTGGGCGACATGGCTCGACGCGCCGCGGGATCCTGGTGGTAGAAGCCACTCAGTTCGCCATAGAGCGCCGGCTCGTACTCGAACAGGTCGACGGGCCGATTGAAGAACACCTCAGTGGCAACGGCGAAGAATTCAGCCGGGTTCGTCCCCGCATAGGGCCGCAGCACGGGTGACCCCTCGGCGCGAACGGCGTCGTACGCGGTCGTGCAGACCTCGGTCCAGCGCCGTCGTGCGGCCTCGTCGCGCAGCGGTGGGGTGCCGTCGGTGATGCCGTCGAGCATGTCGAGCTGATGCGCGAACTCGTGATATACGACGTTCTCGCCGGCGTCGGGGAAGCGGGCACCCCGTTGGGCCGCATTCCAGGAGAGCACGACCGGCCCGCGGTAGTGCGCCTGACCGAGCAGGTTCTGTGTTCCCGACGCGACCACTCCACCGCCGGCCGAATACACACCGTGTAGGCGAACCGTCGACGGATGCACGATGACCGACGTGAGCTGCGGGTAGTCGTCGATCTCCAGCCCGAGCAGGAGCATCGATGCCTGCGCGGCGATGAGCACCTTGATGTCCTCGGTCAGGGTGAACCCGTTGGCGGCCTCCCACCGCGTGCTGGCGAAGAAGCGGGCCACCAGCAGCTCCATGCGTTCGAGTTCGGCGGGGGTCAGCAGCTTCCAGTGCTCGAACCGCCGCTCGAGGAGGAGCCGCCAGGACTCGTCGAACTCGGGAGAGGTGGGCTCACCCGACAACCAGTTGCGGATCGATGCGATCACGATCCGGCATCTGGATGTGAGCGTCGCTGTGCGATGGCGGGCGGGATGGCGTCGGCTCCGCCGAAGTACTCGGCCAGGCGCCGTTCGGCATCGTCGCCGAACAGGATCTCGGCGATGTCGAACAGTCCGGCGGAGTTGCGGATGTCGTCGTCGTGGACCACGAGTTCGATCTTCGAGCGTCGCCGCATGAAGTCCTCGAGTCGTGTCACCATCTCCGAGCGGGCCGCCGAGTACAACTCCACGCGCAGGTAGTCGGCCGACCCCATCACGTCGTGCGCCATCGTCGGGTCTTCGCGAATGGCTTCGAGCATGCCGAATGCGCGCCTCCCGTAACGGCGCCAGAGTCGGTCCGTGAGCGGCTCGGTGTCGGCCTTCGTGCGGAACTCGTCGAGTCGCATGAGCCGCGCCTGACGGTAGAACTCGTCGCGGGTTGCCTCGGCCGGTTCGCCGTACCAGTTGCGCAGGTCGTCCTCGAGGGGAACGCCGAGCGACTCGACCTCGTCGGCAACCTCCTCGCCCACGTTGAGGCAGTCGGTGAGCTTGCCCCCGAAGATCGTGACGATCTTGCGCGCGTGGTCGGTCTCGACGGCGTGCTTGCGACTCAGCTTCGTCCAGTCGACCGTGGAGTGGTCGGCGTCACCGCTACCGCGCCGGAACCACGATCGCCGGCGCTGCGACGTGGGCACCACCAGCGGGCGGACACCGACGCGTTCGGCGATGATGTCGGCACGGGTGAGTGGCGCATCGAGGTCGAGGCGCGCATTGATCTGAGCGAGGAGGAACTCGACGTCGTCGTCGGTCACCTCGGTGAACGGTGTGTCGACGCGGGTGTCGGTCGTACCGATCACCGAGCGGCGACCCATCGGGATGACGTAGAAGAGTCGTTGGGTGTCGTCGAAGAACGCCAGGACGCGATGATGGTCGTGCGTCGTCAGCCGAGGAACCACGAGGTGGATGCCCTTCGAGTACACGATGCGATGGTCGCTGCGTACGCCCCACTCCTCGTTGAGTTGGTCGACGAACGGGCCGGCCGCGTTGACGATCGTCGCGGCAGTGACCGTGAACTCCTCGCCCCGATCGACGTCGCGGACCGTGGCCACCCAGCGCCCGTCGACGCGCTCGGCCGAGATCAGCTCGACGTAGTTGGCGGCAGCGGCGCCGGCCTCGATGGCAGCACGGATGAAGGAGAAGACGAACCGAGCATCGTTGTCGACGAGGACGCCGTCGAAGTACTCGATGCCACCGGCGACACCTGACGTGTCGACGGCGGGTTCCTCGCGTCCGATCTTGTCCGTCGACAACAGCCGGGGTGGCTTGGTGCCGAACTGTCCGATGATCCAGTAGCCGAGCGCCCCGAGCCCGGCGAACCATGGCTTGTAGGGCGCCGATTCGTCGAGCGACGCATAGAACCCGATCTGGCGGATGTTGGACGGATAGGCCTTCATCAGTCGATTGCGCGACCGACACAACTTGAACACGAGCCACAGCTCGTAGTTCTCCAGGTATTTGAAGCCGCCCCAGACCAGGTTCGACGACGCCTGGCTGGTGAAGCTGGCGAAGTCGCCGCGGTCGATCACCGCCACCGAAGCGCCCCGTCCCGCGAGCGACGCTGCTGCTACCGCGCCGTTGATGCCGCCACCGATGACGAGCGTGTCGAAGTGCTCGTTGCGGAGGCGTTGCAGATGATGATCACGCAGGCTCATGGGCGATCACGACGTCACGATCATGACCGAGGCGACCACGCTGAACACCCCGACGGCGATCGGGGTGGCGTACGACGCCCATTTCGGGAAGCTCTTGTACGGCGGCGCGAGCATCACGATGCCGCAGATCGAACCGGCGATGATGCCACCGACGTGACCACCGATCGAGATGCCGGGGATCGCGAACGTGATGAACAGGTTGAGGATCAGCGTGGCGCCGATACCGGTGGTGAAGGGGTTGACCCCACGCCTCCAGAGCCCGATCGTCGCCGCCGCCAACAGTCCGAACACCGCGCCGGATGCGCCGGCGGTGATGCCGGCACCTCCGATGACGATGACGCCGAGCGAACCGCCGAGGAGCGCCGCCATGTAGAGCAGCAGGTATTGGATCCGCCCCATCGCCGGCTCGAGCATCCGGCCGAGCGCATAGAGGAAGTACATGTTGAACGCGAGGTGGATGACGCCGAAGTGCATGAAGCCGGACGTGACGAGGCGGTACCAACCATCGGGCTCGGTGATGAACACGCCGTCCGCGCTCTGCCAGGCGATCTGCTGGGCCAGCACCTCGCGGCTGAGGCCAAAGCGCAGGTGGGCGTCGGTGACGCTTCCCGTCATCGCTCCGGGGTCGCGGGTGAACAGCAACACGCCGATGAAGATCGCCACGTTGATGCCGATCAGCGTCATCGTCACCAACAACGGCTGACGGGCCGACCAGAAGCGGGCGCGGGTCTTCACATCGGGCCGCCCGGCCTTGGCGCAGGTGAGGCAGTGACTGCCGACGCTGGCCTGCACGAGGCACGATTCGCAGGCCGGGTTCCCGCACCGCGTGCACCGACGTCCGGCCGGGCGATCGGGATGCCGATAACAGGTCGTCACGGGCGCAGACGGCGGAACGGGGAGTGGCCCGGTGGGCCCGGCAGCACCCATGCTGGAACCGGACCCGAACGATGGCGGCCCGGAGGCGCCGGTCGGGCCTGACGGGGGCGGCGGCGGCAACGGCACGTCGATCAGGGTATCGACCAGCGTGGCGATGGGGCAGCCGCAGCCGCGAACGGGCTGGTCAGAACGGCGTCGTGGTGACCAGATCGCTCGCGCGTGCCACCGGAGCCAGCAGATTGCCCTGGACGGCATCGCAGCCTGCCGCTCTGAGGTGGCGGAGCTGTTCGACATCGTTCACACGCTGGGCAACCACGCGCATCCCCAGCGCGTGGGCGAGCAGCACCACGGCGCGGACCAGGCGCGTGTCGGTGTCGGACGAACCGTTGCCGAGGCCGAAGATTCCGTCGAGCTTCAAGATGTCGGCACCGATGTCGGTGAGGACCGAGAGCGTGTTGGCGCCGGTACCGAAGTTGTCGATGGCGGTGCGCACGCCGAGCCGTCGAAGGGCCTGCACGGATCGGTCGACGTCGACGCTGCGTCCGAGCAAGGCGGTTTCGCGTGCTTCGAGGACGAGTTGCTCGGGACGCAACCCATGACTGCGCAGCATGGCCATGACGAAGTTGACGAAGGAACTGCTCGCCAACTGGACCCTCGAGACGTTCACGTGGACGGCGAAGTCGTCACCGACGATGCCCCGCTCGGTCCAGAGCCTCGTCTCGAGGAGAGCCTGGTCGAGGACGAACTCGCCGAGCTGTGCAATCGATCCAGCCTCCTCGGCGATCGAGATGAATGCGCTCGGATCGATCCACCGCGCTCGGGATGATGCCAACGGACGAGGGCCTCGGCACCGACTGCCTGGTGTGTGATGGTCGAGAACATCGGTTGGTACTCGATGGTCAGACGTCGGTCGGCGATCGCCCGCGCCAACTCGGAGGCCAGTTCGGCCCGTTTCGCCGCGCCAGGGAGCGCATTTCAGCGGTGAAGAGCACACTGCTCCCGCGCCC